>NZ_JBEZVL010000005.1:0-608234 GCF_040636975.1 Streptomyces sp. NPDC032198 | reverse complement strand
CTATCAGACTCTTTCGTGTCCGATTTCCTCGGTGCCTTTCCGGTTCCCGCTCCGGCCTTTCGGCTTTCGCGTTTCCCTTTCCGGCGAGTCCGACTTTATCAGAAGTTTTCGGCCAGTCTTACCGGCTTGGAGTTCCGATTTATCGGGTGCGGCTTCTTGGCTTATGAGAATCAAGAAGCAGGCAGATATTAATTGCCGCTGCTGGACTTGTCCAGCTCTAGGCAACTGTTCGAATCTACCTCCCCAGTCCCTCCGTGTCAACGGTTTTCTTGGGGCGTCGAGGAGACTAGCAGGCCAGCGGGGGCGGATGCACATCACGCCGCAGTAGGGACTGAGGCACTGCGCTCCGCGGGGTCCAGGTCGCCCGTGGCGCCGGCCCGTACCGCCCTGCCGCCCAGGACGTATACGTAGGCGAGGAAGGCCAGTTCAGCGGCGATTCCGATGCTGATGCGGGCCCAGGTCGGCAGGCCGGAGGGGGTGACGAAGCCTTCGATGGCTCCGGAGATGAACAGGACCAGGGCCAGGCCCACTGCCATGCCCAGGGCCGCTCGGCCCTCTTCCGCGAGGGCGGTTCGGCGTGGGCGCGGGCCCGGATCGATGAGGGTCCAGCCGAGGCGCAGGCCTGTGCCGGCGGCTACGAAGACCGCGGTCAGTTCCAGGAGGCCGTGCGGGAGGACCAGGCCGAGGAAGGTGTCGAGGCGGTCGGCGGAGGACATCAGGCCGATGCCGACGCCCAGGTTCAGCATGTTCTGGAAGAGGACCCAGATGACGGGGAAGCAGAGGAAGGCGCCCAGGACCAGGCACATGGCTGCTGCTTGCGCGTTGTTCGTCCACACCTGGGCGGCGAACGAGGCCGCCGGGTGGCTCGAGTAGTAGGTCTCGTACTCACCGCCGGGGCGGGTGAGCTCGCGTAGTTCGCCGGGGGCCGCGATGGAGGACTGGACCTCGGGGTGCGTGGCGATCCACCAGCCGATGACGGCCGCGAGGAGCGTGGAGAGCAGGGCGGTGGGGACCCACCAGTGGCGGGAGCGGTAGACCGCTGCCGGGAAACCGTGGCTCAGGAAGTGCGTGGCGTCGCGCCAGGAAGCGCGGCGGGTGCCTGTCACCGCACTACGCGCGCGTGCCACGAGGCGGGTGAGGCGACCGGTGAGCTGCGGGTCCGGGGCGCTCGACTGGATGAGCGAGAGGTGGGTGGCGGTGCGTTGGTAGAGGGTGACCAGTTCGTCGGTCTCGGCTCCGTTGAGGCGGCGCTGGCGGCGCAGCAGGGCGTCGAGTCGGTCCCACTCCGCCCGGTGGGCGGACACGAAGACGTCGAGGTCCATCAGGTGGCTGCTCCTCGTACTGCGGCGCGATGCTGCCTCAGCTTGGCAGACTGGCCGTTCCGAGGGCAGGGCAGGGAAGGGCGGCTGGCGTGAGTGAGCTTGTGACGGGCGAGGCGGTGGCGCTCGAGCTGCGCCCGGCGAAGCTGCCGAGTCGTGGGCTCGCCGTACTGATCGACCTGGTGGTGGCGGTGGCGGTCTACCTGGGGGTGACCGTGGCGATCGTGGCTTCCACGTCTTCGTTGGACGATGCGGCGGCCGCGGCGGTCGCCGTCGCCAGCTTTGTGCTGATCCTGGTCGGTGGGCCGATCGCGGTGGAGACGCTCAGCCATGGGCGGTCGCTGGGCAAGATGGCGTGCGGGCTGCGGGTGGTGCGGGATGACGGGGGGCCGATTCGTTTCCGGCACGCGTTGGTGCGGGGTGCGGTGGGGGTCATCGAGATCCTGGTGACCTTCGGGGCCGTCGCCTGCATCGCTTCGCTGGTCTCGGCGCGTGGGCGGCGCCTCGGGGATGTGTTCGCGGGGACGCTGGTCGTACGGGAGCGGGTGCCTGTCGGGCAGACGGCCTTCATTCCTCCGCCGCCGCCTTGGCTGGCGGGGCGGTTCTCCGGGCTCGATCTGTCCGGGGTGCCTGAGGGGCTGTGGCTCGCCATCAGGCAGTACCTGACGCGGATGGGGCAGTTGGACCCGCAGGTGGGCTGGGCGATGGCGGAGCGGCTTGCGGGGGATCTCGTGGAACGTACGGGGGCTCCTGCTCCGCAGGGTGTTCCGCCGGCGGCGTACCTGGCCGCGGTCGTGCAGGAGCGGCAGGCGCGGGATGCTCGGCGGGCGTTCGGCGCATCTCCCGACTACACGGTGCCGGGAGGTGCTGTGCCTGGGGGTTATCCGGGAGGTGCCGTGCCGCCGGGGCCTGTCTCCCATACGGCGTCCCCGCCCCTGGCCCACCCGGTCCATCCGGCCGGGCCGGAAGATGCGAAGGGTGCGGGGGCCGCACCGTCCGGCACCGGGTTCGTGCCGCCCGCGTAGGGAGGGCCGGGGTCAGGCGAACGTCGAGGGTGGGGATTCGAGGTTCTCGAGTTCCAGGCCGGGGGCGGAGAGGACGACGTCGCCGGCGATGTGGATGGTGTGCTGCTCGCCGGTGTCCAGGGCTGTGACCTGGTATTCGTCCACGATCAGCGGGCCGTTGTCAGTGGCGTGTGCTTCGCTTTTCAGCAGGGCCCAGGACTGGTCGAGGGTGCGGGGGGCGAGGACCGGGTCGGTGAAGGCGACGAGGCGTACGCGGGTCGCGGGGGAAGCGGGGGTGAGGCGCAGGAGTCGTGTGGTCGCGACGAGGAAAGCGGGGGATGTGCCGGTGAAGGCGTGGGCGGGGGCGTTGTCTTCGGTGGCGTGGGTGCCGGTGGGGTCGGTGCGTACCCATGTGACGCCGTCGATCGCGGCGGCGCGGATCTGCCAGTCCCGCGCGTGGAGTTCGAGCCGGATGGGGCGGCCGAGTTCGTCGAGCGCGAGGTCCACGGAGCCGGTGGGCTCGCCTGAGGGGGCATTGCGCTGAGAGACGTAGCGCCAGCCGGAGGGGCCGGGAGCACAGTGGAAGTGTTCTTCACCCAGGGGGGTGTGATCGTGCGGATCGTGAAGCGAATAGTGGCCGCGGGGCATGGGGGCTCGGTCCTTCGGGTCGTGGCCTGGCGGCGGGGCGGGGGCTGAGGCGTGCCCCCACGGGTGCAGGCCCCCGCCCGGGTGGGTGGGGGCCTGCGGGTGGTGTTGGCCGGGGTCCTTGGCGGGGCCTCGGTCGGGGTGGGTCAGTAGCGGTAGTGGTCGGGCTTGTACGGGCCCTCTACCTCGACGCCGATGTACGCGGCCTGCTCCGGGCGGAGGGTCGTGAGCTTGACGCCCAGCGCGTCCAGGTGGAGGCGGGCGACCTTCTCGTCCAGGTGCTTCGGGAGCACGTAGACGTCGGTCGGGTACTCCTCCTGCTTGGTGAACAGCTCGATCTGGGCCAGGGTCTGGTCCGCGAAGGAGTTGGACATCACGAAGGACGGGTGGCCCGTCGCGTTGCCCAGGTTCAGCAGGCGGCCCTCGGAGAGGACGATGAGGACCTTGCCGTCGGGGAACGTCCAGGTGTGGACCTGCGGCTTGACCTCGTCCTTGACGATGCCGGGGATCTTGGCAAGGCCGGCCATGTCGATCTCGTTGTCGAAGTGGCCGATGTTGCCGACGATCGCCTGGTGCTTCATCTTGGCCATGTCCGAGGCCATGATGATGTCCTTGTTGCCGGTCGTGGTGACGAAGATGTCGACCTTGTCGACGACCTCGTCGAGCGTGGCGACCTGGAAGCCGTCCATCGCCGCCTGCAGTGCGCAGATCGGGTCGACCTCGGTGATGATCACGCGCGCGCCCTGGCCGCGCAGGGACTCGGCACAGCCCTTGCCGACATCGCCGTAACCGCAGACGAGAGCGGTCTTGCCGCCGATCAGGACGTCCGTGGCGCGGTTGATGCCGTCGATCAGCGAGTGGCGGCAGCCGTACTTGTTGTCGAACTTCGACTTCGTCACGGCGTCGTTCACGTTGATCGCCGGGAAGAGGAGGGTGCCGTCACGGTGCATCTCGTACAGGCGGTGGACGCCCGTCGTGGTCTCCTCGGTCACGCCGCGGATCTCCGAGGCGAGCTGGGTCCACTTCTGCGAGCCCTCGGTGATGGTGCGGTTGAGGAGCTGCAGGATGACGCGGTGTTCATCCGACTCGGCGGTGTCCTCGGACGGGACCTTGCCGGCCTTCTCGTACTCGACGCCCTTGTGGACGAGGAGGGTGGCGTCGCCACCGTCGTCCAGGATCATGTTCGGGCCGCCGGTGGGGGTGTTCGGCCAGGTCAGCGCCTGCTCCGTGCACCACCAGTACTCCTCCAGGGTCTCGCCCTTCCAGGCGAAGACCGGGATGCCCTGGGGGTCGTCCGGGGTGCCGTTCGGGCCGACGGCGATGGCCGCGGCCGCGTGGTCCTGGGTCGAGAAGATGTTGCAGGAGACCCAGCGGACCTCGGCGCCCAGGGCGACCAGGGTCTCGATGAGGACGGCGGTCTGCACGGTCATGTGCAGCGAGCCCATGATGCGGGCGCCGGCCAGCGGCTGGCTGGCGGCGAACTCCTTGCGGATCGACATCAGGCCGGGCATCTCGTGCTCGGCGAGGGTGATCTCCTTGCGGCCGAAGGCGGCCAGGGAGAGATCGGCGACCTTGAAGTCCTGGCCGTTGATGAGAGTCGACATTGGTGAGCTGCTCCTCGTGGGATCGATCGAGGGTGGGTGGACATGGCTGACCTGCGACGACGGCACGGAGAAGCACCGGCGCGCAGCAGCGCAGTCCGTCGGAGGCCCTCTCTCCCTCGGACGGTGCCCATGCAGGCCCCGCCCGACCGCCATCAGCAGCGACGTCTGGCTCGGTCACAAAGCTACACCGATTGGCCCAGCGAGCCCCAGCCCGCCTCCCCCGGCGCGTGGGCGGGTGCGCTGCCGCCTTCATACCTGCGGCCGGGGCGACGGACCTGCACATTCGGGACCTTTGCGCTTTTGAACCTGCGCGCCCGTGTTGCAGGATGCCTTGAGATCGGGAACATTTGCGCGATCTTGTTTGACGAAGGCGTTAAAGGCGTTAGGAGATCCACGTGACCCGTCCGGCCGATCCCCCCATAGGCGGGAGCGACGGCGAGCAGAAGAAGCTCAAGCTGCTCGCGGTGACCGCCTGTCCGACCGGTATCGCCCACACGTACATGGCGGCGGAGAAGCTCTCGCAGGCCGCGGAGAGCCTCGGCGTCGACATGAAGGTGGAGACGCAGGGCTCCATCGGGGCTGAGAACGTCTTGACTGACAACGATGTCAGGGATGCTGACGGCATCATCATCGCCGCCGACAAGGACGTCGACCGCAGTCGTTTCGCGGGCAAGCGCGTGCTGTCCGTCGGCGTGTCCGAGGGCATCAGCCACCCGGAGCGGCTGATCGAGCAGGTACAGAGCGCGCCCGTGCACGGCGGAGGCGGTGGCGGCGGGTCCGCCGAGACTGCCTCGGGCGGTGGCGGGGGCGGCAAGGAGCGGAGCCTCGCGTACAAGGCGCTGATGAACGGCGTCTCGTACATGATTCCGTTCGTCGTGGTGGGTGGGTTGCTGATCGCGATCTCGCTGTCGCTCGGCGGACACACGGACCCCAAGGGCGGGCTCGTGATTCCCGACGGCTCGTTCTGGATGCACGTCAACCAGATCGGCGTCATCGGCTTCACGCTGATGGTCCCGATCCTGTCCGGCTATATCGCGTACGCCATCGGCGACCGGCCCGCACTCGTGCCCGGCATGATCGGCGGCTGGATCGCCAACACCGGTGATCTGTACGACTCCAAGGCGGGCGCGGGCTTCATCGGCGCCATCGTGACCGGCTTCCTCGCCGGTTATCTGGTGCTGTGGATCAAGAAGATCAAGGTCCCGAAGTTCGCCCAGCCGATCATGCCGATCATCGTGATCCCCATCATCTCGACCACGGCACTCGGTCTTTTCTTCATCTACGTCATCGGCAAACCGATCTCGTGGATCTTCGAGCATCTGACCAGCTGGCTCAGCGGCATGACCGGGACCAGCGCGATCCTGCTCGGCGCGATCCTCGGTCTGATGATCGCGTTCGACATGGGCGGTCCGGTCAACAAGACAGCGTTCCTGTTCGGCGCGGGGCTCATCGCGACCGGCAACCAGACCGTCATGGGCATGTGTGCCGCCGCTATTCCGGTCATGCCCCTCGGGCAAGGCCTCGCGACGCTGATCCGCAAGCGGCTCTACAGCGAGCAGGAACGGGAGACCGGTCTGGCCGCCTTGTTCATGGGCTTCTTCGGCATCTCGGAGGGAGCGATCCCCTTCGCGGCGGCCCGGCCCGCGCAGGTCATTCCCGCGAACATGCTCGGTGGCGCCGTCGCCGGTGCGATCGCCGGTCAGGCGGGCGTCGAGGACGCGGTGCCGCACGGCGGGCCGATCGTGGCGGTGCTGGGTGCCGTCGGCGGCGTACCGATGTTCTTCATCGCTGTCGCCATCGGTGCCGTCGTCACCGCCCTCACGACCGTCACTCTGGTCGACATCAGCGAGCGCAAGCGCCGTGGGGCGCCGGTCGTCGACGTACCGGGTGGTCCCGAGCCGGTGCTCGCTGGCGTGGGGGCCGGAGCTGTCGGTTCCGGGGCGTCCACGGCCCCGCAGAAGGCCCCTGCGGCGCCTGCCCCGGCGGCAGCCGCACCCGTAGCCGCCGCCTCCCCCGCGGACTCGCCCACGGACGACGACGAGGTTCTCTCCGGCTATCTCACCGAGCGGACCGTGAAGGTCCGGCTGGATTCCGCCGACAAGGACTCCGCGATCCGTGAGATGGCGAACCTCCTCGCCGCCACCGGCAAGGTGAACGACGTCGAGGAGCTCGTGCAGACGGCTCTGCGTCGCGAGGCCCAGGGCACCACGGGGCTCGGCGAGGAGATCGCCATCCCGCACGCCAAGACCGATGCGGTGACCTCGCCGGTGGTCGGGTTCGCGCGGTCGGCGGAGGGCATCGAGTGGGGTGCGCTCGACGGTACGAAGGCCAAGCTCATCTTCATGATCTCCGTGCCGGAGGCGGCCGCGGGCGACGAGCACTTGCGGATTCTCGCGCTGCTGTCACGGAAGTTGATGGACACCGGGTTCCGTGAGCGCCTCGAGGCGGCACCCGACGAGGCGGCGATCCTCAAGGTGCTGCGCGAGGTTCAGTGACCAGCAGCAGAGTTGGGTGATCTACGTCGATGGGGCCCCGCACCGTGCAGGTGCGGGGCCCCATCGGCGTACAGGAACAGACGTACAGGAACAGACGTACGGGAACGGCGGAAGGTCAGTGGCCGCCCGGTGCCTTCGCCGGGTTCGTGCCCTCGGCTGCTGCCGCCTCGCTGTAGATGTCCGGCTCCAGGTAGATCACGCGGGCGATCGGGACCGCCGCGCGGATGCGCTCCTCGGCGGCGTTTATGGCGGCGGCCACCTCGGCGGCCGTGTCGTCGTGCTGCACGGCGACCTTGGCGGCGACGAGGAGTTCCTCGGGGCCGAGGTGCAGCGTGCGCATGTGGATGACGCGGGTGACCGTCTCGCCGTCGACCAGGGCCTTCTCGATCTTCTGGACCTCCTCCGTGCCCGCGGCCTCACCGAGGAGCAGGGACTTGGTCTCCGCCGCGAGGACGATCGCGATCACGATCAGCAGGATGCCGATGCAGAGGGTGCCGATGCCGTCCCAGACGCCGTCGCCGGTGCCGAGCGCCAGGCCGACGCCGATCAGGGCGAGGACCAGACCGACCAGCGCGCCCAGGTCCTCCAGGAGAACGACCGGCAGCTCGGGGGCCTTCGCGCGGCGGACGAACTGCGTCCACGTCAGGCTGCCGCGCGTGTGGTTCGACTCCTTGATGGCCGTACGGAAGGAGAAGGCCTCGGCGATGATCGCGAACACTAGGACGCCGACCGGCCAGTACCAGTGCTCGATCTCGTGCGGGTGCTTGATCTTCTCGTAGCCCTCGTAGATCGCGAACATGCCGCCGACCGAGAAGAGCACGATGGAGACCAGGAAGGCGTAGATGTAGCGCTCGCGCCCGTACCCGAAGGGGTGTTGTGGGGTCGCCTCGCGCTGCGCCTTCTTGCCGCCGAGGAGCAGCAGCCCCTGGTTGCCCGAGTCCGCGAGCGAGTGCACGCTCTCGGCGAGCATCGACGACGAGCCACTGAAGATGAACGCGACGAACTTCGCCACCGCGATCGCGAGATTCGCGCCGAGTGCCGCGACAATCGCCTTTGTTCCGCCTGACGCGCTCATGTGTGCCCGTTGTCCCTTCGCCTGCGTACGTTCATCGTCCACTGCCGCCGCTTTGCCCGGCCTTTGCGGTGGGTCATTGTTGCAGCACGAGGGACTGGTGGTGAGTCAGGCCACCACAGTGGCACGGAAGACCGTGCCCACTCCGGACACTTCGGTCTTTTCTTCGGCGGGGACGAACACGGACTGTCCGGGCGTGAGTTCCCCGGCGTCGCCCACCCGGACCGTGCCCGCGACGCAGAGCAGGATCTGCGGGGTCGCGGCGGTGAGGTCGTGCGATGCGGCGCCCTCGGGCAGGACGAAGCGGGAGAGGCGGAACTCGTCGATCGGGGTGTCGTAGACCTCTTCGCCGTCGGGCGCGGCCTCTGGACGCAGGACTCCGGGGGCTGTCGGCTCGAAGCGGACGATGCGCAGGAGTTCGGGTACGTCGACGTGCTTGGGGGTCAGGCCGCAGCGCAGCACGTTGTCCGAGTTGGCCATGATCTCGACGCCGAGGCCATCGAGGTAGGCGTGCGGGACTCCGGCGCCGAGGAACAGGGCCTCGCCGGGCTGCAGCCGGACGTGGTTGAGGAGCATGGCCGCGATGACGCCGGCGTCGCCGGGGTAGTGGCGCGCGATGCCCGCGTACGGGGTGTACGCGCCGCCGAGCCGCTCGGCGGCCTCGGTGACCTCGGTGACGGTCGCGGCCATCTCCTCGGGGTCCGCGGTCAGGACGGCCGTCAGGACCTCGCGCAGGGCGCCGTCCTCGGGCTTGGCGTGCAACAGATCGACGTACGGCTTCAGGGAGTCGACGCCAAGTCCGGCCAGGAGGTCCGCGGCCTCGACGGGGTCGCGGAAGCCGCAGAGGCCGTCGAACTCCGTGAGCGCGCAGATCAGTTCGGGCTTGTGGTTGGCGTCCTTGTAGTTGCGGTTCGGGGCGTCGATCGGAACGCCCCGGCTCTCCTCGTCCTCGTAACCCTCCCTCGCCTGCTCCAGGTCGGGGTGCACCTGGAGAGAGAGCGGGGCGCCCGCGGCGAGGAGCTTGAGGAGGAAGGGCAGGCGCGGGCCGAACCTGGCGACCGTCGCCCTGCCGAGCTCGTGTCCCGGGTCCTCGTCGATGACTTCGTCGAGCGCGCCGCGTTCGGTGCGCGAGGGGGCGCCGGGGTGGGCGCCCATCCACATCTCGGCCTGCGGCTCACCGGTCGGCTCGACGCCGAGGAGCTCCGCGATGGCGGTGGTGGAACCCCAGGCGTAGGGGCGGATGGTGTTGGTGAGGCGGTCCACGGAGGGATTCTCCCTTACGTACGTACGCGGTGCGAGGCGGTGCAGTGCGGTGGAGTGGAGTGCGCTGCGATGTGCGGTGCCGCGAAACTGTGCGAGTCGGTGCGTGGCGATGCTGTGCGTCGGCGTGCCGTGCGCGGTCTCAGGTCATGACCGGGCTGGGGTCATGATCCGTCCCTCGGGGCGAGCGCCAGGTAAACGGCGGCGAAATCCGTGACGGCGATCAGCTCCGCGAGGGTCTCCAGCTCGTCGCCGTCCTCCGGCTCGAGCTCGCTGATCGCGATGTCGTGGCCGTGGGCGAGCTCACGGGCCGCGGGAGCGGCGCTGAGGCCTCCGGCGTCGATCGGGCGGTCGCGGAGCAGGACGACGCGGGCACGGAGCTGCTGGGCGTCCTCGACGCGGTCACGGAAGAAGTCGTCGCTGTTGCCGCTGCCGTCGCCGCTCGGGCCGAGATTGCCCGCGAGCAGGGCGCCGTGCGCGGGCAGGGCTTCGGGCAGCTCGCCCGCGACCGCGGGGTGCCCGGCGAGCTCGGCGAGAGCGGCGGCGAAGCGGCGGCCGACCGGGCCCGCGAGCCTGCCCTCGGTCCAGATCACCGGGAGGGCTTCGGCGAGTTCGGCGGCGAGCGTCTTGGCGGGGTTGCTGTACGTCGCGATGACCGGGCCGCAGCGTTCCGCGACGTGGTCGAGGCGGTCGGCGATCTTCTCCAGGGTTTCGGCCGGTGCGGTGATCAGGCCGGTGCGGTCCAGGAGGATGAGGAGCGGGGTGAGCAGGGCCCAGAGGGTGGCGGGGGCGGAGGCGGCGGCCTCGTCGTCCAAGCGGCGTGCCTCGTACGACTCGGAGGCGCGCTCTCCGTCGTGCGGGGCTTCGTACTCCCCGTACGGGGAGGTGGCCATCGTGACCGTGAGGCCGTGCGAGGCCTCCACGCCCTCGGCCAGCGGGGAGCGGGCGGGGGCCACGGCCACGACCGTGCAGCCGCGGCGGTAGGCCTGCTCCGCGAGGAGTTCGAGGCCCGGCTCCGTGCCGTCCGGGGTGGCGATGAGCAGCAGGTCCAGGGGGCCCGCCCAGCCGGGTAGCGCCCAGCGCAGGGCGCCTGCCGCGGGGGCCACGCCGGTGGGGGCGAGGCGGATGACGGGGCAGCCGGCTCCCGCGAGGGTGCCGAGCAGGTCCGCCACGGCTGTGGCGGCCGTGCCGGGGCCCGCGATCAGGATGGCCCGGGGGCGGCCGTCCGGCTTGAGCTGCGTGAGCCCGGCCTCCGTGGCGTGCCGCACCGCTGTGCGGACACGGGCGCCTGCCTCCGCGGCACCGCGGAGGAGGCCGCGGCGGTCGGCCACGGCGAGGGCCTCGGGGGCGTCGAGCAGCGATTCGTCGAGCATGGGGTCGGGCCTCCGATTCGCCGGGCGCCGGGGCGGGGGCCGCCGGTCGCGCCTCTTGTCGTTACGCCTGGCCTTGCGGGGCCGTTCTGCGGGGCCTTACTTGTGAGGCCTTACTTGTGAGGCCTTCTTGTGAGGCCTTACGAGGGCTTTGCGGGCCCTTGCGCGGCCTCGGGCAGGCCTTGCGGGGCCCTTACGCGGGGCGGCGGGCCTCGTCGACGAGGAGTACGGGGATGCCGTCCCGGACGGGGTAGGCGAGGCCGCAGTCCTTCGCGTCCGCCGTGCAGACCAGCTCCGTGTCCGCCTCCTTGAGGGGGGCGTGGCAGGCCGGGCAGGCGAGGATCTCCAGGAGGCCGGCTTCGAGCGGCATGGGGTGGGTCCCTTCGAGCGGGTGGGGTGAGGGATGTCGCCTGGTCAGCCTACCGCTGGCCCCGGGGCCTTGGGTGAGCGCACGGCCGGGGCTTCGCCCCGGGTCCCCTTGGGTGGGGCGGGCCGGGGCTCCGCCCCAGGTTCCCCGGGGCCCGGGGGCCCGGGAGCCGACCCTCGAGCCGGGGCTTCGCCCCAGGCCCCGGGTGGGCCGACGGTCGTTGCTCATCTGCGGCCCGGTGGGCGTTTGTGCCCACCCGTTCCGCCGTGCGGAACGCCTGCCCACAAACGGGGCGGACTGGGTGGGCAGGCGCGGCACGGCGGCTGACGACAAACGGGGCAGCCGGGGTGGGAACGCCTGCCCACAAACGGGGCGGACTGGATGGGCAGGCGCGGCACGGCGGCTGGCGACCAAACGGGGCAGCCGGGGTGGGCGGGCGTCGGCGAGCGTCAGGCCCGACCGAGACCGGAGGTCGGTGGGCAGGCGTCGCCGGGCGGTCGCTTCCCCGAGGCCGTAGACGGAGGGGTCAGGCTCGGATGATGGTCAGGGCCTCGTCCCTCGTCTTTGTCATCGTTGCCTCGTCCCGGGCTTCCACGTTCAGGCGCAGGAGGGGTTCCGTGTTGGAGGCCCGGACGTTGAACCACCAGTCCGTGGACGTCACCGTGAGGCCGTCCAGTTCGTCGAGGGTGACGCCCTCCTGGTCGCCGTACTTCTCCTTGATCGCGGCCAGGCGCGCCGTCTGGTCGTCGACCGTGGAGTTGATCTCGCCGGAGCCCGCATAGCGGTCGTACTGCGCGACGAGGCCCGACAGCGGCCCGTCCTGGCCGCCGAGCGCGGCGAGGACGTGGAGCGCGGCCAGCATGCCGGTGTCCGCGTTCCAGAAGTCGCGGAAGTAGTAGTGCGCCGAGTGCTCGCCGCCGAAGATCGCGCCCGTCTTGGCCATCTCCTCCTTGATGAAGGAGTGCCCCACGCGGGTGCGGACCGGCGTGCCGCCGTTCTCCCGGACGACCTCGGGGACCGACCAGGAGGTGATGAGGTTGTGGATGACCGTGCCCTTGCCGCCGTTGCGCGCGAGCTCGCGCGAGGCGACCAGGGCGGTGATCGCCGACGGGGAGACCGGGGCGCCGTCCTGGTCGACGACGAAGCAGCGGTCCGCGTCGCCGTCGAAGGCGATGCCGAGGTCGGCGCCCTCGTCGCGCACCCGCTGCTGCAGGTCCACGATGTTCTTCGGGTCGAGGGGGTTGGCCTCGTGGTTCGGGAACGTGCCGTCCAGCTCGAAGTACATCGGTACGAGCGTGAGCGGCAGGCCCTCGAAGACCGTCGGGACGGTGTGCCCGCCCATGCCGTTGCCCGCGTCGACGACGACCTTGAGGGGGCGGATGGAGGTCAGGTCCACCAGGCCGCGCAGGTGCGCCGCGTAGTCCTTGAGGGTGTCCCGCTCGGTGAGGGTGCCGGGCGTGGCCGCCGGCTCCGGGGCTCCGGTCTCCGCCCAGCCCTCCACGAGAGCGCGGATCTCGGCGAGGCCGGTGTCCTGGCCGACGGGGGCGGCGCCCGCGCGGCACATCTTGATGCCGTTGTACTGCGCGGGGTTGTGCGAGGCAGTGAACATCGCGCCCGGCAGGTTCAGCGCACCCGACGCGTAGTAGAGCTGGTCCGTGGAGCAGAGGCCGATCTCCGTGACGTCGACGCCGAGCGCGGCGGCCCCGCGCGCGAAGGCCCTGGAGAGGCCGGGCGACGACGGCCGCATGTCGTGCCCGGTCACGATCGCGTCCGCGCCCGTCACCTTCGCGAAGGCCGCGCCGAACAGTTCGGCGAGGGACTCGTCCCACTGGTCCGGGACCACCCCGCGCACGTCGTACGCCTTCACGATCTGGGACAGATCAGCAGTCACGGCCAACCCTCTCTGCAGGTTCTGCGAGTTCAGCGATTCCGGCGAGTGCTCGCCGGTCACCCCAAACTACCCGCAACAACTGACAACCAGCTGTGAGCGGCGTCAAGCCACTGCCAGGTCGGTGCAGGCCGACGTCAGGTTCTCGTCACGGCAGCATCCAGCCGAGCACCACCGTGCTCTGCCCCACCACGATCAGACACATCACCAGCAACAGGGCGAGGCTCCAGGGCAGCACCTTGCGCAGCAGATCGCCCTCCTTGCCCGCGAGTCCGACCGCCGCGCACGCGATGGTCAGATTCTGCGGGGAGATCATCTTTCCGAGCACACCGCCCGAACTGTTGGCCGCCGCGAGCAGTTCGGGCGAGAGCCCGGACTGCTGGGCCGCCGTCACCTGGAGCGCGCCGAAGAGTGCGTTGGCCGAGGTGTCCGAGCCGGAGACCGCGACGCCGAACCAGCCGAGCACCGGCGACAGGAAGGCGAGCCCCGCGCCCGCCGCCGCCACGAAGTGGCCGATGGTGGCGGCCTGCCCGGACAGGTTCATCACGTAGGCGAGGGCGAGCACGGAGGTCACGGTGAGGATGGCGAACCGCAGTTCGTGCACGGTCGCCAGCCATTCCCGTACCGCCACGCGCGCGTGCACCCCGATGATCGCCGCCGTGCCCACACCGGCCAGCAGGACGAGCGTCCCGCCCGTCGCCACGAGCGGCAGCGAGAAGAGGTTGCCGCCCACCGGGTCCCCCTCGGAGTTGGCGACGTCCAGGAAGGGCCAGTCGAAGGTCCGCGTCGCCTTGGCCAACAGTTCCTTGACCGGCGGGATTTGGGCGACGGAGAAGATGGCGACGATCAGGGCGTACGGGGCGTAGGCGCGCAGGATCTCCGGGCGCGGGTCGTCGTGGTCGAGGTCTTCGCTGCGTACGCCGGTGAGGACCGCGACGCGTACGGGCTCCGCGGCGGGTCTGCGCGCGCTCGGCACGGCGACCAGCGCGGCGGCGCCCGCCAGCGCGGCCCCGATGTCGGCGAGCTGGGCGGAGACGTAGTTGGACGCGGCGAACTGTGCGGCGGCGAACGCGAATCCGCACGCCAGGGCGGGCACCCAGGTCTCGCGCAGCCCGCGCCGCCCGTCCACCAGGCCGACCAGGAGCAGCGGCACCACCAGGGCGAGCAGCGGCGTCTGGCGGCCGACGACCGTGGCGACGGTGTCCAGCGGGAGCCCGGTGACCTGCGCGAGCGTCACCACGGGGGTGCCCATGGCGCCGAAGGCGACGGGCGCGGTGTTGGCCACGAGGGCGACGACCGCGGCCTTGACCGGGTCGAAGCCGAGCGCCACCAACATCACCGCGGAGATCGCGACGGGCGCCCCGAAGCCGGCGAGGGCCTCAAGGAGCGCCCCGAAGCAGAAGGCCACGACGAGTGCCTGGATGCGCGGATCGTCCGAGAGCCGTCCGAAGGAGCGGCGCAGGATGTCGAAGTGCCGGGTGCGGACCGTCATCCGGTACACCCACAGGGCGTTGACGACGATCCACAGGATGGGGAAGAGCCCGAAGAGCGCGCCTTGCGCGGCGCCGGAGGCGGTCTGGCCGATCGGCATCCCGTACGCGGCCCAGGCGACCAGAGCGGCGACGCCGAGGCCGATGAGACCGGCGTGGTGGGCCTTCATGCGGACGACGCCGAGCAGGACGAGAACCGTCAGGAGGGGCAGGGTCGCGACGAGTGCGGACAGGCCGAGCGAATCGGCCACGGGCTCCAGCTGCTGCACGTACACGGGCGACTCCCCGGTTTCCGTGATGCGGAAGGTGATCTCTCACAACTGGGGGAATGGTCATGTCGGCGCCATGGGCACGTCAATGGGTCGTGCGGGAGAAGTTGTTCAGCGCTAAACGACAGGGGTCTACGGAGAGGGCCGGTCGGTAACCCGAAGGGGCCAGCGGAGAGCGGGGCTCAGGAATCCGGTGAGCGCAGCACCCGGAGATGGCCGCGGCGCGCGACCTCCATCGGGTCCGCCCTGCGCGGGCCGCCACCGGCCTCGGCGGCGCGCTCCTGCGGGCGGGCCGCCTCACGTACCGCGTTGGCGAGCGCTTCGAGGTCGTCACCGCTGGGGCGGGTCGGACCGGAGGCGTCGGCGAGGCGGACGACCTCCCAGCCGCGGGGCGCGGTGAGGCGCTCGGAGTGCTCGGCGCACAGGTCGTAACAGTGGGGTTCGGCGTAGGTGGCGAGGGGGCCGAGGACCGCGGTCGAGTCGGCGTAGACGTACGTCAGCGTCGCGACGGCGGGACGGCCGCAAGCGGTGCGCGAACAGCGACGTACAGGGCTCACGATGTTGGACGGTACCGCACTCTTGAGCGGGCCGCGACGACTCTCCGCGAGGTCACCCCACCGTGTCGCGCTGTGATCCCCGCCACGACCCGCCCGCACGGCGCCTCGCTGACCTGCGGTGACGCAAGGGGCCTGGGTGACCAGTGGTGTTGAATCCGGTCACGGCTTGGCGCAAATCCCGTCATTCATCGCGAGATCGACGGTCCTGGAGAGATACGGAATCGGGCCCAACCCTGGCCGGAATGGTCATCGGGCGACATGCCGCGCGCCGGACGGGAGCCGTACGGAAGGAGTACGGACGCACTGCGGAAGGCCGGTGGAAGCTGTGCGGAAACGGCGATCTCGAGGACTACTCTTCGTCAGTGATGGACGACCCCGTACAGCCCCGCACCGCAGACCCGAGGCCCCGCCGCCGCGACCGCCACGGCAGGGGCATGCGCGGCCCCGTGGCGCCTCCCCAGGTGCCGCTGTCCGCCAGCCGTGCCGAGGTCTTCACCGACCTGGTGCAGGACTCCGTGGAGCGTCTCGAGCGGCGCTGGCCGCAGCTCAGCGAGATCGACTTCCTGGTCCTCGAGGTTCCCGCCCTGGGGCGGGGCGGCAACGCCGGTGGCGACGAGGACGACTGGAGCGATGACGTCGTGCCGCTGGGCGGCACGATCGAGGCTTCCGATGGCCGTCCCGCCCGGGTGGTCATCTACCGGCGTCCGGTCGAGATCCGCACCAAGGGACGCGACGAGCGGGCCGCGCTCGTCCACGAAGTGGTGGTCGAGCAGGTCGCCGAGCTCCTCGGACTCTCGCCCGAGTCGGTGGACCCGCGGTACGGGGAAGAGTGAGGGCTCCGCCCCTTCCGTAATCCTTCCCCGTCCTGCGGGCCAGGCCGCGGCCCCGGCCCCGAAGACCTACTTCTGCAGCACCTTCAGATCCTGTTCCGCCTCCGGCACCGACACCGTGCCCCGGTCGTCCGGCAGCGTCTGGATGGTGAACATCGGGACGCCGTCCTCCGGCTCCTCCAGCATGCGTGAGGCGTAGACGGCGTCCCCAGCGCCTCCCGACACCGGTTCCACCGTGAGCGCGTACGTGCCCTTGAGGCCGCTCGGGACGGGCGCCTTGATCCCCAGGGTCGTGCCGCCCTTGACCGTGTACGTCTTGCTCGTCGACGAGCCGCCCTCGGAGCCCTCCGACGCCGTGACCTTCACCTTGCCGGTCCTGCCGGGGGCCACGAGGGACAGCGTGGAGCCCTTGGCGCGGTTGTCGGCCACCGTCGCGCGCGTGCCGATCGGGTTCGTGGCGGGGATGAACGCCGTCTCCTGGTCGGCGCCCTTGCCCCGGGTGACGCGCAGGGCCGCCACCACGGGCGCCCCGTCCTCCGTCGGCGTCAGGACCAGCGAGCCCGCCTCGCCCTTGGTGACGTCGCCGAGGTCGACGGCGGTCGTCATGCCGGACTTGACGTGCAGGTTCGCGTGTCCGGCCGGGCTGATCGAGCCACTGGGCGAGGCCAGTTGGACCTTCAGGTCGGCGTCGTCGGCACCGGGCGCGAAGGCGACCAGACGTACCGACGTGGCGTCCTTGGGAATGCCCGGCAGGACCACGCGGCTCGCGGGGTCGGCGGACGCGGGCAGCCAGTCGCCGCCGAGCTTGTCGTCCGAGGACTGCACGGCGGCGGCCACCCGGCCGCTGCGCGCGGTCACGTGCATCGTGAGGTTGGTCTGCTCCTTGGGCGAGAGCGTGGACAGCAGGACCGGCATGCTGGAGTGCGGCTGGACCTGGATCGCCTCCCCCACCTCGGTCTTGAGGGCGCCGTCCTTGCCGTACAGCTCGATGTCGACGACGGCCGCCGTGTCGTCCGGGTTCGTCAGGTGGACGTAGTCGCTGCGGTCCTTGGCGCTGCTCGCGCCCGGGAACCAGAAGTCCGTGTCGGGCGCCGCGCAGTTGGCGCCCTGCAGGCCGCGTCCGCTGCCCACCGCGTACTTGGTGGTCTGCTGGACGGTCCAGCCGGGGGCCAGCATGCCGTCGGCGGTGCCGAGGAGCGCGGGTGACTCTCCCCCGGTCTCCTCGCCGGTGACGGGCTTGCCCGGCGTCTTCGGGGTCAGGAAGGGCTTGACGGCCTTCTTCTTGTCCTTGCCTGCGTGGCCGCCGTCCTTCGGGGCGTCCGTCAATTCCCTCGTGGCGGGCAGCAGTTCCGCCTTGCCGGCCGTGCCGGATGCCTTGCGCTTGGGCGTGAACGCCGTGTACGAGGTCTCAGCGAGGTCAGACGCGCTGGGCACCGGGCAGAGCAGGCTGGTGCGTTCGACGGGCAGCCGCGCGGCTGCCTTCGCGCCGTCGTCTCCGCTGCCGTCGGGCGCGTTGGTCACGGCGAACCCGGTGACCGCGGCGAGCGCGGCCACAGCGGCGATCAGGGACTGGGTCGTGCGGTTCACTGCTGGCTCCCGTCGGGGCGCTCACTGTCGTCGCCGTGCGGCGGCTGCGGGGGCTGGGGCGGCATCGGCGGCTGCTGCCCGTAGGTGGCGTCGAACGACTGCCCGTACTGCTCGCCGCCCTGTGCGCCTCCGTAGGCGTACGGGTCGTACTGGCCGCCCTGGTAGGGGTCCTGGTACGCCAACTGGTCGGACTGGCCGGACTGGTCGTAGGAGCCGGGCGCGTACTGCGCGTCCTGGTACTGCTGTTCGCCCTGGTAGGTGCCGTAGTCGACGCCCGCGTGGGCGGGGGCCTCCCACTCCTCGTACGCCTGCTGCTGGGGCACCGCGGCGAAGGCCTCCTCCTCCGGAGGAGGCGGTGGCGTACCGGCGTCTTCCGGTCCGGCGTCTCCTTGCGCGGCGTCCTGCTCGGCCTGTGCGGCGCGCAGCCTGCGGGCCCTGCGCCCCTCGCCCTCGACCGGCTGCGCCGGGATGACGCGCTCGTCGGGGAGGTCGTCGTCCACGTCGCGGCGGCGTCCGGGAAGGGCGAGGACCACCAGGACCACGGCGAGCACGCCCTGGGCCCACAACCATCCCGTGTGGCCCGCGGGCGTCTCGTGCGTGACGTCCAGGCGGCCACCCGACGCGGGCAGTTCGAAGCCCTGCGCCCAGCCGTCCAGGGTCGTTCCGGTGAGCGGGCGGCCGTCCAGGGTCGCCGTCCAGCCCTCGTCGGCGGCGTCGGCGAGCCGCAGGGTGCGGCCCTCCTCGCCGGCCGGGATGTTCGTGTGCAGCTCGACGGGCCCCGCGGCGACCGGCAGGGGGTCGCCGGACTCGGGGACGATGGCGGCGCGCGCTACCTGCCGGTCCACGCGCCACAGGGCGCTGCCGTCCTCCTGGCTGAGCCGGGTGAGGCCGGGGGTGGAGTCCAGGGTGCGGTTCATCTGGCGTGGCGCGCCGTCGCGTACGAGGACGTAGCGCACGGCGAAGCCGCCGAGCTGGTCGGCCTGGTCGGCGCCGGAGCCCGCGAGAAGCCGGGAGACGATCTTGTCGAGGCGCTTGTTCGAGCCGCCCGCGTCGGCGAGTTCGGCGTCACCGAGCCGCGCGCCCGAGCCGCGGACGAGCGTGTACGACACCTGGGCGGCCGACTCGCTGTCCAGGACGAGCGTGCGGGCCTGGTCCTGCGTGCCGCTCTCCTCGGCGACGAACGCGGGCACCTGCACCGGGTCGCGCCGCTCCAGGGGGCCGTCGGCGCCGCGGATCATCCACCCGGCGGCGACGAGCAGCGGCCCGGCGGCCGCCGCGAAGGCGATGAGGACGGCGACCGGCTGGCGCCAGCCGAAGCTCTGCTCGGCGACACGCGTGCGTGCACCGTCGGCGCCGAGCGCGGCGGCGGCGAGGAGCGCGATGCCGTAGCCGAGGGTCGCGGGGCCCGCCCACGCCGAGCCGTTCGAGAGCGCGGCGAAGACCAGGGAGACCAGCGCGGCGATCCACGCGGTGCGGACGGCGCGCTGCCGCTCGGTGCGGAGCAGGGCGGCAAGGGCGGCGAGCACGATGCCGATGAGCAGCAGCCCGTCCACGGTGCCGGGGCCGCCGGGGCTGCCCCCGAGCAGGTCGAGGCCGGTCGCGGCGCCGACGGAGAAGTCGAGCCCCGCCTCACGGAAGAAGCCGAAGGGCAGCAGCGAGAGGGACCAGGGCGCGAGGATCAGGATCGGCGTGCCGAGCGCGGCGAGGAAGCGCGGTCCGTACGCCGTGATGTCCCGCCTGCGGACGACGAGGAGCGCGAGGCCGAGCACCAGGGCGATGGGCCACACGATCGGCGTGAAGGCGGTGGTGAGCGTCAGGAGCAGGGCGAACGCCCAGGAGGCGCGCCAGCTCCCGCGCGTGCCGTTCGATGAGGCGAGGCCGCTCGCCGCGATGCCCGCGCGCGCCATGAGCGGCAGCAGGATGGCGAGGACGGCGGTGCCGATGCGCCCGCCCGCGAGCGCACCCGTGGCGGCCGGCAGGAAGGCGTAGGCGACCGAGGCCCAGGCGCGCAGCAGGCGCGACTCGACCAGCGGCCGTGAGGCGAAGTAGGCGGCGAACCCGGCCAGCGGCACCGAGCCGACCAGGAGCACGGTGACCGCGAGCCCGGTGGACCCGAACAGCAGGGTGCTGAGCCCCGCGACGAGCGCGAGGTAGGGCGGCGCCGACTGCGTGCCGCCGGTTCCGACGGGGTGCCAGGCGTCGAGATAGCGGTCCCAGAGGGCCGAGGAGTCGCCGGGGGCGGGCAGCAGCGAGCCGCCCGCGAGCGCACCGCTGCCGAGGAGTTCGCGGCAGGCGATGAGCGAGACGAACAGCAGCACCACGAAGAGCATCGGTCCTGGCTTGCGGGCCAGGCGCTTGACCCGTGCGAACTGCTCGACCTGGAGGAAGTCCGCGTCGTCCCCGCCGGGCCCCGACTCGACGGCTCCGTGCCGGCCCGCGCCGGTGACGGCCTCGGGGTCGGAGCGGCCGACGACGCTGCCGGCGAGCTGTTCGACGGTGGCGCGCACGGTGGCGCCGGGCGGCGGGAAGAGCGGCCGCATCTCGGCCGGTTCGAGCGCCGACTTGCCGCGTTCCTTGCGGGCGCTGACGATCCGTCCGGGCCGCAGCAGTGTCCCCAGGAGACCGGCGACCTCGTCGACCGCCTGACCGGGGACCTTGCCGACCAGATACGCGACGGTGCGCATCAGGGTGCCCACGACGAGCCGGAAGAGCACCCAGGGCAGCACGGCGGTGCGGGCGTTGACGAGCAGGGTGTAGGCGGCGCCCGCCTTGTCCACGCGGTGCGGTGACGTCGACGTACGCCCGACACAGTCGACGGTGCGGCGCTCGCGCGAGGAGGCCTCGGCGTGCCGTACGACGGCTTCGGGGGCGACGAGGACGCGGTGGCCCGCGTTCTGGGCGCGCCAGCACAGGTCAACGTCGTCCCGCATGAGCGGAAGGCGCCGGTCGAACCCGCCCAGTTCGTCGAAGACGTCGCGCCGGATCAGCATGCCCGCGGTGGACACCGACAGGACGGGCCGTACGTGGTCGTGCTGGCCCTGGTCCTGTTCGCGGCGGTCGATGCCGGTCCAGCGGCGTCCGCTGTTGGCGATGGAGACGCCGACCTCGAGGAGCTGGCGGCGGTCGTACCAGCCGCGCAGCTTGGGGCCGACGATCGCGACGTCCTTGCCGACCTCGCGTTCGTTCTCCACGGCGCGCAGCAGCTCGGTGAGGGCGCCGGGTTCGGGCGCGCAGTCGTCGTGCAGCAGCCACAGCCACTGTTCGGGCTCGCCGTGCGGCAGTTCGGGGAGGTCGTAGGCGTCGTCGCGCCAGGACCGGCTGACCGGATCCCAGCCGCTGGGGCGCTTCAGATAGGGCAGCTCTTCCGGGGTCAGCACGCCGGCGATGCGATTCGCCTCGTCGACGGCGGTGCCGAAGCCGGAGCGCCGGGCCAGGTGCAGGACGCGGTCGGGGCCGAGGGCCTCGGTGACCAGGCGGGCGGAGTCGTCCGCGCTGCCGGTGTCCGCGGCCACGGCGTTCTGCACCGGGCGCTCCTGGCCGAGCAGGCCGGCGAGGGCGTCGGGCAGCCAGCGGGCGCCGTCGTGGGAGACGATCACGGCGGTGACGACGTGCCGCGGGAACTCGGGAGCGGCAGCGTCGTGGTGAGCGGCTGCCGAATGGCTGTGCACGGACATCGAGGTACGGGCCCCGGTTCGATGGACTGCGGTGGACGCCTGCGCTTCATGGGGGCGCCGGGGCGTCTCGGACGGGGCCCCACACTAACGGCTGGCATCACAACAGCCCGCCGCCTGTGGATGACCCACGGGCGACGGGCTGTTCCTTACGTAGGGGTGTGTGCCGTTTGGTCGGGCGAACCGGCCGGTGTTCAGACGGCGGCCTTCTTCAGACGGCGGCGTTCCCGCTCCGAAAGACCGCCCCAGATGCCGAACCGCTCGTCGTTCGCCAGTGCGTACTCAAGGCATTCCGAACGAACCTCACAGGCGAGGCAGACCTTCTTGGCCTCGCGCGTGGAGCCGCCCTTCTCGGGGAAGAAGGACTCGGGATCGGTCTGGGCGCACAGCGCGCGCTCCTGCCAGCCGAGTTCCTCGTCCGCGTCCTCGACCAGCAGTTCCTGAACCAGCTCGGTCATGTGCGCCCCTCGTCTGTCTGTGCGTCCCCGTGGTGCTTGCCGTTACCGATTTCGGCTGAACGACACGAGTGAAATTACAAGTGTGCCGATCCGGGCCAGTCAAGCCGAGATCTGCTATTGGGTCCCTTATTCACCCTGCGGAACCAAGGTAATGCGGAAAGTGTTCAAATCGGGATAACCCTGACACTTGCCAGTGGCCCATCCCGAGGCGCCCCGCGGCCGCCCTCACCAGGGAAGGACGTCGCGGAGATCGGTCCCGTTGCGACCGGTCCACCGAAGCGAAGGGGATCACATTCGGGTCACGGGAGCACGCCGGGGTTTACGCGCCGGTTGATGCGCCATGCGTAGCGATGCATCCCCTGGGTGTCCCGTGAACACGGTGCACAAACCTTTCACCTTCCAGAACAACCGGATGAGGTGAAACATATCCCACATTCCGGACATAGAGTTGACAGGGATGGTGTGAGCCGCTGTCCTAGTGGGCATGCTCGCAAACTTGGCACTCTCGACGACCCGCACCTGCGGGCTCCTCGGTGCTGCCCACGCGCGCTGTCTCTGTTCCTGTTCCAGCTGTTGAGCCTTCCCGCTTCCAGCTGTTGAGCCCGCTCCGGCGCTTCATCGCCCGAGCTGCCCGAGCCGCCTGAGCTCCTCCCGCTCCATCGCTTCCCCCCTCCCTCGCGACACCCCAGCACTCACGTTGAGGAACCACCGCACCATGAACAGCGACAGCGACCTCCAGATCGCCGGCGACATCCTCGAAGTCACCCACCTCCTGCAGCCCGCCCGCGAGCATCCGGCCACCGTGGCCGAGTTCGTCGGCCTGGCTCGCACCCTCGCGGCCGACCGCACGCAATGGGCCCACCTCGTCGAGTACGACGCGACGAGCCGCTGGTACCACCGCCTGCGCACCGGCCCCGGTTATGAGGTCTGGCTGCTCTCCTGGGTGCCCGGACAGGGCAGCGGAACGCACGACCACGGCCCCTCCTCCGGCGTACTCACGGTCCTGGAGGGCGAACTGACGGAGCGTACGGAGCGCGGACAGCGCGCGCTCGGCGCCGGAACCCAACGCGTCTTCGCGCCCGGGTACGCCCACGACGTCGTCAACGACTCCCTGGAACCGGCCGTCAGCCTGCACATCTACTACCCCGGCCTGACCGAGATGCCGATGCACGCGGCGCAGTGCGGCGTGCGGGCCGCCTCTCCGGCGGCCGGAGATGTCGTAACCGCCTGACGCGCTGTCGTACCTGCCTGACATGCTTGGCCCCATGCGCATTGTGGTCCTGGCCGGCGGTATCGGCGGCGCCCGTTTCCTCCGCGGGCTCAAGAAAGCCGCGCCTGACGCGGACATCACCGTCATCGGCAACACCGGTGACGACATTCACCTGTTCGGGCTGAAGGTCTGCCCCGACCTCGACACCGTGATGTACACCCTCGGCGGTGGCATCAACGAAGAGCAGGGCTGGGGGCGTACGGACGAGACGTTCAAGGTCAAGGAAGAGCTCGCGGCGTACGGGGTCGGGCCCGAGTGGTTCGGGCTCGGCGACCGGGACTTCGCCACGCACATCGTGCGGACGCAGATGCTGGCCGCCGGATTCCCGCTCAGCGCGGTGACGGAAGCGCTGTGCGAGCGGTGGCAGCCCGGCGTGCGGCTCATCCCGATGTCGGACGACCGCGTCGAGACGCATGTCGCCGTCACGGTCGACGGCGAGCAGAAGGCCGTGCACTTCCAGGAGTACTGGGTGCGGCTGCGGGCGTCCGTGGACGCGCACGCCGTGGTGCCGGTCGGCGCGGACCAGGCCAAGCCCGCGCCCGGCGTCCTGGAGGCGATCGCCGACGCTGACATCGTGCTCTTCCCGCCGTCCAACCCCGTGGTGAGCGTCGGGACGATCCTCGCCGTGCCGGGCATCCGCGAGGCCATCGCCGACGCGGGCGTGCCCGTCGTCGGGCTCTCCCCCATCGTCGGGAACGCACCCGTGCGGGGCATGGCCGACAAGGTGCTCGCGGCCGTGGGCGTGGAGACGACGGCCGCCGCGGTCGCCGAGCACTACGGAAGCGGGATGCTCGACGGCTGGCTCGTCGACACCGTGGACGCCGGGTTCGTGGAGCGGGTCGAGTCGGCGGGCATCCGGTGCCGGGCGATCCCGCTGATGATGAGCGACCTCGACGCGACCGCCGAGATGGCGCGCGCCGCGCTCGCCCTCGCGGAGGAGGTGCGGGCGTGAGCGGTTCTCCCTCCTTCCAGGTCTGGGCCGTGCCCGGACTGCCCGAGGTGCGGCAGGGGGACGACCTCGCCAAGCTGATCGCCGCGGCGGACCCCGGACTCGTGGACGGGGACGTGCTCCTCGTCACCTCGAAGATCGTCAGCAAGGCCGAGGGGCGGATCGTCGAGGCGGGCGACCGCGAGGCGGCCATCGACTCCGAGACCGTGCGGGTCGTCGCGCGCCGCGGGTCCCTGCGCATCGTCGAGAACCGGCAGGGCCTGGTGATGGCCGCCGCCGGTGTCGACGCCTCCAACACGCGCGCCGGGACGGTGCTGTTGCTGCCCGAGGACGCCGACGCCTCGGCGCGCGCGGTGCGGGACGGGCTGCGGGACGCGCTCGGCGTGGACGTCGGTGTCGTGATCACGGACACCTTCGGGCGCCCCTGGCGTGACGGCGTGACGGACGTCGCCATCGGGGCGGCGGGCGTGCGGGTCCTCGACGATCTGCGGGGCGGCGTCGACGCGTACGGCAATCCGCTGACCGGGACCGTCGTCGCCACCGCGGACGAACTGGCCGCCGCGGGCGATCTGGTCAAGGGGAAGGCCGGCGGGCTGCCGGTGGCGGTCATCCGCGGGCTCGCGCACGTCGTCGGGGTGACCGGGGAGACCGATGAGGGGGCCCGGGCCATGGTGCGTCCTTCGCGCGACGACATGTTCCGGCTCGGGACGTCCGAGGCCGTGCGGGAAGCCGTGACGCAGCGGCGGACCGTGCGGGAGTTCACGGACGAGCCGGTGGACCCCGGGGCCGTGCGGCGGGCCGTGGCGGCCGCCGTGACCGCGCCCGCGCCGCATCACACGACGCCGTGGCGGTTCGTCCTGCTGGAGTCCGAGGAGTCGCGTGTGCGGCTGCTCGACGCGATGCGGGACGCCTGGATCGCGGACCTCCGGCGGGACGGGAAGTCTCCGGAGTCCGTCGAGAAGCGGGTGCGCCGGGGGGATGTCCTGCGCAAGGCGCCCTACCTGGCGGTGCCCTGCCTCGTCATGGACGGGTCGCACACGTACGGGGACGAGCGGCGGGACGCGGCCGAGCGCGAGATGTTCGTGGTCGCGGCCGGTGCCGGCGTGCAGAACTTCCTGGTCGCGCTCGCCGGGGAGCGCCTGGGGTCCGCATGGGTCTCGTCGACGATGTTCTGCCGCGATGTCGTACGGGACGTCCTCGGGCTTCCGGAGTCGTGGGACCCGATGGGAGCGGTGGCTGTCGGACATCCGGCGGCCGAGCCCGCCGCTCGGGCCGCGCGTGACGCGGAGGACTTCGTAGAGGTTCGGTAAGCCGCTTCAGAAGACGGCTTCAGAGGAGGGCGATGTCCGTCTTCGGCATCTTCGGTGTCCTGCGGGCCGGTGTGCGGCCGCTCAGGAGGATCAGGCGGGCCGCCCGGTGGCGCTGGCCCTCGTAGGGGGCGAGGAGCCGCAGCATCTCCTCGTCGTCCGCCGTGCGGTCGCCCGCCAGCGCGTACCCGACGATGCCCGGCAGATGCAGGTCGCCCACCGTGACCTCGTCCGGGGCGCCGTTGCTGCGCTGGACCGTCTCCGCCGACGTCCACGGACCGATGCCCGGGATCAGTTCCAGACGGGCCCGGGCCCGCAGCGGGTCCATCGCCGCCGCCTCCTCCAGGCGCGCGGCGACGCGTGCCGCGCGCAGGATCGTCGACGCGCGCTTGTCGTCCACGCCTGCCTTGTGCCATTCCCAGGACGGGATCAGCGTCCAGGTCCTCGGGTCCGGCATGACGTGCAGGCGGAGCTGGGCGGGGGCCGCGCCGGGTGCCGGTTCGCCGAACTTGCGGACCAGGAGGCGCCACGCGCGGTACGCCTCGTCCGTCGTGACCTTCTGTTCCAGGATCGACGGGATCAGGGACTCCAGGACCAGGCCCGTGCGGATCAGGCGGAGGCCCGGCCTGCGGTGCGCCGTCGCCGCGAGGAGGCGGTGGCGGGGGGTGAAGGCCGCGGGGTTGTCCGCGTCGCCGAGGAGCTGCGGGAGCTGATCCAGGAGCCAGTCGGCGCCCTCGCCCCAGGCCTCCGCCTCCACCGTGCCGGAGCGGACGGCGACCCTGAGTGTGCCGGGGCCCTGCGGGGTGCGGCTCGCCCGCCAGGCCGAGCCGTCCGGGGTCGTACGGAACGTGGGGTCCGCGGGGCCCCTGCGCAGGGGGCCCACGGTCAGGCCCAGGTTCAGGGGGTAGGGCGGGGTCCAGGTGCGGGTGCGGGCCGCCGTGGTCCGGCGGGGCACGCCCCGGGGGATCGCCGTTTCGCCGCCGCGCACCGTGATGGGGGCCTCCCCTGCTCGAGCGAAGCCGAGAGCTTGGGGAAGGGTGGGGCGAGGGGCGAAACGGGATGACATCTGTACGAGGGTAGGGGGTTCAGCCGCGGGCCGGGCCGGAAGTCACTGGTCCGACGAGAACCGCACGGCCCCCGCGGGCAGGCCCGCCCCGCACCACACCCGTACGCCGTCGCGCAGTTCGTTGTCGGCGCCGACGTCCGCGCCGTCGCCGATCACGGCGCCCGCGAGGACCGTGCGTGCGCCCACCTTCGCGCCCGCGCCGATCAGAGAGTCCGTGACGACCGCGTTCGGTGCGATGACCGCGCCCGCGAGGACCGTGCTGCCGGCCACCCGCGCGCCCTCGCCGATCACCGCGTGCTCGCCGATCACCGTGCCGCCGGTGAGCTTCGCGTCCTGGGCGACCGTGGCGGTCGGCAGGACCAGGCTCTCGCCGCAGCGGCCGGGGACCGCGGGGGACGGGGCGCGGCCGAGCACCAGGTCGGCGGAGCCGCGCACGAAGGCCTGGGGCGTGCCCAGGTCGAGCCAGTACGTCGAGTCGACCATGCCCTGCAGGTGGGCTCCGGAGGCCAGCAGGTCGGGGAACGTCTCGCGTTCGACCGAGACGGGGCGGCCGGTCGGGATCGTGTCGATGACCGAGCGGCGGAACACGTACGCGCCCGCGTTGATCTGGTCGGTGACGATCTCCTCGGGGGTCTGCGGCTTCTCCAGGAAGGCCTGCACCCTGCCCGTGGCGTCGGTCGGCACGAGGCCGTACGCGCGCGGGTCGTCGACCTTCGTGAGGTGCAGGGAGACGTCCGCCCCCGACTCCTCGTGCGTCGTGACCAGGGCGCGGATGTCGAGCCCCGTGAGGATGTCGCCGTTGAAGATCAGGACCGGGTCGTCGGGTCCCGAGCGCAGGCGCGCTGCCACGTTGCGGATCGCGCCGCCCGTGCCGAGGGGCTCGGTCTCCGTGACGTACTCGATGTGGAGGCCGAGCGCCGAGCCGTCCCCGAAGTACGGCTCGAAGACCTCGGCGAGGTACGAGGTCGCCAGGACGATGTGGTCCACGCCGGCCGCGCGGGCCCGCGCCAGCTGGTGGGTGAGGAACGGGACGCCCGCCGCCGGGACCATCGGTTTGGGGGTGTGCACCGTGAGCGGGCGTAGCCGGGTTCCCTTGCCGCCGACCAGGAGGATCGCTTCTGTCACCTGTCGTCTCTGCTTCCTGCTGGGGCCGGCCGAACTTTGAGTCGCGGCCGGCCAGTGTATGCAGATGGCTTTGCAGATCGTGCAGTGCGCTGTGCGGGTCGTGGCGGTGTGCCGAGGACTCAGCGGCCCTGGTACCGGGCCGAGGACGAACGGGCCTTGCCCAGCTTCTTGTACAGGCGGATACCGGGGCACTCCGTGGCGAAACCGTCACGGTGGCCGGAGATCACATGGAGCCGGACGTTGCTGCCTTTCTTGTACAGATTTCCTCCCCCGGACCTCAGATATGTCTTTCCCCGCGGGTTGGCGCCGTACAGGCCGAGCTTCCAGGCGGTCAGCTTGGCGATGGCGTTGACGGCGGCCGCGGGCGGGTTGGCGGAGCCGAAGCTGCCGAGGACGGCGATGCCCATGCTGTTGCTGTTGAAACCGAGAGTGTGGGCCCCGAGGACCGGCTTGGCCACACCTCCGGCACGTCCTTCGTAGATGTTCCCGCACTTGTCGACCGCGAAGTTGTAGCCGAAGTCACGCCAGCCGCTGCTCTTGACGTGGTAGCGGTAGATACTGCGCAGGACGGAGCTCGCCTGTGAGCAGCGGTAGTTGTTGCCGGACGCGCTGTGGTGCACGAAGGCGGCCTTCACGGTCTTCGTGTACGCGAAGTTCTTCTCGCGAAGCCCCTCGTTCGCCCCCCAGCCCTTGCGGGTGATGATGCGCGGCCGGGGCCCCACGTAGGGCCTGGCCTTGGCGGCGGCTCCCTCCGGACCACCGCGGGCCGCGATCAGGTCGTCCTGCGTCTCCTTCTTGGAGAGCGCCGGGATCACGTCGGAGCCGAGCGGGGCGAGGTCGGCGTTGACCGCGGAGGCGGCGGCGGTCTCGGCGGTCAGGGCCGGGGAGCGGGGGCCTTCGGGCGCGGCGCCCTGCGGGGGCGGCTCCGCTCCGGGGTCTACGAGTTCCAGACGCAGCCCCGCCGGAAGGGCCTGCTCCGCCGGGGGCCGTGCGGCGCCGCGGCGCTGCTCCGCCTCACCTCGTACACGGATCTCGACGCCGTCCGAGTCGCCGACCCACAGCGGTGCCGTGGAGCCGCGGACCCGGCCCGAGGCGCGCTCCGGGTCGTCCGGGTCGGCGGCGTGATCGTGGTTGTGCGTCTCGACGGGCTGCCAGCCGGACCAGTTGCCGGTGCCGTTCGCCCGGGTGCGGACCTGGACGCTGCCGTGCAGTTCGGCGTCCGGGTCGTCCCAGATGACGCCTACCAGGGAGAAGGGCCGGACCTCCCGCTGGAGCAGGCCCTGTTCGCTTGACGCGCCGCCGCCGGGTGAGCGGTCGGAGCCGAGTGGGGTGAGTGCGAGGGACTGGGTGCTGCCCGGCACCGATTCCACGGAACGCCCGGCGGGCGACTCCGCGGCCGGGGTCGCGGCGCGGGCGCCGGACGACGGCAGGGTGAGGGGCAGGGCCAGGGCGGCCGCGCACGTGACGCCGATCGAGGAAGCTAGAAATCCACGCATACGTCTGATAGTTGGCATAGCTGGACAATTCTGTCCATTGGGGAATTGACGGTCCGTCGGTTCGAATCCGCCGAACCGGTGGCCCGCGCTCCCCCGCCACGCCCCGGGCAACGGAGCACGCGCGTACCCTTGCGCCCGTGAACGCCACCGACCGCACCCCTGCCGACCTGCTGCGATCCGCGCTCGCCGCGGACCCGGGCCGCCCGCTCATCACGTTCTACGACGACGCCACGGGCGAGCGCGTCGAATTGTCCGTGGCCACCTTCGCCAATTGGGTGGCCAAGACCGCGAACCTCCTCCAGGACGATCTCGCCGCCGGGCCCGGCGACCGGCTCGCGCTGCTGCTGCCCGCGCACTGGCAGACGGCGGTCTGGCTGCTCGCCTGCTCGTCCGTCGGCGTCGTCGCGGACGTGGGCGGCGACCCGGCCGGCGCCGACCTCGTCGTCAGCGGGCCCGACTCGCTGGACGCGGCGCGGGCCTGCTCCGGGGAGCGGGTCGCGCTCGCGCTCCGGCCGCTCGGCGGGCGCTTCCCGCAGACCCCGGAGGGCTTCGTGGACTATGCGGTCGAGGTGCCCAGCCAGGCCGACCGCTTCGTGGCGTACGCGCCCGTGGACCCGGACGAGCCCGCCGTGGCCGTCGGCGGCGCGGGCGAGCTGACGGGTGCGGAGCTGGTGGAGCGGGCTCGCGCCGATGCCGCCGCGCTGGGGCTCGCGCCCGGCTCCCGGCTTCTGTCCGGGCTGTCGTACGACACCTGGGAGGGCCTGAGCTCCGGCCTGTACGCCTCGCTGGCGGCGGGCGGCTCCGTGGTGCTCTGCCGCCACCTCGACCAGCTCGCCGAGGCGGCTCTGGCGAAGCGGATCGAGGACGAGCGGGTCACCGCCACCGCCAAGTAGCCCCGCCCCGCTCTCCCCAGCCCGCAGTCCCCCGTTCGGCCCACCCCAGCCCCTGGCCCAGAGGCCCCCGGCGTCACGTCGGTCCATGGTCGTAAGAGCGCACCATGCACCGACGTCGCTATGAGGGGTGGCCGTACACGTGTCCGACACCGCAGGCATGCCCACCGGACCGGAGCGCCCGGACCCGGACGGCACCCCGCCTGAGCCTCCGGTCACGTACGCACCCGGCGCGGGCTCCAGCCCCACGGGTGCGGGCGTCGCCCGGCGCAGGCGGCGCTGGCTGCGCTGGACGGCGATGGGCGCCGCCGGGCTCGTGCTGGTCGCCGCGGGGGCCGGCTGGGCGGTCTACAACAAGCTCGACGGCAACATCACCAAGGACACCGACGCCGCGGCGGAGCTGGCGCGCTATGAGAAGGAGCGCCCCACACCGCTGGTGCACGACGCGCAGAACATCCTGCTCATCGGCTCCGACACCCGGGCGGGGCGGGGCAACAAGAAGTACGGCCGCGACCGGGGCACCCAGCGCTCGGACACCACGATCCTGCTGCACCTCGCGGCCGACCGGCGCAGCGCGACCGCGGTGTCCATCCCGCGCGACGTGATGGTGGACCTGCCCAGCTGCCGCAAGCCCGACGGATCACGGACGCGGGCGCAGTTCGCCCAGTTCAACTGGGCCTACGAGTTCGGCGGGACGGCCTGCACCATCCGTACGGTCGAGAAGATGACGAAGATCCGCGTCGACCACCACATGGTCGTGGACTTCGCCGGGTTCAAGGACATGGTCGACGCGGTCGACGGCGTACAGGTCTGCCTCAAGCGGCCGATCAACGACTCCGACGCCCATCTGAAGATCGCGGCGGGCAGGCAGACCCTCAACGGCGAGCAGGCGCTCGGTTATGTGCGGGCCCGCAAGAGCATCGGCAACGGCAGTGACACCGACCGGATGGACCGCCAGCAGCAGTTCCTCGCGGCACTCGTCAACAAGGTGCAGAGCAATGACGTCCTGCTCAATCCGGCGAAGCTCTATCCGGTTCTCGACGCGGCCACTTCTTCGCTGACGACGGACCCGGGACTTGCGAGTTTGCGTGGTTTGTACGAACTGGTGCGCGGCATGCGCAACATCCCCACAGAACAGGTGCAGTTCCTCACGGTGCCCCGGCGGTCGTATGTCTATGACGCCAATCGGGATGAACTCGTCGAGCCCGCGGCGGCCGAACTCTTCACCCGGCTCCGAACGGACGCACCCCTTCAAGTGACGCGTCAGGTGCCCGATCCCGCACCCCGCAACGAACAGGCCGAGGGCGACGAGGACTACGCGGACACCGGTGAGTACGACGACTCACAGGACTACGACGGCTCCGGGGACTACGAGAGTGACGAGAAGCCCGACGACCCTTCCCGCACGCCGAGCCCCGCTCCCACTTTCCGCGGGAACACGGCCGCCGGAACGACCTGCGAGTAAAGCCATCTTCAAGCGCAAGACCACCTGCACAAAGAAATAGGGCGGATTGCCCAGTTGTATGGGAGTGGAATGTGTCACCGGCGTCGTTCGACGCTGAACTGGCCGGATAGTGTGAGCGATCCGGTGCGCAGGGCCCTTCGTGGCCGCGCACCGGCTGGATGACTGACCGAGCGCCTTTCTTGAGGGGGGAATGGCGCCGCGTGGCCCCGACGGAGGACGCAGACAACCGTGGACGCGCAAGGCCGTGGGCGGGCGGAGAACATCGACCCCGCAGACCAGTGGGTGCTCAACCCGGACACCGGTGATTACGAACTGCGACTGAGCCCTTCCGCAGGGCAGTCGGCAGTGCCTGGACCCCGTAGATCCACGCGGTCCTCGCCACGTCAGGGAACGCGCGGCCGCGATGGCCGGCGCGACGGGCACCGTGACGAGCAGCGCGATGTGCCGCCGCAGCGCAGGCGCCGGGCTCCGCAGCCGGAGGCGGCGAGCGGCCGGCGCAAGCAGAAGCCCAAGAAGTCCAAGGGCAAGAAGGCCCTGATGTGGACGGGCGGCTCGCTGGCCCTCGTCCTGGTCGCGGTCGGTGTCGGTGGATATGTCTATTACCAGCACCTCAACGACAACATCACGTCCATCGACGACGACGGCGCGGGCACCGGCGGCTTCAGCAAGGACCGCGCCATCAACATCCTGGTGATGGGCACGGACAAGCGCAGCGGCAAGGGCAACGAGAAGTACGGCGACAAGGGAAGCCTCGGCCACGCCGACACGACGATCCTGCTGCATGTCTCCAAGGACCGCACGAACGCCACCGCGCTGAGCATCCCGCGCGACATGATCACGGACATTCCGGACTGCCCGACCACGATGAAGGACGGCAGCAAGAAGACCATCGCCGGTTCGCAGGGCGTGCGCTTCAACGAGAGCCTCGGCCAGAACGAGCGCACTCCGAGCTGCACGATGCGTACGGTCACGAAGCTCACCGGCATCGTCCCCGACCACTTCATGGTGGCCGACTTCAACGCGGTGAAGACGCTCTCCAGCGCGGTCGGCGGCGTGGACGTGTGCCTCGCCAAGGACATCGACGACCCGGACTCGCATCTGAACCTGCCCAAGGGCAAGCACACGATCGAGGGCGAGGACGCCCTGGCGTTCGTCCGCACGCGGCACTCCGTGGGCACCGGCGGCGACTTGAGCCGCATCGAGCTCCAGCAGCAGTTCCTCAGCTCGCTGATGCGCAAGCTCAAGTCGAACGACACGCTGACCAGCCCGTCGAAGATGATAAAGCTGGCCGAGGCGGGCACCGAGGCGCTCACCGTCGACTCCAAGATCGCGGACATAATGAAACTCCGTGACCTGGGCATGGAGTTGGGCAAGCTCGACGTGAAGAACCTCAGCTTCACGACCGTGCCCGTCGTCGACAACCCGGCGGAGAAGGTCCACACGACGGTCGTCCCGAACGAGGGCAAGGCCGAGCAGCTCTTCTCCCTGATGCGCGCCGACACGTCGCTGACCGAGGTGAAGAAGAAGGAGAAGAAGGAGAAGTCGGCGATCGCCGCCCGACTCAAGGGCAGCAAGTCCGACTCCTCCGAGGTCCGGGTGAACATCTACAACGGCAGCGGGAAGACCGGCGCCGCTCAGACAACTCTCACGTACTTGCAGAACACTGAGGGCATGTCCAAGGCGAGCCAGCTCGGCAACGCGCCGTCCGACCTCAAGAAGACGACGTTGGAGTACGCGCCCGACCAGGCCGACCAGGCCCGGCGGCTCGCCGACGTCATGGGGCTCTCCGGCTCCGCGATGAAGCCCGGCAAGAGCGAGAAGAACTCGCAGGGGCTCCCCGCCATCAAGCTGACGCTCGGCAGTGACTTCAAGGGGGCCGGGGTACCGATCAGCGGCTCCTCGAAGGCTCCTAAGGACATCGACAAGGTCGAAGCGGACAAGACTGTGTGCGCCAAGTGACCTCAGGCGGCCATTCTGCGTCTAACTGGGCGCAGGATGGCCGTATTTCGGGGTAGCGCGGGAGGGGCAGGGGATGGGGAAGAGCAGCGTGCGTGGGGAGGGGGCGCGACAACGCGTCCCGCACGCCAGTGATCTTGGCCTGGAAGGAGGCCCGCCGCACGAGGGAGGGGAGCCCTCGGCGAGCGGCGGGCACCGCAGGCGTGGCCGTGGGGGTGGTGGCGGGCGTGCACCGCGTCCAAGACGGCGGATACTCCGCTGGTCGGCGACGATCCTGTCGGTACTGATCCTCGGCACGGCCGGCGCCGGGTATCTCTGGTACCGGCATCTGAACAACAATCTGCAGACCGACGACCTGAACCTCGGCGAGCACCGGGCCCCCGAGCCCACGCCGAACGCGGCGGGCCAGACCCCGCTGAACATTCTTCTGATCGGTTCGGACGCGCGGGACTCCAAGGAGAACCAGAAGCTCGGCGGCGCCAAGGAGACCTTCGGGGGCACACCGCTCGCCGACGTCCAGATGCTGCTGCACCTGTCGGCCGACCGCACGAACATGTCGGTCGTCAGCATGCCGCGCGACACCCTGCTCTCCATCCCCAAGTGCACCGACCCGGACGACGGCAAGGTGTACGAGGCGTCGACGCAGCGGACGATGACGAACCAGACGCTCGGCCGCGGCGGCCCCGGCTGCACGGTCGCCACCTGGGAGAAGCTCACCGACATCCACATCGATCACTTCATGGAGGTCGATTTCTCGGGTGTGGTCTCCATGGCGGACGCCATCGGCGGCGTACCGGTCTGTGTGGACGCCAACATCCACTCGCGCGACAGCCAGGGCCACGGCTCCGGCCTGAAGCTGAGGAAGGGCACCACGGACATCAAGGGCAAGCAGGCCCTGCAGTGGCTGCGCACCCGCTACGGCTTCGACGGCGGCACCGACATCAGCCGGGCCAAGGCCCAGCACATGTACATGAACTCGCTGGTGCGCGAGCTGCGGAACAACGCCAACCTGAGCAGCCCCAACAAGCTGCGCAGGCTCGCCGAGACGGCCACCAGCGCGCTCAAGGTGGACGACGGCCTGGGCACCGTGAAGAAGCTCTACGACCTCAGCAACGAGCTCAAGAAGGTCTCGCCGGACCGGACCACGATGACGACCATGCCGTACGAGTACGTGGGCGCGCGCGTGATCCCCAAGCCGGGCGACGCCGAGCAGCTCTTCCGCCTCGTGCGCGACGACATCTCACTGGACGGCAAGGGCAAGAAGAAGCCCGCCAAGGAGAAGCTCTCGGACGATCCGGCGGCGGCTGACGAGGAGATCGCCGTGCAGGTGCAGAACGGCACCCGTACGGACGTCGAGCCGCCGGTCAGCGGGCGCGCGAGCGCCGTCACGCAGATCCTCGCCGGGAAGGGCTTCAGCAAGGCCTCGGCGGACACGACGACGGCTCTCGCGCAGGACAAGACCGTCATCAGGTTCCCCAGCGCCGACCTGGAGGGCGACGCCCAGCGGGTCGCCAAGTCCCTCGGGATGAAGCTGAGTTCGGTGAAGAAGTCGACGGACGTCTCCGGGGTGACCCTGGTCGTCGGCGCCGACTGGCGGGAGGGGAACACGCCCCCCAAGTCGAAGCAGAGCGACAAGACGCCGGACTCGGCCGAGGCGCTCAACGGCTCGGACAAGAAGGCGTGCATGCACGTGGACCCGCAGTTCACCTGGAAGTGAGGTCCGCCCGGATGTGCGGAGGCCCGGCCCACCAGGTGGTGGGCCGGGCCTCCGGTCGTTCTCGGTCCTGCTCTCAGGCCTCGCTGAGTACAGCCGGGCGGCGGGAGGCGATGACCTTCTTGGCCAGCGAGCGCGGGCTGGTCAGGAAGCCCCAGCCCCACGACATGTGCATGGTCGCGAGGGCCACCGGGATCTGGAGGCGTGCCTTCAGCGGCAGGCCCTTGCCCGCGGGCAGTGAGCCCGCGGTGATCGCCGCGAGGTAGCCGGCGGGGACGACGAAGCCCCAGGGCGTGACCAGGGCGCCCACGACGATGCCCGCCGCGATCGCGCAGACCGCGGCCGGCGGCGCGAGGTAGCGCAGGTTGATGGAGCCCTCGTGGTAGCGGGCGACGACGTGCCGCCAGCGGCCGTAGTCCTTGTACTGCTTGGCGAGCGCCTTCACGCTCGGCCGCGGGCGGTACTGCACCTTCAGCTCGGGCGAGAACCAGATGAGGCCGCCCGCCTCACGGATGCGGAAGTTCAGCTCCCAGTCCTGGGCGCGGATGAACTCCTCGTTGTAGCCGCCCTGCTGTTCGAGGGCCTCGCGGCGGAAGACGCCGAGGTAGACGGTCTCCGCCTGCTGGGCCTCGCCGCCGGTGTGGAAGGCCGCGTTGCCGACGCCGATCTTCGACGTCATGGCGGCGGCGACGGCGTGCTCCCAGTCGTTCTCGCCCTCGGCGTGCATGATGCCGCCGACGTTCTGCGCGCCGGTCTCCTCCAGGAGGCGTACGGCCGTCGCGATGTAGCCGGGCGACAGGATGCCGTGGCCGTCCACGCGCACCACGATCGGGTGGCCGGAGGCCTTGATCGCGGCGTTCAGGGCCGCGGGCGTGCGGCCCGTGGGGTTCGGGACGGTCTGCACCCTCGCGCGGTGGCCCGCCGTCTCGGCGACGAGCTCGGCGGCGATCTCGTTCGTGCGGTCCGTGGAGGGACCCAGCGCGACGACGACCTCCATCTCACCGTCGTACTCCTGCTCGAGGATCGCGGAGACGGCAGCACGGAGGTGCCGTTCCTCGTTGAGCACCGGCATGATCACGGATACGGCAGGAAGCTGCTCGTCGGGCGTCGCGTTCATCGGCGCCACGTTACCGCGAATGGGGGACACGGGCGCGCGCCGCCCGGCCTGCTGCCCCGGGTCGCAGATCGTATGGGCCTACGGTTCTCGCGTCCCCCGGCCCATCACGAGTCCCCCTGGCCGCCCGGCAAGTCCGTCTCACCGCGGAGGTGTCCCCCCACGTGCCCACACCGCCCCGCCGCTACCCCACCCCGCCCCCGCACGGCCCGCGCCCGCCTCGTGCGAGGCAGCCCGCGCAGCAGTCGGCGGGACGGCCGGTCAAGCAGCGCAGGCGGCCACGGTGGGCGATGCGGGTGGCGATCACGTTCTCGGTGACGGTGCTGGCGGCGGCCGGGATCGGGCACGGGGTCGTCACCAGTCTCGACACGGAGATCAGCCGGGTGGACGCCTTCAAGGACATGAAGAACCGGCCCAAGGGCGGCAACGGCATGAACGTCCTGCTCGTCGGCACCGACGGCCGGGACAAGATCACCAAGGCGGAGAAGCAGAAGTACCGCCTCGGCGGTGCGCCCTGCCACTGCACGGACACGGTCATGATCGTGCACCTCTCGGAGGACCGGGACCGCGCCAGCGTCGTGAGCCTGCCCCGGGACAGCTACGCCGAGATGCCCGAGCACGTCGACCGGAACTCCGGCGACAAGCACAGGCCGCATCCGGTCAAGCTGAACGCGGCGTACGCGGAGGGCGGCCCCAACCTCACCGTGCGGACCGTCGAGAACATGACGAAGGTCAAGATCGACCACTATCTGGAGGTCGACTTCACCAGCTTCATGAAGACCGTGGACGTGGTCGGCGGCGTGGAGATCTGCACGACCCGCCCGCTGCGGGACTCCTACACCGGGCTCAACCTGTCCGTCGGCACGCACCGGCTGAACGGCGGCGCCGCGCTCCAGTACGTCCGCACGCGGCACGTCGACGGCACGTCGGACCTGGGGCGGATGCAGCGCCAGCAGCGGTTCCTGGCGGCGCTGATCTCGAAGGCGACCGGCAGCGGAGTGCTGCTCAACCCGCTCAAGTTCCGCGACGTGTCCAGGACGCTGCTCGGCTCGGTGCGGGCCGACCGGGGCTTCGGCACGAACGAGATGCTCGCCCTGGGGCGGGCGATGCGCGGCTTCTCGCCGAAGTCGTCGGAGTTCACCACCGTGCCGCTGCGCAGCAAGGGCGTACTGGTGCCGGGCATCGGGTCGACGCTGAAGTGGGACCCGGCGAGGTCCGCGAAGCTCTTCCAGGCGCTGCGCGACGACCGTCCGCTGGCCGCGCACAACACCGGGCGCAAGACCATCGTCGACGTGTCGCCGCAGCAGATCCGGGTGCAGGTCGACAACGCCACGGGGCTGCCGGGCCTGGGCAAGCGGGCCGACAGCGCTCTGCGGGCCACCGGCTTCCGTACGTCGCGGGCCCCGGGGAATCTGCCGGGCAATCCGCTGAAGCGCACGGTCGTCGCGTACGACCCGCGCTGGGACCGCTCGGCGAAGTCCCTGTCGACGGCGCTGCCGGGCAGCCTGATGCGGCCGGTGAAGGGCCAGGGCGCGACCCTGAAGGTGTACGTGGGCCAGGACTTCAAGCGGGTCAGGCCGGTGCGGGCGGAGGACGCCTACCAGGGCGAGTTCGGGGCTCTGACCGGCGACCAGGTGGTGTGCCAGCAGAACGCGTGACCTGGGCGGCAGGGCTTCGGCGGACGCGCCCGCGTCCGGCCCTCAGTCAGTCGTCGAGGCCCTCGGCGGCGCGTGCCTGCCGCAGCTCCTTGATGGCCCGGCGCCGCGCGAGGCGGTGCGTGCGCCGGATCTGGGCCTCCTGGTACCGGCGGCGGTCCCGCTCGGTCTCCGGGAGCACCGGGGGCACGCCCCGCGGCTTGCCGTCCGCGTCGACGGCGGCGAAGACGAGGTAGGCCGAGCCCACCTGCTGCGCGGGCGTCGACTCGTTCCAGCGCTCGGCCAGGACCCGGACGCCGACCTCCATGGAGCTGCGGCCCGTCCAGTTCACCTGCGCCTTCACATGGACGAGGTCACCGACCCGCACCGGCTCCAGGAAGGCCATCTCGTCCATGGACGCGGTGACCGCGGGCCCGCCGGAGTGCCGTCCCGCGACCGCCCCCGCCGCGTCGTCCACCAGTTTCATGATCACACCGCCGTGCACCGTCCCGAGGAGGTTGGTGTCGGCGTGGGTCATGATGTGGCTGAGAGTCGTGCGGGATGCCGAGGTCGGCTTGCCCGGAATCTCCGATTCCGTGCCAGGGGCCAGGTCTGTCATGGGCTCCACCCTATGTCTGACGCAGGACACGGCAGCGCCCGGTCGCTTTGCATCAGCTCTGCAACAGCCCTGAACCGAAATCACGTCTGCCCTGTGAGGCACGTAGGTGGAGACGGCAGACTGAGCCACATGAGCGATTGGCCTGACGACCAGGGCAACGGCCGGGGATACGGCCGTGGCAGCGGGAGCGCGCAGCCTGAGGGCGCCCGCAGGATGCGGCATGTCCAGCGCGGCGGCCAGCCCGGCCGACCGGGCCAGCAGCAGGCCGGGGTGCCGCAGCAGCCCGCGTACGACGACGGGTACGGCCAGCCGTACGGCGACGCGCGCGACGACATGTTCGAGCCCCGGAACGCCCGCCAGGACGGCTACGACAGCGGCTACAACACCGGGCAGGTCTACGGCGGCGCCCCGAACGGGCCCGGTCAGGGCCAGGGCGGCGGTGGCGACGGCTACGGCACCCGCGCGCCCCGTCCCGCCCCGAACTGGCGCCGCCGCATCAAGATCGGCTCGATCACCCTGGTCGTGGTGCTGCTCGCCGTCTCCATCGGCACGTATTTCTGGGCCGACTCCAAGCTCAAGCGCGAGGTGGACCTCTCCAAGGTCATCGAGCGCCCCGACGGCGGCGACGGCACGAACTACCTGATCGTCGGCTCCGACAGCCGCGAGGGCATGTCCGACCAGGACAAGAAGGACCTCCACACGGGCTCCGCCGCGGGCAAGCGCACCGACTCGATGATGATCCTGCACGTCGCGGACGACGGCGGGAACACGATGATCTCGCTGCCCCGCGACTCGAACGTGACGATCCCCTCCTTCAAGGGCGCCGAGTCCGGCAAGCTCTACCCGAACCAGGGCCGCCAGACGAAGCTCAACGCGGCGTACGCGGAGGACGGCCCCGAGCTGCTCGTCCGCACCGTCGAGTACAACACCGGCCTGAGGATCGACCACTACGCCGAGATCGGCTTCGGCGGCTTCGCCAAGATCGTGGATGCGGTCGGCGGCGTCGAGATGGACATCCCCAAGGGCTTCAAGGACGAGAAGTCCGGCGCCGACTTCGAGGCGGGCAAGCAGACCCTCGACGGCAAGCAGGCCCTGGCCTTCGTCCGTACGCGCTACGCCCTGCCGGGCAGCGACCTGGACCGCACGAAGAACCAGCAGAAGTTCCTCGCGGCCCTGGCCAACCAGGCGGCCACGCCGGGCACGGTCCTCAACCCGTTCAAGCTCTACCCCACGATGGGCGCAGGCCTTGACACGCTGGTCGTCGACAAGGACATGGGCCTGTTCGACGTGGCGTCCATGTTCTGGGCGATGAAGGGCGTCACCGGCGGCGACGGCAAGTCCATGAACATGCCGCTCGCGGGCTCCACCGGCGGCAACCTCCTGTGGGACAAGGCCAAGGTCAAGCAGATGGTGTCCGAGCTGAACAACGACGAGAAGGTCACCGTCTCGGGCGGCTGACCCGTCTCCCGAACACCTCGAAGGGGCCCCGCCGGCGGATCGGCGGGGCCCTTCGCGTGCCGCCGTCACGGCCTCGTCCCCCGAACGCTTCGCCCGCCGTGAAGCCGCGCCTCCCGCGTGTCACGGTGGACCGGACCCACCCTGAAGTCCGGAGCACCTCCATGGCAGAACTGCAGGCCGCACTCGACACCACCGCCGAAGCCGGAGATCTCGACCGGTCCCCCGAGCGGTCCCCCGAGCCCCCGCCCATATCCGAGCCCGGACCGGAGCCGCCCGCGCCCGACCCGCTCCGGCACGCCCGATCGCTGCTCGCCGCGCATCCCGTCGCCGACGGCTGCAGCGGACTGCCCTGGGCGCTGCGCGGACTGCCCTGGTACGACCTGGAGCTCGGCGACAGCGCCGTGGACGCCGACGTGCCCCGGCTGCGGGCCGGCGGCGTGGGGGCCCAGTTCTGGTCCGTGCACGTGCCGGACAGCGTCACCGGTGACCGCGTGCTCGGCGCGACCCTCGAACAGCTCGACCTCGTCAAGCACGTCGTCGACGGCCACTCCGAGGGGCTGCGCCTGACCCGCACGGCGTCCGAGGTGGCCGACGCCCGCCACTGCGGCCGCATCGCCGTCCTGATCGGCCCGGCTCGCGCGCAGGCGCTCGGCGACTCGCTCGCCACGCTGCGCGCCCTGCACGCCCTCGGCCTGTGCTCGCTCACGCTCACCGGTACGTCATGGGCGGGCCCGCAGGGGCTGACCCCGTTCGGCGAGGAGGTGGTGCGCGAGCTGAACCGCCTCGGGGTGCTCGCCGAGCTCTCCGGCGCGTCCGAAGCCACCGCGCACCGGGTGCTCGCCGTCTCCAAGGCTCCGGTCCTGTTCAGCCGCTCGGGGGCCCGCGCGCTGCGGGACGCCCCGGACAACCTCCCGGACGGCCTGCTCACCGCGCTCGGCGCCGCCAAGGGCCTGTGTCTGGTGCCCCTGGCGGCCGAGCAGACGGGTTCCTCGATCGGCGAGGTCGCGGACCACCTCGATCACGTACGCCGCCTCGCGGGCCCGGAGTGCGTGGGCCTCTCGGGGACGTATGACACCCCGGCCGCGCACCCCGACGGTCTGGCCGACACCTCGCGCTATCCGCACCTGATCGCCGAGCTCGTCGCACGCGACTGGTCCGACGACGACCTCGCCCGCCTGACGTGGGGCAACGTCCAACGGGTGCTGCGCGGTGCGGACTTCACGGCGCGGGCGGCACGGGACAGGCGACGTCAGCAGCGGGCGACGGCCTGAGACCCGACGCCGCTCAGTCCGCGCCGATCCGGCAGAGGCAGAAGGGGTGCCCTGCCGGATCGGCGTAGACACGGAAGTCGCGCTCGCCGTTGTCGTCGTCGACGTCGAGCGGCTTGGCGCCCAGGGCGAGCACGCGCTCCTCGGCACGCTCGATGTCCTGGACGGCCGGGCCCACGTCGAGGTCGAGGTGGGCCTGCTGGGAGCCGGACTCCGCGTGCGGCCAGTCGGGCGGGCGGTGGCCGGGGGCGGCCTGGAAACAGAGGCGCGGACCGCCCGGCACGGTGAGAACGACCCAGTCCCCCTCTTCCTCCTCGGCCTCGATCTCGAGCTCACCGCCGATCAAGTGACGGTAGAACGTGCCGAGTTGGCGGGGGTCCTCGCAGTCGAGCACGACGTTGCGCAGGCGTCCGACGGGTGCCACGGGTGTTCCTTTCTTCAGCAGGCGCAGAGACAGAACGGGTGCCCGGCCGGGTCGGCGTACACACGGAAGCTGCGCTCGCGGTCCTCCGTGTCGAGCGCGGTGGCGCCGAGCGCGAGCACCTCCTTCTCGACGGCGTCGAGCTGCGCCCGGTCCACTTCGAGGTCCAGGTGGAACTGCTGCGAGTGCGCGGCCCCGGGCCACTGCGGCGGTACGTGACCGGGTGCCGCCTGGAACGCGAGCGGTGTGCCGCCGGGGACTTCGAGGTCCACCCAGCCTTTCCCGTCGTCCTTGGGGGTGCCGCCGACGACGGCCGCGTAGAAGGTGGCGAGCGCGAGGGGGTCGGGACAGTCGAGCACGACGACGCCGAGTCCGGCGAGGGGCATGGCCTTCTCCTCAATCCTGTGCGGTTACCAGTACTCCACCGCTATGGGTAACGGTTACTGCATACTCCCGCACTGGAAGTAACGTCGCAAGCATGAATGACAGAGCACCCGCTCCGGGAGGTCTCGCACTGGTCCAGGCGCTGGTGAACACCCTGAACCTGGAGTCGGGCGCGGACGCGCTGGACACGTCGGAGGGACGCGCGCCCTTCCACCTCGCGCCGGGCCCGGAGGTGGCGGCGGCGCGGGAACTGCGGGAGTCACTGCGGGCGGCATGCCTCGCGCACGCGGGCCACGGCCCGCACACCACGGCGCCCGCGCTCTCCCGGCTCCTGGCGGGGGCGCCGCTGCTGGTGAGGGTTTCCGAGGAGGACGGCTCGGCGTCACTGGTCCCGGCGGAGCCGGAGGCCCTCGCCTCCCGGGTGGCCGCGGCCATCGCGGAGGCGAGGGCCTCGGGCACCTGGTGCCGCCTCAAGGCGTGCGAGGCCCCGGACTGCCACTGGGCGTACTACGACCGCAGCCCCGCCGGGCGCAGCCGGTGGTGCGACATGGGGGTGTGCGGGGCCCGCGCCAAGATGCGGGCCTACCGGGCACGAAAGGGTGCGGTCGGGGATGCGGACACTGCGGGCCCTCAGGCCGAAGGCCGCCCCATCGCCCGGTAGGTCCACCCGGCCGCCCGCCACACCGTGGGGTCGAGCGCGTTGCGGCCGTCCAGGATGAGCCGGTTCGATGCCACCTCGCCGAGCACCGCCGGGTCGAGCTCGCGGAACTCGCGCCACTCCGTGAGGTGCAGGACCACGTCCGCGCCCCGGACGGCGTCCACGGCCGTCTCCGCGTACGCGAGCGTCGGGAAGAGCCTGCCCGCGTTCGCCATCCCCTTCGGGTCGTACACGGTGACCTGGCCGCCCTGGAGGTGGATCTGCCCGGCGACGTTCAGCGCGGGCGAGTCCCTGACGTCGTCCGAGTCCGGCTTGAACGTCGCACCGAGGACCGCGACCCGCTTGCCCAGGAAGGACCCGCCGCCGAGCGCCTCGCGCGCCATCTCCACCATCTGCCCGCGCCGCCGCATGTTGATGGAGTCGATCTCCCGCAGGAACGTCAGCGCCTGGTCGGCGCCCAGCTCCCCGGCCCGCGCCATGAACGCCCGGATGTCCTTGGGCAGGCAGCCGCCGCCGAAGCCGATACCGGCCCGCAGGAACTTCTTGCCGATGCGGTCGTCGTAGCCGAGCGCCTCGGCCAGCTTCACGACGTCACCGCCCGCGGCCTCGCACACCTCGGCCATCGCGTTGATGAACGAGATCTTCGTGGCGAGGAAGGAGTTGGCGGCGGTCTTCACCAGCTCGGAGGTCGGGAAGTCCGTCACGACGAACGGCGAGCCCTCGCCGACCGGACCCGCGTACACCTCGCGGAGCAGCTTCTCCGCGTGCGCGCTGCGGACGCCGACGACGATGCGGTCCGGGTGCAGCGTGTCCTTGACGGCGAAGCCCTCCCGCAGGAACTCCGGGTTCCAGGCCAGCTCGGCCTCGGCGCCCGCCGGAGCCGCGGCGGCGAGCTCGCGCGCGAGCCGCTCCGCCGAGCCGACCGGCACGGTCGACTTGCCGACGACGAGCGCGGGCTTCGTCAGGTGCGGGGCGAGCTGAGCGAAGGCACTGTCGACGTAGCTCATGTCGCAGGCGTACTCGCCGTGCTTCTGCGGGGTGTTCACGCAGACGAAGTGCACGTCACCGAAGGCCGCGACCTCGGCGAAGTCCATCGTGAAGCGCAGCCGGCCACTGGAGCCCTCGATCCCGGCGACGTGCTTGCGCAGCAGCTCCTCAAGACCGGGCTCGTACATCGGGACCTCGCCCCGCTGCAGCATCTCGATCTTCTCGGGCACGACGTCGAGGCCGAGCACCTCGAAACCGAGCTCGGCCATGGCCGCGGCGTGCGTCGCACCGAGGTACCCGGTGCCGATCACGGTGATCTTGAGGGCCATGCGGTGCTCCAGGGGTCTACGGCCGTCAGTGCGGTGCCCGAGCATAGTCGGGCCCTTGAGCGGGCACGTTTCCGCCATCGGCACCCGACCGGGGCCCGCCTGCGAGCCGCTGTCGGCAAGCTCACGTATCCCTCGCGTCGGCCGCCCTCTAAAATTTGGGTTACTTAACGGTAATTAGCATCCTTGGAGCGTGAGAGACCTTGGCCGGATCGGCTGATTTCGACCTGTACCGCCCGTCCGAGGAGCACGACATGCTCCGCGACGCGATCCGTTCGCTCTCCGAGGCGAAGATCGCGCCGTTCGCCGCGGCGGTGGACGAGGAGGCCCGCTTCCCGCAGGAGGCGCTCGACGCCCTCGTCGCCTCCGACCTGCACGCCGTGCACGTACCGGAGAGCTACGGCGGCACGGGCGCCGACGCGCTCGCCACGGTCATCGTGATCGAGGAAGTGGCCCGCGCCTGTGCCTCGTCCTCGCTCATCCCGGCCGTGAACAAGCTGGGCTCGCTCCCCGTGATCCTCTCCGGGTCCGAGGAGCTGAAGAAGAAGTACATGACGCCGCTCGCCAAGGGCGAGGGCATGTTCTCGTACTGCCTCTCCGAGCCGGACGCCGGTTCGGACGCGGCGGGCATGAAGACGAAGGCCGTCCGTGACGGGGACTTCTGGGTCCTCAACGGCGTGAAGCGCTGGATCACGAACGCGGGCGTCTCCGAGTACTACACGGTGATGGCCGTGACCGACCCGACCAAGCGCTCGAAGGGCATCTCCGCCTTCGTCGTGGAGAAGTCGGACGAGGGCGTCTCCTTCGGCGCCCCGGAGAAGAAGCTCGGCATCAAGGGTTCGCCGACCCGCGAGGTCTACTTCGACAACGTTCGCATCCCCGCCGACCGCATGATCGGCGAGGAGGGCACGGGCTTCGCCACGGCGATGAAGACCCTGGACCACACCCGCATCACGATCGCGGCCCAGGCGCTCGGCATCGCGCAGGGCGCCCTCGACTACGCCAAGGGCTATGTCAAGGAGCGCAAGCAGTTCGGCAAGCCGATCGCCGACTTCCAGGGCATCCAGTTCATGCTCGCGGACATGGCGATGAAGATCGAGGCGGCCCGTCAGCTGACGTACGCGGCGGCGGCCAAGTCGGAGCGCGGCGACAGCGACCTGACCTTCGCGGGCGCGGCGGCCAAGTGCTTCGCGTCGGACGTCGCGATGGAGGTCACCACGGACGCCGTCCAGCTGCTCGGCGGCTACGGCTACACCCGTGACTACCCCGTCGAGCGGATGATGCGCGACGCGAAGATCACGCAGATTTACGAAGGCACGAATCAAGTGCAGCGGATCGTCATGGCCCGCAACCTGCCGTAACCCGGCGCGGTATCCGTCGCCCTCTCCCTGTCACAGGGGGAGGGCGATTCGCGTTTTCCGGGGGCATCAGCGCTTTGGCATCAGCCCTTGGGCGGGGCGAGGACCGGCGGGCTGCCCCACGGGAGTTCCAGCGCCGCCCGCAGCGCGAGCACGGTCCGCTCGCCGATGCGGTCGGCGAGCTCCTGCTCGACGCGGCGCAGGACCAGCTCCGCCCTGCGGTGCGTGCGCGCACCCTCCTCGGTCCGGCGGATCAGTCGCTGCCGCGCGGAGGAGGGGTCGGGGACCTGTTCGAGCAGGCCCGCGGCGACCAGGCCGTGCACCGCCTGGTGGGCGGTCTGCCGGGTGACGCCCATCCGGCGGGCCAGCTCGGACACGGTGGTGCCCTCCGCGTCCAGGACGGCGAAGAGGCCCGCCTGCGTCGGGGACACCGGGGCCTCCCCCGCCTCCTCCAGGGCCGCGAGGAGCGCGTCCTCGAACCAGCGGCGGGCGTCGCCGAGCAGTTGCGGGAGGTTGCGGCCGGTGGCGTGCATGCCGTGAGCCTATGGGTTCGGGGCCGGCGCTTGCCCGTCGCGGACGCGATATGTCAGGCTGCCTGACATTCCTTCAGCCCCCTCACTCAGCCATCCCCCGGGAGAGCCATGACCATCGAGTACGCCACCCGCCACCGGCGCTCCTCACGCATCCCCGCCGAGCCGGGCAAGCCCTACGTCATCGAGAAGGGCGAGGGCGACCGCGCCCATCTGTTCGGCGACCTGATCACCATCTACGCGGGCGGCGAGCAGACCGAGAACGCCTTCAACTTCTTCACCGTCGAGGGCCCCAAGGGCAACGTCATCCCGGCCCACCTGCACCCCGACACGTACGAGGTCTTCTACGTCACCCAGGGCGCCGTCCGCCTGTTCGTCGAGGACCTGGAGGGCGAGCAGCAGGAGAAGCTCCTCACCCCCGGCGACTTCGGCTTCGTACCGAAGAACTGCCCGCACGCCTACCGCATGGAGCGCCATCACAGCCAGGTCGTGGGCGTCGCCGCGGGGCCTGGCGGCACCTTCGAGCGGTTCTTCGAGACCCTCGGGGCGCCCGCCGAAGGGCTCGGCCTGCCGCGTGAGCCCGTCGTGCCCACGCCCGACAAGTTCGCCACTGTCCCCGAGCAGTACGACGTGCGCTTCCTGCCCGAGCACCAGTGGCGCACCCGGTGAGCGAACAGCTGCGGTCGCTGATCGCCGCTCCCCACCCGGACGTCGCGCCGCTCCCGGCACCGGCCCCGCGGGTCCTTCGCGGCGTCCCGTACGGCGAGGTCGACGGCGGCCGTCCGCTGGAGCTCGACCTCTGGCTGCCGGAGGCCGGACACGGGCCCGCCCCGCTCGTCCTCTTCGTGCACGGCGGCGCCTGGCGGCGCGGACGCCGTGACGACATGGGCCTGCGGACCCGGCACTGGAACCCGGGGCCGTTCGCCCGCATCGCCGCGGCAGGCCTCGCGGTGGCCTGCGCCGACTACCGGCTCAGCGGCGAGGCCCTCTTCCCCGCCCCGCTGGACGACCTGCGCGCCGCGCTGCGCTGGCTTGAGCTGCGTGCGCCGGAGCTCGGCGTCGACACCGCGCGGACCGTGGTGTGGGGCGAGTCCGCGGGCGGGCACCTGGCCTCGCTGCTGGCGCTCGACCCCGCGGCCCCGGCCACCGGCGCCGTCATCTGGTACGCCCCGAGCGACCTGACCGTCCCCCGCGGCCCGTTCGACCCGCACAGCGCCACGACCCCGGAGGCCCTGCTGCTGGGCGCCGCCCCCGCCACCGTGCCCGAGCGGGCCCGTGCGGCCAGCCCCGTCGCGCGGGTGCACCGTGACGCCCCGCCCTTCCTCCTGGTCCACGGCGAGCAGGACACGATGGTCCCGGCCACGCACAGCGAGGCGCTCGCCACGCGGCTGCGGGAGGTGGGCGCGCCGGTGGAGCTGCGTACGGTGCCGGGCGCCGACCACGGCTGGCACGGCGCGCCCGACGACGTGGTGGACGAGGTCTTCAAACGCTCGCTGCGGTTCGCGCGGGGGCTCGTGAGCTGAGACACGCGAAGGGCGGGGGCGGCCGGTCGGCCGCCCCCGCCCTTCCGTCCGTACGCCCTCAGCCGTCCAGCTGCTGGAGCGTCGCGTTCGACGGACCGCGCCGGGACCGCACGTCACGTGCCACGTCCTCCGCCGCACCGAGCACGCGGACCGCGTTCTGCCACGTCAGCTTGGCCAGGTCCGCCTTCGACCAGCCGCGGGTCAGGAGCTCCGCGATCAGGTTCGGGTAGCCCGCGACGTCGTCGAGGCCGTCCGGGGTGAACGCCGTGCCGTCGTAGTCACCGCCGATGCCGATGTGGTCGATGCCCACCACCTCGCGCATGTGGTCGAGGTGGTCGGCGACCGTCGCCGCCGTGGCGACCGGGCGCGGGGTCGACTTCTCGAAGGCCGCGTGTACCTTCATCGCTTCCGGTTTCGTGTCCAGGTGGTGGAAGCCGTGCGCCCGCATGTTCTCGTCGGCCGCCGCCGTCCAGTCGACCGCCGCCTGGAGAACGAACTTCGGCACGAAGGTGGCCATCGCGACGCCGCCGTTGGCGGGCAGGCGCTCCAGGACGTCGTCCGGGATGTTGCGCGGGTGGTCGCACACCGCGCGCGCCGAGGAGTGCGAGAAGATCACCGGCGCCACGGAGGTGTCCAGGGCCGCCCGCATCGTCGTCGCCGCCACGTGGGAGAGGTCCACGAGCATGCCGCTGCGGTTCATCTCGCGTACGACCTCGTGGCCGAACGGAGAGAGCCCGCCGACCCCCGGCTCGTCCGTCGCCGAGTCCGCCCACGCGATGTTGTCGTTGTGCGTCAGCGTCATGTAGCGGACGCCGAGCGCGTGCAACGCCCGCAGTGTCGCCAGGGAGTTGTTGATGGAGTGGCCGCCCTCGGCGCCCATCAGGGACGCGATGCGGCCCTCGGCCCGCGCCTCCTCCATGTCGGCCGCCGTCAGCGCGCGCCGCAGGTCCGCGGGGTAGCGCGTGATCAACTGGTCGACGCAGTCGATCTGTTCGAGCGTCGCGCTCACCGCCGCGTCGCCCGTCAGGTCCGTGCGGACGTACACCGACCAGAACTGCGCACCGACCCCGCCCGCCCGCAGGCGTGCGATGTCGGTGTGGAGGTGGCCCGTCTGGTCGGCCGCGATGTCGAGGCGGTCGATGTCGTAACCGGCCTTCTCGCGCAGGGCCCAGGGCAGGTCGTTGTGGCCGTCGACCACCGGGAATTCGGCGAGCAGGGCGCGGGCGTCGGGAAGAGCGGGAGACGTCATGCCGCTCACTTTCCCGAGCCGAAGCCGAAGCCGGAACCCATGCTTTCGACCTTGGCGCGAAGTCGCTTGCCCTTCTCCGTGGCCTGTTCGTTCAGCTCCTGCTGGAACTCCCGCATCCGGGACAGGAGTTCGGGGTCGTGCGTGGCAAGGATGCGCGCCGCGAGGAGGCCCGCGTTGCGCGCGCCGCCCACCGAGACCGTCGCCACCGGCACGCCCGCGGGCATCTGCACGATGGACAGGAGCGAGTCCATGCCGTCCAGGTACTTGAGCGGTACGGGCACGCCGATCACCGGCAGCGGGGTGACCGAAGCCAGCATGCCCGGCAGGTGCGCGGCGCCGCCGGCCCCCGCGATGATCGCCTTGAGACCGCGGTCCGCGGCCTCCTCGCCGTACGCGACCATCTCGCGCGGCATGCGGTGCGCCGAGACGACGTCGACCTCGTAGGGAATCTCGAACTCGTCGAGCGCCTTGGCCGCGGCTTCCATGACGGGCCAGTCGGAGTCCGAGCCCATGACGATGCCGACTACAGGTCCTACAGGTGCGGTCATTCGGTAATCGTTCCTCTGAGATAGCCGGCCGCGTGACGCGCGCGCTCCAGCACGTCGTCCAGGTCGTCGCCGTAGGTGTTGACGTGGCCGACCTTGCGTCCGGGCTTCACGTCCTTGCCATACATGTGGATCTTCAACTGCGGGTCACGCGCCATGCAGTGCAGATACGCCTGGTACATGTCCGGGAAGTCGCCGCCCAGGACATTGGCCATGACCGTCCACTTCGCCCGCGGGCGCGGGTCACCGAGGGGCAGGTCGAGCACCGCGCGCACGTGGTTCGCGAACTGGGACGTGATCGCCCCGTCCTGCGTCCAGTGGCCCGAGTTGTGCGGGCGCATCGCCAGCTCGTTCACCAGGATGCGGCCGTCGCGCGTCTCGAAGAGCTCGACCGCGAGGTGGCCGACCACCCCGAGCTCCTTGGCGACGCGGAGGGCCAGCTCCTGCGCCTGGCCCGCGAGGTCCTCCGAGAGGCCGGGGGCCGGCGCGATCACCGTGTCGCAGACGCCGTCGACCTGCTGCGACTCGACGACGGGATAGGCCACGGCCTGGCCGTGCGGCGAGCGGACGACGTTGGCCGCGAGCTCCCGCCGGAAATCGACCTTCTCCTCGGCGAGCACGGGCACACCGGCCCGGAAGGGGTCTTCGGCGTCCTCGACGGAACGTACGAACCACACCCCCTTTCCGTCATAGCCGCCACGCACCGTCTTGAGGATCACGGGGAACCCGTCGCCTTCGGCCGCGAAGGCCGCCACGTCGGCCGGATCGCGCACGATCCGGTGGCGTGGACACGGCACGCCGATCTCCGTGAGCTTCTCGCGCATCACGCCCTTGTCCTGGGCGTGCACCAGCGCGTCGGGCCCCGGACGCACGGGGATGCCGTCCGCCTCCAGGGCCCGTAGATGCTCGGTGGGTACGTGTTCGTGATCAAAAGTGATCACGTCGCAGCCCCTCGCGAACTCGCGCAGCGTGTCGAGGTCGCGATAGTCGCCGATGACGACATCGCCGACGACCTGCGCCGCGGAGTCCTGAGGGGTGTCACTGAGGAGCTTGAATTTCAGGCCGAGGGGGATACCCGCCTCGTGGGTCATGCGGGCGAGCTGACCGCCGCCGACCATGCCGACTACCGGGAACGTCACACCCCCAGGGTATCGGCCCGTATCAGCCATCCGGGAACGGCCGGTTTCCGCGCACGACAAGGGCTCTCCCGTCACAGAGCCGCCACAGTGTGGAGGCGTCCCCGCGCGACGGACCTGGCTCGCTGGTTAGCATGGCTGGGTTGACGCGACCGAATCACCAATTACGTCGACGTGACGAGACACCGGAACGAATCGACGACGGGGGTTGGGGCGACCACCATGAAGGAACGTGGCGCACTACGGGTGCGACTGGACCAGCTCGCGCGCGAAGTGGCCAAGTTCGGTGCCGTGGGAGCACTGGGCACCCTGGTGAACTTCAGCGTCTCCAACCTGCTGTGGCACACCACCGACCTGCAGGCCGTGCGCGCGAACGTGATCGCCACGGTCGTCGCCATCGCCTTCAACTACGTGGGCTTCCGCTACTTCACGTACAAGGACCGCGACAAGAGCTCCCGCACCAAGGAGCTCACGCTCTTCCTGGTCTTCAGCGCCGTCGGCCTGGTGATCGAGAACGGCGTCCTGTACGCGGCGATCTACGGCTTCGACTGGGACAGCCCGCTGCAGCGCAACGTCTTCAAGTTCGTGGGCATCGGCATCGCCACCTGCTTCCGCTTCTGGTCGTACCGCTCCTGGGTGTTCAAGGCGCTCCCCGCGCGGGAGACCGTCGCCCGTGCGGAATCGTTCCTGGAGGACGAGACCGCGTCGGCGCCCGCCGACGGCAAGCGCCCCGCCGTGCGCGGCACCCGCTAGGCCCTAGCGCACCGTCTCCTGCTGCTCCCGGTCCCGCTTCTGCGGCGGCGTACGGGACAGGAACAGGCCGAAGACCGGCGGCTTGGTCTGCAGCATCTCCAGTCGGCCGCCGTCCGCCTCGGCCAGGTCCCGGGCGACCGCGAGGCCGATGCCCGTCGAGTTCCGGCCGCTGATGGTGCGCTCGAAGATCCGCGCGCCGAGGTCGGCGGGGACGCCCGGCCCGTCGTCGGTGACCTCGATGACCGTCTGGTTTCCCGTGACACGGGTGCGCAGGGCCACGGTGCCGCCGCCGTGCATGAGCGAGTTCTCGATGAGCGCGGCGAGGACCTGCGCGACCGCGCCGGGCGTGCCCACGGCCCGCAGGTGCTGCTTGCCCGAGCTGACGATGGCGCGGCCCGCGCTGCGGTAGGCCGGGCGCCACTCCTCCAGCTGCTGCTTGATGACCTCGTCCAGGTCGAAGGAGACGGCGGAGCCGGTGCGGGGGTCACGTGAGTTCGTGAGCAGCCGCTGCACGACGTCGGTAAGGCGCTCGACCTGCGCGAGCGCGATCGTGGCCTCCTCCTTCACCGTGTCCAGGTCATCGGTGACGGTGATCTCCTCCAGGCGCATGGAGAGGGCCGTCAGGGGCGTACGCAGCTGGTGCGAGGCGTCGGCCGCGAGGCGGCGCTCGGCGGTCAGCATCCGGGCGATCCGCTCGGCACTGCCGTCCAGGACGTCCGCGACACGGTCCAGCTCCGGCACCCCGTACCGCTTGTGGCGGGGCCTCGGGTCGCCCGAGCCGAGGCGCTCGGCGGTCTCCGCGAGGTCGGTGAGCGGCGAGGCCAGGCGATTGGCCTGGCGCACGGCGAGGAGTACGGCGGCGATGATCGCGAGGAGGGCCACGGCGCCGATGATCAGCAGGGTGCGGCCGACCTCCTGGGTGACCGTGGTGCGCGGCTCCTCGACGGTGACCTTCTCGCCCTCCTCGCCCTTGGCCGTGTCGTGGATGACGTCGCCGGTGGGGCGGGTGCCGATCTCGACGGGGGCGCGGCCGGGGATCTCGATGAGGGCGTAGCGGTCGGTGTCGACCGCGGCGACGTCCCGCAGGATCTCCGCGTTGATCTGCTCGTCGCTGATGAGCCTGCTGTCCACGATGCTGGCCAGGCGGAGCGCCTCGCTGGTGACGCGGTCCTGGGCGCTGGTGCTGATCGTTCTCGTCTCGACGATGACGAGGCTGACACCGAAGACGGCGATGACTACGAGAACCACGGCGAGGGTGGAGTTGATCAGACGGCGGCGCATTCCCCCAGTGTCCCGGATGGGGGCCCGGTCAGGGCCCCGCCAGGGGCGCGGGGAACTGCGCGATCAGCCACGACGGACCGGCAGCCGCCAGGAGCCCGCCGGAGGCAGACGCGTCCGCGGGCCCCGCCGTGCCCCTGACGGGACGCCTGTCCAGCGCCCAGGGGCGAGATCAGCTCTTCTCGAAGCGGAAGCCGACGCCCCGCACCGTCGCGATGTACCGCGGGTTCGCCGCGTCGTCGCCGAGCTTCTTGCGCAGCCAGGAGATGTGCATGTCCAGGGTCTTGGTGGACGACCACCACGTGGTGTCCCAGACCTCGCGCATCAGCTGGTCACGGGTGACCACCCGGCCCGCGTCCCGGACCAGGACCCGGAGCAGGTCGAACTCCTTGGCGGTGAGCTGGAGCTCCTCCTCGCCCATCCAGGCGCGGTGCGACTCGACGTCGATGCGCACGCCGTGCGTGGCCGGGGCCTGCGCGGGCTCGGCAGCGCCGCGCCGGAGCAGGGCCCGGACCCGGGCGAGCAGTTCGGCGAGGCGGAAGGGCTTGGTGACGTAGTCGTCGGCGCCCGCGTCCAGGCCGACGACGGTGTCCACCTCGTCGGCGCGGGCGGTCAGGATGAGGATCGGTGCCGTGTGCCCCTCGGCACGGAGGCGGCGGGCCACCTCCAGGCCGTCCATTCCGGGCAGCCCCAGGTCGAGTACGACAAGGTCGACGCTGCCCTGCAGCCCGGCGTCGAGGGCGGTCGGGCCGTCCTCACGCACTTCGACCTCGTACCCCTCCCTGCGCAGGGCACGGGCCAGCGGCTCCGAGATGGACGCGTCGTCCTCGGCGAGCAGTACACGGGTCATGGGGTGATGGTAGTCCGCGCCGGAGGACCGTCGTGGGGTGATCGCGTGGTGATCGTCAACTGACGGTCGCCCCCTGCGGCTATGGGGTGCGATCCTAAGGATCACCTTCAAATGTGGGTCGGCGGTTCCTTCGTAACCTGTGATCCATCTCTCAAGTCCTTCCATATGCCGCAGTGTCGTGGCGTATGGTGACCCAACGCCTGATGCACTACCCAAGGACCTTTGGCCCGCTGTGCGGCCTTAGGTCTCTTTTATGTGCGGGTTGGCTTCTGCCAGCCTTGAAAGGAATGACCTGTGGTCGGGCCCTGAGCGTGAAACGCGCCAGGGCGTGGATCTCGGAGTCACCGTCCAGCGCCCTCCTCGACACGGAGCGCGAAACTCCCCCCGGGCGTGGGGGTGTGGACGGCTGTACCCCGGTGCCGACCGCCCCCCACCGGGCGCGCACACGCTCTTGCCGCGCGTCCCGAACCACAAGGATCGACCCATGGCGTCCAGCCTGACGAAGGACTCCGCCGGTACCCCTGGCTCTGAGAAGACCTTCTTCGGCCACCCCCGCGGACTGGCCACACTCTTCATGACCGAGATGTGGGAGCGGTACAGCTTCTACGGCATGAAGGCTCTGCTCCCGCTGTATCTGATCGCCCCCGGCGGCATGAACATGAGTGCCACGACGGCGACGGCGATCTACTCCGTCTACATGTCGATGGTCTACCTCCTCGCCATGCCCGGCGGCTGGGTTGCCGACCGCTTCTGGGGACCGCGGAAGACGGTCGCCATCGGCGCCGGCGTGGTCATCCTGGGCCACATCACGCTCGCGCTGCCGAACTCGGCGTCCTTCTTCGCCGGCCTCGCGCTCGTCGCCCTCGGCTCCGGTCTGTTGAAGGCGAACATCTCCACGATGGTCGGCCACCTCTACGACGGTCCCGAGGACCCGCGTCGTGACGGCGGCTTCACGCTCTTCTACATCGGCATCAACATGGGTGCCTTCCTCGCCCCGCTGACCATCGGCACCGTGGGCGAGAACGTCAACTGGCACTTCGGCTTCGCGCTCGCCGCGATCGGCATGGCGCTCGGCCTGGCCCAGTTCATGCTCGGCTCGCGCCACCTGAGCGGCGAGAGCAGCGTCGTCTCGAAGCCCGCGACGCAGCTGGAGCGCAAGGCCGCCCTGCGCACCGGTCTGATCTGGCTGATCGTGGCCGCCGCGCTCTACACGTTCCTCGCCGTGACCGGGAACTTCGCCGACTGGGCGCTGATGCCGCTCACCATCGCCGGCCTGATCATCCCGATCACCGTCCTGGTCCGCATGAAGCGCGACAAGGAGCTCACGAAGCTGGAGCAGTCCAAGCTCTCCGGCTACGTCTGGTTCTTCCTGGCCGCCGCCGTCTTCTGGATGATCTACGACCAGAACGGCTCGACCCTGTCGATCTTCGGCGAGGGCTCCACGACGAACAACCTGCTCGGGTTCGACTTCCCGACCTCCTGGTACCAGTCGCTGAACCCGATCTTCATCATGGCGCTCGCCCCCGTGGTCGCCTCCGCGTGGCTGTGGCTGAACAAGCGGGGCAAGGAGCCGAGCACGGCCGTCAAGTTCGCCTCCGGCCTCACGCTGATCGGCATCTCCTTCGCCGTCTTCCTGATCCCGCTGATCGACACCGCCAACAACGGCGGCAAGGTCAGCCCGATGTGGCTGGTGGCGATCTACTTCATCCAGACCGTCGGCGAGCTCTGCCTCTCCCCGGTCGGCCTCTCGGTCACCACGAAGATGGCCCCGGCGAAGTACAGCGCCCAGATGATGGGTGTCTGGTTCCTCGCGGTCACCGCGGGCGACTCCGTGACGGGCTTGCTGACCTCCCCGCAGCTCGGGGTCAACCTGAACACATCGGGTGCGGTCACCGTCGAGGCGGTCATCGCGGTCATCGCGGGCCTCGGCATCTGGATGAACCGCAAGAAGGTCAAGGAACTGATGGGTTCCGTCAACTGACGCCCGCCACGCCCCCAGCGGGCCGGTAGGACCACTGCGTGAGGGCCGTCGCACCCGAGGGTGCGGCGGCCCTCGCGTTCGTCCACTCGCGCGAACAAGAGATCGTTCGCTCACCCGTGGCGGTGACGCGGAACGTTTCTGTGCCGGTGGCGGGGCCGGGCGGTGGAGCATCTGGCCATGCGTCGTACGTTGCCGGTCCTCGCCCTGTGCGTGGCGTTGCTGTCGTCCAGTGCCGCCGTCGAGGCCGCACCCGATCCGTTGCCGGGCCGGACCTTCTCCTACGGGGGTCACGCGCGCCAGCACATCACCGTGTACGGCGACCGGTCCGGCCGCCCCGCCCTGATGATCCTGCACGGCGGCTCCTGGGTGCGGGACACCGACTGGAGCGCGCGGGCCCGGTGGTTCGCGGCACGCGGGTTCACCGTCTACGACACCGACTACCGGCTCGCCTCCGACGCCGCGTGGCCCGCGCAGCGCGACGACGTGCTCGCGGCCCTGCGGTGGGTGAAGCGGCGCGGCGGCGGCACCCCCGTGGTGCTCGGGTCCTCCGCGGGCGGACATCTCGCCGTCAGCGCCGCGACCTACGGGGCGGGACGCAAGCGGGTGCGCGGGGTGGTGGCGCTCTCGCCGGTCGCCTCGCCCTACCGTGCCTGGAAGGACGGCGGGATGCGGGCCGCCTCCGGGGCACAGCGCAAGCTGCGGGGGACGTCGGAGCTGCTCGCGGGGTGTGCGCCGGACCGTGCCGTCGGGCCGTGCTGGAAGAAGTGGGTCGACCTGGTGGCCAAGTCGCACGCCTCCGGCAAGGACGACGCGCCCCTGTACCTCACGCACTCGGCGGCGGACTTCGTGCCGGTCGCCCACTCCACGGACCTCGCGCACGCGCAGACGATGGCGGGGCTGCGCGACGTCACCGTACGCATCGAGCCGGGTACGGCCCACGGGGGCGAGCTTCTCAAGCGCCCGGGATTCGCCCAGGCGGTCCTCCGCTGGCTGCGGCGGCACGCCTGACGAGGCGTCCAGGGGACGCCCCTTCAGGGGCGCGGGGAACTGCGCGAGCAAGCACATCGTGCCCGCACCCGCCGGCGGACCGCCGGAGGCAGACGCGTCTGCGTGGTCCGGACCGTACGCCTCTACAGGCCGTCGACGGCTGGTCGCGCAGTTCCCCGCGCCCCTTGCGGGGGCTTCAGCGCAGGCCGTTCCTCCGCCTCGGGAGGAACGTGAACACCGCACCGCCCAGCAGGATCACCGTGCCGGCCACGAGGCCGAGCGCCCGCAGCGTGCCGTTGTCGTCGGCTCCGGTCTCCGCGAGACCGCCACCGGTCGCACCACCGCCGCCGGTGGTGGAACCACCCGCCGAGCCGGAGCCACCGGCCGAACCCGAACCGCCGGCCGCGCCGCCGGGCTGCGCCGCGGTATCGATCTCCAGGGACACCTCGGACTTGGACGGGGTGCAGGTCGTCGTCGTACCGAGCGCCTTGACCGTGAGAACGCCGGGCGAGAGCGTCGACTTGCCGTCGGCGCCCGGCTTGTACGTGCCGGTCAGGTCAGGGATGGTCATCGGGTCGCCGGACTTGATGGGCTCCTTGTTCGTGGGGCCCTCCACCGCGACCGTGCCCTTGTCCGCACCGCCCAGCTTGACCGCCATCGACGGCTTCACGGAATCCGCGGGGATGTCGGCGGGGCTGTCCATGACGGACTTCTTGAACTTCACCGTGAGGGCGTAATTCCCGCCGTCCTTCTTGGCGTTGATCTGCACCGGGGACGTGGCGTCCTTGTCGCCGATGGGCGTCTTGCACTTGTAGGGGGTCTGGACCTCCTTGCCGGGGAAGTCGGTCTTGCCGCCGTCGTCCCCGCCGGTGGAGCCGCCGGACGAGTCGCCGCCCGTACTCCCGGCCGTGTTGCCGCCCGAGTTCGTGTTTCCGGACGTGGTGCCCGACGTCGTACCGGACGTCGTGCCGCCCGAACTCCCCGCGCCGTCCGTCACCTTGATGGTCGCGCCCGCCTTCGCCTGTTCCTTGGGCGTGCACTTGGTGTCGGTCGACATCGGTTTGCTGACGTTGATGTTGTACGCGTCCGGGGTGAGCGTGATGTCGCCCGCCTTGGTCAGCTTCAGCTTGCCCTTCATGTCGGACAGGATCATCGGGCTGTTCTTCTTGATCGGTGGATTGACCCGCTCGCCCGCCACCGCCAGGTCGCCGGTCTGGCCGCCGCCCAGCTTGATGGTGCCGGTCGGCTTCACCGTGTCCTTGTCCAGGTCGAGGATGTCCGGGTTCTTGGACGCGGCCTCGGTGGTCTTCCATACGACATCGACCTCGTCGCCCACCTTCGCGGTGGCCGGCGCGGTGATCTCCACCTTCGTGGTGCCCTGCACCGCCGGAAGACCCGATATCGGCGGCGGGATGCACTCCGTCTTGTACGCCACCTCGGCCGCCTGTGCGGGACTCGCGCCCAGCAGGATCCCCGCCCCGCCGAGCAGCAGCGAGACCGAGGCCGCGCCCGCTCTCCGTCGTGTGCTGATCACGTGTTTCCCTTCGTCGTCGGGCTGTTCTCTGACGGTGCGGAGAGCTGTCCGGCGGCGGGTGCGGTCCCGGTGCCGGGGTCTGTGTCAGGGGTGAACCACGGGAGGGTGCCCGTGTTCGTGCCTGTACCTGCGCCTGTACCTGTACCTGCGCCTGCGCCTGTGGCGGACCTGCCGGTCTCGCGGGGCGGCTTCGTACGGGGCGTACGGGCCGCCTCGTCCGCCGCGACCGCCCCCTGGGGCAGCCTCAACTTCGGCAGCCGGTCGGTGAGTTCGGCGATCCTGCCGGTGCGATGGCGTCCGGCGGGGCGGGAGCCGCGGCTGCCCCGGCGGCGGCCCGGGCGGAGCCTGTCCACCACCGCCATGCCGATGCGGAAGACGGCGGCGGGCACGACGACGCAGAGCAGGATCCAGAAGACGGTGACGCCCCACGGCCTGCCTACGTCCCAGGGCTGCTCGGCGAGGACCTTGCCGCCGAACTTCAGCGAGACGAGATAGCTGCCGTGCGCCCCGGCCGATAGCTCGACCGGGAGCTTGATCTGGGCCTTCTTGCCCGGGGCGATCGTGCCGCGCCACTGCTGTTCCTCCCACTGAGGGGCGAACACGCCGTGGGAGGTGCCCACTTGGAAGACGGGGTCCTTGACCGGGGCCGAGCCGACGTTGCCCACGGTGAAGACGAACGTGCGGGACGGCGGGGCACCGAACCAGGTCAGGACACCGCTGGAGCCGTCGAGCTGCGTGTCGGTGAGGACGGAGAGCTTCCCGCCGCCCTCCTGCTTGGGCAGGGGCCTGACGGGATGTCCCGCGACCTTGAAGACGGCGTCCGCCTGCGCCTTCTCCCCCGTGACCGTGGCCACGTGGACCACGCAGGGGCAGGGCTTGGGCGGCTCGGCCACCGGAAGCTTCTTGCTGAAGGTCCCCTTGTCGTCCGTGGTGACGGCGCGGCCCATGTCGTTGGCGCACGAGTTCGTGCCGCCGGGCACGCCCGCGGCCGGGGTCGACTGGCCGCAGACCAGCATCATCAGGAGGGCCTTCGGGCGCCACCCCTTGCCCTTGACCGTGATGTCACCGCCCTTGCCCGCCTGGGACTTGGAGAGGGTGACGGACGGTTTCCCGGCGGCGGTGGCCCCCGCCGCCGGGAGCAGCAGGAAGGCCAGTGCCGCCAGCACGGCGGTTGCGGCGATGTACCGCTTGACTGCCCACAACGGGTTGCCGTTCACAGCTGCTCTCCCTCTGCCGTCCCCACTCCCGCCAACTCCGGCTCCGTAACGCCCTGTTCAGGTTCGTCCGGTGGCCCGTCCCCGGTCGTCGCCGTCCCCTCGCGTCCGTGCGCGGACCGTTTGCGCAGGAACCAGACGCCTGCCGCCACCAGGCCGAGCACCCCGGCGGCCACGCCCGCCACCGCTCCCCACGGCACGAAGCGGGCCGATGCCGTGGCCTTGCCGTGGGCTCCGCCCGCCGCCGTCACCGTGAGCGTGACCTCGACGGAGTCGAGCGCGGGGGCGTCCTTCCACGGTTCCGTCAGGCTGACCCTGCGGCCGGGCAGCAGCTCCACCGGAAGCGTGCGGGGCCGCCGGTCGAGGAGCGGTCCGAACACCCCCTCGGCGTGGACCGTAAGCCTGGGGGTCAGGACCGTGTTGCCGCGGTTGACGACGTCGTACGAGATGCGCCCGCCCGCGGCCCGCACGCGCTCGACAGTGAGCGCGGACAGCGTCGGACCGCTCACCCGCAGATGCACGCGGACCCCGGCGTCACGGCCTCCCTCCCGCGCGACGATCGCTCCGGGGTGGTCGCCCGGCGCCGCGCTCTCGGGGACGCTCACGCTGAACGGCACCTCGGCGCGGGTGCGCGGCGGCACCTTCACCTCGCGCTCGGCGAACGTGATCCAGGAGCCGGTGTCCTTGGGCCTGCCCCGCTCCAGCGAGAACGCGCCGCCCCGCGTGTTGTCCGCGTCCGCGCCGCTCAGCTCCACCGTGCGCGGCTTCGACCCCGGGTTGGTGACCGTGAGCGTGTCCTCCAGGACGGAGCCGGGCGTGCCCTCCCCATAGAAGTAGGGCCGCCCGTCCTTCGCCGGCCGGGTCCCTCCTCCCGCGGAGGGCGCGACGGACCACGCTCCGGAGTCGTCGGCGAACACCGGAGTCGCCGGTGCCACGCCCGTCACCAGTAAGGCCAGGGCCACGGTGAGGGCACGGGCAACGGACAGCAGCGACGGCATCGGCGGCTCCTGGATCTTCGTACGTTTTGTACGCGTCGTACGCGCGCTGAACGCGTCGTACGCGCGCGCGGAGATCGGGCGGGGGCGCGGCCACCACGTCCCCACGACGCCGCGCACCGCGCACCGCGCCTAGCGCGACCGGGCCGCCTGGTTCCTGCGGGTCAGCCAGAGCGCGCCCGCCGCGCCCGCGAGCAGCACCGTGCCGCCGAGGGTGCCGAGCGCGATGGCGGAGTCCGCGGGTCCGGTCTGCGGGAGCTCCTCGCCGCCGGAGGGTGCGCTCGCCGAGCCGCCGGAGCCCGCGTCGTCACCGGATCCGCCGGATCCGCCGGTGGTGCCCCCCGTGGTGCCGCCGCCGCCCGAGCCCTTGACGTCGAGGGAGAGCGAGGGCTTGGGGCTGTTGGACGGCGTGCACGTCGTCGTCGTGCCGAGCGCCTTGATGGTCAGGACACCGGCGGTGAAGGTGACCTTGCCGCTCTTCTTGGGCGTGTACGTCCCCGACAGGTCACTGATCTTGATGGGGGTGTTGGCGGGGATCGCCTTGTCGTTGGGCGCCCCGGAGACCGGCACCGTGCCGCTCTCCGCCCCGCCCAGCTTGATGAGCGCGCTCGGCTTCATCGCGCCCTTGCCCAGTTCCACGGGGCTGGAGGAGACGCCCTTCTGGAAGGACATGGTGAGTTTGTAGCCGCTGCCGCTCTTGACGCTCTTGATATCGATCGGCGATACCGCGCCTTTGTTGCCGATGGGCGTCTTGCACTGGTAGTTGACGTCCTGGACCTCGGCCTGCGCGGCGGGGGCGGCCATCAGCACCGCCGAGCCGCCGGCCAAGGCCGTGGCAAGCGCGAGCGCGACCCTGCGTTTCTGGTACGACACCTCGAGTTCCCCTCATGCCGGTCGTGGCGTGCCGCGGTGCGGATTTACTGACGGCACATCAGATTGGGCGCTCAAGGTACGCCCGGGGCCCTGCCGAGGGAAGACAAAGAACGCGCCGGATCTCCAGTGATCCGGCGCGCATACGAACCGTGGGTAACCCAAGGGGGAACTGAGCGGGGCCTAGACGGGTGCGCTCAGCTCGGCCCACACCGTCTTGCCCGCCACCCCCGGGGTGCGGACGACCCCCCAGTCGAGGCAGAGCCGCTGGACTATGAACATCCCGTGCCCGCCGGGCCGGCCGGCGCGGTGCGGGGTGCGGGGCGCGGGCTGACCGGGCCCGCGGTCGGACACCTCTATCCGCAGCACCTTGCTGTCGGAGGAGATCCAGAGCTCGTCGGGGCCCTCGGCGTGCAGGCACGCGTTGGTCACCAGCTCGGACACCACGAGGAGGACGTCCTCCGCGGCGGCCCGCTGATCGGCGCCCGCCGCGGGCAGCCAGCCCCACGCCTGCAGCGCCTGGCGTGCGAAGTCCCGGGCGAGGGGAACGATGCCGCTCGCGCCGTTCAGGCTCAGCCTGCGGACCTGGCGCCCCTGACTGCCCGCGGCCGCCGAGACGCCCTGGTCCGCGGGAGCGGCCGCGACGGCGGTCTCGGACTCCGGACCGCGGTCGCCCGGCGAACAAGGCCGGGTGGTGCTCATCAGCGCTTCACCTCACCGACAGGAGGACTCTGGACAAGGAACTGGACAAGTAGCGGGCCTCCAAGAGGGATCATCTGCTCGGCCGTTCCTGCTGTTGATTTTGGCAACGTTCGATGGCGGCAACGTTTGATCGGCGGACCGCTGTCGACGGATCCAGGGTGTCTCCTGCCCGGCCGAACCGTGAGAACACCCACTTCTTCGACGCGACCCGTGTGACGCTGGTAACGCAGTGATCACGTAGAGACAACTGGCGCGTAACTCTTGGGCACGCTCCGTCAGCAGGCCGCCGGATCAGTCGGCCAGCGCCTCCGCGAGCGTCTCGTGAACGGTAAAGACGGCCTCGGCGCCGGTGATCTCGAAGACCCGGGCCACCACCGGCAGCATCCCTGCCAGATGCACTCCACCTCCCGCGGCCTCGGCCTTGAGCCGGGCCCCCAGTAGGACATTGAGTCCGGTGGAGTCCATGAACTCCAGTCGCGAACAGTCGACGACAAGGCGCGAGAAGCCGTCGTCGAGGCAGGCCTCGAGTGGCTCACGCAACAAATCGGCGGTGTGGTGATCCAACTCACCCGCCGGAGTCACGACGACGCTCGGGCCCTCGGCCCGGACTTCGACCAGAAGTCGGCCCCGATGCGCGCTACCGACTGTCCCGCGGTCCATTCCGTCACTCACTTCCGACCGTCGTGGCTGTTGATGACGCCCCTGAACATTACGCCTTCCTCACGCGCTCGGGTACCCGAACATCCCCCCGAAATCGGACATTTAGCCGCACAACGCACTTGCGACCGGCCCGTGGAAACGGGTAGGGGTAGAAGAGACAGTAATCAACACTGACGGCTTTGGAGGCGCCGCACACCGCAGTGCACGTATTGGCATCGGCAGCCATATGCCGAGAACGATGGAGGACACCATGTCACCCCGGCTCGACGAATCGCGCACTGACCGAGCGACGTCGACAATCCCGCCTCACCGTATCGAGACCGCGATCCCGGGTCCCCGCACGGAATCCGCGTCGGAGGAACTCCCGGCCCCGACGGCCGTGGCGGAGACGGAAGCCCTGGAAGGGCTTGCCGATCTGCCGGAGATCCCGCCGTTCGACGAGGTGGGTCCGCTGGATGCGAGGGCTCTGTCCAAGACCCTCTTCGAACGCCTCGAATCACTTGAGGAAGGCACGCACGAGTACGCGTACGTCCGCAACACCCTCGTGGAACTCAACCTCGCCCTGGTCAAGTTCGCCGCCTCCCGGTTCCGCTCCCGCAGCGAGCCCATGGAGGACATCATCCAGGTCGGCACCATCGGCCTGATCAAGGCGATCGACCGCTTCGAGCTCAGCCGAGGCGTCGAGTTCCCGACCTTCGCGATGCCGACCATCGTCGGCGAGATCAAGCGCTTCTTCCGCGACACGAGTTGGTCGGTGCGCGTCCCGCGCCGCCTGCAGGAACTCCGTCTTGACCTCGCCAAGGCGGGCGACGAACTCGCCCAGCAGTTCGACCGCGCCCCCACGGTGGGCGAGCTCGCCGAGCGCCTGGGCATCTCCAACGAGGAGGTCGTCGAGGGCATGGCGGCGTCCAACGCCTACACGGCCAGCTCGCTGGACGCCCAGCCCGAGGAGGACGACTCCGAGGGCGCGCTCGCGGACCGGATCGGCTACGAGGACCACGGACTCGAAGGCATCGAGTACGTCGAGTCGTTGAAGCCGCTGATCGCCGAACTGCCGCCGCGCGACCGGAAGATCCTCTCGCTCCGCTTCGTCGCCAACATGACGCAGTCGGAGATAGGCGATGAGCTCGGCATCTCGCAGATGCACGTCTCGCGACTGCTGTCACGCACTCTCGTCAAGCTCCGCAAGGGATTGACCGTCGACGAGTGAGGGTTCTCGCCGCTCGGCGTTTTCGCGGGCCGCATGAACCGCCGCTGCGCGAGGGATCGTTCCCACCCACCCACCCGTTTGTCCCGCAGTCCGGGGCAGGCGGGTGGGTTGCTGTCTGCCCTCGACTACCCCTCCAGCGCCGCCGCCACCGCCGCCTCCGCATGCAGCCTCGTCGTGGGGAAGACCGGCACCGGGCTGTGCTCCTGCCCGATGAGCAGCTCGATCTCGGTGCATCCCAGAATCACGCCCTCAGCCCCTTCCCGTACGAGATCTCCGATGACCCGCTGGTACCCGGCCCTGGACTCCTCACACACCACCCCGAGGCACAACTCCTCATAGATCACCCGGTGCACGAGCGCACGCCCCGCCGCATCCGGCACCAGCACGTCGAGCCCGCGCGCCGCGAGCCGCTCCCGGTAGAAGTCCTGCTCCATGGTGAACGCGGTCCCGAGCAGCCCTACGCGCCTCAGACCGCCCCGCAGCACCGCGTCGGCGGTCGCGTCCGCGAGGTGCAGGAGAGGCACGGAGAGAGCCTCCTGGACCTGTTCAGCGACCTTGTGCATGGTGTTGGTGCAGATCAGCACGAGCTCGGCACCGGCGGCCTCGACCCCCTTGGCCGCCCCCGCGAGCACCTCCCCCGCCTGCTCCCACTCCCCCGCGACCTGCAGCCGCTCGATCTCGGCGAAGTCGACGGAGTACAGCACGCAACGGGCGGAATGCAGCCCACCGAGCCGCTCCCGCACCATCTCGTTGAGCAGCCGGTAGTACTCGGCGCTGGACTCCCAGCTCATGCCGCCGATGAGGCCGATGGTCTTCATGAGACGCAGGATCGCACCCTCGGCACGGCCGCACGGCCGCACGGCCGACTGGGCGCGTAGCAGCGACGTATTGCAAGAAAGTCCCGCTGGATAACGGGCATACCGCCCATCCAGCGGGACTTTTCTGCAATCGGCGTCAGGCCGCCCCCGTCACGCCACCCTCGCGCCCCGGCGCCAGACCTCGCTGACCAGCGGGACTCCCGGCCGGTAGGCCAGGTGTACGTGGCTCGGGGCGTCCAGGAGGGCGAGGTCGGCGCGGGCGCCCTCGCGGATGAAGCCCACGTCCGCGCGGCGCAGAGCCGCCGCGCCGCCCGCCGTGGCGGACCAGATGGCCTCGTCCGGGGTCATGCCCATGTCCCGTACGGCCAGGGCGATGCAGAACGGGACCGAGGACGTGAAGGACGAGCCCGGGTTGCAGTCCGTGGAGAGTGCCACCGTCGCGCCCGCGTCCAGGAGGCGGCGGGCGTCGGGCCACTCGGCGCGGGTGGAGAACTCGGCGCCGGGGAGGAGCGTCGCCACCGTGGAGCTGTTCGCGAGCGCGTCGACGTCCGCGTCCGTGAGGTGCGTGCAGTGGTCCGCCGATGCCGCGTCCAGCTCCACGGCGAGCTGTACGCCGGGGCCGTACGAGAGCTGGTTGGCGTGGATGCGGGGGTGCAGGCCCTTCGCCTTGCCGGCCGTCAGGATCGCGCGGGCCTGGTCGCCGTCGAAGGCGCCCTTCTCACAGAAGACGTCGATCCAGCGGGCGTGGGGGGCGCAGGCCTCCAGCATCTCGCCCGTGACCAGCTCTACGTACGCTGCCGGGTCCTCGGCGTAGTCCGGGGAGACGATGTGGGCGCCGAGGAAGGTCACCTCGTCGGTGTGGGCCGCCGCGATGCGGAGGGCGCGGGCCTCGTCCTCGGTGTTGAGGCCGTAGCCCGACTTCGTCTCGAACGTCGTCGTGCCCTGTCGGAGCGCCTCGCGGAGGTAGTGCGTGAGGTTCGCTTCGAGCTCGGCGTCCGTGGCGGCGCGGGTGGCCGCGACTGTGGTGCGGATTCCTCCCGCGGAGTACGCGCGGCCCGACATGCGGGCGTTGAACTCCTGGGTGCGGTCGCCCGCGAAGACGAGGTGGCTGTGGGAGTCGACGAAGCCGGGGATGGCCGCGCGGCCCTTCGCGTCGTACGTCTCGTCCGCCGCGGGGGCCTTGGCGGCCGGGCCCACCCAGGCGATGGTCTCGCCGTCGAGGACCACGGCTGCGTCCGTGAGGAGGCCCAGGGGGGTGCCGTCGCCCTGGGAGGGGTCGTTCGTGACGAGGCTGGCGATGTTCGTGATGAGGGTGGTGGGCATGCGGGGCCTCCGGGGGGTGAGTGGGGGTGGGCGGCTCCGGCGAATGAGGACAGAGCCCGAAGGGCGATCTCGGGGGCCCAGGGGGCGGAGCCCCAGGGTTTCGCGAACGGGAAGGGGCGGGGTGGGGCGGGGTGGGGTGGGGGAAAGTTCAGTCTCTCAGCGCCGCGATCGCCTCCGTCAGGGCCGACGCCACGTCGGGGACCGACACATGTGCCCCGTCACGGACCACGTGGCGGCCTCCCACCACCGTGTGGCGGACGTCCGCCGCCGTCGCCGCGAACACCGCCGTCTCGGCGGCCAGGCGCGGAACGGGGCCCGCCGTGCGGACGGAGTCCAGGGCCACCGTCGCGAAGTCGGCCAGGGCGCCCGCCTCGATCACGCCCGCGTCCGCCCAGCCGAGGGCCGCATGGCCGCCGGCGGTAGCCGCTCGCAGCAGCGCCGCCGCCGTCCAGTGGCCCCGCGTGTGCGAGCGCAGGCGCTCGTTCAGTTCCATCGCCCGCGCCTCTTCGAGGATGTCGATGACCGCGTGGCTGTCGGAGCCCAAGGAGAGGGGGCTGCCCGCGCGCTGGAGGGCGACCGCCGGGCCGATGCCGTCCGCCAGGTCGCGCTCCGTCGTCGGGCACATGCACGTGCCCGTCGTGGTGCGGCCGAGCAGTGCGATGTCCTCGTCCGTGAGGTGCGTGTTGTGGACCCCTGTAGTGCGGGGGCCGAGCACCCCGTGGTCCGCCAGAAGGCGCGTCGGCGTGCGGCCGTGGACCGCCATGCATGCGTCGTTCTCCGCCGTCTGCTCGGAGAGGTGTACGTGGAGCGGGGCCTTGCGGGCCGACGCCCATTCCGCCACCACTCCCAACTGCCGCGCGGGGACCGCCCGTACGGAGTGGATCGCCGCGCCGATGCGGGCGTGCGCGCGGTCCTTCAGGGTCGAGGCACGTTCCGCCCATGCCTCCGTCGTGCCGTCCGAGAAGCGGAGCTGGTGGCGGTTCGGCTGCTCGCCCCGTGACTCCGTCAGCAGGCCCGACGCCACGTACGCCGTGTCGAGGAGCGTGATGCGGATGCCCGCGTCCGCCGCCGCCTCGATGAGCGCCTCGCCCATCGCGTTGGGGTCGGCGTAGGCGGTACCGCCCGGCGCGTGGTGCACGTAGTGGAACTCGCCCACCGTGGTGATGCCCGCCAGGGCCATCTCCGCGTACACCGCGCGGGCCAGCGCGTGGTACGTCTCCGGCGTCAGGCGGTCCGCCACCGAGTACATGACCTCGCGCCACGTCCAGAACGTGCCCGAGCCGACCTGGACCGTGCCGCGCAGGGCCCGGTGGAAGGCGTGCGAGTGGGCGTTCGCCAGGCCGGGGAGGGTGAGGCCGCGCAGCACCGTCGCGCCGGGCGGGGGCGCGTCCACCCCCTTGCGGACGGCCGTGATCCGGTCGCCCGTCACCTCCACCGCCACGCCCGGCTCGACATTCGTGTCGAGCCAGGCGTGCTCCAGCCAGTACGTGTCCGCCTTCGCCGTATCCGCCTTCGCCGTATCCGTCGTCACCTGCACGCGAGCCCTTCCAGTACGTCGGCCAGTGCGGTCACCCCTGCGACGCAGTCGTCCTCGGCGGCGAACTCGGCCGGGGAGTGCGAGATGCCCGTGGGGTTCCGTACGAACAGCATGGCGGTGGGGATCGATCCGGACAAAATACCCGCATCGTGTCCGGCGCCGGTGCCGAGGACCGGGATCTTCCGTTCCCGGCCCAGGATCGCGCCCAGCTCGTCCCGCAGGGCGTCCTCGAACTCGACCACCGGCGTGAAGGATTCGCGGACCACGTCCAGGTCGATGCCGTGCCGGTCCGCGTATTCACGAGCCGCCTTCTCGATGCCCGTCACGACCGTGTCGAGGGTGGACTGGTCCGCCGCCCGGGAGTCCAGCCAGCCGCGCACCAGGGACGGGATCGCGTTGACGCCGTTCGGCTCGACCGAGATCTTGCCGAACGTCGCTACCGCGCCCGCCAGTTCAGCTTCCCTGCGCGCCGCCAGGACCGTCTCCGCGTACGACAGCATCGGGTCGCGGCGGTCCACCAGGCGGGTGGTGCCCGCGTGGTTGGCCTCGCCCCGGAAGTCGAAGCGCCAGCGGCCGTGCGGCCAGATGGCGGACGCGATGCCGACCGGGTCGCCGGTGAGGTCGAGAGCGCGGCCCTGTTCCACGTGCAGTTCCACGAACGCGCCGATGCGGGCCAGGCGTTCGGGATCGGGGCCGATCGTCGACGGGTCGTAACCCGCCGCCTCCATCGCCTGCGGCAGCGTGGTGCCGGACGCGTCCTGAAGCTCGTACGCCTTCTCGCGAGTGAGCTGCCCGGCGGTCAGGCGTGAGCCCACGCAGGCCAGGCCGAAGCGGGCGCCCTCCTCGTCGCCGAAGTTCGTGATGGCGAGGGGGCGGCTGAACGCGACCTTCCTGGCGCGGAGTTCGTCAAGGGCCGCGAAGGAGGAGACCACCCCGAGCGGGCCGTCGAAGGCACCGCCGTCCGGGACGGAGTCCAGGTGCGAGCCGGTGACGACCGCGTCGCCGCGCGCGGGGTCGCCGAGCCAGGCCCACTGGTTGCCGTTGCGGTCGACCTCGTAGTCGAGGCCGCGCGCCTCCGCCTGCGCCTGGAACCAGACGCGGCAGTCGGCGTCGGCGCCGGTCCAGGCGTAGCGGCGGTAGCCGCCCGAGGCGTCGCTGCGGCCGATGGGCCGCAGCGAACGCCACATGGCGTGGAACGTGTCGCTCACGCCTGGTCACCCTCGCGCATCGGGATCCGTACGCCCTTCTCGTCCGCCACCGACTCCGCGATGTCGTAGCCCGCGTCCACGTGCCGGATGACGCCCATGCCGGGGTCGTTGGTGAGGACGCGGCGGATCTTCTCGCCCGCAAGGGCGGTGCCGTCGGCGACCGAGACCTGGCCCGCGTGGAGGGAGCGGCCCATGCCGACGCCGCCGCCGTGGTGGATGGAGACCCAGGAGGCGCCCGAGGCGACGTTCACCATGGCGTTCAGGAGCGGCCAGTCGGCGATCGCGTCGGAGCCGTCGAGCATGGCCTCGGTCTCGCGGTACGGCGATGCCACCGAGCCGCAGTCGAGGTGGTCGCGGCCGATCGCGAGGGGGGCGGCGAGGGTGCCGTTGCCGACCATGTCGTTGAACATGTCGCCCGCCTTGTCGCGCTCGCCCTGGCCGAGCCAGCAGATGCGCGCGGGGAGGCCCTGGAAGTGGACGCGCTCGCCCGCCATCTTGATCCAGCGGTGCAGGGACTCGTTCTGCGGGAAGAGGTCGAGGAGCGCCTTGTCGGTCTTGTGGATGTCCGAGGCCTCACCGGAGAGCGCCGCCCAGCGGAACGGGCCCTTGCCCTCGCAGAAGAGGGGGCGGATGTAGGCGGGGACGAAGCCGGGGAAGGCGAACGCGCGGTCGTAGCCCGCGAGTTGGGCCTCGCCGCGGATGGAGTTGCCGTAGTCGAAGACCTCGGCGCCCGCGTCCATGAAGCCGACCATGGCCTCGACGTGGCGCGCCATGGACTCACGGGCGCGGGTGGTGAAGCCCGCCGGGTCCTTGGCCGCGAGGGTCTGCATGTCGTCGAAGTCGACGCCGACCGGGAGGTACGCGAGCGGGTCGTGGGCCGAGGTCTGGTCGGTCACGATGTCGATCGGGGCGCCCTCCGCGAGCATCTGCGGGAGCAGCTCGGCCGCGTTGCCGAGGAGGCCGATGGAGAGCGGGCGACGGGCGTCACGGGCCTCGGTGGCCAGCTGGAGGGCGTGGGCCAGATTGTCGGCCCTCACGTCCAGGTACTTGTGCTCGATGCGGCGCTCGATGGCGCGCGGGTCGACGTCGATACAGATCGCGACGCCGTCGTTCATCGTGACCGCGAGGGGCTGGGCGCCGCCCATGCCGCCGAGACCGGCGGTCAGCGTGATCGTCCCGGCGAGCGTGCCGTTGAACTTCTTGGCGGCGACGGCGGCGAACGTCTCGTACGTGCCCTGGAGGATGCCCTGCGTGCCGATGTAGATCCACGAGCCGGCGGTCATCTGGCCGTACATCGTGAGGCCGAGCTGCTCCAGGCGCCGGAACTCCTCCCAGTTCGCCCAGTCGCCCACCAGGTTCGAGTTGGCGATCAGGACGCGCGGGGCCCACTCGTGGGTCTGCATCACGCCGACCGGGCGGCCGGACTGGACGAGCATCGTCTCGTCCTGCTTGAGGGTCCTGAGCGTGCGCACCATCGCGTCGAAGGAGCGCCAGTCGCGGGCCGCCTTGCCGGTGCCGCCGTAGACGACGAGCTTGTCGGGGTGCTCGGCGACCTCGGGGTCGAGGTTGTTCTGGAGCATGCGGAGGGCGGCTTCCTGCTGCCATCCCAGGGCGCTCAGTTCCGTACCGCGCGGTGCCCGTACGGGGCGGGGTCCTGACATGGCGATGCCTCCTCGCGAAAAGCTCTGCTGTCGGTCTGCTCGTGACGCTCTGCTGTGACCTTGTTATTCACATCCTGCGATGTTGAATAGAGCTAGTCAATACGTTGACAGGGGCAGCGGTGTCGCGTCCCGAATGATTGGCTTGAACACATGAGCGATCAGGGCGCGGAGACCACACACGTATCCGAGGCGGACAGAGCGGGGGCGGTGGGCCCCGCCGCCCGCCGCGACCGGGCCGTCCGCGCCGCCGTCGAGCAGGGCCTCGTCGACCCCGCGTCCCCCATCGCCGGCCTCCTGGACGTCACCGGGATCCGCGCGGCCGCCGCTTCCCTGCGCGCCGCCTTCGAGGCGGTCACCCCGCCCGGCACCCCCGTCCTGCACGCCTTCGCGGTGAAGGCGTCGCCCCTCGTCCCGGTCCTGCGCCTGCTGCGCGACGCGGGCATCGGCGCCGAGGTGGCGAGCCCCGGCGAGCTCGCCCTCGCGCGGGCCGCGGGCGTGCCGCCCACGCACACCGTCCTCGACTCGCCCGCGAAGACCCCCGCCGAGCTGCGCGAGGCCCTCGCCCTGGGGATCGCCGTGAACGCGGACAACCCGCAGGAGCTCGCCCGCATCGACGCGATGACGCGGTCGGCCCCCACTCGCTCCCCCGTCGGCCTGCGCGTGAACCCGCAGATCGGCGGCGGGTCGATCGGCGCGCTCTCCACCGCTACGGCGACCTCCAAGTTCGGCGTCGCGCTGCGCGACGAGGGCGCCCGCGAGTGGATCGTCCAGGCGTACCTCGACCGCCCCTGGCTGACCCGCTTGCACGCCCACTCCGGGTCGCAGGGCATGCCGCTCGAAATGATGGTGCGGGGCGTCGCGGCGACGTACGAGCTGGCGGAGGAGATCAACGAACGGGCCGGGCGGCAGCAGATCGACACCATCGACATCGGCGGCGGTCTGCCCGTCAACTTCGGCTCGGACGAGGAGACCCCGACCCACGCGCAGTACGCGCGCCGCCTGAAGTCCCGCGTGCCCGGACTGCTCGACGGGCGCTACGGCCTGGTCACCGAGTTCGGCCGCTCGCTGCTCGCCAGACACGGCACGATCCTGGCCCGCGTCGAGTACACCAAGACGGCGGGCGACCGGCCCATCGCGGTCACGCACGCGGGCGTCCAGGTGGCGGCGCGCACGGTGTACGCGCCGGCGTCCTGGCCGCTGCGGATCGCCGCGTTCGACGCGAAGGGGCTGCCCAAGAGCGGTCCGCCCGTGGGCCAGGACGTCGCGGGCCCGGCCTGCTTCGCCGGCGACCTGCTCGCCGAGAACCGTCCGCTGCCGCTGCTCGAACAGGGCGACTACGCGGCGGTGCTCGACACGGGCGCGTACTACTTCGCGCACCACTACTCGTACAACAGCCTTGCCCGGCCCGGCATTTACGGGTTCGCCGCGGGTACGGGCGGAGAGGTCGCCTTCGCCACCGTGCGGGAGCCGCAGACCCTGGAGGAGATCGTCGCCGAGTCGGGCGGCGGACAGCGGGACGCCCTGCGCGACCTCTGAGCTCGCTTCCTCCCGGTTCCTGCGCGTCGCTTCCTCTGAGATTCCTCAACTCCCGCATCCAGACGGCACTTGCGGGGCAGACGCTCCCTCCAGGCACACCCTCGGGGGAGATGATCCTGTGACGACGTCCGACAAGCCCACCACCGCGACACCACCCGCCGGTGAACCCGCGCTGAACCGCGCGATCGGCCCCAAGCTCCTGATCCTCTTCGTGATCGGCGACATCCTCGGCACCGGCATCTACGCCACCACCGGCAAGGTCGCGGGAAAGGTCGGCGGCGCGCTGTGGCTGCCGTTCGCGATCGGCTTCGTCGTGGCGATCCTGACGGCGGCGTCGTACGTCGAGCTGGTCGGCAAGTATCCGAAGGCGGCGGGCGCGGCCCTCTACACGCAGAAGGCGTTCAGGACGCCGTTCCTCACCTTCATCATCGCCTTCATGGTGATGTGCTCGGGCCTGTCGTCGGCGAGCGCCGCGGCCCTCGCCTTCAGCGGCGACTACCTCGGCGAACTGACGGCCGACGCGCTCCCGCCGACGCTGGTCGCCATCGTCTTCATCCTCGCGCTCGCGGCGCTGAACCTGCGCGGGGTCGCCGAGTCGGTGAAGGCGAACGTGGTGCTCACGCTCGTCGAGCTGACGGGCCTTGCCATCATCCTCGCGATCGGCGCGTACGCGGTCCTGAGCGGGGACGGCGAACCCTCCCGCCTCACCGATTTCGAGGCGGGCGACGGCACGGCCTACGCCCTGATGACGGGCGTGCTCGGCGCGACCGCGCTCGGCTTCTTCGCGTTCGTCGGCTTCGAGGACTCGGTGAACATGGCCGAGGAGACGAAGGATCCGGCGCGTACGTTCCCGAGGGCGATCTTCATCGGTGTCGCGGTGACGGGCACGATCTACGTCCTGGTGGCGCTGGTCTCGTCGCTGCTCGTCGACTACAAGGTGCTCGAGGGCTCCAGTGGTCCGCTCCTCGAGGTCGTGAAGGCGGGCGGCATCGGCTTCCCGCACAAACTCTTCGCCCTGATCGCCCTGTTCGCGGTCACCAACTCGGCGCTGATCAACATCATGATGGCCTCGCGGCTCTGTTACGGCATGGCCAACGAACGCATCCTGCCGCGCGCGATGGGCCGGGTCCTGCCGCGCCGCCGGACACCGGTGGTCGGCATCGTCTTCGTCTCGCTGCTCGCGATCGGGCTGGTGACGACGGGCGAGATCGAGGGCCTCGGCGACACGACCGCGTTCCTGCTGCTGTGCGTCTTCGCTGTGGTCAACGTGGCCGTCCTCGTCCTGCGCCGCGACCCCGTCGACCACCGGCACTTCCGCGCGCCCACGGCCCTTCCCGTCCTCGGCGCCATCACCGCACTGATCCTCGCGAGCCCTCTCGCGGACCGCCCGGCGGAGGTCTACATCCGGGCCGGGGTGCTGATCGCCGTCGGCATCGGGCTGTGGGGCGTGAACAAGGTGGTACTCAAGGCGCGCGGCGAGGAGTGACCGGCGGGTGACGGGCCGGGGGCCGTTCGAAAGGGCAGTCCGCTGGCCGTCCGGGAGGGCGGTCCGGGAGCCGTCCGGAAGGGCGGTCCGGTCGTCCGGTCACCACAATCGGTCAGGCATGGGCCCAAGCTAGCCTCTCGTCGCCCCGATCCCGTCGAGGTCGGGCATGTTCCCCTGGAAAGTGCCCATTTCCTGGGACTCTCCACCACTTCTGCGTACCTTCCTCACACCGGAAGGCGCTCAGCCCCCGGTCGGGTGGTAGGGGCCACCCGGTTCAACCCTGGGGAAGGGGAGCCGCGTGCCCGGAATCGATGAGTGTCTGCTCGAAGCCATGACACTGCCCGGTGCGCGCGGTGCGGCGATCGTCGACTGGACCAGCGGGCTCGCCCTCGGTTCGGTCGGCGATCCTCCGGGCGGCGATCACGAGGCGACCGCGGCCGAGACCGCGGAGGTGGCGCGGTCGGCAGCCGAGTACCAGGCGTTCGCGCCCAGGGACGACGCGCTGGACACGGCACGGGACCACGAACGCAAGGGGCTCCCCGTCGAGGACCTCATGCTCACCACGAGGACCGGGTTCCATCTGATCCGCTTCGTCGAGACGACCTTCGACAGCAGCGTGTTCCTCTACCTCTGGCTCGACCGGCACACCGGCAACCTCGCGCTCGCCCGCATGCGGCTGCGCGACCTCTCCGAGCGGCTGGTGCTGGTGTGAACGCCCTGCGCATCACCGCGGCCGCCACCTCGCCCATGCTGATGCGCCTCGCCGCCGAGCGGGCGACCGGCGCGCTGCTGCGCGACCAGGGCACCCTCTACCTCGTCGAGGGCCGCGTCGTGCACGCGGAGAGCCCCGCGGCGCCGGGCATAGACGTCCTGCTCACGGCCGGCGGCGCGCTGCCCCCGCAGGGCTGGCAGGAGGCCCTCTCGCTCGCGGGGACCCGCAACGAGGTGGGGCAGCAGCTCATAGACAGCGGCCGGGTCACCGCGGGCGAGCTGGAGGTGTGCCACATAGGCGCGCTGTTCGACGCCGCGTTCTTCGTCCTCGGCCCGGCGAGCGGACCCACGCGGTTCCGTTACGGCGTCGCGCACTGGCTCGGCCGGGTGCGCCCGGTGGCCGCCGAGGCCCTGGAGCGGGAGACCCGGCGGCGCCGGGCCCTCCTCGACAGCGTCTGGCCCTGTCCGGAGCTGGACACCTCCCCCGTCGTGGCCCGCCGGCCCGCGCCCGGCCAGACGGTCACCGGACGCCAGGACGCGCTGCTGCGGCTCGCCGACGGCATCCGTACACCGACGGCCATCGCCTGGGCCCTCGGCCGCCCGTCCTTCCACACCCTGATCGAGGTCAGGCGGCTCGCCGCGGCCGGACTCGTGGAAGCCCCGCGGGCACCGGAGCCCGCCCTGCCCGCGCTGCCCGCCCCCGCCTCGGTCCCGGACGACTGCGCCGAACCGGATGTCGCCCTGCTGCGCCGGGTGCGTGACGCGCTGGAGGCAACCCTGTGAATGTCCGTGCCGCTCAAGGGACTTGGCCCCCGTGCCCATGAAGTTTTTCGCGCTCTGGAAGCGCGCCGGGAGGAGAGAGCTGATGGCTGCCGAAGCCGACGTACTCGTCGAACTGAAACGGCTGCGGACCAGGATTCCTCAGCTCAAGGGCGCCCTGACGGCCAGCGTCGACGGCTTCGTGCTGGCGCAGGACGCACCGGACGTCGAGCCGGAGGGCCTGTGCGCCCTCACCGCGGCGGCGCTCGGAGTGGCCCTGCGTCTTTCCGACGCGACGCACCAGGGCGGCTTCCGCGAACTGCTCATCCGCGGCGAGGGCGGCTACGTGGCCACGTACACGGCCGGCTCGTCCGCCGTGCTCACGCTGCTCGCCGAGTCCCGCGTCAACGTGGGCCGGCTCCATCTCGAGGGCCGCCGTTCCAGCCTCCTCATCGGCGAACTGGTCGACGCCGCCGTCGAACGAGCGGAGGAAACCTGACCCATGTCCCCCACCACACCTTCAACACCCTCATCGTCCCCTTCACCGCGGACGCCCAGCAGACGGAAAGGAAGTGCGAAAGTCATGGCCAACGCAGAGACATCGCTCAAGGAAGTGACGACCTCGATCGAGGGAGTCATCGGCGCCGCCCTGGTCGACTACACCAGTGGCATGGCGCTGGGCACGATCGGCGGCGGAAAGGACCTGGACCTGAACGTCGCCGCGGCGGGCAACACCGACGTGGTGCGCGCCAAACTGCGCACGATGGAGCTCCTCGACCTCAAGGACGAGATCGAGGACATCCTGATCTCGCTCAGCAGCCAGTACCACCTGATCCGGCTGATCAAGGGACGCAACAACAGCGGGCTCTTCCTCTATGTGGCCCTCGACAAGGACCGGGCCAATCTGGCCATGGCCCGGCATCAGCTCAAACGCATCGAGGCGAACCTGGACGTCTGAGCCCCGGACAGGAACGCGGCGGGCCGGGCCTTCGGGCCCGGCCCGCCCTCGCGCGCTCACTCACTCACTCACCGACTCACTCACTCCACGAACAGCCCCCGCGCCGCCGCCCCCGCGTCGAACTCCTCCAACCGCGCCTGCGCATCGGGCAGTCCGTCGCACATGGCCTCGAGGAGGACGCGGCCGAGCAGCATCGGCGCGCACGCCGTGTCGAAGGCGAGGCCCGTGCCGACCGCCGCCGGAAGGAGCAGATCGGAGTGCGCGGCCACGGGGGCGAACGCCGAGTCGGCCACCGTCACCACGGAGAGTCCCGCTCCCCTCGCATGGGCGAGCGCGTCCACCACCTCCCGCGGATGCCTCGGCAGCGCGAAGCACAGGAGCGCCGAGGCGCCCGCCCGTACCGCCGCGTCGATCCGGTCGGCGAGCATCGTGCCGCCCTCGTCGAGGAGACGTACGTCGGGGTGGACCTTCGCCGCGAAGTACGAGAAGCCGTACGCCTGGGACGCGGCGGCCCGCAGGCCCAGGACGGGCAGCGGGCGGGACGAGGCGAGGAGCCGCCCGGCGCGCTCGACCGGCGCCGGGTCGGCGAGCACCTCCGCCAGGTGCCGGAGATTGGCGATCTCCGCCTCGACCGCCTGCTGGTACTCGTTCAGGGAGGCCTCGCCCGCCGCCTCCGCGGGTGCCAGCTCCCGCAGGTGCCTGCGCAGCGCCGGATATCCGTCGAAGCCGAGCGCCACCGCGAAACGGGTCACCGAGGGCTGGCTCACCCCGGCAAGGTCCGCGAGTTCGACGCTGGAGAGGAAGGGGACGTCCGCCGCCCGCCGCACCATGCAGTGCGCGATGCGCCGCTGCGTGGGCGTGAGCCGGTGGCCCTCGAAGAGCACTTGCAGCCGCGCCGCAGGACTGTCACTCATACCGTTCCCCTCACCGCACCGTGCCCCTCGAAGGCCGTTCCGCTCCCGGACCCGAGGCCGAGCCACAGCTCCGTGAACCGGTCGAGCAGCCCGGCCGCCACCGTCACATCATCCGTCAACGGCCGGTCGGCCAGCTCCGCGTCGAGCACCGCGTCCGCGAGCTCGAAGGCCCTGCCGACCGGCAGCTCCGGGTCGAGCCGCATGTCACGCTGCCTCAACGCCCGTACGGCGGCCACTAGTTCACAGCCGACGACCAGGCGGTACGCCTCGCAGGCCCGCAGCGTCTGACGTGCCGCGAGCGAGGCGAAGCTGGCCTGCTCCTCGACACCACGGGAGAGCACCGCGTGCCCGAGGGACGCCGGCGCGGAGAAGGCCCGCAGGTCACCGAGGGCCGCCCCGGCGGCGTACTCCAGGATCATCACGCCCGACGACGCCGGTTCACCGTCCGCGAGGAACGGGCGCAGGCGGGTGAAGCCCGGTTCGTTCAGGGTCGAGAGGCGTGACGTCGACAGGCGCGCCGCCTGCGTCACCGCGAGCCTGAAGTGGTCCAGGGACAGGGCGAGTTGGGCGAGGTAGAAGCCGCCGTGGTGGTAGGCCGCCATGTCGTCCGCCGAGATCAGCGGGTTCTCGGCCGCCGCGTTGATCTCCACCGTGAGGACGTCTTCGAGCGCGTCCGCCGCGTCGTGCGCGGGCCCGTGGATCTGCGGCACGCAGCGCAGTCCGTAGGGGTCCTGGATGCGGCCGAGCGGTGGCGTGGGGCGGTCGGGCGCGCCGAGGAGCAGCCGCATCCGTTCGGCGACCGCGTACGAGCCCGAGTGGCGCCGCGCCTCGTGCACGGGCAGCGCGTACGCCTCGTACGAACCGTCGACGGCCATCAGGGTCAGCGCCGCCACCACCTGCGTCGCCGCGATGAGCCCGCGCAGTTCGTGCAGGGCGAGCGCGGACTGGCCGAGGGTGAGGGCGTTGCTGCTGATCAGGGCGAGCGCGTCGTTGTTGTCGAGGGGCTGCGGCGCGGGGGCCGCGCCCTCGCCCTGCCAGGGGTGCTCGCCCGCCAGCGCGAGGCCCATCTGCGCGAGGGCGGCGATGTCGCCCGTGCCGACCGAGCCGAATTCGTTGACCTTCGGGTAGGCGCCCGTCTCCAGGGCCTCGCAGAGCGCCGTGACGACGGTGGGGCGAAGTCCCGCGCCGCCCGCGAGGAGCTGGTTGGCGCGGACCGCGAGCATGGCGCGGACCTGCCGCGCGGGCAGCTCCTCGCCGATCGCTCCGGCGTGGCTGCGCAGCAGGCGCAGACCGTGGTCGGAGGCCGCCTCGGTGGGCACGGACTCATTCCGGTTGGCGCCGACGCCGGTGGAGCGGCCATAGACGCGACCCCAGGACGCGATTTCCCGGGCGGCGTTCCAGGAGAGCTCCACACGCTTCATCCCGTCCGTGCCGGGAACGGGCTTTGCGGTGGATTCGGCCATACGTACGACATCTGCGACCATCAGTCCCCGGCCGTCCAGGACGACGACCGAGTCACTGGCGTCGGTCGCCCTGTCCGCGATACGAGACGACATCACTCGTAATTCCTCCTCAACCGGACGCTCAGTCTTGCCCTGCGACCACTCGTTACCAGTGATTTACGCCGGGGCGTGGACAAGCTATTGACAATCTATTCAGTCAACGAGAACTCTGCATGACGATATACAGCCGGGCAAGGGACTCCTCATGATCCAATTCGATACGGTCCACAAGCGCTTCCCGAACGGCACAACCGCGGTCCACGACCTCAGCCTTGAGATGCCGGAAGGGGGCGTGACCGTCCTCGTCGGATCTTCCGGTTGCGGCAAGACGACCACGCTCCGCATGATCAACCGCATGGTCGATCCGACCTCCGGGACGATCAGGGTGGGCGGCAAGGACGTCCTGGAGCAGGACGCCGCCGAGCTGCGCCGCTCCATCGGTTACGTGATCCAGCAGTCCGGGCTCTTCCCGCACCGCACCGTTCTGGACAACATCGCGACCGTGCCGCTGCTGCTCGGCTGGGGCCGCAGGAAGGCGCGGGCGCGGGCGGCGGAGCTCCTGGAGACGGTCGGTCTCGCCGCCGACGCCGGGAAGCGCTACCCGCACCAGCTCTCGGGCGGCCAGCAGCAGCGCGTGGGCGTGGCCCGCGCGCTGGCCGCCGACCCGCCGGTGCTCCTGATGGACGAGCCGTTCGGTGCGGTCGACCCCGTGGTGCGCACCCAGCTCCAGGACGAACTCCTGCGCCTCCAGCGGGAGTTGAACAAGACCATCGTCTTCGTCACGCACGACATCGACGAGGCCGTACGGCTCGGCGACCGCATAGCCGTCTTCCGCACCGGCGGCCACCTCGTCCAGTGCGCGAACCCCGCCGAGCTCCTGGCCCGCCCGGCGGACGACTTCGTCGCGGACTTCCTGGGCGCGGAGCGCGGCCTGAAGCTGCTCTCCCTGACGACGCTCGCGGAGGTCCCGCAGGCCCCGGCCCCGGAGGGCGGCGCCTGGACGCTGCGCCTCGACCCGGCGGGCGCCCCGGTGGCCTGGCGGCACAAGGACGCGACAGCCGCCGACGTCCCCGTACGCCCCCTGCGGGACACGGACTCGCTCCTGTCCGCCCTCAACGAGTCGATAGCCGCCCCCAGCGGCCTGGTCGCCCGGGTCGACGCGGAAGGCATCCTCACGGGTGTCACGTCGCGGGACGACATCCACGACCACGCGGGTCACGTCCACACCGAGGCAAGCACGGTGGACGTATGACCGTCGACTGGTCGTGGATAGCCGACCACACCGACGATCTCACCACCCTCACCCTCTCCCACCTGCAGGCCGCCCTCACCGCCGTACTCCTGGGCCTGCTCATCTCGCTCCCGCTGGCCGTCGTCGCCCACCGCGTGCGCGCCCTGCGCGGACTGCTCCTGGGCCTGTCGAACGTCCTGTTCACCATCCCCTCCATCGCCGTCTTCGTGCTGCTCCTGCCGGTCAGCGGGCTCACCCGCACCACCACCGTCATCGGCCTGACGATCTACACGCTCGTCGTGCTCCTGCGGAACACCGTCGAGGGTCTGGACTCCGTTCCCGCCAAGACGAAGGAAGCCGCGAAGGCCATGGGCACCCGGCCGATGCGCACCCTGCTCACCGTCGAACTCCCCCTCGCCCTCCCGGTGATCATGGCGGGCGTACGGATCGCGACGGTCATGGCGATCTCCCTCGTCTCCGTGGCGACCTACATCGGCGACGGCGGTCTGGGACAGCTCTTCACGGACGGCTTCCAGCGCAACTTCCCCACCCCCGTCATCGTCGGCGTCGTCCTGACCCTGCTCCTCGCACTCGTCGCGGACGCGCTGCTGGTCACCCTCCAGTACGTCCTGACTCCCTGGACCCGCCGCAAGAGGAGCGCGTGACATGTACGAACTCTTCAAGGACCTCGGCGCCTGGCTGGTGAGCGGCGAGCAGTGGGCCGGGTCCGACGGCATCGGCCACCGCCTCGCCGAGCACCTCCAGTACTCGCTGCTCGCCACCCTGATCGCCGCCGCGATCGCACTCCCCGTCGGGCTGCTCATCGGGCACACCGGGCGCGGCGCCTTCCTCGCCATCAACCTCTCCAGCTTCGGGCGCGCGCTGCCCACGGTCGGCCTCGTCGTGCTGGTCTTCCTGGCCAGCGGCCTGTCCATGTGGCCGGTCTACATCGCCCTCGTGGCGCTCGCCGTCCCCTCGATCGTCACCAACACGTACGCGGGCATGACCGCCGTCGACCCCGAGGTGCGGGACGCCGCGCGCGGCCAGGGCATGCGCTGGCACCAGGTCCTCTTCCAGGTCGAACTGCCCCTCGCGCTGCCGCTGATCATGACCGGGCTCCGGCTGGCGCTGATCCAGGTCGTCGCGACGGCCACCATCGCCGCGTACGTCTCCTTCGGCGGGCTCGGCCGGTACGTCTTCGACGGGCTCGCCCAGCGCGACCTCGTACAGGTGCTCGGCGGTGCCGTGCTCGTCGCGGTCGTCGCCGTCGTCCTCGATCTCGCGCTCTCCGGACTGCAGCGCGCCCTCTTCCGCCACCGCCCCGCCAAGTCGGCCTAGGAGCAACCCAGATGGCCCCCATGAACCGCAGGACCCTGATCGGCGGACTCTTCGCCGCCGCGTCCGTCCCCGCACTCGCCGCCTGCAGTGGCGGCATCACCTCCCTCAACGGCGACGGCTCCGGCGGCGGAGGCGGTGGCTCCAGCAAGGACGGCGTCACCATCGGCACCGCCAACTTCACCGAGAACCAGGTGCTCGGCTATCTCTACGCCGCCGCGCTGGAGGCGGAGGGCGTCAAGACCTCCGTCCGCCCCAACCTCGGCACCCGCGAGATCCTCATCCCCGCGCTCAAGGGCGGCGACATCGATCTCCTGCCCGAGTACCAGGGCGCGCTCCTGCACTACCTCGACGCCAAGGCGAAGGCCACCGAGGAGGGCGAGATGCAGAACGCCCTCGCCATGGTCCTGCCGCGCGGCCTGCAGATCCTCCCCTACGGCAAGGCCGAGGACTCCGACGCCTTCGTCGTCACCCGGGAGACCGCCGCCACGTACGGCCTCAAGTCCCTCGCGGACCTGGCCAAGCACAACGGCAAGCTCGTCATCGGCGCCGCGCCCGAGGTCAAGAAGCGCACGGTGGGCTCGGTGGGCCTCAAGGACGTGTACGGCGTGGAGTTCAAGGAGTTCAAGTCCCTCGACTCCTCCGGGCCGCTGGTGAAGGGCGCCCTGAAGAAGGGCGACGTCGACGTGGCGAACCTCTTCACCACCGACACGGACATCGTCGCGGAGAAGTGGGTCGTGCTCACCGACCCCAAGAACCTGATCCCCGGCCAGCACGTCGTCCCGCTCATCGCCGACCGCAAGGCCGACTCGACGGTCCGCAAGGCACTCGGCCGCCTCGGCAACGCGCTGACCACCAAGGACCTCACCGAGCTCAACCGCCTGGTGGACAAGGACAAGAAGGACCCCGAGGACGTCGCGAACGACTGGGCGGCGAAGCACGGGATCAGCAAGAAGTAGCTCATCCGCAAGAAGCCGGCAGGCAGCAGGGAGTTCACGGATCATGGCAGCTGAAGACCTCGTGGAGCGGCGCTCCATCGACGTCGTCCCCGACGACGAACGGCACGGCACGGCGTTCAGCCAGTTCACCCTCTGGCTCGGCGCCAACCTTCAGATCACCGCGGTCGTCACCGGCGCACTCGCCGTCGTCTTCGGCGGCGACGTGGTGTGGTCGGTGACCGGCCTGCTGCTCGGCAATCTGCTCGGCGGCGCCGTGATGGCCCTGCACTCCGCGCAGGGACCGAAGCTGGGGCTGCCCCAGATGATCCAGTCGCGCGCCCAGTTCGGGGTGCGCGGCGCGGTCGTACCGCTCCTGCTCGTCATCCTCATGTACGTCGGCTTCTTCGCGAGCGGCAGCGTCCTCGCCGGACAGGCCACGGCCGAACTCACGCACACGAACGACACCACCGGCATCATCGTCTTCGCGGTGGTCACCGCGGTGGTGGCGGCGATCGGCTACCGCGTGATCCACGTCCTGGGCCGGGTGGCGAGCGTGATCTGCGCGCTGGCCTTCATCTACCTGGGCATCCGCCTCCTGGACCGCGTGGACCTCTCGGCGCTCCTGAACGACGCGCACTTCGACCTGCCGATGTTCCTGCTCGCCATCTCCCTCTCCGCGTCCTGGCAGCTCGCCTTCGGCCCTTACGTCGCGGACTACTCGCGCTATCTGCCGCGTATGACGTCGGGGCGCGCCACCTTCTGGTGGACCCTGTCGGGATCGGCGCTCGGCTCGCAGTGGTCGATGACGTTCGGTGTGCTCGTGGCGGCGACCGCGGGCGACGCGTTCCTCGCCAACCAGGTCGGATACGTGGTGGGCCTGGGCGGCACGGGCCTGATCGCGTCGGTCCTGTACTTCGTGATCGCGCTCGGCAAGCTCACCATCAACGTGCTCAACACCTACGGCGGCTTCATGTCGATGGTGACCAGCATCAGCGGATTCCGCGGCCAGAAGACGCTCTCGCCGCGCGGCAGGACGGCGTACATCGCCCTGATCATGGTCGCGGGCACCGTGGTGGCGCTGCTCGGCAAGGACAGCTTCCTGACGTCCTTCAAGGACTTCCTGCTGTTCCTGCTGACGTTCTTCACGCCGTGGTCGGCGATCAACCTCGTCGACTACTACCTGATCTCCAAGGAGCGCTACGACATCCCGGCGCTCTCGGACCCCGACGGCCGGTACGGAGCCTGGCGCTGGGACGCACTGACGGTCTACGGAGTGGGGATCCTGGCCCAGCTCCCCTTCCTCGCCACGCACTTCTACACCGGCCCGCTGGTGGAGCCGCTCGGCGGCGCGGACATCTCCTGGATCGTGGGCCTGGTCGTCCCTGCCGTCCTGTACTGGCTGCTGGCCCGCCGCGACACGTCGCACATCCCGACGGCGGAGCCCGGGCACGCCGGGGCCGGGGCCGGCGCCCGCTGAGAAAGGGGGGTTAGCCCCACTGTCAGGCCCCCGGCCGCTGCGTACCGTACAAGCTTATGGAAGCCCGTGACGCCGAACTCAAGAAGGAACTCGACGCCACTCTGCACGCCCGCAGAGAGCTAGGCGAAGAGTATGAGTCCGCGCTGGTCGACTCGTTCCTCGGGAAGGTCGAGCAGCGCCTGGACGGCACCATCGACCGGCGGCTGCGCCGGCACATGGCCGAGCAGCAGATGGTCGTGGCCCGCGGGTCCCGCGCGCCGAACAATCCCGTGGATTCCTGGGGCGAGCGGTTCGGGTTCGGCGTCGTCTCGCTGATCCTGGCGATCCCGCTCTCGGCGATCGGTGTGGTCAACGCGGACCTGCCCGGCCTGTTCGTCACGTGGGGCGGCATCGTGGGCGTGAACGCGGTGCACTCCATGCGGGGCCTGAGCTTCGGGCGCGGCAAGGACCACGGGCGCAAGTCGGAGTGGGACGACTGAGGGCCAGGGCCAGGGCCCGGCCCCGGCCGGGTGAGCGGATTCCGCTCTGAGCGGGACCGGTGGCGCGGCCCCCGCCCGGCGGCGGACCGTTCCCCCATGACCACCTCTGTCGCGCACCTCAGTGACCCGCACCTCACCACCGGCGCCCTGGCCGCCGAGCCCGCGGCGGGCCTGCGCCGCGCGCTCGCCCGCGTCCTGGCCCTGGAGCCCCGGCCCACCTGCGTCGTGATCACCGGCGACCTGACGGAACACGGCCGCCCCGCCGAGTACGAGCAGCTGCGCGAGCTCATCGCGGGCTTCCCGCTGCCCCTGCACGTGACGACCGGCAACCACGACGACCCGGCGGCCCTGGTCAAGGCGTTCGGCGGCGAGCCGCAGCTCGGCGGCGGACACACCACGCACTACGCCGTCGAGTACGCCGACCTGACGCTGATCGCCCTGGACACGAACGTGCCCGGCGCCCCACACGGCCACCTGGGCGAGGCCCAACTCGCCTGGCTCGACGAGACGCTGGCGGGCCGCCCGGAGATCCCCGCCCTGGTCTGCCTGCACCACCCGCCGGCGGACATCGGCATCCCGTACCTGGACGGCATGCGCCTCACGGACGCCGACGCCCTGGCGGAGGTCCTGGCCCGGCACCCGCACGTGGCCCGGGTCCTCGCGGGCCACGTCCACCGGCCGACCACGGGCGCGTACGCGAACACGACCCTGTCGACCGCCCCGTCGACGTACCTCCAGAGTTCCCTCGCCCTGAGCCCGGACCGCCCCATGGGCTACACCCCCGAGCCGACGGCCTTCCAGCTCCACCTGCGCACGGCCACGGGCTGGGTCACGCACACGGCCCAGGTGAGCCATGCGGCGGCACAGATCCAGGGGTACTGAGAGGGGCGAGCGGGGGCGTCACGCCCTGCGGCCGGGCAGGAAGTTCATGCGGTCCGTGCGCGGGGACCGCCGCACCCCCGGTTCACCAGGGGGCGGGACGACGGCGGTCCCCGCGAGGGACGACGGCCGGGTCAGGACCGGGCCGCGTCCAGGCGTTCAGAGGTCCGGGAGCCGCTCCGGAATTCCTGTACGCCGACAACCACCAATGTGCCGGAGCCGTGTTAAGCGAGTGCTGCGCGAACGTGTCGCGCTCGTACCACTTCCGCGAAGTTCGCCCCACGGGCCACGGCTCCGGCACACCCGGGACTACTGCCCCTGCTGCTCCGCCAGGAAGGCCAGCAGGTCCTGACGGCTCACCACACCGGTCGGCTTGCCCTCGACCAGGACGATCGCCGCGTCGGCGCGGCCGAGCACGGCCATCAGGTCGGCGACGGGCTCACCGGAGCCGACCTGCGGCAGCGGGTCCGACATGTGCTTCTCCAGCGGGTCGCCGAGCGAGGCGCGCTGGGCGAACAGGGCGTCCAGGAGCTCGCGTTCGACGACGGAGCCGATGACCTCGGCGGCCATCACGTCCGGGTGGCCCGCGCCCGGCTTGACGATGGGCATCTGCGAGACGCCGTACTCACGCAGTACGTCGATGGCCTCGCCGACCGTCTCCTCGGGGTGCATGTGAACGAGCGAGGGCAGTCGGCCGCCCACCTTGCGGCTCAGTACGTCGCCGACGCGAGGCTGGTCACCGGCCTGCTCCAGGAATCCGTAGTCGTTCATCCACTCGTCGCTGAAGATCTTGCTCATGTAGCCGCGCCCGGAGTCGGGCAGGAGCACGACCACGACGTCGTCCGGGCCGAGCCGCTCGGCGACGCGCAGCGCGGCGACCACGGCCATGCCGCAGGAGCCGCCGACGAGGAGCCCCTCCTCCTTGGCAAGGCGCCGCGTCATCTGGAAGGAGTCCTTGTCGGACACCGCGATGATCTCGTCGGTCACGTTCCTGTCGTACGCGGTCGGCCAGAAGTCCTCACCGACGCCCTCGACGAGGTAGGGCCGCCCGGAGCCGCCGGAGTACACGGACCCCTCGGGGTCGGCACCGACGACGGTGACCTTGCCCTCGGAGATCTCCTTCAGGTACCCGCCCGTCCCGGAGATGGTGCCGCCGGTGCCGATGCCCGCGACGAAATGGGTGATCTTTCCTTCCGTCTGCTCCCACAGCTCGGGGCCGGTGGAGTGGTAGTGCGAAAGGGGGTTGTTCGGGTTGCTGTACTGGTCGGGCTTCCAGGCACCGGGCGTCTCGCGCACCAGGCGGTCGGAGACGTTGTAGTACGAGTCCGGGTGCTCGGGGTCGACGGCCGTGGGGCAGACGACCACGTCGGCGCCGTACGCCCGCAGCACATTGATCTTGTCGAGGGACACCTTGTCGGGGCAGACGAAGATGCACTTGTAGCCCTTCTGCTGGGCCACGATGGCGAGGCCGACCCCGGTGTTGCCGGAGGTGGGCTCGACGATGGTGCCGCCGGGCTTGAGCTCCCCGCTCTGCTCGGCCGCCTCGATCATGCGCAGCGCGATGCGGTCCTTCACGGATCCGCCGGGGTTGAAGTACTCGACCTTGGCCAGGACGGTCGCCTGAATGCCCGTGGTCACGTTGTTGAGCTTCACCAGCGGGGTGTTGCCGACGAGGCTGATCATCGAGTCGTGGAATTGCACCGTTGTCTCCGGGCTGCGATGTAGTGCGACGAATGGGTGCCGTCAGCGTAAGGCTCCCGTTCAGTCGTTCACCTCCGCTTGCGATTGGCCGACCGTCCTTACGGGGCAATGAGTTGATGTAGGGCGGTACGAGGAGGTGGCTGCAGGGCATGTCGAGGGCGAGGGTGGCGCGGCGGATCGCCGCGGGCGCGGCTTACGGCGGCGGAGGTATCGGGCTGCTCGGGGCGGCGACCGTGGGCGTGGTGCTCGCCGAGGTACAGCTGGCGAAGCGGTCCGTCGGGAACAGCGGGGAGCATCCGGCTCCACCGCGGGCGGACGGACGCTACGGATGGGGATTCGCGGACCGGCCGGACGGCGCCGAGCCGCTGCGGTTCGCGATGCTCGGCGACTCGACCGCCGCGGGTCAGGGGGTCTACCGGGCCAGGCAGACGCCCGCCGCGCTGCTCGCCGCGGGGCTCTCCGCGGTGGCCGAGCGGCCGGTGGAGCTGCGGAACGTGGCGCTGCCGGGCGCCCAGTCGGACGACCTGGACCGCCAGGTGACGCTGCTCCTGTCCGATCCCGCGTCCTGGGTGCCGGACGTCTGCGTGGTGATGATCGGTGCGAACGACGTGACGCACCGGATGCCGGCGACGCGGTCCGTGCGGCTGCTCGCGTCGGCGGTGCGGCGGCTGCGGACGGCCGGGGCGGAGGTGGTGGTCGGTACGTGCCCCGACCTGGGAACGGTCGAGAACGTGTACCAGCCCCTGCGCTGGATGGCCCGCCGGGTGTCACGCCAGCTGGCTGCCGCGCAGACGATCGGGGTGGTCGAGCAGGGCGGGCGGACGGTGTCGCTCGGGGACCTGCTGGGCCCCGAGTTCCTGGCGAACCCCCGGGAGCTGTTCGGTCCGGACAACTACCACCCCTCCGCGGAGGGGTACGCGACCGCGGCGATGGCGGTGCTGCCGACGCTGTGCGCCGCGCTGGGCCTGTGGCCGGAGGAGGAGCGCCCCGACGTCTCCCGCCGGGAGGGCTTCCTGCCGGTGGCACGGGCTGCCGCGCAGGCCGCCTCGGAGGGTGGCACGGAGGTGGCAGCCGCGATGCCCACCGGGCCCCGGGGCCCCTGGGCCCTCATCAAACGCCGCCGGCGCCGCCGCATCCACGCCCCGGACGCGTCGCCCTTGCCGCAGTGACGCTGCCCTTGGCGGGGCGGGGCCGGTGTGTCACCACGCCGGTCCCGTCGTCACGCCGGTGCGACGCCACGCCGGTGCGCCGGTGCGGGTCGTCGCCCACTGGCCCGGCGCTTCGCGCCGGTTGTCTCCCACCCACCCGTTTGCCCGACAGCACCACCGCTGAGCAAGTCCTGAGCAAGCGCTTAGACAAATGCGGTCCGCATCACAGTCCCCGGGCGATGACCCGGGGCATTACGTGCAGGTAACTTCCCAGGGAGTCCTGCCCCCTCGTCACTGGAGTGCCGTGATGCCCGAAGCCGTGATCGTCTCTGCCGCCCGCACCCCGATCGGCCGCGCCTTCAAGGGCTCGCTGAAGGATCTGCGGCCGGACGACCTGACCGCCACGATCATCCAGGCCGCCCTCGCCAAGGTCCCGGAGCTCGACCCGAAGCTCATCGACGACCTGATGCTCGGCTGTGGTCTGCCGGGTGGCGAGCAGGGGCACAACCTCGGCCGCATCGTCGCCGTACAGATGGGCATGGACCACCTGCCGGGCTGCACCATCACCCGGTACTGCTCCTCGTCCCTTCAGACGAGCCGCATGGCCCTGCACGCCATCAAGGCGGGCGAGGGCGACGTCTTCATCTCCGCCGGCGTCGAGATGGTGTCGCGCAGCAAGAACGGGACCAGCGACCACCCCGACACCCACAACCCCCTCTTCGCCGACGCCGAGGCCCGCACCGCGGCCGTCGCCCAGAGCGAGGGCTCCACCTGGCACGACCCCCGCGAGGACGGCCTGGTCCCGGACGCGTACATCGCGATGGGGCAGACCGCCGAGAACCTGGCCCGCGCCAAGGGCGTCACCCGCCGGGACATGGACGAGTTCGGCGTCCGCTCGCAGAACCTCGCCGAGGAAGCCATCAAGAACGGCTTCTGGGAGCGCGAGATCACCCCGGTGACGACCCCCGACGGCACCGTCGTCAGCAAGGACGACGGCCCCCGCGCCGGCGTCACCCTCGAAGGCGTCGAGGGCCTCAAGCCCGTCTTCCGCCCCGACGGCCTGGTCACCGCGGGCAACTGCTGCCCGCTCAACGACGGCGCCGCCGCCCTCGTGATCATGAGCGACACCAAGGCCCGCGAGCTCGGCCTGACCCCGCTCGCCCGCATCGTCTCCACCGGCGTCACCGGCCTCTCCCCCGAGATCATGGGCCTCGGCCCGGTCGAGGCGTCGAAGCAGGCCCTGTCCCGCGCCGGTCTCACCGTCGACGACATCGACCTCTTCGAGATCAACGAGGCCTTCGCCGCCCAGGTGATCCCCTCGTACCGCGACCTGAACATCCCGCTGGACAAGCTGAACGTCAACGGCGGCGCCATCGCCGTCGGCCACCCCTTCGGCATGACCGGCGCCCGCATCACCGGCACCCTCATCAACAGCCTCCAGTTCCACGACAAGCAGTTCGGTCTGGAGACCATGTGCGTCGGCGGCGGCCAGGGCATGGCCATGGTCATCGAGCGCCTCAGCTGATCCGCGCGAGGCCCTCCGGGCCCCTCCGGACCCATGCGGAACCCCTGCCTCTCCATTGATTCGTGACTCAATCTCCCCCAGGATGTGACCTATCTCCTGGGGGAGATGCATATGCCCAGATCAGAGCACATCTGTGGATAAACACCGGGCCGAAAGACCTGTCCAATTCGTGACGTAATGCACTGACAGGTGGATCGTGCAGGCTTCAAGCTGATGTAGGAAGTCGGGGGTCGACTTGAAACCGGGAGTACGTCAGTGAGCGCCTTGCCTATTGCCTTGCTGCTCTCCACGGCCGCTGCCACGGCCGTGGGTGCCGCCGCCCTGCACGCCGTGCACGGGCTTCGGAAGCAGATCACGACGCTGCGCACCGAGCTGGCCCAGAGCCACTCGGCGACCGCACACGTCACCGTGCCCGCAGCCCGCACGACACCGGACACCGACGAGATACGCACGGCTGTCGCCGAGGCACTCGCCGAGGAACGGGAGCGCGAGCTGGCCGAGGCGCGGGCCTTCTGGGCCGCCCAGGAAGCCCGTGACGCCTCGGACGCGCCCTCCCTGCTGAGCGGCCTGCCGGGCCTCTCCGACATGGCCGACGAGCTGTTCCTGCCCCGCCAGGCGGACTTCTCGGGGCTGGAGGCGGACAGCCTGGAGCCGGTCATCGAGCCGTACGCCGATCCGGCCGACGGTTTCGCGAGCGACTCCCCGGAGCTGGCCGCGGCCCGCCGCCGCCACCCCTCGCACCCGGACTTCGTGCCGGTGCAGTCCCCCGTCAACGGCGACCACGAGCGCACCGTCGCCTGTCTTGAGGAACTGGCCGACGCCCGCACGGCGCTCGCCGACGTCCGCCCCGGCCCGCTCGGCACGCTCGACGTGTACGTCTTCGCGGACGGCACGACGCTCTGCATGACCCCGGGCCACCGCGAGACAGCGGAGCTGCTCGCCGACGCTCTGCGCGACGGCCACGCCCCGGTCCTGCTCGGCGGCTCCGGAGTCTCCGGCGCCTACGCGCTGACCTTCGAGTGCGGCACCGAGAACGTCTACATCCTGGCGGACCGCGTCATCGCCTCGGTCTGACCGGAGCGACCCCGGCACGCGCCGGGGTCGGTCACACCCCGGCGCGCTTCTGCGCCTTCTCCACGAGCGTCAGCGCCTCCGCGAGCTGCCCCCCGTCCGTGAGGACAAGGGCCAGATCCCGCCCCGCGACCGTGATCTGGTCGGCCGCCGCGAACATCCCGGCGTCCGGCATCTCCCGCGGCTCCTCGTCCGGCACCTCGATCCGCTGCGCCCACGCCGCCAGTTCCCTGGCCAGAGCGAGCGCCTCGGTCGCCGCCCCCCGCTGCAGGCGGCTCTGCGGGGCGGCCCGCAACCGGTCGGCGAATTGGTCCACTGCGGCCGTCAAAGGCGTCGTATCAAGCACCCGGCGACCTTATGCGCCCGGGCGGGACTGTTGCCAACGTCCCCACGCTCAGGCACGGTGTCGTGAAGGACGGAACACATCGCGACGCGTCCGGAGGCGCCGATGTCCCAAGTCTTCTCCGAGGAGACCCACCGCAATCTGATCGCCCGCATCCCCCACTGCACCGGTCGTGAGATCTCCGACTGGATCCGCGCCGTGGACGAAGGCCCATCTCTCTTCCGCTTCGAGGAGAAGGTCAGCTGGCTCCGCGCGGAGCACAACCTGGCCTATGGGCACGCCAAAGCAATCATCCACGAGTACGACTTGCGGCGGGCCGCACGCAAGCTGCTCTGACCCCCTCTGTCCCCCTCACAGACCACTCACACACAACAGCGGAGGGCCCCGCGGAACATACGTTCCGCGGGGCCCTCCGTTGCGTCACACGCGTCAGTCGTTGCCCTGCAGGATGGCGATCAGACGCAGGAACTCCATGTAGATCCAGACGAGCGTCATCGTCAGACCGAACGCCGCGAGCCAGGACTCTTCCTTCGGCGCCCCGTACGCGATGCCGTCCTCGACCTGCTTGAAGTCCAGGGCCAGGAAGCACGCGCCGAGCAGGATGCCGACGATGCCGAAGACGATGCCGAGGCCGCCGCTGCGGAAGCCGAGGCCGTCACCGCCGCCGAAGACCATGAACAGCAGGTTCACCGCGGTCAGCAGCAGGAAGCCCATCGCCGCGGCCATCACGAAGCCGTAGAAGCGACGGTTGACGCGGATCCAGCCCGCCTTGTAGGCGATGAGGACACCGGCGAAGACCGCCATGGTGCCGATCACGGCCTGCATGGCCGCGCCGCTCGCGATGCGGTTGTCCACGACGCTGGAGACGACGCCGAGGAAGACACCCTCCAGGGCGGCGTACGTCAGGATCAGCGGCGGCGATGCCTTGCGCTTGAAGGCCTGCACCAGGCCGAGCACCATCGCGATGAGGCCCGCGCCGATCGCGATGCCGTACGACTTGCTGATGTTGGCGTCGTCCACCGGCAGCAGCGCCCAGGCGAGCGCGGCCGTGACCACGAGCGTGCCGAGCGTGGTGGCCGTACGCAGGACGACGTCGTCCATCGTCATGCGGCCGGCGGTGGTGACGGGCGCCTGGGGGGCGCCGTGCTGCAGGTCCTGCTGGGCGTACGGGTTCGTCGCGTACGGGTTGGCCGGGGCCTGCTGGCCCGCGGTGCCCGCGTACGGGTTGCCCTGCTGGGTCTGTGTCCCGCCCGCGGGTCCCCCGGCCTGCGGCTGCGTGCCGAAGCCCGCGTAGCCGTTGTCGCGGCTGAACCCCCGTCGCGAGAAGACCGGGTTGCTGCTCCTCATTTCACTCCTCCATGGCCACTGGGCGTGGCTTTGGGTCAAGAGTAATGCGTAGGCAAAACAAAGACCCTAGTGCTTGGGGAGGATCTTTCCCTCCTTGTGACCAAGAACGACGGGCCCGGTGCTCTCTGTTCCCGGTGCGGTCGGGGATACACCCTCGTCGGCCGGGGTGCGGCTGCTGCGCCGGACGAGTGGCACCAGCGAGATCGCGACGGCTCCGAGCACCGCGGCCACGGCGAAGGTGGTGAATCCGAGGGACGCGTTGCCGCCGGCGACGACGGCACCTCCCAGCCAGGGCCCGACGACCGCGCCGGTGCGCCCGACGCCGGTGATCCAGCCGAGCCCGGTGGCGCGCTGGGCGGGCGTGTAGACGGAAGGGGCGGAGGCGTAGACCATCACCTGCGCCGAGAAGAGCCAGATGCCGGTCATGAAGACGATCACGTACGCGACGCCGAGCGGCAGCTCCGCCCTGAGCAGGAAGGTTCCGCAGGCGGTGAGCAGGAACCAGATCGCGGAGATCCGCACCGCGCCGAACTTGTCGGCGGCCCGGCCCGCGAGGAGCATGCCGACGATGCCGCCCGCGTTGATCACCATCAGGAAGGTGACGGAGGAGGACAGGGAGTAGCCGGAGGCCCGCATCAGCTCGGGGAGCCAGGTGGAGACGCCGTAGACGAGCAGCAGTCCGGCGAAGGAGGCGAGCCAGAGGAGCGGGGTCGCGAGCCGCTGTCCGGGGGTGAAGAGCGAGGCCACGGCGGCGAAGCGGCCCTTGGCGCCCGCCTCGGGGGCTTCGGCGAGCGTCGGGGAGGGCAGCAGGTACCGGGCGGCGACGGCCTCGGCCTCGCTCGTGCGGCCCTTGGCGAGCAGCACGCCGGGCGACTCGGGCAGCCACTTCAGTACGAGGGGGACGGCGACGACCGCGGGGATCACGCCCGCCCAGAAGACGACGCGCCAGCCGTGGTCGGGTCCGAGCCAGAGTCCGAGGCCCGTGGCCGCCATGCCGCCCGCGTGGTACGAGGTCATCATCAGGCCGGTGGCGAGCGCGGCCCTGCGCGGCGGCGCGAACTCGGCGACGATCGCGAGGCTGATCGGCATCAGACCGCCGAGGCCGAGCCCGGCGATGAACCGCCCGCCGCCGAAGACCGCGGCGGTCGGCGCGAGCGCGCAGACCGCGGAACCCAGGGAGAACAGCGCGACGCTGCCCGTCACCATCGGCTTGCGGCCGATCCAGTCGGTGAGCGTGCCGCAGCCGAGGGCGCCGATGAGCATGCCGAAGGTGGTCCAGGAGCCGATGGTGCCCGCCGTCGACGGGGTGAAGCCGAAGCCCTTGTCGTCGATGAGGTGCGGCATCACGGCGCCGTAGATGTTGACGTCCATGCCGTCGAAGAAGACGACGAGCCAGCACAGGGCTATGACGGGGGCGACGGATCTGAAGGTCCGCTGGGGCGCGGCGCCTTGGGGAGCGGTCACGGGGCTCTCACTTCTTTGTGGAGTGGGGACTACCGGGGGACGGGGGTGCGGGCTCAGTCGAGGGGGAAGCCCGTGTAGCTCTCCGCGAGGTCGGCCTCGGCCGAGCGCGCGGTGGTGATCCGGTCCAGCTGAGCGAGCTGGATGCGGTCGTCGAAGGGGGTGGCTCCGGGGGCGCGGTGCAGCATCGTGGTCATGGCGTACGAGAAGCGCTCGGCCTGCCAGACGCGGCGCAGGCAGGTCGCGGAGTACACCTCCAGGCGGGCGTCGGAACCGGTGTCGCGGAGTTCGACGAGGGCGCGGGCGAAGGTGACGACGTCGCCGACGGCGAGGTTGAGGCCCTTGGCGCCGGTGGGCGGGACGATGTGGGCGGCGTCCCCGGCGAGGAACACGCGTCCGTGCCGCATCGGCTCGTGGACCTGGCTGCGCATGGGGGTGACGGACTTGGCCGTGATGGGTCCGCGTTTCAGCGTCCAGGCGTCGTCGGTCTCCAGGCGGCGGTCGAGCTCGTCCCAGATCTCCTCGTCGCCCCAGTCGGCCGCGTCGGTGTCCGCCGGGACCTGGAGGTAGGCGCGGGTGACGGTCGGCGACCTCATGGACAGGAGGGCGAAGCCGCGGTCGTGGCGGGCGTAGACCAGCTCGTCGTGCGAGGGCGGCACGTCGGCGAGGATGCCGAGCCAGCCGAAGGGGTACGTCCGCTCGAAGACCCGGGAGACGTCGGCGGGCACGGCCTTGCGGGCCACGCCCCAGGAGCCGTCGCAGCCCACCACGTAGTCACACTCCAGGACGTCCTCACGGCCCTGGTGGCGGAAGCGGACGCGCGGCTGCTCGGTCCCGGCGCCCTCGACGGCGAGTGCCTCTGCCTCGAAGAGCAGCGGGCCCCCGGCGGCGAGCTGGAGGGCTATGAGGTCCTTGCAGACCTCGGTCTGGGCGTAGACCATCACGGACCGGCCGCCGGTCCGGGCGGGGAAGTCGACGCGGTGCCTGCGGCGGTCGAAGCGCAGCTCGATGCCGTCGTGCGGGATGCCCTCGCGGTCCATGCGGGCGGCGGCTCCGGCCTCGCGCAGGACGTCGACGGTGCCCTGTTCCAGGATTCCGGCGCGCTGGCGCTGCTCCACGTAGGCGCGGTCCCGGGTCTCCAGGACGACGGAGTCGATGCCGGCGTTGTGCAACAGGCGGGCCAGGAGCAGGCCCGCCGGTCCGGCTCCGATGATTCCGACGGTGGTGCGCATCGGCCGACCCCTCCACTTGTTCGCCTGGTGAACTTTCGTTCATAATGTGCTGACGGGAGTCTCCGACCGGACCCAGCGGCTGTCAACGGTTGCGGGGCGGCCGGTTTCCCACCGTGCGAGGAGCGGCGCCATGCCAGAAGAGTCCGTACGCCCCCTGGAGCGCGGCCTCGCGGTGCTGCGCGCCCTCGCCGTCGCCGAACAGGTCAGGGCGGGCGACCTGGTGCGCGCCACCGGCCTCGCCCGCTCCACGGTGGACCGGGTCGTGGCGACCCTGGGCCGCCTCGGCTACGTGCGCGAGCAGGGCCAGGAACTCCACCTGACGCCCCGCCTGATGGAGCTCGGCAACGCCTACCTCGCGGCGAGCGGGCTGAGCGGTGAGGTCGCCGCGCGCACCGCACGGCTCGCGGACGATCTTGACGAGTCGGTGTCCCTCGCGGTGCCGGACGGCAACGGCGTCCGCTTCGTCACGCAGGCGGCGCGGCGCCGCGCGATGTCGGTGGCCTTCCGCATCGGCGATCTGCTGCCCGCCGAACGGTGCGCGCCGGGCGCGCTGTTCGCCGCCGAGTGGGACGAGGCGGCGTGGGCGGCGTGGCGGGCACGCACGGCCGCCGACCCCGAGGGGTCCGCCTTCCCCGCGCTGCCGCCAGGACCCGCGTCCCCGCCGCCGGACCTCGCGGACCGCGTGGAGCGCTCGCGCGTGACGGGCTGGGCGCTCGACGACCAGCTGATCGAGCCGGGCCTGATCGCCACGGCGGTCCCGGTGCGCGACGCGGCGGGCCGCGTCCGGTACGCCCTGTCCGCGGTGAGCCACACCAGCAGGCACACGGCGCAGGGCCTGGCGGAACTCGTGCTGCCGCGCCTGCGGGAGGAGGCCGCCCACCTGGAGTCCTTGCCGCCCGCCACATCGCCGTACGGGGCCAGCGAGTTGACGCTCGGTCAGCCGGTGCACACGGTTGACGCGAAGGCCGAACTGGGCCCGGATTTCCTCCAGTCGCTCGCCCGCGGCCTCGCCGTCCTGCGCGCCCTGGGCCGGGCCCACGGCGACGGCCTCCCGCTCACCGCGATCGCCGCCGCCACCGGCCTGCCACGGGCCACCGCGCGCCGCTGCCTGCACACCCTGGAACTGGAGGGGTACGCGGCACACGACGGGCGCCTCTACCGCCCGCTCCCCCGCATCCTGGAGCTCGGCTTCGCGCGCCTGTCCCGCCTCGGCTTCGCCGACATCGCCGAGCCGCATCTGCGCCAACTGACGGGCCGCGTGCACCAGTCGGCGTCGGTGACGGTGCTCGACGGCACGGACATCCTGTACGTGGCGCGGGCGGCCACGGTGCGCGTCATGAGCGTCCACATCACGCTCGGCACGCGCTTCCCCGCCTACCCCACCGCCATGGGCCGGGTCCTGCTTTCCGGGCTCCCGGAGGCGGACCGCGCGCGCCTCGTGAAGGCCGCCCCGCCCCGCTCCCTCACCCGGCGCACCGTCACCGACCCGGCGGAACTGCACCGCGTCCTGGAGCGGGCGGCCGCCGACGGCTACGCCACCGCGGACGAGGAACTGGAGGAGGGCCTGCGGTCGGTCGCCGTACCGGTCAAGGACGCGGCGGGGCGGGTGGTCGCCGCCCTGAACGTGGCCCAGCACGCGGGCACCGCCCCGCTGGACGAGACCATCGGGGTGCTGCTTCCCGCGCTGCGCGAGACGGCGGCGGCGATCGAGGCGGACCTGCATACCGCGGCGCGCTTCAACGGCGCGCTGATGCCGTGGCGCACATGACCGCTGACGCCTTGGCGGAGGTGCCCGGAGCCGGACTTGAACCGGCACGCCCGCTAGGGGCAGCGAGGTTTAAGCTCGCCGTGTCTGCATTCCACCATCCGGGCAGGCCGTGGGCTCCGCATCAAGTGATTCGACCCTATCGGGGAGCGTCCCCCGAACAGCGGAACAACAGCCCGATGTTGTCTTATTTTATTGACGTCTGAGGGTGCATCAGCCACCGGTACAGCCCATCGGTACATGCCGGAGGCCTTTCCACGGGTGTGGGGGCTCCGGGACGGAATGACGGAATTTAGCCGCCTCCGTGGCGTCCGCGGGTCACTGGCGGGTGGTACCCGCCTCAGGGGCGGAGGTCATCCCCAGGTATGACACGGGCGCTCGGGGTCCGACTGGAGAGGGCCCCCGGAACCAGAACAACGGCTGACTACACGGCCCGGTTCCGCAAGGACGATGGAGTACGTCCCCACTCGTCGTCCCGACAGGAGCACCGCCCCGTGACCACCACCCCCTTCGCCGCCCGCACCACCGCGGTGGCCGCACGCGCCACGGACCTCTCCAAGGTGTACGGACAGGGCGAGACCCAGGTGGTCGCCCTGGACCATGTCTCCGTCGACTTCCGGCAGGGCGAGTTCACCGCGATCATGGGCCCCTCGGGCTCCGGCAAGTCGACCCTGATGCACTGCGTCGCGGGCCTCGACAGCTTCAGCGGCGGCTCCGTACGGATCGGCGAGACCGAGCTGTCCACCCTCAAGGACAAGCAGCTCACCAAGCTCCGCCGGGACAAGATCGGCTTCATCTTCCAGGCCTTCAACCTCCTGCCGACGCTGACGGCCCTGGAGAACATCACGCTTCCGATGGACATCGCGGGCCGCAAGCCCGACAAGCAGTGGCTGGAGCAGGTCATCTCCATGGTCGGCCTGGCCGGGCGGCTCAGCCACCGGCCCACCGAGCTCTCCGGCGGCCAGCAGCAGCGCGTCGCCGTGGCCCGCGCGCTCGCCTCGCGGCCCGACATCATCTTCGGCGACGAGCCGACCGGAAACCTGGACTCGCGCTCGGGCGCCGAGGTCCTCGGCTTCCTGCGCAACTCCGTGCGCGAACTGGGCCAGACCGTCGTCATGGTCACCCACGACCCGGTGGCCGCGGCGTACGCGGACCGCGTGATCTTCCTCGCCGACGGGCGGATCGTCGACGAGATGCTCTCGCCGACCGCCGACGGTGTCCTCGACCGGATGAAGGACTTCGACGCGAAGGGCCGGACCAGCTAGCCGACACCGCGCCCTCGCGCCCCTCCGCTACTCGTCCGCCTTCTCCCCCACCAGGACAGACACCCATGTTCCGTACCGCCCTGCGCAACGTGCTCGCGCACAAGGCCAGGCTGTTGATGACCGTGCTCGCCGTCATGCTCGGCGTCGCCTTCGTCTCCGGCACCCTCGTCTTCACCGACACCTTCGGCAACGCCTACAAGAACAAGTCAGCGAAGAGCTTCGACCACGTCTCCGTCGCCATCCAGGGCGACGGCTCCTCCTACGGCGGCGACGACAGCGGTGAGGCCAAGAAGCCGCCGCGCCTGACCGACGCCTTCCTCAAGAAGACGCAGGGCCTGCCCGGCGCCGACTCGGCGATCGGGACCGTCTCCGGGTTCACCGCGCTCGCCGACAAGGACGGCAAGCTGGTCGGCGGCGAGTGGGGCACCACCGGCGCCAACTACTTCCCCGGCAAGGACGGCAAGGACCCCCGCTACGATTTCACCGACGGCGCGGCCCCCAAGTCCGCCGGCGACCTCGCGCTGGACTCCAGGACCGCCGAGCGCACCGGCTACAAGGTCGGCGACTCGGTCCGCTACTCCACCGACGGACCGGTGAAGAAGGCGAGGATCAGCGGCGTCTTCGACACCGAGGACGGCAGTGTCCTCGCGGGCGGCAGCCTGGTGGTGTTCGACAACGACACCGCGCTCAAGGTCCTCGCCAAGACCCAGTACGACGAGATCGACGTGAAGGCCGCCGCCGGCACCTCCGAGGCCGCGCTGAAGAGCACGGTCGAGAAGATCCTGCCGAAGGAGACGGACGCCGTCACCGGCGGCCAGCTCTCGGACGACCAGGACGAGATGATCGAGCAGGACACCAAGTCGATGAGCCAGGTCCTGCTGATCTTCGCGGGCATCGCGCTCTTCGTCGGCATCTTCATCATCGCCAACACCTTCACCATGCTGGTCGCCCAGCGCACCAAGGAGCTCGCGCTCATGCGCGCCGTCGGCGCCTCGCGCCGTCAGGTGACGCGCTCCGTGCTCATCGAGGCGTTCATCGTGGGCCTGGTGGCCGCCGTGACCGGCTTCGCGCTCGGCATCGGCGTGGCCCTCGGCCTGGAGTCCCTGATGAACTCCGCGGGCGCCTCGCTGCCCGACGGACCGATCATCATCGCCCCGACCACGATCGTCGTCGCCCTGATCATCGGCGTGGTCGTCACCATGCTGGCCGCCTGGCTGCCGGGCCGCCGCGCTGCGAAGATCCCGCCGGTCGCCGCGATGAACAGCGTCCACGCGACGCCGACCATGCGCGGTCTCGTCGTCCGCAACATCATCGGCTCGATCATCGTCGCCATCGGCGTAGTCATGCTCCTCATGGACGACAACTACGTGATGGCCGCCGGCGCCGCCACGATCCTCATCGGCGTCATCGTCCTCACCCCGCTCCTGTCGCGCCCGTTCATCGCCGCGTCGGCCCCGCTCCTGAAGCCGTTCGGCGTGCCGGGCAAGCTGTCCCGGCTCAACGCGGTGCGCAACCCGCGCCGCACGGCCTCCACCGCCGCGGCCCTGATGATCGGCTTGACCCTCATCACGGCGATGACGGTGGTCGCGACCTCCATGAGCACGGCCATCAACAAGATGGCCGCGGATTCCATGAAGGCCGACTACACCGTCTCCATGGCGAACTACCAGCCGCTGACCCCCGAGGTCCGCGAGAAGCTGGACAAGCTCCCGGACGTCGAGGCGAGCAGCCCGCTGCGCGAGGGCTGGGGCGATGTCGAGGGCTCGTACGCCTCGGTCCACGGCGTCGACGCGCAGGACTTCGGCAAGCTGGTGAGCCTGGACTTCACCAGCGGGTCCCTCGCGGGTCTGAGCGGGAACTCCACGCTCCTGGACAAGGAGACCGCGGACAAGAAGAGCCTGAAGGCGGGCGACACCGTCCCGGTGAAGTTCGACGACGACAAGACGGTCAAGCTGAAGATCGCGGGTGTCTACGAGCAGAACGAGTTCCTCAAGGGCCTGTACACGCCGCTCGCCGTGGTCGACGCGCACCTGTCCAAGATCACCGACCAGCAGGTCCTGGTGAAGATGAAGGGCGGCGTCTCCGACCGCTCGGAGGATGCCATCGTCAAGGCCCTTGGCGACAACCCCGCCATCAAGATCCAGGACAAGGACGGGCTCAGCAACGAGATCGGTGGCGCGATCAACCTGATGCTGAACATGCTCTACGGCCTCCTGGCGATGGCCATCCTGATCGCGGTGCTCGGCGTCATCAACACCCTGGCCATGTCGGTCTTCGAGCGGAAGCACGAGATCGGCATGCTGCGGGCCATCGGCCTCGACCGCGCGAAGGTCAAGCAGATGGTGCGCCTGGAGGCGGTCATCATCTCCCTGTTCGGCGCGGTGCTCGGCATCGGTCTCGGCATCTTCATGGGCTGGGCCGCGGGCAACAGCATCGTCGGCTCGCTGAAGACGTACACGATGGAGATCCCGGTCGGCCGTATCGCGATCTTCCTCGCGATCGCGGCCCTGGTCGGTGTCCTCGCCGCGGTGTGGCCGGCCCGCAGCGCGGCGCGGCTGAACCCGCTGATGGCGATCAAGAGCGAGTAGCGCCTGGCGGCAGGCGACAGGAGTGGGGCCCCGGACGAACCTCCGTCCGGGGCCCCACTCGTCTGCGTCCTACTGCCAGGCGCGGGCCCGCAGCGGCATCCCGGAGGTGCCGATCTCCGGGGTCTTCACCGCGAGGACCTGGTTGACGCCGATGTGGTTGCGCTCGAAGGCGAGCGCGGAGGCCGCCATGTAGAGGCGCCAGATGCGGGCGCGGCCCGGCGAGGTGAGCCGCTGGCCCTCCTTCCAGTGGGCCTCCAGGTTGGCGACCCAGCTGCGCAGGGTGAGGGCGTAGTGCTCGCGGATGGCCTCCACGTCGCGCACCTCGAACCCGGCGCGCTCCAGCTGTCCGACGGTGGATCCTATGGGGGCGAGCTCGCCGCCGGGGAAGACGTAGGCGTCGATGAAGTCGTCGACCTCGTACGTCGACTCGTCGGTCTGCGGGCGGCGCGCGATCTGGTGGTTGAGGAGCCGGCCGCCGGGCTTGAGGAGTGCGTGCAGGTCGCGTGCGTACTCCAAGTACTGCTCGGCGCCGACGTGTTCGGCCATACCGATCGAGGAGATCGCGTCGTACGGCCCGTCGCGCACGTCGCGGTAGTCCTGGACCCGGATCTCGACCCGGTCGGTCAGGCCCTCCTCCGCGATGCGCTTCCTGGCGTACGCGGCCTGCTCCTGGGAGAGCGTGACGCCGACGACGGAGACGCCGTGCTCGCGGGCCGCGTGGATCGCCATGGAGCCCCAGCCGCAGCCCACGTCCAGGAGCCGCATGCCGGGCTTCAGGGCGAGCTTGCGGGAGATGAGTTCGAGCTTGTCGCGCTGGGCGTTCTCCAGGGTCGAGGCTTCCCCTTCATGGGCCCCCCAGTAGGCGCACGAGTAGACCATCGAGGGGCCGAGCACCAGCTCGTAGAAGTCGTTGCCCACGTCGTAGTGGTGGCTGATGGCCTGGCGGTCGCTGCCCTTGGTGTGCAAGTGCAGACGGCCACGGCCGCGCATCTCCTCCGGCGGCGGGGCGGGCGGCAGGAAGGGCGCGGCGAGGCCGATCAGGGTGCGGGCCGCGGCGCGGAACCCCGGGTCGCGCAGGGACTCCCGCAGGCTCTTGGCGTCCTCGTCGCGCTCCCAGATGAACCCGGCGAGCCGGTCGAGCGCGGCATACAGATCGCCCTCGACGTCCAGGTCACCGGCCACCCAGGCGCGGGCGAGGCCCAGCTCGCCCGGCTTCCACATCAGGCGGCGCAGGGCGCGGCGGTTGCGTACGACGAGGGTGGGGGCACCCGGCGGGCCTGCTTCCGAACCGTCCCAGGCACGAATACGCACGGGGAGCGGGGCTCCCAGCAGTTGTTCGGCAAGGCTCTTCAGCCGCAGTGCGGCGTCTGGCATGGTGCACACCTCCGTGATGGCGATCCCGGACAGCTCAACACCACGTAAACACCAACCGGCCGCTCCCGCAGTCCCGTTGCCGCGTCACGGATCGGCAAAATAAGTGTACGCACCATGCATACGGCGGAGGAAAAACCCGAGGGGGCCGCCCGCACCACGGATGGCGGGCGGCCCCCTCGGGGCTGTTCAGTGACCGGAGGTCAGGAGGCCTTGGCCTTCTCCTCGGACCCGGCGGCGACCGGCTCGGCCTTGGCCACGGCGGGCTTCGGCGCGGGCTTGGCAGCCTCGTAGAACTCCTCGCGCGGCGTCTCCATGGCGCCCAGCGAGACGACCTCACGCTTGAGGAAGACCGCGAGCGTCCAGTCCGCGAAGACGCGGATCTTGCGGTTGAACGTCGGCATCGCCATGCCGTGGTACGCGCGGTGCATGTACCAGGCGAGACGGCCCTTGAGCTTGATCTTCACCTTGCCCATGACGATCATCGCGACGCCCTTGTGCAGGCCAAGACCGGCGACCGCACCCTTGTTCGCGTGGCTGTACTCCTTCTGCGGGAAGCCCCGCATGCCGGAGATCACGTTGTCGCCGAGGACCTTGGCCTGACGCAGCGCGTGCTGGGCGTTCGGCGGGCACCAGGCGTTCTCGTTGCCGGCCTTGCGGCCGACCATGTCCGGCACCTGGGCGTTGTCGCCCGCGGCCCAGATGTAGTCGGTGCCCTGGACCTGGAGGGTCGTCTGGGTGTCGACGTGGCCACGGGGGCCGAGCGGCAGACCGAAGCGCGCGAGCGCCGGGTTGGGCTTGACGCCCGCGGTCCACACGATGGTGCTGGAGTCGACCTCGAGGCCGTTGTTCAGCACCACGTGGCCGTCCACGCAGGAGTCCATGCCGGTCTTGAGGTAGACCTCGACACCGCGGCCCTCGAGGTGCTCCTTGCCGTACTGGCCGAGCTTCGGGCCGACCTCGGGGAGGATCTTGTCCGCGACGTCGACGAGCACGAAGCGCATGTCCTCGCGCTTCACGTTGTTGTAGTACTTGGCCGCGTCGCGGGCCATGTCCTCGACCTCACCGATGGTCTCCGCACCCGCGAAGCCACCGCCGACGAAGACGAAGGTCAGCGCCTTGCGGCGGACGTCCTCGTCCGTCGTGGAGTCAGCCTTGTCCAGCTGCTCGAGGACGTGGTTGCGCAGGCCGATGGCCTCCTCGATGCCCTTCATGCCGATGCCCTGCTCGGCGAGGCCGGGGATCGGGAAGGTGCGGGAGACCGCGCCCATCGCGATGACCAGGTAGTCGAAAGGCAGCTCGTACGCCTCGCCCACGAGGGGGGCGATCGTCGCGACCTTGCGGTCCTGATCGATGGTGGTGACCCGGCCGGTCAGAACTTCCGCCTTGGGCAGCACGCGTCGCAGCGGGACGACGACGTGCCGAGGCGAAATGCTGCCGGCGGCGGCTTCGGGGAGGAAGGGCTGGTAGGTCATGTACGACCGGGGGTCGACGACCGTGACGGTCGCCTCTCCGTAGCGCATCTTCTTGAGGATGCGCCGAGCTGCGTACAGGCCTACGTACCCACCGCCTACTACGAGGATCCTGGGACGCTCCGTGGTGCTCATGCCATCGAGTATCCACCTGCCCGGCAGGGGTCGCTCGTGCGCCCCTTCACAAGCATGGGTACACCCTCTGCTACACTTCGCCGCCCACGTGACGCAGGTCATGACGCCCCAGGGGAACCACGCCACAGCCCAAGTCGTTGTGCACCCCTTGTGAGCTGCCGCTCTGACCCTTCCGCCGCACTGGACCACTCGGCCGGTTCACCCTCCGGACACACTCGCGAACCTTCACTGTCGTGGGTCGCGGGGGCCTCTGGGGGCACTTTTAGGGGTCCAGAACCCCTGAACATCGTCCAACCGAGCCGATTTCCTTGTGAAGAACTTCACGAAGTTTCCCGACGGCGTGTCGCCGCCGGGTCCTTCGAGCCCCTCAACAGCCGCTCAGACGCTACATGACGTGCTCAGGCGATCGACCAGCCGATGCCATCGAGGATGTCGTGCTCACTGACGACGACCTCCCGGGCACCGGTCCTGTCCATGATCGACAGGAGGACGAGCGCGCCGGACACGATGACGTCCACGCGGCCCGGATGCATCACCGGGATGGCGGCCCGCTCGTCGTGCGTGGCCCGTGCCAGGCGGGCGGCGATCTCGCTCACCTGCTCGTAGGAGACACGGGAGTGATGGATCGCCGCGGAGTCGTACGCGTCCAGGCCGAGCGCGATGGCGGCCACCGTCGTCACCGATCCCGCGAGGCCGACCAGGGTGCGGGCCGCACCGATCGGCACCGTCTGCTCGGCCAGGTCCAGCGCGGCCGTGATGTCGGCGCGGACGGCGTCCAGTTCGGCGGGCGCGGGCGGGTCGGTGCGGATGTGCCGCTCCGTGAGGCGTACGCAGCCGACGTCGACGGAGCGGGCGGCGCTGACCTCGTCGTCGCCGACGACGAACTCCGTGGAGCCGCCGCCGATGTCGACGACGAGGTAGGGCTTGGCCAGGTGGTCGCTGCCCGCCAGCTCCTTCGTCGCCCCGGTGAAGGAGAACTCGGCCTCCTGGTCACCGCTGATGACCTCCGGCTCGACGCCGAGGATGTCCAGGACACCGCGGACGAAGTCGTCGCGGTTCTCGGCGTCGCGGGACGCGGAGGTCGCCACGAAGCGGAGGCGCTCGGCGCCGTGCTCCTTGATGACCTCGGCGTACTCGCGGCAGGCGGCGAAGGTGCGTTCCAGCGCCTCCGGGGCCAGGCGGCCCGTCTTGTCGACCCCTTGGCCCAGGCGGACGATCGTCATCCTGCGGTCCAGGTCGACCAGTTCGCCGGTCCGCGGGTCCGCGTCCGCCACCAGGAGGCGGATGGAGTTCGTGCCGCAGTCGATGGCTGCCACCCGGGTCATGCGCGCTCTTCCTCGCTCGTCGAGACGCACGCGCCCTTGCGCCACCACTCCGGCAGCATCGCGATGGCCTCGTCGCCCAGCGGGTTCACGCCGGGTCCCGCGGCCAGCGAGTGGCCGACCAGGACGTGCAGACACTTCACGCGGTCCGGCATGCCGCCCGCGCTCGGGAAGCCCTCCAGGACCTCGATGGCGTCACGGCGCGCGATGTAGTCCTCGTGCGCCGCCCGGTAGGCGGCGGCCAGCTCGGGGTCCTTCGTCAGCCGCTCCGACATCTCCTTCATGACGCCGTTGGCCTCAAGGGTGCCGATCGCGGAGGCGGCCCGCGGACACGTCAGGTAGTACGTCGTCGGGAACGGCGTCCCGTCCGGAAGGCGCGGCGCCGTCTCGACGACGTCCGGCTGCCCGCACGGGCAGCGGTGGGCGATGGCCCGCAGGCCGCGCGGCGGGCGGCCGAGCTGCTGCTTGAAGGCCTCGACGTCGGCGTCGGTGGGCTCGGTGCGCGGGGTGGTCGGCGGGGGCGTTTCCATGCCTGTCTTTCGATCGGTTCCGTAGAGGTTCTGTCGAGCCCGGACGGCGCGAGTGCGGTCGGGCTCAGTCGTCGTCGGCCGGACGGTCCGCCTTGTCGACGCCGTCCCAGACGTTCGAGTACCAGGGCCTGGCGGCCGCCCCCTGGTCGGAGCGCTGGTTCTTCGCCGCCTCGGGGTCGACCACCGTGAAGCCGGTCTCGCCCGGCATCACATAGTGCAGCCGGTCCCGGACGCGCTGCTCCGCGTACGCGTCGTCCCGCCAGCGGGCCTTCTCGTCCTTCAGCCTCTCGACGTTCTCGCGGCGCTCGGCCTGCTCCTTGCGCTGGTCGGCGATCTCCGCGCGCTGGGAGACGTACTGCCTTATCGGGTAGGCGAGGGCGACAACCAGCGAGCAGAGCACGAGCGCGAGGAGCGCGGCGCGTCCCGTCAGCCGGGAGCGGCGTGCCTGGCGCTTGGTCTGGGAGCGGTAGACACGCTCCGCGGTCTGCTCGCCGAGCAGCCGCAGCCTGGTCGCGGTGGAGAACCGGTCGCGGTCCTTCACGGCCATGTGTGCCGCCTCCCCGATACGTACGTACGTCCCCGCACACGGTACGGGACCGAGTACGGGGACGTAGGTAACTACTCAGCGGAGCCGAGGACCGGAGGTCTTCAGCCCTTGAAGCGGGGGAACGCGCTGCGGCCCGCGTAGACGGCCGCGTCGTCGAGGATCTCCTCGATGCGGAGCAGCTGGTTGTACTTGGCGACGCGCTCGGAGCGGGCCGGGGCGCCGGTCTTGATCTGGCCGCAGTTGGTGGCGACGGCGAGGTCGGCGATGGTGACGTCCTCGGTCTCACCGGAGCGGTGCGACATCATGCACTTGAAGCCGCTGCGCTGGGCCATCTCGACGGCGTCCAGGGTCTCGGTCAGCGAGCCGATCTGGTTGACCTTCACCAGGAGGGCGTTCGCGGACTTCTCCTCGATGCCACGGGCCAGGCGCTCGGGGTTGGTGACGAACAGGTCGTCGCCCACGAGCTGGACCTTGTCGCCGAGCTTCTCGGTGATGACGTTCCAGCCGGCCCAGTCGTCCTCGAACAGCGGGTCCTCGATGGAGACGAGCGGGTACGAGGAGACGAGCTCCTCGTAGTACTCGGTCATCTCGGCGGCCGAGCGGGACTTGCCCTCGAACTCGTACTTGCCGTCCTTGTAGAACTCGGACGCGGCGACGTCGAGCGCGAGGCCGATCTGCTCGCCGGGGACGTAACCGGCCTGCTTGATGGCCTCGAGGATGAGGTCGAGCGCGGCGCGGTTGGAGTCCAGGTTCGGGGCGAAGCCGCCCTCGTCGCCCAGGCCGGTGGAGAGGCCCTTGTCCTTCAGGACCTTCTTCAGCGTGTGGTAGACCTCGGTGCCCCAGCGCAGGGCCTCCGAGAACGACTCGGCGCCGATCGGCGCGATCATGAACTCCTGGATGTCGACGTTCGAGTCGGCGTGCGACCCGCCGTTCAGGATGTTCATCATCGGAACGGGCAGCAGGTGCGCGTTCGGGCCGCCGAGGTAGCGGAAGAGCGGGAGGTCGGAGGCCTCCGACGCGGCGTGCGCGACGGCCAGCGAGACGCCGAGGATGGCGTTGGCGCCGAGCGAGCCCTTGTTGTCGGTGGCGTCGAGGTCGAACATCGCCTGGTCGATCAGGCGCTGCTCGGTCGCGTCGTACCCGACGAGCTCCGGGCCGATCTGCTCGATGACGGCGAGGACGGCCTTCTCCACGCCCTTGCCCATGTAACGGTTGGGGTCACCGTCACGGAGTTCGATGGCCTCGAAAGCACCGGTGGACGCACCGGACGGAACGGCGGCACGACCCGTGCTGCCGTCGTCGAGGCCGACCTCGACCTCGACCGTGGGGTTGCCTCGGGAGTCCAGGATTTCCCGGGCTACGACGACGTCGATGGACGGCACGAGCATCTCCTTCTGGGATGTGACGCGGGTACGCGGGGCGTTGGCCTCGCGGACACGAGCCTAACCGGCTCCCGGACAAGAGCCAGCCGGGCGACCGCCCTGTGGACAAACCGAGAGCAAAATGTTTCCGAACGGAACAAAGCGTGGAGGGCAAAAGAACCCCGCCCCGGTGCGTACGGGGGATACGCGCACCGGGACGGGGTGGACCCGTGGGGACGGGGGTGGACCGGCAGTACGTGCGGGCGTCACCAGCTCCGTCGGTCGCGCCTCCGCCGGGGGGCGCGACCGCCAGGTGCCGCCTGCCTGCCTCCTCAGCTCTTAGCTGAGGTGCAGCTGCTGGCCCGGGTAGATCATGTCGGCGTTGTCGATGATGTCGCCGTTGAGCTTGTACACCTTGTGCCAGCCGCCCTTGACGTCCTTGGCCTCGGCGATCTTGGAGAGGGTGTCACCCTTCTTGACCTTGTACTCGCCGTCGCCCTTCTTGACCGTCTTGCCGGTCGGGGTCTCGACGGTCTTCTTGGACTCGGCCTTCGGAGCGGCCTCGGCCTTCTTGGGGGCCTGCTGCTGCGGCTGCTCGGTCTGCGCGCTGGGCTGGCTCTTCGGCTGCTCCTGGGTCTGCTGCGGGGCGCTCTCCTGCGCACCGCCACCCTCGTTGGACGCGCCCGAGAGGCCGACGCCGCAGGACGGCCAGGCACCCTTGCCCTGCCCCGCGAGGACCTTCTCGCCGATCTCGATCTGCTGGGCCTTGGAGGCCTGGTCGGCGCTGGGCGCGTACTTCGTGCCGCCGTACGCGGCCCAGGTGGACGACGAGAACTGCAGGCCGCCCGTGTAGCCGTTGCCGGTGTTGATCGACCAGTTGCCGCCGGACTCGCACTGGGCGACGGCGTCCCACTCCTGGTTCGTCGCGGCGGAGGCCTGGCCTGCGGCCATCAGCGGGGCCGCGACCGCGACACCGGTGACGCCGGCGAGCGTGGCGACACGGGTGGCCTTGGACGGGCGGCGGTGCTTGCCCTTGCTGGAAAACAGCATGAGTGATCCCCTCACCGACGCCTGCGAGGTGAGCTGTCGGGTTCGGGCCGATGAAGTTGCCCGGCCGCGCTTCCTGAGCGCGACTTAACCCCTAGCCGTTCCCGTCCGTCTGCCTCGCTCTCGCGATGCTCAACGGCCGGGCCCGGCGGAAACCTTGGTTCCCCCGCTCCTGCCTACGGCGCTTACGCGACGACTGTTCCCGAACGGCCGTTGGCAGGACTCGGCGTACCGACCGGCGGGGCCCGCTGTGGCGAGCGGTCACGACCGTAGACATGCGATCGGCCGAATTTCAAAGACGATCAGGGCTTCTGAGACCCATCTCTCACTTGCGCCAATTGGGACATCAAGCGCAAAGCGACTCACCAACTACCCCTACTTTTCGCCCAAATCGAGGCTCTGACCGGGAAGGATGAGATCGGGGTCGGAGCCGACCGACTTCTCGTTCTCGGCATACAGCTCGGTCCACCCGCCCTTCACGTCGAGGTCGTCGGCGATGACCGAGAGGTTGTCGCCGGAGCGGACCGTGTACGTCCCGTCGGAGCCGTCCTGCTGACGCTCTTCGCCGCGGGAGGCGTGCCGGCCCGAACCCTCACGGGAGGCGTCACCGGACGGCTCGCCGTCCGCGCTGCCGCCGCGGTGGCGGCCTTCGCCCTCACCGGCGGAAGAGTCGGAGCCGGGCGAAGTGGCATCATCCCGCCCGGACTTGTCCGGGTCGCCGGACTTGGCCGAGTCATCCGACTTGCCGGACTCGTCGTGATTCTTGTCTCGCGACGTGCCGTCGGAGTCACCGGCATCGGCATCGGGGCCGTCGGCGGTGTCGGGCTTCTCGGAAGACTTCTCCGAGCCCGAGGGCTTCTTCGAGGCCCCGGCGTCGTCCGAGGGGTCGGCGGACTCGCTCGGCTCGTCCGACTCCGCCGCATCGCCGGAGCCGGTCGACTCCGACGGCTCGTCAGAAGGAATCGTCGTGATCGGGGCGCCCGGGTCGACGTCGGCCGCGGCACCGTCCTGGGTGAGACCGGCGATCGGCGCGCAGCTCGGCCAGGCCTTGGTCCCCTGGTCGTCGAGGACCTTCTCGGCGACGGAGATCTGCTGCGAGCGGCTGGCCTGGTCGGCGCTCGGCGCGAAGTCGAGGCCGCCGTACTCCTCCCAGAGCTCCTGCGAGAACTGGAGCCCGCCGTAGTAACCGTTGCCCTCGTCCGCGCTCCAGGATCCGCCGCTCTCGCACTGCGCGAGCTTGTCCCACGTGACGGTGTCCGCCGCGCTCGCACTGGTGGCGCCGAGCAGCGGGATGGCGATGGCCGATCCTGCGACTCCTGCCGCGACGATCAGGGCCGGGGCCTGGCGGGGGCGTCGGTGACGACCATTGCCGGAGAGCATGCGGGTGCCTTTCGCGTGACTGGAGCGACGACTGCGGCACGGGAGGCCGAGTCGTCGTGAACGTAGCGGCAGTCGAACGCTTGTCACAAGTCGATGCAGCGGAGATCACGTGAAAGTCACAGTCTTGACGGCCTGTCAGTTAAACGTCGTTTCAGGTGCCGAATATTTGCTCTGCTGTGCGGGTGTGAACTCTACGGGTAGCGTTCGGAGTCCGCGCATGATGAGTCCGCCGCGCCATCTCAAATCCCTAGGTTCCACCGCGAGTCGCAGGTCAGGGAGGCGCCGCAGGAGGGTCGCGAGGGCGGCCTGGCCTTCGAGCCGGGCGAGGGGCGCGCCGAGACAGTAATGAATGCCATGGCCGTAGCCGAGGTGTTGGTTGTCGCGGCGGGAGAGGTCGAGCGTGTCCGGATGATCGAATCGTCCGGGGTCACGATCGGCGGCGGCGAGGACGACGAGGACGGGGTCGCCTGCGGCGATGTCCTCCCCTGCGAACGTCAGCGGCTCGGTGGCGAACCGCCAGGTGGCGAGTTCGACGGGGCCGTCGAAGCGGAGGAGTTCCTCAAGGCCGGTCTCCAAGAGCCCGGTGTCGCCCTCCTTGAGCGATTCCTGGAGCCGCTCACGCTGCTCGGGGTGGGTGAGGAGGGCGTAGGTACCGTTCCCGATGAGATTGACGGTGGTCTCGAAACCGGCGAAGAGAAGGATGAACGCCATCGCGGCCGCCTCGTTCTCGGTGAGGTGCTCGCCGTGGTCGGAGGCGCGGATCAGTCCGGAGATGAGGTCGTCGCCGGGTTCGAGGCGCTTGCGATGGATCAGCTCGGCGAGATAGCCGCGCATCTTCTTCACGGACCGGGCGACGCCGCCCCTGGGCCCTCCGCCGTGGCGGATCATCATCCCCGCCCAGTCGCGGAAGTCGTCCTGGTCCTCGCGGGGCACGCCGAGCAGGTCGCAGATCGCGTAGATGGGGAGCGGGAAGGCGAAGTCGTGGATGAGGTCGGCTTCCCCCTTCTCCACGAACTGGTCGATGAGCCGGTCGGTCAGCTCCTGCACGCGGGGCGCGAACTCGGCGACGCGGCGGGGCGTGAAGGCCTTGGAGACGAGTCGGCGCAGGCGGGTGTGGTCCGGCGGGTCGATGTTGAGCAGATGCGTCATGAGGTTGGCGCTGCGCTCGCCCGGGATGCCGGTCTTGCTCTTCGCGTGCGCGGGCTCGCCGTGATGGGCCGGGTTCTTGCTGAGCCGCGGGTCGGCGAGCGCCTGCTTGGCGTCGGCGTACCGGGTGACCAGCCAGGCCTCCACGCCGCTGGGCAGCCGGGTCTTGCGCACGGGGGCGTGCTCGCGGAGCCAGGCGTAGGCGGGGTAGGGGTCGGTGGCGAACTCCCAGGTGAAGAGCTCTGGCCCCTGGGCCTCTGACACGTGGGCCCCTGCGGGGCAGGCTGCGGGGGCGGGCGGCTGGTCTTGCATGGGGTCGACGTTATCCCGGCGCCCGGGGGCCGGTTCTGGCCCCGGGGCCCTGGTCGCCGTCATCACCGGCTCCGCCGAGTTCGTCCTCGAACGCCGGACGGGCTGGGATTCCCTTATGCCGGGGCACTCATCGGAAACCCGAGCTCCTCAGCCGCGCGGCCCAGCTCCTGGTCGTAGGTGACGAACTCCGTGATGTCCTGCCGAAAGGGGTCGGCGCTCGCGAGATGGATCGCGTCGAGCGTCCCGAGCCGCTGGGTGCGGTAGGCGGCGGCCCGCGCCATGACCGTGGTGGTGACGTCGGCCAGATAGACGCCGCGTACGGCCTGCGCCACAAAGAAGGGGACACGCTGATGGTCGACGCCTGCCCGGTACAGGGTCCGCGTGATCTCAAGGCGGGCCAGCTCGCTGCCGATGAGTTCCGTCCCGTCCGGCAACCCGGCCCGCCAGGCGCGCAGCGCCTCGGTCTCCTTCTCCGGCTTGATGAACTTCAGCAGCGCACAGCTGTCCAGGTAGATCACCGCCGCCGCTCCCTGTCGCGCTCTTCGAGCAGCACATCGGAGAGGCTGTCGAGTTCGGGCGCCAGGTCGGTGAAGACCTCGGGCATGCCTTGCTCTGCGGGCGCGGCGACGTCGCCCGATGCGAGCAGGCGCTGCAAGGTGCCGGGGGCTTCGGACTCCGGGACCATGCGCAGGACCGGCTTGCCCCGGTCGGTGACGAGTATCGAGGCACCGGCCCGAACCCGGGCCACCGCCTTGGAGGGGTTCTGGTTCAGCTCGCGCAGGCCGATGGTTTCCATGCAGCCAATGTACCTACATCAGGTAGGTACAGCAAGCGATGATCAGGCCGCGAGGCCCCTACGCCCCCGCCCCCTCCGCCGTCAGCACCGCATCCCGGTAAGCCCGTGCCGCGACCCGCAGTGCTGCCTCCGGGTCGACTCCCTCCGACTCCGCGCGCAGTGCCAGTGCGAGGAGTTCATAGCCGATGCCCTCGCCCGTCGGGACCGGGACCTCCAGACCCGCCGTCCGTGCCCGGGAAGCCAGCTTCGTCGCCAGGGCCAGGCCCGGCTGGCCCAGGGGGATTCCCTCCGTGACCGACGAGCGCTGTTTCTCCTCCGCCTTCGTGCGGAGCCAGTGCGCCTTCACGTCCTCGGGGGTGTCCGCCGAGTCGTCGCCGAAGACGTGCGGGTGACGATGGATCAGCTTCTCGACGATCGTGCCCGCCACGTCGTCCACGGAGAAGGGGGACTCCTCGTCCTCCTCGGCGATGCGGGCGTGGAAGACCACCTGGAGCAGGACGTCGCCCAGCTCCTCGCGCAGTTCCTCGCGGTCGCCCTCCTCGATCGCCTCGACCAGCTCGTACGCCTCCTCGATCGCGTACTTCGCCAGGCCCTTGTGCGTCTGCTGGGACGACCAGGGGCACTCGTCGCGGATCTGGTCCATGACCTGGACGAGGTCCAGGAGCCGCGCGCCCGGCAGGTCGTACGACGCGGGGAGCAGTTCCAGGTCGGGCATCGACACGCGGCCCGAACCCGCGAGCCTCGCCAGGCCGTCCGTCAGGGCCTGGTCGCCCTCGGCCGTGGCGACGACCAGGACCGTGCGGCCCCCGGCGCAGGCGTCCACGAGGTCCTGGGCCGTGGGCGACGTCTCGTCCACGCGCACGCCCGCCTCGCGCAGATAGGGGAGCTGGGGGTGCGAGGCGTCGGCGCACAGGACCTCGTCGGCCGCGTGCAGGGCCTGCCACGCGGGCCAGGAGAGGAGGCCCGGGGCCACCCGGTGGCTGGTGGTGAGGAGGATGACGCGGCCGGGAGCGTCGGCCGGGGGCGTGGTTTCGTTCACCCGTCGAACGTAACCCACCCCGCTGAGACCCCTCGCCCTGCCTGCCTACGCCTGCCTACGCCTGCCTGGGCCCCGCGGCGGCGTCCGAGGACACGTCGCGCACCCACGGCGTCTTCGCGTCGGCCCGCTTGCTCTTCTCCACGTCCCACGTGCCGTACCGCGGGTTCAGGTCCACGTCCAGCTTCTTGGAGGCCTTGGCGAGCGCCTTCCAGAAGAGCGCCTGGCCCTCCGGCGCGTTCATGTCCGCGCCGAGGACCTTCGCCAGCTTCTGGGCCTCGATCTCCGTACGGAGGCTCTCCTGGAGGCGGGACGGGGCGACGCTGTACTGCTGGAGCCAGCCCTGTTCGAGCGCCTTCCGGCCGCCCGCCTGCTGTTCGAGGCCCGCCCGCATCCTCTGGATGTCGCGGCGTGACACGTCCACCCCGGCGTCCGCCGCCGCCCGGTGCAGCACCTTGTCCAGGACCATCGTGTGCAGCGTGCTGCGGGTGAGGCCGCCGGACTTGGAGATGGCCTGCTCGTACTGCTGCGCGTCCGGGATCGCGGCGCGCTGCGCGGCGCGCACCTCGTTCACCCGGCCCTCCAGCTGCGAGACCGTGATCCGGTCGTTGCCCACCACGGCCGCGGCGCCCGGATGCGCCTCGCTGCCGCAGGCCGTGAGGAGAGGGGCCGCGGCGACGGCTGCGGCGGAGAGAACGAGCGCGGTGCGACGGCGGCGGTGCAAGTGAGCCTCCCGGTGGAGAGATTGTGCGGCGGTGCACAAAGTCTTGCGGTGATCGATGTTAGGCAGTGGCCGGTCCCTCGGCCACCTATTCGACCAACGATTCTCGAAGAGTTGGGGCACCCTCGCGCCGATCCGTCACTACCCGCGCATCTGACCGAGCCATTGCAACGTGCGCCGGATCTCCGCCGGGAACGGATGGCCGATGCCGTGCATCCGCTCGGCGTCCATGAGCAGCCGCGCCAGCGTGTCGTGGGCCGCCGCGCGGTCGCCGAGGGCGAGGAGCAGGTGGCCGATGCGGCGGCGGATCTCCAGGGGGCGTTCGCGGTCGTCGGAGGCGTAGCGGTTCTCGTAGTAAGGGAGGAGTGACCTGTACTCCGCCAGTGCCGCAGCCGGTTCGCCCAGTTGCTCCAGGCACTGCGCCGCCTCGTAGCGGAACTGGAGGGAGTGCGGGTCGGCCTGGCCGGACTCGGCGGCGCGCTCGTCGGCGAGGCGGCGCAGCTCGGGCAGGGCGCGGCGGTACTGGCCGTCGTCCATGAGCGTCGCCGCGTACTGCTTGCGCAGGGAGCGGACCACCGGGGAGTGCTCGCCGTGCTTGGCGGCGGCCGCGGGCAGGATCGAGCCGAGGATGTCCACGGCCTGGGTGATGCGGCCCTCGCCGAGGAGCCGCTTGACCTCGTCGACCGCGCGGACGACGTCGGTCTGGCTGCCGGGGCCGCCCGGGACCTGGCGCTGGTCGGGCCGGTCCGGCTGGATGGCGGGGGTGGGCGCCGGGGTCGCCGCGCGGTCGGGCCACGGGGCGTGCGGGCGCAGGAAGGGGCGGGTGGGGTCGAGCGGGCCGCCGGTGGGTATGCCGCGCGCGGGGAGCAGCGGGGCCAGTTCCTCGTAGACCTCCTGGGCGCTGCCGTGCCGGTGCTGGGGGTCCTTGGCGAGCAGGCGCAGGACCAGGGCTTCGAGGGCTTCGGGGACCTCGGCGCGCAGGCGGCGGACCGGGAGCGGCGGTTCGTAGAGGTGGCGGTGCAGGACGCCGAGCGCGGTGGATCCGCTGAACGGCACGTCACCGCTGAGGAGTTCGTGCAGCAGGACGCCCAGGGCGTACAGATCGGTGTACGGGCCGACCGCGCCGCCCATGGCCTGCTCGGGGGCCATGTACGCGGGGCTGCCGATGGGTGAGCCGGTGTGTGTGAGGCGGGTGGTGTCGGTGTCCATGACCGAGGCGATGCCCAGGTCGAGGATGGAGACCGTGCCGTCCTGCTTGACCATCACGTTCCGCGGCTTGAGGTCGCGGTGCACGATCGGCACGGCGTGCACCGCGGAGAGCACCGCGCACAGCTGGGCGGCGATCGCGACGGCCCACTGCCACGGGTAGGGGTCGTGTTCGGCGAGGTGGTCGCCGAGGTCCGCCCCGTCGACGTACTGCATGACGAGGTAGAGGTCCTCGCCCTCCGTGCCCGCGTCGTGGACGGTGACCAGACCGGGGTGGTCGACCTGTGCGGTGACGCGGCACTCGCGCACGAAGCGGCGGCGCAGCTCCTCGGCCTCGGCGCCCGCGACCCGGTCGGGGCGCAGGAGTTTGACCGCGACCCGGCGGTCGAGGCGCTGGTCGTACGCCGTCCAGACCTGGCCCATGCCGCCCTGGCCGATGAGCGTGGAGAGTTCGTAGCGCCCGGCGACCACGCGGCCGCCCGTCCCCAGTGGCGTCCCCGGTGACACGGTCAGTTGCCGCCTTCCTGCTTGCGCAGGTAGTCACTGAGCTCGTCGAGCTCGGCCTGTACTTGGTGGATGCGGGCCGGTGCGGGGCGCGTGGGCGGGGGCGGCGTCTGCTGGACCGGCGGCTGGTGCGGCTGCGTGGGCTGCTGGTGGACGGGGGCGGGGCCGGGCTGCTGCGGATAGCCGTACGCGGGCTGCGGTCCCGCGTAGCCGCCGTACTGCTGTGTGCGGTAGCGGCTGAAGTGCCGGATGTCCGCGTACAGGTAGTAGGCGACGGCGGCGACGAGCGTGCTCAGGAGGACCACCATGCCCGCGCTGCCGGGCCCCTGGAACTCCTCCTCGCCCGGGTCGACGCCGACGAGCACGAGAGCCGTCACGTCGAGCGCGGTCACGAGCCCGAAGAGCCCCCAGTCGTGCGGCTTGCGCGTCACGATCGCGAGCCGCAGCATCGGCGCCCAGGCGAACAGGCCGCACGTCATGAAGGCCAGGACCACGAACACCACGCGCAGCGTCACATGAGTGCCGCCGGAGACCGGCGGCGGTTGCTGCGGCTGCTGCGGCGCATAGCCGTGGCCGTGCATGGCTGCTCCTGGTGCCTGATGCGGCCGTGCGTTCCCCCGGGAGAACGCACGGCCGAAAGTCGAAATACGAACTGATGCAGATTCGAGCGTATAGGCCGACAAGGAGAACCGGTCCCGGGTTGTACCGAACCGTTGTCGTACTGGTCACGTCCTGATCGCGGCCCGGTCCCGCGCCCGGCCGGAACCCTGTCTTCTCATTCCGGCGGAAGCGTGCCGTCCGTCAGTCCGTCGTGCAGTCCCCGCACCAACTGCTCGCCCAGTCGCCCCGCGAGGCGCAGCGCGTCCTCGAAGGCGGCGAGCGCGCGGAACCGCTCTCCGTAGCCCCGCTGCCCGTCGAGCGGCAGGCGCGGAAGCCGCAGCCGCCGGACGTCGAGCCGGGCGGCGGTGGACGCGTAGCTGCTGGCCTGGCGGTGGTTGGCGGTGCCGCGCAGGAAACCGGCGAGGAACCACGGGTCGAGGGCGGCCGGGTCGGGGCGCAGGAGGGTGAGCCCCCGGCCGAGCGCGGCGCCCGCCGTGGCCTCGTCGATGACGCGGGCGGCGGTGCCGCCGCCGGTCAGCGGGATGACGACGTCGCCGGGTTCGGTCAGCACGGGCTCGGCGGAGCCGTCGGCGGCCGACGCCTCCAGCGGGTCGGCGGAACCCGATGGCGCGGCTCCGGACAGGAGGTCGTGTTCGGTGAGCACCGGCGTGCCGGGGGCTCCGATGCCCGTGCCCGTACGCAGCGACAGGGCGCCCGCGCGGGCGAGTTCACCGACCGTGGTGGCCGGCCGGCGGGCGGCTTCGACGGCTCCGACGGCTTCCGCGGGCGCCGGCATGAGGTCGGCCGTCCGCCGTACGGCCTCCCCGAGCCGCTCGCGGATGTCCGTCAGCTCTCGCACTCCGCCGCCGGCGGCCGGTGGCGGCAGACGGCGCGCCGGTGCCAGGTCGACCTCGTCGTCGAGGAGTTCGAGCACCGGCACACAGCGGGCGAGCCCCGGCTGCTCGGCGGCCGTGCCGTGCCGGTCGAAGGTCCGCCAGACGTCGACCACGGCGTCCTGCACCGGCCGCCAGGCGTGCCGGTCCCTGCCGTCGGCCGCGGAGAGTCCCGCCGTCTCGACGAGGAGCAGCTCGGGCGGTGGCTGCGCGCCGGGCGCGGGCTTCTTCAGGACCCAGACGTGCAGGGGGATGTTGTACGGGGGCGCGGCGCCCGCGGGCAGCGCGATGACGGCACGCAGGGCGCCGCGGCGAAGCAGATCGGCGCGGACGCGGCGGCCGGAGCGGCGGGACGCGGCGGCGGGCGGCATCAGCAGGACGGCGGTGCCGCCGTCCCGCAGCCGGGCCAACGCGTGCTGGACCCAGGCGAGTTCGGACTCCGTACGGGCCGGGAAGCCGTACTCCCAGCGGGGGTCGTAGGCGAGTTCGTCGTGCCCCCAGTTGCGTTCGTTGAACGGCGGGTGGCAGAGCACGGCGTCGGCCCGCACCTCACCGAAGGCGTCGGCGCGCAGAGTGTCGGCGGCGGCGGCGCGCACGGTGGCATCGGAGTGCAGGGCGAGGCGCAGCGCCGTGAGCGCGGCGAGTTCGGGCGCGCTGTCCTGCCCGTAGAGGTGCTGGTCGGGGCGCGGGGCGACGGCCCGCAGCAGGGCGCCGGTGCCGCAGGCGGGGTCGAGGACGGTCGGCGCGGGCCCGGCGAGCGAGGCCATCAGGTCGGCGGGCCCGGCCGGAGTGAGCGTGTACTGCCGGGGGTTGGCTTCGATGTGCCGCCCGATCAGGAACTCGTACGTCTGCCGGGCCCCCAGCTCGGAGGCGAGCTCGGCCACGCCGCGCAGCAGCGGGACGGAGGGCAGCAGCCGGTCGGCGTCCGGGATGCGCACGGCTGCCTGCCGCGGGCCGGCCCCAACTGCCGCGGGAGGGCCGAACCGTGGGGTGACGACCTGTGCGAGGGCGCCCGGGAGCAGCTTCGCCATCCGCTCGTCCGACACCGCGCTCGCCTTGAGCCAGTCCGGATGCCGGTCGCGCACGAGGAGCAGGGCGCACCCGGCGTGGAGGAGGGCGGTGACGGGGCCCGCGGGGTGGCCCGCGAGGTGCTGCCAGACGCGTTCCTTGAGCGGCACCTCGCCCAGCTTGCCCTGGGTGCGCAGCCACTCCTCGACCTGCGTGAGCGCGAAGGAGGGGCTGGTCTCGGTGCCTCCGACGGGCTTGGGGAAGTCGGGGTGGCGGCGGCGCCAGTTGCTGACGGCCGCCCGGCCGACGCCGGCGAGCCGGGCGATCCCGGCGGCGGTCACCTCTGTCGCGTTCTCCCGCACCGACTGGCTCCCCTCGGTCCCGCTGCCCCGCCGCGAGCGTGCCGACCGCGGCGCTGTGAGCGCCGATCCTACCCACCCATGTGGAACGGCCCGCTTCACGGGTGTTAACAGACCACCCATCTCTGCTCGTGTTGACTCGGTTCACAGGCTCTGCTGAGATGGTGACAGCACTTCCGAGTTCCCGTGGGGGGATCTTCATGCGACGTACCACTCTTGCCGCTGTCTGCCTGGCCGCCGCGGCGGCCGTCGGCCTGACGGCGTGCGGCACCGAGACCGGCGGCTCCAAGAAGGCCGAGGGGAAGGTGACCGAGAAGAAGGAGGCGGGACCCTTCCCGGGCATGTCCGGGCCCGACATCGTCGACAAGGCCGTGAAGGCGACGACCGGCGCCACGTCCCTCAGAGTCAAGGGCAGCGTCCCGGACGAGAGCGGCACCGTCGAGCTGGACATGGCCTTCGACACCAAGGGGCAGTGCGCGGGCACGATGGGGATGGGCGGGGAAGGATCGCTCGACCTGATCACCACCGCGCGCACGGTCTACATGAAGTACGACGAGAAGTTCCTGCGCGCCCAGGGCAAGGGAGAGCCCGCGGCCGACACCCAGGCCGCCGTGGACATGCTCGCGGACCGGTGGGTGAAGACCTCGGCGACCGGCGACGACGCGAAGGACCTCGCCTCGTTCTGCGACCTGGACGTCCTGCTCGCCGACTTCAAGGACGTCAACTCCGCCGCCCGCAGGGGAAAGACGGCCACCGTCGACGGCACGCCCGCCCTCACGCTCACCGAGAACGACGGCACCGACCGGTACACCCTCTATGTCGCCGCGGAGGGCAAGCCGTACCTCCTGAAGGTCGTGAACGAGACCGCCAAGACGCCGGAGACCCTGACGTTCGGCGACTACGACAAGCCCGTCGACGTGACGCGGCCCACCGGCGACATCATGGACATCGACAAGCTCGCGGGCTGACCCCCGGAGTCAACCGCGTTGTGTGCGACGCGCGTTCACAGCACGTGCCGCACCCACACGTTCGGCTCCACGTACACCGCGTACCCGCGCTCCGGCTCGCAGAGCACCGGCACCAGCGCGCCCGGCACCTCGACGGGACCGGCGGTGTCGAACGGCAGCCCGGTCCACGCCCGCCACTGCGCGGTCGAACCGGACACCGTCATCGACGCGTGCGCCACCTTCGCGATGGTGCCGCCCGCCCTTACGTGCACCCGCAGCCACGGGTCGGCGGGCAGGCCGTCGTCCCGTGTGCGCCGTGCGTACGCGTCGATCAGCGTGGCCGGTTCGAGGTGCTTGGCGTTCGGGCGGACCGGGGCGACGACCTCCGCGAAGCCACGCGCGCGTGCGTTCTCGCGCATCGCGGCGAGCATCCGCCCGGAGACACCGTGCCCGAGGAACTCCCTGGCCACGGTGATCTCGATCGCGCTCACCGTGTCGGGCTTCCTGCCGTGCCGCAGGTCGGAGAACGCCCACAACATGACCTGGTCCCAGCCGCCGTCCGGCAGTTCCCCGCGCCCCTCGGCGTCCAGCGCGAACGGCACACTGAACCCCTTGGCCGCGACCGTGCCCCGCTCGTCCGTGGCGACCAGGACGTACTCGGGGAACTCCTTGACGATCCGCCCGATCATCGACCAGGCGATGGGGTCGTTCCCGATGAACTCCGGCCAGGTGTCGGCCATCTCCCACAGCGGCCCGGCGAGTCCGGGCCGCTCGGCCAGCGTCGTGATCTTCAGGTCCATGCCCCGGACGCTAGCGGGCACGGCCCCGGCTGTTAAGCCATTTTTTCGTACGCACCGGCCGGTGCACCGCCTCAGCGGGCGTGGAACCGTCCGGGCGCCGCCGTCGAACCGCCCCCGCTCGGCAGCTTCTCCTCCGGGCAGCCCGACAGGACCCGCTTCATCGCGTCCCGTTCGGCGCCGGTCACCCACACCTCGTACTTCTTCTTCACCGCCACCTGCCGCGCCACGTAGGCGCACCGGTAGCCCTTGTCCGGCGGCAGCCACGTGGCCGTGTCGCCGTCGCCCTTGCCGCGGTTGGGGCCCGCGTCGACCGCGAGGAGGTTGAGCGGGTCGTTGGCGAAGGCGATGCGCTTGCTCGGCTCCCACTTGCCCGCGCCCTTCTGCCAGGCGTCCGAGAGGGCGACGAGATGGTCTATGTCGACCTGGCTGCGCCCCCGAGTGAACGTGACGTCCTTGCCGGTGTACGGGTCGGGCGCGAGCCGGCCGGAGGCCACTTCACAGTCCCCGTCGCGGTACTTCACGTCGTCCAGGTCGCGCTTGAGTATGTCGTCGCGGGTGCCGCAGCCGTTGGAGTCCGTGTCGGCCCAGGGGCTGCCGAAGCGGGCGCGGTCGTAACCGGTCTTGGGTGCGCGGCCCTTGACGGTGAGCGTGTCGACCGCGGCGAGCGCGGGGCCCGCCTTGGCGTCGGGCCCCGAGGAGCCGTCCGCCGCGTCCTTCGGCGAGCAGCCCGTGACGGACGCCGTGACGACGAGCGCGAGCAGCAGCGCGGACTGAACTCCCTTGCGGTGACGGCTCATCGGACGGTCACCTCGGCCCCGAGTGCGAGCGTGCCGGGCGTCACGACGTCGGCGTACACCCCGATGCACATGCCGCGCGTGGCGGTGAGCGTCTTGAGGATGCGGTGGTCGGCCGGCAGGTCGCGCTGGGCCTGGGTGGTCATGACGCAGCGTTCGACGCGCCGGACGACGCGCAGGCACAGGCCGCCGTCGAAGGTGATCTCCCGCCCGACCCAGTCCTCCTCGATCCACGGCTCGCCGGTCCCGACCACGATGTTCTTGCGCAGCCTGCGCACGTCCACGGGGTCGGCGTCGCCGAGCAGCTCGCCGAGCGCGCGCAGCGACGCGGTGCCGACGAGGGAGACGGCACCCGCGTCCTGATGGCTCATTTCGCCCTCGCGCACCAGCTCCATGCCCGCGCCGAAGAGTTCGGCGATCCGGAGGTCGCCCGGCCGCAGCCGCTCGCCGTCCGGGGTGGTGACGACGGGGCCGTCACCCTCGTACACGGCGTCGTACTCCATCATTCCCGGCGTCCGCCGGAACCGGCGGGTGTTCTTCCCGCTCCCGAGTTTCCCGTCCTCGTGCCGCAGGGCCCACAGCCGGTCACCGGCCACGCCCCGCTCATCGACGACGAGCCGCTCGCGCTCCTCCCCCAGCATCGACTTCACCGGAAAACAGCCGAGCCCCACAACGGCCCCTATCCCCACGGCACTTCCCCTCCACTGGCCCACATGCCCGGCCACCACCGTAGCGAGTGACCGGTTTAGACCATATCGCCCCCACCCGGCCGGCTGCTCCTTACCTCCGGCGTAATCGACGCTCCCCGCCGCCCGCGGCAGCATCGTGGACATGACCTCAACGAACCCCGCCACCACGACCGCCGACGCCACCCGCGCCACCGTCCAGGACTTCCTCTCCGCCCGCCTGGCGGGTGACACCGAGCGCCTCACCGCTCTCTTCGCCGACAAGGTGGACTGGCTGCTCGCCGAGAACCCGGGCGTGCCCTGGATCCGCCCCCGCTCCACCGCCGCCGAATGTGCCGCCCAGGCGGGCGAGCTGGCCGAGCACACCGTCCCCGAGGACGCCCGCGCCACCCTCGACGCCTTCCTCGTGGACGGCCACGACGCCGTGCTCACCGGGCACCTCGCCGGGACCGTCCGCGCCACCGGCAAGTCCTTCGAGGGGCCCTTCGCGCTGCGGCTGACCGTCGAGGACGGCCGCATCACCCGCCACCACCTCTACGAGAACAGCCTGTCGATCGCCGAGGCCTGCAAGCCTTGACCTCAAGTTGACTTGAGGTACCACAGTGGCCGCATGGACACCGAGAACGCAGTCATCGCAGGCACCTCAGCCCCATCAGGCACCTCAGGCACCTCAGGCACCGAAGACATCAAGGCCGTCGAGCAGGTCGTCGCCACCGTTGAGCGCACCCAGCGCGCCAAGGACGCGGAGGGCTTCCTCGCGCTGTTCCACCCCGACGCGCTGTGGACGACCGCCCACGGCAAGGTCCTCATCGGCTTCGACGCGATCGCCGAGTTCACCCGCGCCGTGCTGCCCGCCTCCAACTGGGACGGCGACGTCACCTACGAGGTAGCGCACACGCAGTACCTGCGGCCCGACGTGATGGCCGTCAAGGTGCGCCAGGTCTACCACTCGGCCGAAGGGGACACCGAGGGCGCTCCGCTCTACGTCATGACCCGGCAGGACGACGGGAGATGGCTGCTGCACGTGGGCCAGAACACCGAGGTGCACGTGGGGTAGGGGCACAGGGGCACAGAGGTACGGACATGCCGGTCAGCGACGGGGGTGCTGACCGGCATGAATCCCCGGAAGAACCGGCTACGACCCCAGGATCGTCGTCAGGAACTCCCCGACCCAGCCCAGCAGTTCACGCCCGATGAGCGGCTTGCCGCCGACCTTGGCGGTCTTGGGGCGCGGGACGAGCAGCTGGTGGGCGTTCTCCTTGATGACCGTGCCGGGGTAGAGCCGCTTCAGGCGCAACTCCTGCGACTCCCGCAGCTCCACCGGGGCGAACCGGATGTTGTTGCCCTGCAGCACGATCTCGCCGACCGAGCACGCGCGGGCCAGCATGCGCAGGCCCGCCACCAGGAGGAGGTTCTCCACCGGCTCCGGCAGCTTGCCGTAGCGGTCGGTGAGTTCCTCCCGTACCGCCTTGACGTCCTCTTCGCTGCTCGCGGAGGCGATCGAGCGGTAGGCGGCGAGGCGCAGCCGCTCGCCGGGGGCGTAGTCGTGCGGGACGTGCGCGTCGACCGGCAGCTCGACCTTGACCTCCAGCGGCGGCTCCTCCTCCACGCCGCCCTCCAGGGACGCGCGGTAGTCGGCCACCGCCTCGCCCACCATGCGGACGTAGAGGTCGAAGCCGACGCCCGCGATGTGGCCGGACTGTTCGCCGCCCAGGAGGTTTCCCGCGCCGCGGATCTCCAGGTCCTTCATGGCCACGTACATGCCCGCGCCCATCTCGGTGTGCTGGGCGATCGTGGCGAGGCGCTCATGGGCGGTCTCGGTCAGCGGCTTCTCCGGCGGGTACAGGAAGTACGCGTAACCGCGGTCGCGCCCACGCCCGACACGGCCGCGCAGCTGGTGGAGCTGGGAGAGGCCGAAGTTGTCGCCGCGCTCGACGATCAGCGTGTTGGCGTTCGAGATGTCGATGCCCGATTCGACGATCGTCGTCGAGACGAGGACGTCGAACTTCTTCTCCCAGAAGTCCACCACCACTTGTTCCAGGGCCTGTTCGGACATCTGGCCGTGGGCGGTGGCGATGCGCGCCTCGGGGACGATGTCCCGGAGCCTGGCCGCCGCACGGTCGATGGACTCGACGCGGTTGTGGATGTAGAAGACCTGGCCCTCACGGAGCAGTTCGCGGCGGATGGCCGCGCCGATCTGCTTCTCCTCATAGGGCCCGACGAAGGTCAGGACCGGGTGGCGCTCCTCGGGCGGCGTGGTGATGGTCGACATCTCGCGGATGCCGGTCACGGCCATTTCGAGCGTACGGGGAATGGGGGTCGCCGACATGGTCAGCACGTCCACGTTCGCGCGGAGCTTCTTGAGCTGCTCCTTGTGCTCGACGCCGAAGCGCTGCTCCTCGTCGACGATGACCAGGCCCAGGTCCTTGAACTTGGTCTCGGAGGAGAAGAGGCGGTGCGTGCCGATGACGATGTCGACCGAGCCGTCGCGCAGGCCCTCCAGGGTCGCCTTGGACTCGGTCTCCGTCTGGAAGCGCGACAACGCCCGTACCTTCACCGGGAATTGGGAGTAGCGCTCACTGAACGTGCCGAAGTGCTGCTGCACGAGCAGCGTCGTCGGGACGAGGACCGCGACCTGCTTGCCGTCCTGCACCGCCTTGAAGGCGGCGCGGACCGCGATCTCCGTCTTGCCGTAGCCGACGTCGCCACAGATCAGGCGGTCCATCGGGACCGTCTTCTCCATGTCGTCCTTGACCTCGGCGATGGTGGTGAGCTGGTCGGGCGTCTCCACGTACGGGAAGGCGTCCTCCAGCTCGCGCTGCCAGGGGGTGTCGGGGGCGAAGGCGTGGCCGGGCGCCGCCATGCGCGCCGAGTACAGCTTGATGAGGTCGGCGGCGATCTCCTTGACCGCCTTCTTGGCGCGCGCCTTCGTCTTCGTCCAGTCGGCGCCGCCCAGGCGGTGCAGCGTGGGGGCCTCGCCACCGACGTACTTGGTGATCTGCTCCAGCTGGTCGGTGGGGATGTAGAGCCGGTCGCCGGGCTGGCCGCGCTTGGCCGGTGCGTACTCCACGACCAGGTACTCGCGGGTGGCGCCCTGGACGGTGCGCTGCACCATCTCGATGTAGCGGCCGACGCCGTGCTGCTCGTGGACGATGTAGTCGCCGGCCTCCAGGGTCAGCGGGTCGATCGTCTTACGGCGGCGCGCGGGCATCCGCTGGCCGTCCTTGCCGGCCGCCTTCTGGCCGGAGAGGTCGGTCTCGGTGAGCACCGCGAGCTTGAGCGCCGGGTCGATGAACCCGAAGTCGATCGAGCCGCAGGAGACGTGCACGAGGGACGGCGTGAGGTCGGAGAGCTCGGCGTCCAGACGGGCGGCGATGCCCTCGCCGCCGAGGACCTCGACAGTGCGGGCGGCGGGGCCGTGGCCCTCGGTCACATAGACGGTGCGCCAGCCGTCGGCGAGCCAGCCCTTGGTGTCGGCGAGCGCCTTCGCGGTGTCGCCGCGGTAGGTCTCGGTGGCGTGCATGCCGAGCTTGAGGGTGTCATCGTCGCCCGGTGCGTCAGCGCCATATGTCAGCGTCTCGTCGGCGGCGAACGGCGAGACGGACCACCACATCATGCCGAGGTCGCTCGCGTGGTCGCGGACGTCGGCGATGCCCCGCAGGGAGGCGGCGCCCACGTCGATGGGGGCCTCTCCGCCACCGGCGGTGGCCGCCCAGCTGGCCTGGAGGAACTCCTGCGAGGTCGCCACCAGGTCGGCGGCGCGGGTCCGTACCCGCTCGGGGTCGCAGACCACGGCCATGGAGTCCTGCGGCAGCACGTCGAGCAGCAGCTCCATGTCGTCGACCAGGACCGGCGCGAGGGACTCCATGCCCTCGACGGCGATGCCCTCGGCGATCTTGCCGAGGAGTTCGCCCAGCTCGGGGTGGGCCTCGGCGAGCGCGGCCGCCCTTTCCCGCACGTCGTCCGTGAGGAGCAGCTCGCGGCAGGGCGGCGCCCACAGGCCGTGGTCGGCGACCTCCAGGGAGCGCTGGTCGGCGACCTTGAAGTAACGGATCTCCTCGACGTCGTCGCCCCAGAACTCGACGCGGAGGGGGTGTTCCTCGGTCGGCGGGAAGACGTCCAGGATGCCGCCGCGCACGGCGAACTCGCCGCGCTTCTCGACCAGCTCCACGCGGGAGTACGCGGCTGCCGCCAGGGCCTCGACCGTCTCGTTCAGGTCGGTGGTCCCGCCGGTGCGCAGGGCCACGGGCTCCAGGTCGCCCAGGCCCTTGACCTGCGGCTGGAGCACGGAGCGCACGGGGGCGACGATGACGGAGACGGGGCCCGTCTCGGGGTCGTCGGGGCGGGGGTGCGCGAGGCGGCGCAGGACGGCGAGGCGGCGGCCGACGGTGTCGGAGCGGGGCGAGAGGCGCTCGTGCGGGAGCGTCTCCCAGGAGGGGTACTCGACGACTCCGTCCGGCGGGATGATCGTGCGCAGGGCGGCGGCCAGGTCCTCGGCCTCGCGGCCGGTCGCCGTCACGGCGAGGACGGTGCGCCCGGTCTCGCGGGCGAGGGCGGCGATGGCGAAGGGGCGGGCGGCGGGCGGGCCGACCAGGTCCACGTGGGTGCGGTTGCCGTCGGTGGCGGCCTTGACCGCCTCGGCGAGTGCGGAGTCCTTGACGACAGCGTCGAGCAGACCGTGCAGGCTCATGTTGGGCTTTCGCTTTCCGTCCAGGTTCGGGGGCGCGCGGTGGGCAACGCGAACCGCCCGGCAACGTCATACGGGCCGGGGGTCTCCAGCGTACGACTCCGGAGTGACAGCCGCTGGCCGTCGAGGCCGGGTGGCACGATCCGGCCCGTGGGGCACCCGGGCGGGGAGCCGGACCCGCACGCATGAATCGGCCCCCGGCAGGCAGTGCCTGCCGGGGGCCGACTCCCCCGCACCCCCGTAGCGGGAGCTATTCGGTGGCGATGGCCTTCAGGACGTTCATCCGGCCCGCCCTGAAGGCGGGGACCAGTGCCGCGAACAGGCCCACGAAGGCCGAGCCGATGAAGACGGTGATGATCGTCGGCCAGGGGATCTCCAGGACCTTCAGGCCCTCCAGGGCGAGCAGCTTCTGGGCCGTCGCTCCCCAGCCCATGCCGAGCCCCAGGCCGAGCAGCGCGCCGAAGAGGGCGATGACCACCGACTCCATGCGGATCATGCGGCGCAGCTGGCGGCGCGAGAGGCCGATGGCCCGCATCAGGCCGATCTCCCGGGTCCGCTCGACCACCGAGAGGGCCAGGGTGTTCACGACGCCCAGGATCGCGACGATGATCGCGAGGCCGAGCAGGCCGTAGACCATGTTCAGCATCTGGCCGACCTGGTCCTTCAGGGTCTCCTTGAAGTCGGTCTGGTCCATGACCTTGTACTGCGGGTAGTCGGCCATGGCGGCCTTCAGCGACTTGTACGCCGCGTCCTGCTGGCCCTTCTCCGCCTTGGCGAACATGATCTCGTTCGGCGGCATCCGGTCGGCGGGCACGTACTTCGCGGCGGTCGAGATGTTCACGTACATCGCGCCCGAGTCGATCGAGGTGTCGCTCGACGTGAGGGCCCGGACCGTCATCTCGCCCGTGCGGCCGTGGTCGAAGGCCAGCTTCACCTTGTCGCCCACGGAGATGCCGTGGTCCTTGGCGAAGTCCTCGCCGACCGACATGGAGTCCGGCTTGTAGGCGTCGGTGAGCTTTCCGGCGACCGTCTCGGCGCGCAGGTCCTGTGCGTACGTCGGGTCGGCGGCGCTCAGGCCCACGCCCTTGGCGACCTTGCCGTTCGCGGCCGTCAGGTCCGCCTTGATGTCCTTGTACTGGGTGATGTGCGCGACGTGGTCGGCCTTCTCCAGGGCCTTCGCGGCCTTCGGGGTGATCTGCTGGTTGTTGTTCGACTGGATGATGAAGTCCGCGCCGACCGACTTGTCGAGCTCGTCGGTGGCCGAGGCGACCATCGAGGAGCCGACCACGGAGAGGCAGGCGACCAGCGCGAGGCCGATCATCAGGGCCGCGCCGGTGGCGCCGGTGCGGCGCGGGTTGCGCAGGGCGTTGCGCTCGGCCATCCGTCCCACGGGGCCGAACATCCGCAGGAGCAGCACGCTGATCACGCGGACCACGCCGTTGGCGAGGACCGGGCCGATGACGACGAAGCCGATGAGCGTGAGGACCACGCCGCCGCCGAGGAAGAGCGAGCCCTCGCTCGCCTTGTCCGCCTGGGAGGCGGTGTAGAGGCCGAAGCCGCCGGCGCCGGTGAGGACCAGGCCGATGACGGCGCGCAGGGCGCTCGCCTTGCCGTCGGCCGGGGTCCCGGCGTCGCGCAGGGCGGCCATCGGGGAGACCTTGGCGGCGCGCCGTGCGGGGAGGTAGGCGGCGAGGACGGTGACGACGATGCCGAGGACCATGCCCACCACGGGCGTCGTCCACTTGACGGTGAGGTCCTGGGTGGAGAGTTCCATGCCCATGCCGGACATGAGCTGCATCAGGCCGATGGCGAGCCCGACGCCCGCGCCGACGCCGAGGACCGAGCCGATGACACCGAGCAGCAGCGCCTCGACGAGCACGGAGCGGTTGACCTGCTTGCGGCTCGACCCGATGGCGCGCATCAGGCCGATCTCGCGGGTGCGCTGGGCGACCAGCATCGAGAAGGTGTTGATGATGAGGAAGATGCCGACGAGGAAGGCGATCCCCGCGAAGCCGAGCATCGCGTACTTCATGACGTCCAGGAAGCTGCCGACGCTCTTGCGGTTGTCGTCCGAGCTCTCCTTCTGCGTCTTCACCTTGTACGCGGAGGCGTCGGCGCCCATGGCCTCGGCGACGTTCTTCTTGAGGACCGCGTCGCTGACGCCCTGCGCGGCGGTCACGTTGACGTGCGTGAACCGGCCGGTGGCGCCGAGGAGTTCGCGCTGTGCGGTCGCGGTGTCGAAGTAGACGATCGCGGCGCCGGGGTTGGTCACCTTGAAGGTGGCTATGCCGGAGATCCTGGCGGTGTGGTCGCCGGTGACGGCGATGGTGCGCAGCTCGTCACCGATCTTGAGGTGGTGCTTGTCGGCGGTGTCGGAGTCGATCATCACGTCGGTGGGTCCGCGCGGGGCGTGCCCGGAGGTGATGTCCATCGAACGCAGGTCGTTGTGCGTCCAGTTGCCCGCGATGGTGGGGCCGCCGCTGGTGGGGCCGACGTTCTTCTTCTCGGAGTTGACGACGGTGACGCTCTCGCTGCTGACCGCGCCCTCGGCGGACTTCGCGCCGTCCGCCTTCTTCGCCCGGTCGACGACCGAGGCGGGCATCGACTCGGGCTTGCCCGAGTCGGGCCTGTCGCCGGGGTCGGCGGCGGACTTGGAGGTGACGGTGACGTCGGCGGACGTCGCGGCGAAGAGCTTGTCGAACGTCGTGTTCATCGTGTCGGAGAAGACGAGCGTGCCGCAGACGAACGCCACCGACAGGATCACGGCCACGGCGGAGAGCGCCATGCGGCCCTTGTGCGCGAAGAAGTTGCGCATCGAGGTCTTGAGGACGGTCATGACGTACGCCCCCGCGCGTCGAAGTCCTTCATGCGGTCGAGGACGGTCTCGGCGGTGGGCGAGTACATCTCGTCGACGATCCGGCCGTCCGCGAGATAGAGCACGCGGTCCGCGTACGAGGCGGCCACCGGGTCGTGCGTGACCATCACGATGGTCTGGCCGAGCTCGGTCACCGACTTGCGCAGGAAGCCCAACACCTCCGCTCCGGCCCGGGAGTCGAGGTTTCCGGTCGGCTCGTCACCGAAGATGATCTCGGGGCGCGCGGCAAGGGCGCGGGCCACGGCGACGCGCTGCTGCTGGCCGCCGGAGAGCTCGGTCGGGCGGTGCTTGAGGCGGCCCGCGAGACCGACCGTCTCCACGACCTGGTCCAGCCAGCCGCGGTCGGGCTTGCGGCCCGCGATGTCCATCGGGAGCGTGATGTTCTCGATGGCGTTGAGCGTGGGCAGGAGGTTGAACGCCTGGAAGATGAAGCCGATCCGGTCCCGGCGGAGCTGCGTGAGCTTCTTGTCCTTCAGGCCGGTGATCTCGGTCTCGTCGAGGTAGATCTGCCCGGAGGAGACGGTGTCGAGGCCCGCGAGGCAGTGCATCAGGGTCGACTTGCCGGAGCCGGAAGGGCCCATGATCGCGGTGAACTGCCCGCGGGCGATGTCCACGTCGATCTCGTCGAGGGCCACGACCCGGGTCTCCCCGGATCCGTACGCCTTCACGACCTGGCGCGCCCGTGCCGCCACGGCCGTACGCCCTCCAGTGCCCCCGTGCCTGGGAATGGTTACAGCCGATGTCACGGTAAATCTCCTAAGTCGGTTACGCGTCAGGTCAGACGTGTTCGCTACAGATAAAGATTCTGGTCGTCCGACGGCTCCGGCGCGCTGGTGCCCAGCGCAGTCTTTTACTGGGGAAAACCCCACCCCTGAAGGTGTGGCTGGTCCGACCCGGCGTCTTCCCCGGCCCGTCCCGTCGGCATAAAGCCAATCTAAGAACGCGCGGGAGCCTTCTCGTCCTCCAGCAGTACGAACGCCCCCCGGTCCGTAGTACGGAGAAACCCCTAGGGGATCTCCACCTGCCGGTGGAGCCCTTCTCGGGGTCGCTCCACCCTCCTGCCGAGCGGACACCGGTCCACCTGCCGGGATGCTCTCCACCCCTGCCCCGGACGCGCACCGGGTGAGAAGGTGACCCCGAGCAATTAGATGCAGGGGGAAAGGAATCTCGGTGGACGCGGACGACGCGGACGACAACGCGCAGACGTCGGGCACGGAGCGGACACGAGCACGCCGCGGCCCCGTCGTCGCCGCGCTCATGCTCGCCATGGCCCTCGCCGCCCTGGACGCCACGATCGTCTCGACCGCCATCCCGCAGATCGTCGGCGACCTCGGCGGCTTCTCCGTCTTCTCCTGGCTCTTCTCCGGCTATCTGCTCGCCGTCACCGTCACCCTGCCCATCTACGGCAAGCTCTCCGACACCTTCGGCCGCAAGCCCGTGCTCATCGCGGGCAGCATCCTCTTCCTGATCGGCTCGGCCCTGTGCGCCGCGGCCTGGAACATGGGGGCGCTGATCGCCTTCCGCATCGTCCAGGGCCTGGGCGGCGGCGCGCTCCAGGGGACGGTGCAGACGCTCGCCGCCGACCTCTACCCCCTCGAGGAACGCCCGAAGATCCAGGCGAAGTTGTCGACCGTGTGGGCCGCCTCGTCGATCGCGGGCCCCGCCCTCGGCGGTCTGATCGCCGCGTACGCCGACTGGCGCTGGATCTTCCTGATCAACCTGCCCATCGGGGCGGTGGCCCTCTGGCTGATCGTGCGCCACCTCCACGAGCCGCAGCGCGAGGCGGCCGGCGCCCGGGGGCGCACCGACTGGGCGGGCGCGCTGGCCGTCTTCGCCTGCGGCGGCGTCCTGCTCACCGCACTCGTGCAGGGCGGCGTCGCCTGGGGCTGGCTCTCCGCGCCGTCCCTCGCGCTCTTCACCGGCGGACTGCTGCTCGCCGGGGCCGTCGTGGTCATCGAGCGGCGCGCGGCGGAGCCGATCATCCCCGGCTGGGTCTGGCGCAGGCGCACCATCGCGGCGGTCAACCTCGCCCTGGGCGCGCTCGGCCTCCTGATGGTCGCGCCGACGGTGTTCCTGCCGACGTACGCCCAGTCCGTGCTCGGCCTCGCGCCGATCGCCGCCGGGTTCGTGCTCTCCGTGATGACCCTGAGCTGGCCGGTCTCCGCCGCCCTGAGCCAGCACGTCTACCGCAGGCTCGGCTTCCGAGACACGGCGCTCATCGGCATCAGCGGGGCGGCGCTCTTCCTCTTCGCGTTCCCTCTCCTGCCCTATCCGGGGCAGGCCTGGCAGCCGGCGCTGATCATGCTGCTGCTCGGCGCGGCGCTCGGCCTCTTCCAACTGCCGCTGATCGTGGGCGTGCAGTCCACCGTCGGCTGGTCGGAGCGCGGCACGGCCACCGCGTCGATCCTCTTCTGCCGCCAGATAGGCCAGACCCTGGGCGCCGCGGCCTTCGGCGCGATCGCCAACGGAGTCCTCACCTCTCGGCTCGGCGGCGCGGGCTCCCTGGACTCGGTGTCCCACGCTCTGGAGGACCCGGCAGCGGTCGCCGACCCCGAACGGCTGCGCCGGGCCGTCGACTCGGCGGTCGACACGGTGTACGTGGGGGCGGGGTGCGCGGCGGTGCTCGCACTCCTCGTACTGGCGTTCCTTGCGCCCCGGCGGTTTCCGGTAATCGGGGCGGACGCCCCGGAGAACGGCGAGGTGGGAGCCCCGCAGAGCAGGGAGAACACCGAACGTGCCGCGCGCGAAAGCCCCGTGAACAGACCGGCCGACTAGACCGACCAATCAGTATGCGCAAAACCCTTCGCGGCTCTACTACTTACGAGTAACGTGCTCGCTCCTCACCTCTCGCTCCCTGCGGTCCCGCACCGGACCGACGCCGCGCAAGGAGAACCGGGATGTCCTACCCTCACCAGCCCCACAACCCTGACCGCTCCTCCCCTCCCCCATACCCCCAGCAGCCCCAGCACGCCTACCGCCCCCACGCCCCCCACACACCGCACGTCCCGCCGCACGACTCCTCCCCCTCGTACCCCACCTACCCCTGGCAGCCCGTCACGCCGCCACCTCCCCCACCACCCCCACGGCTCCCCCGCCACCCCGCACTCGGCCGCCACAGCGACCTGCGCCATCTGCGCAGCGCCTACCGCTGGCAGCGCCGCGTCGCCACCCTCACCGCACTCGGCTACTTCACGCTCTTCCTGACCCTCTCCGCGTTCGCCCCGTCCCTGATGACGCACACGGCCTCCGGCGGACTCTCCACCGGCCTGCTGCTCGGCCTGTGCCAGATCCCCGTCACCCTCATCGCCATAGCGCTGTACGAGTCCACCGCCCGCCGCAGGGTCGACCCGATGGCCGAACGGCTGCGCAAACTGGCGGAGTTGGAGGCCAACCGATGAGCCCCGGCAGCACCCTGGCCGCCGACTCGGCCCAGGCCATGTCCCTCGTCGCGTTCACCGCCGTCGTCACCCTCACGCTGCTCCTGTGCGTGATGACGGGCCCCGACCGCGACGACCTCGGCGAGTTCTACACCGGATACGGCACCCTCTCGCCCCTGCGCAACGGCCTGGCCATCGCGGGCGACTACATCTCGGCGGCGACCGTCCTCGGCACGGGCGGAATCATCGCGCTAGTCGGCTACGACGGAGTCGTCCTGGCCCTGAGCACGGCCCTGTCCCTGATGCTCCTGATGTTCCTGCTCGCCGAACCCCTGCGCAACGCGGGCCAGTTCACCATGGGCGACGTACTGGCCCGCCGTATGCCCGGCCGCGCCGTACGCATCACCGCCTGCGCGGCGACACTGGCCGCACTGACGCCCCTGATGCTGGTGCAGCTCGCGGGCGCGGGCGACCTGCTCTCCTTCATCCTCGGATTCTCCGGCGAGGGCGTGAAGACGGGATGCGTCGTCGCACTCGGCGCACTCATGATCAGTTACGCGGCGATCGGCGGCATGAAGGGCACCGCCCTCATCCAGATCCTGAAGATCGTGATGCTGCTCGGCTCCGGAGTGGTCATCGCCGCCCTGATCCTGCGCCGCTTCGACTGGGACCTCGGCGCGCTGCTCGCCGCCGCCCAGAAGGGCAGCGGGGCAGGACCGGCCTTCCTCCAGTCCGGACTCCAGTTCTCGGGCGGACCCAACCCCCGCCTGGACATGATCAGTTCGGAGCTGACGGTGGTCCTCGGCGGCGCGTGCCTGCCGCACGTCACGATGCGGATGTACACGGCGCGCAGCGCGCCCGAGGTACGCAGATCGCTGTCCTGGGCGGTGTCGTCGGTGGCGCTTTTCGTCCTCGTCATCGCGATCGTCGGCTTCGGCGCGACGGCGATGGTCGGACGGGCAGCGATCACCCAGGCCGACCCGCAGGGCAACACGGCGTACCTGCTCGGCTCCAGGGCGGTGTTCGGCGCGAACGCGTCGACGGCGGAGACCCTCGTCTTCACGACGGTCACCACGGCGATCTTCCTGACGCTGCTCGCCTCGGTCGCCGGAATGATCCTCGCCTGCGCCAACTCCCTCGCCCACGACGTCTTCGCGCACATCCGCCTCCGCAGGGAACTCACCCCGCGCCGCGAGATGACCCTGGCCCGCGTCTCGGCCCTCGCCATAGGGGGCCCGGCGATCGCCCTCGCGGTCCTGGTCCAGCACCACAATCTGCAACCGCTGGTCACGCTGTCGTTCTGCCTGGGCGCATCGGCGCTCGCCCCGGCGCTCGTCTACAGCCTCTTCTGGCGCCGCTACACCCGCAGGGGCCTGCTGTGGACGCTGATCGGCGGCACACTCGGCTCCGTCATCCTCATGACGGGCACCAATCTGGTCTCGGGCGCCCCCACTTCGGCGTTCCCGAACCACGACTTCAACTGGTTCCCCTTCACCACCACGGGCCTGGCCTCCATCCCGCTCGGCTTCCTCCTCGGCTGGCTCGGCACGGTCTCCTCGGGCCCACGAGAGGCGGAGGAACAACGCAGGCGGTACGAGGCGGTGGAGGGGTGGATCCTGGCGGGGGCCAAGCGGGGGTAACGGTCGGGCGCATTCCCTCATCCGCGCTCCGCACGGTTCGGTCCGCGAAGGCCTAGCTCATCGCAGGAAAGTCCCTGCGCCATGCCGCGTTCCGGGGCGAGAGGTGGGAGCGAGGGCCCCCGGGGGGTGAGGGGGTGGGGGTGGGGTGGGGTGGGCTAGGGCGCACCCTCAGCGGCGGCCCGCCCCGTAAGCGCCGCAAGGCTGCTGCGCACATGCTCCATGTGAGCCCGCACCTCGTCCCACTCCTCCCCGTGCTCCCGCAGCATCCGCTCCGTCTCCCGGGAGATCCCCTCCTCCCGCACCCCCGCGGCAGCGACCAGCTCCGCGCCCCGCGCCTCCGCGTCCTCCTGCCCGTGCCGGGCGGACTCCTCCGCCTCCGCGAAGGCCCGCTTGGCCTCGGACAGGCGGGCCTCGGCGGCGGCGACCAGCGCGGCCTCCCGCTCTTCCTCCGCGGCCTCCCGCGCGGCGATCTCCCGCTCGGCGGCCTCCCAGCGCTCGGCGTGCTCCTTCTCCTGCTCCTCCAGGAGAGCGGCACTGCGCTCCCGCATCTCCCGCAGGGCGGCAAGGGCCTCGCCCCGCCACTCCTTCACATCACGGCGGGCCTCGATCCGCGACTCGTCCGCGGTCGCGCGGCAGGCGAGCAGCCGCTGCCGGGCCCGCTCCTCGGCCTCGCCGAGGATCTCGTCGGCGTACGCACGAGCGGCCTCGCGGACCTCCCGCGCCTCCGTCTCCGCCGCCTCCGTCATGCGCTGCACGTCGGCCTCGGCCGACGCCGCCACGGCCGCCGCCTCCGCCTCGCTCAGGGCGAGGATGTTCCGCGCGCGCTCGCCCAGCGTCTCGTACGTCTGAGGAGCGAGCCGCGAGACGACGTCCCGCAGCCGTTCCGCCTCCGCCTCCATCTCCTTGGCGAGGACGGTGAGCCGGGCGGCGCGTTCCCACGCGCCGTCGCGGTCCCGGGACAGATCGAGGGCGTACGCGTCCACCTGCTCGGGACGGTAGCCACGTCCGCGCACGGCGACGAAGCCATGCTCCGACGCCGTTGCACCGCTGCTCATCCTTGAATCCCTCCTCCGACGCACCACGCGCGCATTACGCGATTGGCGCACATCTTGATGGATCAAGCGGAAGCGCTCATAACGCGACACTCCGCGCATCTCATCTGTTCAAGGATGCGCCATTTGCCGCCAGAAGTCGGAATCGGACCGCCCCACCGTGGCCCTCACCCCTGAACCGCCGCTTCGCGGCGGCCCGAAACAGACGAGGCGCCCGACCCCCGCAACGGGTCAAGCGCCTCGTCCACCACTACAGGGGGGACTACAACAGCCCGTCCCACATCTGTTCAAGCAGCACAGACCACCAGCTCTCCGGCGAAGCCAACGCCGCCGGGTCAAGTGCCGCCAGCTGCCCCTGGAAGTCCACGGTCCAGCGGCCCGCCTGCTCCTGGTTGAGTCCATACCGCAGCCGCCACATGCGGCCGAGCAGCGCCAGGCAGCGCGCGAACTCGGGCAGGCCCGTGTTCACGAACTGCGGCGGCACCGGGGCGCCACCGGGACCGGCCTCCACCGGCACGGCCACGATGTTCGCCGTGCCGTACTGGACGCAGATCGCCCGGCCGAAGTCGCTGCCCATGACGAGGTACGAACCGGCGTCCGACGCCGGCTGCACCCCACGCTCCTGCGCCGTCTCGGCGAGGGTCGGCACCGGACGGCCCGGCTGGGCCTGCGCCCAGAAGAACGGGCCGAAGTCGACCGGCAGACCCGCCACGACGAGCGTGTGCGCCACGAGATCGGGCACACCCTGCCGGGAGACCGCCCGCTGGTCGAAGCGGAAGACGCCGGGCCCGAACGCGCCCACCAGCTCCTGCGCCACACCCTCCGGCGGGATCGGCGGCGCGGGCTGCACCTGCGGCAGCGGCGCACGCACCGGCGCGGGCCGCGCGGGACCGTCCGCGACCTGGTGCAACTCGGCCTGGTGCGCGATGAGCTGCTGCATGCCCCCCTGCCGGGACCCGTGGTCCCTGCCGTACGGGGCGATGCTCGTGATCCGCGCCTGCGGCCAGGTCTCACGGATCATGCGGGCGCAGTACGCGCCCGGCAGCTCGCAGGACTCCAGCTCCGTGTGGAGTTCGAGCACCTGCTGCGGCGGCACGTTCATGCCGCGCAGCTCGTGCAGGATCTGCCACTCCGGGTGCGGCGTACCGGGCGCCGAGCGGCGGATGAGCTGCTGCTCGGAGCCGTCCTGCGCGCGGTAGCGGAGCACGGCCTGGTAGCCGGGGCCGACGGTCGGCTGACCGGTGGGCGGCTGCGGGTAGCCGTACGGCTGACCGGGGCCGGGCTGACCCGGCGCCGGGGGCGGCGGCATACCGGGAACGCCGGGGCCACCAGGGCCCTGCGGCGGCATCGGTGCGCCGGGGCCGCCGGGAGTGCCGGGGCCCATGACCGCGGGTCCGGCCAGCATGGTCGCCGCATGATGGACGCCACCGCCGGGAGCGCCGGGGGTGCCGGGAGCCTGCGGGGGCTGCGGGGCGCCGGGAGCGCCCGGAGCACCGGGCGGACCAGGAGGCTGCGGAGCACCCGGCGGCTTGATCCCGCCAGTGCCGCCCATGCTCGGGTCCGCCAGCATCGTCGCCGCATGGTGCACACCACCGGGAGGCGTCGTACCCGGAGTACCGGGCGGGCCGGGAGGCTGCGGGGCGCCAGGCGCACCCGGAACACCGGGCGGACCAGGAGGCTGCGGAGCACCAGGAGCACCAGGGGCACCCGGCGGCTTGATCCCGCCGGTACCGCCCATGCTCGGGTCCGCCAGCATCGTCGCCGCATGGTGCACACCACCGGGAGGCGCACCCGGAGTCCCGGGAGCGCCCGGAGGCTGCGGCGCGTCCGGAGCCGCCGGAGGCTGAGGTCCCTCGGGGCCGAGCGCGGAGACGAGCTGCGTCGGGACGTAACCGCCCGCCGGGGTGCCCGGAGCACCGGGGCCGGACGGCGGCGGCGTACTGCCCTGCGGCACGCCGGGAGTCCCCGGGGCGCTGGGCGGCGGAGGCGTACTCGCACCGCCGCCACGGGCACCACGCGGCGGCGCCGCCTTGCTGGTCGCGGCATCGGCGATGTCCCCCGCGCCGGGAGGCACGGAGTGCGGGACGGCGGCCGGGGCGGGGCCGCCCTGCGGGTAGCCGTACGCGGTCGGGTCCGGGGCGCTCACACCCGGAGGCGGCGGCATGTTCACCGCGGCACCGGCGGGCGGCGGCGGCAGATTCGGCCCCGGAGCAGCCGGAGGCTGTGCACCAGGCGCACCGGACGCACCAGGCCCCTGCGGGTAGCCGTACGCGGACGCGTCGGGAGCACCGGCACCACCGGCACCACCGGCACCACCGGCACCACCGGCACTCGAAGGCGGCGGCATCTTCGGGCCGCCCAGCGCGGGCGCCACCGTCGTCGACGGAAGGCCGCTGCCGCCATGCATCAGCGCGGTCTTGGCCTCCGGCGCCACACCGGGCGGCGGGGTGTCGTCATCGTCACCGCCCACCAGCGGCGGCGCGAACACCGTCGCGGGCGCGGGCACCGAACGGTCGTCGCCGGAATCCGCGTTGGTGTCCGTACCGGCCCACGGAGTGGCACCGGCAGGCGCATCCGACTCCGCGGCAGCGGGCCACGGCGTACCGCCACCGGGCGCTTCGGGAGCAGCCGAAGCGGGGGCGGGCGCCGGACTCCCGTACCCGGAACCCCCGTTGGACGCATCGGCCGGAGAAGACACACCAGCCGCGGCAGACGCGGACGCAGAAGACACGCCGCCCACAGAAGCCGCACCGCCGGCCGCGCCGCCCGCAGAAGCAGACTCCCCCCTGCGGTCCGGAATGCCCAGCTTGTCCGCCGCCTCCTGGAGCCACTCCGGCGGGCTCAACAGGAACGACGTCTGATTGAGGTCGACCCGCTCCGGCGGGGCAGGAGCCGCATCCTCCGGCGCCACATCAGGCGCGCCGTACTCCTCCTCGTACCGGCGGATCACCTCGCCGACCGGCAGACCCGGCCAGAGCGTGGCGTCGCCGCTGTCCCGCGCGATGACGAGCCGCTGGCTGCCGCCGTCGGACACCGGACCGTTCTCACGGTCCTCCGCCCACACGACGAAACCGAGCTCGAACTCCCGCACCCGCACCTCACGATGCTGGTATCCGGGCACATCGCCGTTGATCCACTCCTCGGCGCGCTCCTGCGCCTGCGCGAAGGTCACCATCGACAAGTCACTCCCCCACCGGGACGGCGCGCGCGAAGCCGCCGTCCACCATCAGGTTCGCCACGGTCTCCAACTCCGGCGGATTACCCGCCAGCCGGGACAAGAACGCGTCGAAGTCGTCACCGCACGGCAGCAACAGCCGCTGCACCCGCTCGGCAGGCGGCCAGGAAGCCGCCTCCGAGACGTCCCGTGCGTCGTCGTACGCGCAGAACCACACCGAACCGATCTGGTCACCCTTGACCTTCACGGCCAGCAGACCGCCCTGCACGAAACCGACCGCCAGATAGTCCTTGGTCAGATGGTCGCGCAGGCATTTGTTCACGTACACCAGGTCATTGACCGCGGCCTCGTCCCGCACCGTGAAGAACGGCTGGTCGATCAGGAGGCCGAGCTCCGCGTCGAGCGCCGCACCGACCGGCGCGCAGCCGCCCGCCGCCTTCAGGAAGGAACGGTAGGCACCGGGCAGCCGGTACCCCAGGTCCTCCTCGGCACCGAGCACCTCCTGCTCGGTCACCGCGACCGCCGACTTCGGCAGCGCCAGATGCGCGGGACGGGTCTCCTGCAGCGGGCGCGTACCCCTCTTGTCCTGGTCCACCGGCGTCGTGGCGAGCCCGCCGTGATGCCGCAGGAGCGCCTTCACCTCCACCGGGACCAGTTCGAGACGCCGGCCGCCCGGCACGTGGTGCCAGGTCCAGCCGTGCGGGGTCGCCACCGGCGGAATCGTGTCCCACAACTCATGATCCGCCGCGGCCATCGCCGCGTTCGCGGAGACGTAGTCCGTCAGGCGCAGCTCGTCGACGCCGAAGCCCTCCGGGGGCTCGGCGATCTCGGCGGCCGCACGCGCGTAGACCGAGAAGTCCGGATAGCCGTGCTCGTCCACACGCACACCTCTGGGATGGCGCGTGGCCCGGACCGGATCCGGGAAGTGCACGACCTGCCCGGCATAGGCCGCGTTCGGCGGTGCGGCCTGCTGCCCCAGCCGACCTGTCGTCATGGCGGTTGCCCCCTGCGGCACTGTGAATGATTCAGCGGATCGCTGTGCGTGGATTCTGCGCTTCCGCACGCTTCGTCCCGCGTTCCGCGGTCTGCGGATGTCGACAGCCTATGCGCAAGGACGACACCGGTCACCGGCCCTCCGGTTCCATGACCAGCAGCCACCGGACCGTCACCGTGCGACGAAAGCCAGGCGTGTCGCGGTGCCCCAGCTTCCGCACCACCCGCCCCATTTGGCAGGCTGTCACCGCAACGCGGGGGCGTGGCACACGCGGTCACAACCGCGAGTTGCGGGGAGGGAAGCACCACCATGCACACGGCACAGACCGGTACGACCGGCCACACGGCGGCCACCACGGCATCATCGGCGACCACCGAGAGCCCCGCCGGCGCGGGAGATCCACGCGTCGGCTGGAGCAGCACGTCCGCACACGCACCCCTGCTGCGCCAACGCCGCGACGGCATACTTCCCACCGTCGCCGCCGCACTCTCCGTCCGCGGAGCGACCCTCACCTGCACCGCGGGCCGCGGCGAGGAACCACCCGCCCTGCATCCACTCGTACAGGACTTCCTCGACACCCTCACAAGCGGCCAGCGCGAACGCTTCACCGGCCGGTGCGCCGAGGCCATCCTCATCTCGCGCCACCTCACGGCGGCCGACAAAAGCCGGTCCAAACGCGCGGCACGCAAACCGATGACGAACGGCGAAGCCCGCAAGGCACTCAAACACGCCAAACTCACCACCCGCCGCATCCGCGAGGACGGCGACCCCCTGCACGGCGGCTTCGCCCGCCCCTGCCGCTCCTGCACCGCCCTCACAGCACACTTCGGCGTACGGATCGTGGAACCCGAGACCCCCGAATCCTGATCCCCATCACCGAGCCGCTGACCCCGAACCGCAACGAGGGCCGCCCATGCACACCGAACAGCACACCGAGAACTCCGCGCACGCCCACCAGACCGTCGCCGCCCCCCGCTTCCCCGTCCCCGTCGACGCCGCCCTGCGCGCCGCCGGCTGGACCCCCGGACGCTGGGACATAAAGCAGGCCGAGATCTGGGCCGACGTCCTGCGCCGCCACACCTCACCCGCGGGACACCAGCACGCCGTCTTCCCCGCCGCCGTCGAGGCCTGGGCCGAGTTCGGCGGACTGCACATCACCCCGCAGGGCCCCGGCCGCCACATAGCGCCCGCCGCAGTGCACCTGGACCCCCTCTACGGCCTCCACCTGGCCCGCACCCTCGGCGACCTGGGCCGCGCCCTCGACACCGAGGTCTGCCCCATAGGAGAGGAGACGGAGACCCAGGCCCTCCTGGCGATCGACGCGGAAGGCCGCGTCTACAGCCTCGACCACAGCGGCGACTGGTACCTCGGCTCCCACATCGACGAGGCCCTCGCCACCCTCGCGTCGGGCACCCAGCCGGAACGCCTCAAGGCGGGCCCGTCCTGATCCGGGCTGATCCGGGCTGATGCGGGCTGATGCGGGCTGATCCGGGCTGATCCGGACGAGAGGCCCGAGCCCCTAGGCCTCTTCCCTGAGCCCCGCGACGACGGCCGCCGCGGGCAGCACCGCCGACACCCGGAAGCCACCCGCGTCCGTCGGACCCGACACGAACACACCGCCCAGCGCGGTGACCCGCTCCTTCATGCCCACCAGGCCGTTGCCCCCACTGGGCAGCCGGGCATCCCCCGGGCCCGCCTCCGGCGGTGGCTCGTTCTCCACCTGCATGGCGATCTCCGCGCCCCGATGCGCCAGCCGCACATACGTTTTGGCACCCGCCGCGTGCTTGTGCACGTTCGTCAGCGCCTCCTGCACCACTCGGTACGCGGTCTGCTCGACGTCCGCCGCATACGCCCGCGACTCACCCTCCACGGACAGATCCACGGCCATCCCCGCCGCACGCGACTGCCCCACCAGCTCATCCAGCTCCGCCAGAGACGGCCCGTCCTCATCCACCGCACGCGAGGCGGCAGCAGCAGCGGCGAACCCCACGGCGGCCAACGGCAGCACATCGGAGACCGACCCATGCCGGCCACCGGCCGCCGGCGTCGGCTCCCCGGTCCGCAGCACACCCAGCATCTCGCGCAGCTCCGTCAGCGCCTGCCGCCCCATGTCACCGACCAGAGCGGCGTTCTTGACGGCCTTCTCGGGATCCTTCCGGGCCACGGCCTGCAAGGCAGCCGCATGCACGACCATCAGGCTCACCCGATGCGCGACGACGTCGTGCATCTCCCGAGCAATCCGGGTCCGCTCCTCATTACGCGCCCACTCCGCACGCTCCTCGGCCCGCTCGGCCAGCAGCTGCAACTCACCCTTCAGACTGTCGGCACGCTCCCGCAGACTCTCCATGAGACGCCGCCGCGCCCCGACATACAGACCGAGCAGGATCGGCGGCGCGGTAAGACCGATCGACGTCGTGATCGCGATGAACGGTATGAACCCCTCCGCGAACCCCAGATCCCCGCTCTCCATGTCCTGCCGCGTCCGCACGAGCGTCACGATGAGCGTCCCCAGCAGGGACATCCCGGCGAGCGACCCGATGATCCGCCGCGGCAGCTCCGAAGCGGCAAGCGTGTAGAGCCCGACGACGGTCAGGAAGATCCCCATCTGGGCCGGCGTGATCGCGATCGAAATCAGCACCACCGCGATCGGCCACCGACGCCGCAACACCAACGAGGCCCCCGCCAGGACCCCGAACGCGACCCCCACCCCCGTGGGAATCCCCGTGTCCCTCGCGAACGTGATCCCCTCGGCACCGCACTCCGCCGCCGACGCCAGCGCGAGCCCCACATCCAGCACGGCACTACGCCGCCGCTCCCACCACCACGGCCCGGTCACGGCCGCGCTGTGGTTCTCCCCCGTCGTGGTCATACCTTCCAGCCTACGGGCGACAACCCCTCCTTTTCCGGCGAGTTTCCGGCTCAGTGATCGAACGCACGCGCTGTTCGATGCGAAACGAAACGGCCAGGAATCACACGAACTGTTGAACCACTCGCCACTTCCGGCCGGACGTCCGCATTCCGGACGAGGGTCGTCGCATGACAGAGATCACGGGCAAGTACGCCGACTTCGAGGGGCGGTAGTTCATCAACAGCGACCCGAACGTGATCCGGCTCCACCCGCGCTGGCTGGCGCTGCTCGACGTCGGCCTCGACCGCCTGACCTTGCGGGTCAGCATCCATGAGTCCGCGGACGTGGCGGCCGCGGAGAGGTACTGGGCAGACATCGTCGGCGTCGACCAGGCCGCGTTCAGCAGAGCGACTCTGAAGAAGCACAACCCCCGCACCGCGCGCAAGAACACCGGAGACGGGTACTACGGGTGCCTCATGATCTACGTACGACGAAGCGCTGATCTGTACCGTCGCATGGAAGGGGCTTGGTACGGCATAGTGTTGTCCGCGCATCGATCCGATCAATCGAATCGGACATAACGCGCAGACCATCCCGGGTCGTCTAATGGCAGGACAAAGAGTTTTGGTCTCTTGAATGAGGGTTCGATTCCTTCCCCGGGAGCAGCGCAGAACGGGTCCTGACCACAAGGTCAGGACCCGCCCTCATTTCCGCCCCACAACGCCCCGGTATCCTGCGGATGTCCACTCCCCGCACATCCGAAGCCGAAGGGCACCCCCGTGAGCGCCAACAGCCCGGCAGCCGTCGTCGTCCTCGCAGCGGGTGAGGGCACCCGTATGAAGTCGGCCACCCCCAAGGTCCTGCATGAGATCTGTGGGCGGTCCCTCATCGGGCACGTGCTCGAAGCCGCGTACGCGCTGAGTCCGGAGCGGCTCGTCACCGTCGTCGGCTTCGCCCGCGAGAAGGTCGTGGCGCACCTGGGGACGATCGCCCCGGACGTGCGCACCGCCTATCAGAGCGAGCAGAAGGGCACGGGGCACGCGGTCCGTATCGGTCTGGACGAGCTCGGCGGCGCCGTGGACGGCACGGTCATCGTCGTCTGCGGTGACACCCCGCTGCTGACCGGCGCGACCCTGCAGAAGCTGGCCGCGACGCACACCGGTGACGGCAATGCCGTGACCGTGCTGACCGCCGAGGTGCCGGACGCGACCGGTTACGGCCGGATCGTGCGGGACGGCGAGAGTGGTGCGGTGACCGGCATCGTGGAGCACAAGGACGCGACGGAGACACAGCGTCTGATCCGTGAGATCAACTCCGGTGTGTTCGCGTTCGACGGGCAGCTGCTTGCGAAGGCGCTGGGCAAGGTGCGGACGGACAACAGTCAGGGTGAGGAGTACCTGACCGATGTTCTGGGGATCCTGCGGGAAGCGGGGCATCGTGTGGGCGCCGCTGTCGCGCTCGATCACGAGGAGATCGCGGGGATCAACAACCGGGTGCAACTGGCGGAGGCCCGGCGCACGTTGAACGACCGTCTCCTCACCGAGGCGATGCTGGCCGGTGTGACGGTCGTGGACCCCGCCTCGACGTGGATCGACGCGACGGTGACGTACGAGCAGGACGCGCTGGTGCATCCGGGTACGCAGCTTCAGGGCTCCACACATCTCGGTGAGGGTGCCGAGGTCGGGCCCAACACCCGCTTGACGAACACGAGGGTCGGTGCGGGCGCCCGGGTGGACAACACCGTCGCGTACGACTCGGAGGTCGGGGAGCAGGCGAGCGTCGGTCCGTACGCGTATCTGCGGCCGGGGACCCGGCTGGGCGTGAAGGCCAAGGCCGGTACGTATGTGGAGATGAAGAACGCGACGATCGGTGAGGGTACGAAGGTGCCGCATCTTTCGTACGTGGGTGACGCGACGATCGGTGATTTCAGCAACATCGGTGCTGCGAGCGTGTTCGTGAATTACGACGGTGAGGCGAAGCACCACACGACGGTGGGGTCTCACTGCAAGACGGGTTCGGACAACATGTTTGTGGCTCCTGTCACTGTTGGGGACGGCGCTTATACGGCGGCGGGTTCGGTCATCACGAAGGATGTGCCGGCGGGTTCGCTGGCCGTGGCCCGTGGACAGCAGCGGAATATCGAGGGTTGGGTGGCGCGGAAGCGTCCGGGGAGTGCGGCTGCTCGGGCGGCCGAGGCGGCGTCCGGGGAGTCCAGGAATTCGGCAAGCGGAAGCTGACCGGAAACAGGTGCGTCGGACACGGCGTACCGTGATACGTGCACACCATTTCGGCCGACTCGGCGCAACGGGACTGTGAATTCTCCGGGGCGCGTGAGGGCGGCAGCGGGAAGAACTCGTCTGAGGAGACTAGTGCTGTGACCGGGATCAAGACGACCGGCGAGAAGAAGTTGATGCTCTTCTCCGGCCGCGCCCACCCCGAGTTGGCCGAGGAGGTCGCACACAAGCTGGGTGTCGGCATCGTGCCGACGAAGGCTTTCGATTTCGCCAATGGCGAGATCTATGTGCGGTATCAGGAGTCGGCTCGTGGCGCGGACTGCTTCTTGATCCAGAGCCACACGGCTCCGATCAACAAGTGGATCATGGAGCAGTTGATCATGATCGACGCGCTGAAGCGTGCGTCGGCCCGCTCCATCACCGTGATCGTGCCGTTCTACGGCTACGCGCGCCAGGACAAGAAGCACCGCGGCCGTGAGCCGATCTCGGCCCGCATGGTGGCGGACCTGATGAAGACGGCGGGCGCGGACCGCATCCTGACGGTCGACCTGCACACGGACCAGATCCAGGGCTTCTTCGACGGCCCGGTGGATCATCTGTTCGCGCTGCCGATCCTGGCGGACTACGTGGGCGCGAAGGTCGACCGTTCGAAGCTGACCGTGGTCTCCCCCGACGCGGGTCGCGTGCGCGTCGCCGACCGCTGGTGCGACCGTCTGGGCGCGCCGCTGGCGATCGTGCACAAGCGCCGCGACAAGGACGTCGCCAATCAGGTCAGCGTCCACGAGGTCGTGGGTGACGTGAAGGGCCGCGTCTGCGTCCTGGTGGACGACATGATCGACACGGGTGGCACGATCTGCGCCGCCGCCGACGCCCTGTTCGCGCACGGCGCGGAGGACGTCATCGTGACGGCGACGCACGGTGTGCTTTCGGGTCCGGCGGCCGACCGTCTGAAGAACTCCAAGGTGAGCGAGTTCGTGTTCACGGACACGCTGCCCGACCCGGGTGACCTGGAGCTCGACAAGATCACGGTGCTGTCGATCGCGCCGACCATCGCGAACGCGGTGCGTGAGGTCTTCGAGGACGGTTCGGTGACGAGCCTCTTCGACGAGCAGGCGTAGCCATCGCCGGCTCGCCCTCACGGGCTCTCTGAAAGATCGATTTCTGGGGCGGCCTCCCCGCCGGGTAGACTCACGGAGTTGCTCGGCGAGGGAGGCCGTACTCATTGCAGTACGGCGGTCCGTTATCGACGCGCTCTTCGTAGCAGGCCAGTAAGTCGTATGGCCGGGTAACCGCCCCCATCCGACACATCTGACTTACGAGGAGTGCACATGTCCGAGGTCAAGCTCGCCGCAGAGGCCCGTACCGAGTTCGGCAAGGGCGCTGCCCGCCGTATCCGCCGCGAGTCCAAGGTTCCGGCCGTTGTCTACGGCCACGGCGGTGACCCCGTCCACATCACCCTTCCGGGCCACGAGCTGCACCTCGCGCTCCGTACGTCCAACGTCCTCCTTGCCCTGGACATCGACGGCAAGAAGCACCTGGCGATCCCGAAGGCCGTCCAGCGTGACGCCATCAAGGGCTTCCTCAAGCACGTCGACCTGCTGCTCGTCCGTCAGGGCGAGAAGGTCACCGTCGACGTCTTCGTGCACACCGAGGGCGAGCTCGCCCCGGGCGGCAACCTGCTCGAGCACGTGCTGAACGCGCTGCCCGTCGAGGCCGAGGCCACGCACATCCCGGAGTCGGTCACCGTCTCCATCGCCGGTCTCGAGGCCGGTGCGACCATCCTCGCCAAGGACATCCCGCTGCCCTCCGGCACGACCCTGAACGTCGAGGACGACGTCGTCGTTCTCCAGGTTCTGGCCGCGCAGGCCGAGGAGGCCGCCGAGGAGACCGAGGGCGAGGGCGAGGGCGCCGAGGCCTGAGCCTCCCCGCGTTCGACCGGACTCGACTGAGCTCGACTCTGCCAACCGCCGCTCCGCGCTTCGTGCGCGGGGCGGCGGTTGGGCTATGAAGGAGACATGCAGATGACGACGGATCCCGGTGCGCCCTGGCTGATCGTGGGTCTGGGCAATCCAGGCCCCGGGTATGCCATGAACCGGCACAACGTGGGTTTCATGGTGGCCGATCTTCTCGCGGAGCGGATCGGTGGCTCGTTCAAGCGGAGCGGGCGTGCGCAGGCGCAGGTCCTCGAGGGCCGGATCGGTCCCGCGGGGCCGGCGAGCCGCCGTGTGGTGCTGGCGAAGCCGATGTCGTACATGAACGTGTCGGGTGGCCCGGTGACGGCGCTGCGCGACTTCTACAAGGTGCCGACGGCGAACATCGTCGCGGTCCATGACGAGCTGGACATCGACTACGGCACGCTGCGGCTGAAGCTGGGCGGCGGGGACAACGGCCACAACGGTCTGAAGTCGATGACGAAGGCGATGGGTGCCGACTACCACCGTGTGCGGTTCGGGATCGGTCGTCCGCCGGGACGGATGCAGGTGGCGGACTTCGTGCTGAAGGATTTCGCGTCGGCGGAGCGCAAGGAGCTGGGCTACTTCGTGGACCGGGCGGCGGACGCGGCGGAGGCGCTGGTGATCGAGGGTCTTGAGCGGGCGCAGAGTTCGTACAACTCTTGAGCGGTGGCTCGGAACTGCTGACCGAGAACTGTTGACTGAGCGCATACCCATGGCCAAGGATCGCGGCCATGAATGCGCTGCTTCTCGTACGCCGGACGGCGATGGGCGGGCTTGCGGCGCTGTTGCTCGTCGCGGGGGTCTGGGCGTCCTGGGGCACGGCACAGCACGTGATGCTCACCGGTGAGCGTGAGCGGGGCACGATGCGGGTGACGGGCTGCTCCTCCGACGACTGCGTCGGTACGTACGTGCCCTCGACCGCCGGTTTCCAGCCACGGGCGGAGGTCGTGATCGACCGCTCGATCGCGGAGTCGAAGGGTGCGAGCATCCCGGTGGCGGTGAAGCCGGGCACGGACGAGGTCGTCCGCACGGGCGCCGCCGGCCTGCTCCACGCATGGCTCCCGCTGGGCGGCGCGCTGCTGCTGGCCTCGGTGGTGGTGGCGGGGGGCCTGCGCCTGCCGCGTGTGGCGTGGGCGCTTGCCTTGACGGGCGGCGCCCTGCTCACCGCGTCGTTCGTGACGCTGGCGTTCTAGCGCAGCCGGCCGATGGCGGGGGCACCCCGCAGAGCGAGGCGCCCCCGCCAGGGAAGATCAGCCGGTGTTGCGCAGGCCCGCCGCCACTCCGTTGACCGTGAGGAGGAGGGCTCGGCCCAGCAGCGGGTCCGGCTCCTCGCCCGCGGCCGCCGCGTCCCGCTGCCGCTTGAGCAGCGCGACCTGGAGGTAGGAGATCGGGTCGAGGTAGGCGTCACGGATGCCGAAGGTCTGCTGGAGCTCCGGGTGGGAGTCGAGCAGTTCCTCGCCGCCGGTGACCCGCAGGACTTCCTGCACGGTCAGCGCGTGCTCGGCCTCGATGACGTCGAAGACGTGCTTCAGCTCGTCGGGGACGAGCGTGTCCACGTAGTGACGGGCGATCCGCAGGTCCGTCTTGGCCAGGGTCATCTCCACGTTCGAGATGAAGTTCTGGAAGAAGTGCCAGTGCTCCTGCATCTCGCCGAGCACGGTGTCCAGACCGGCCTCGCGCAGCGCCTTGAGGCCCGAGCCGACACCGAACCAGCCCGGCACGATCTGCCGCGACTGGGTCCAGCCGAAGACCCACGGGATGGCCCGCAGGCCGTCGAGCGAGACGCCCGAGCCGGGGCGGCGCGAGGGCCGCGAGCCCAGGTGGAGTTCGGCGAGCTGGTCCACCGGCGTCGACGCGAGGAAGTACGAGGGCAGGTGCGGGTCCTCGACGAGGTTGCGGTACGCGGTGTGGGCCGCGTCGCTCACCACGTCCATGGCGGCGTCCCAGCGGGCGAGGGCCTCGTCGGACTGGCGCGGCGCCGTGTGCAGGGCGGAGGCCTGCAGCGTGGCCGCGACGGTCAGTTCCAGGTTCTCGCGGGCCAGCGACGGCACCAGGTACTTGTCGGAGATGACCTCGCCCTGCTCGGTCACCTTGATCTCGCCCTCGAGCGTGCCCCACGGCTGCGCGAGGATCGCGTCGTGCGAGGGGCCGCCGCCACGGCCGACGGTGCCGCCGCGGCCGTGGAAGAGGCGCAGGCGCACCCCGTAGCGGTGCGCGACGTCACGCAGCCTCCGCTGGGCCCGGTGGATCTCCCACTGCGAGGTGGTGATGCCGCCGAACTTGGAGGAGTCCGAGTAGCCGAGCATGACCTCCTGGACGTCACCCCGGAGCGCCACCAGGCGGCGGTACGACGGGTCGGCGAGCATCTCGTCGAGGATGACGTCGGCGGCGCGCAGCTCGTCCGTCGTCTCCAGGAGCGGCACGATGCCGATCTTCGCCCAGCCGGCGTGCAGGTCGATGAGCCCGGCCTCGCGGGCCAGGACGGCCGCCGCGAACACGTCGTCGGCGCCCTGGCACATCGAGATGATGTACGACTCGATGACCTCGGGCCCGAAGACCTGCAGGGCCTTCTTGACGGTGAGGAAGACGCCGAGGGTCTTCTCCCCGTCGGCGTCCAGCGGCGCCGGCTGCGGGCCGAGCGGCCTGCGGGAGCGCAGCTCCTTGGCGAGCAGCTTCTGCCGGTACTCGCGCGGCATGTCCACGTAGCGCCAGGACTCCTCGCCCAGGCGGTCGAAGAGCTGGCCGAGCGCGTGGTGATGGGCGTCGGCGTGCTCGCGTACGTCCATGGTGGCGAGCTGCAGGCCGAACGCGGCGAGCGTACGGATCGTGCGGTTCATCCGGCCGTCGGCGAAGAGGGCGCCCTTGTGCGCGCGCAGCGACGTCTGGACCAGGGTGAGGTCGTGGATCAGCTCGCTGGTGCCGAGGTAGTCGCGGCCGTCCTCGTGGGCGGTGCCGCGGGCCAGGCGCTCCTTGGTGTTCTCCAGCTTCTGCCGGATGCAGGTGGCCTTGAGGCGGTAGGGCTCCTCGGAGTTCAGCCGCTTGTAGCGGGGGCTGATCTCGGGCAGCCGCTCCAGGTCGAGCTGGAGGGAGGCCTTCAGTTCCTCGGTGGCTCCGGTGTAGCGGATGGAGTTGGAGAGGAAGCCGCGCAGCTCGTCGACGAGGGCGACGGCGTCGTTGATGCCGTGCTCGTGCTGGAGGATCAGGACGTCCCAGGTGACGGCGGGCGTCACGTTCGGGTTGCCGTCGCGGTCGCCGCCGATCCAGGTGCCGAAGGTGAGGGGCCGGGTGTCCGCGGGGAGCTGGACGCCGACGCGCTCCAGTTCGGCGGTGAGGTCTTCCAGTACGTCCCCGACGGCGCCGGCGTGCAGCTCGTCCAGGTAGTAGATGGCGTTGCGGGCCTCGTCCGCGGGTTCGGGACGGACGACGCGCAGCTCGTCGGTCTGCCACACCAGGTCGATGCTCTCGGCGAGGCGGGTGTCGTGGCGGCGCCGGTCCGACTCGATGACCGGGGTCTCCAGGAGCTCGGCGATGCGGCGCAGCTTGTTCAGGACGGAGCGGCGGGCGGCCTCGGTGGGGTGCGCGGTGAAGACGGGGCGCACGTTCAGGTGCTCCACGGTCTGGCGCAGGTGCTCGGGGTCGGCGTCCTTGAGGCGGTCCGCGGTGCGGGCCAGGAGTCCGCCCTCGGCGGCACGGCGGGCGCGCAGCTCGCGCCCGCGGTGGACCTGCTCGGTGACGTTCGCCAGGTGGAAGTACGTGGAGAACGCGCGGACCAGCTTGGCCGCGGTCTCCAGCTCGGTGCCACCGAGCAGGCGCGCGGCGGCCTCGCCGTCCTCGCGGGTGAGGCTGCGGACCTTCTCGACCAGTTCGAGGAGCTCGGAGCCCTCCTGACGTACGAGGGTCTCGCCCAGCAGGTCGCCGAGGCGGCGGATGTCGGCGCGCAGCTCGGTGCTGGCTGTGGTGGTCTGGTCGTCGGCACTGCTCACAGGTGCGGCTCCTTGCAGATTCAGAAGGTGCGGCGCGTAGCGCTTCCCTGGAAGGGTGGTGGTGGGAGACGGGAGGGCGCACGTCAAGTCTGGGAGGGGTCCCCGGGCGGATAGGAATCCGTGCCGGGGGAATGAGAGAGAGCGGACCGCGCTGTCCGACCGGTTCCAAGGATAGGTGTCACATCGCGGCACGGACTCGCGGCACCTTGCCGCCGGGTTCCGCGCTGCCATACTTACGTCGCCGTAGGTTACGGGACCGTAGATAACGCGGGTCCCGTGATCGTGCGCCCGCCGCACCCGCGCCGTGACCCTCAACCCTCGACCCCACAGGGGACGTGCCCATGACCACATCTTCCGATGCGTATTCCGACACCGATGTGATCGAAGACGCTTCGCGATCGCAGACCGACGCCGCTTCGTCCCCCGACGTCCCTTCCGCGACGCTGGGCGGTGAGAAGAAGCGGTCGCTGGAGCAGATCGCGCTGCTGCTCTTCATCACCGTCCCGTTCCTCGCCCTGGTCGCGGCGGTGCCGCTGGCGTGGGGCTGGGGGGTGAGCTGGCTGGACCTCGGCCTGCTGGTGTTCATGTACTACCTGGGCTGCCACGGCATCACGATCGGATTCCACCGCTACTTCACGCATGGCTCCTTCAAGGCGAAGCGTCCGCTGCGGATCGCGCTGGCCGTGGCGGGGTCGATGGCGGTGGAGGGCCCGCTGGTCCGCTGGGTGGCGGACCACCGGAAGCATCACAAGTTCTCCGACGCGGAGGGCGACCCGCACTCGCCGTGGCGCTTCGGCGAGACCCTTCCGGCCCTGATGAAGGGCCTGTGGTGGGCGCACATCGCCTGGATGTTCGACGAGGAGCAGACCTCGCAGGAGAAGTACGCGCCCGACCTGGTCAAGGACCCGGCGATCCGTCTCATCTCGCGCCAGTTCCTGCTCTGGACGATCCTGTCGCTGGCGATTCCGCCGGTGGTGGGCGGTCTGGTGACGATGTCGTGGTGGGGTGCCTTCACGGCGTTCTTCTGGGGGTCGATGGTGCGGGTGGCGTTGCTGCACCACGTCACCTGGTCGATCAACTCGATCTGTCACGCGGTGGGAAAACGTCCCTTCAAGTCGCGTGACCGCTCGGGCAACGTGTGGTGGCTGGCGGTGCTGTCCTGCGGTGAGTCCTGGCACAACCTCCACCACGCCGATCCGACGTCGGCGCGGCACGGTGTGCTCAAGGGCCAGGTCGACTCGTCGGCGCGGATCATCCGCTGGTGCGAGCAGCTGGGCTGGGCGACGGACGTTCGCTGGCCCTCCGCATCCCGTATCGACGCCCGGCGGAAGCAGAAGACCGTCGGCCCGGCATGATGGACGACGTGGCGACCGACTCCAGCGATACCAGCCCCTCCAGCAAAGAGAAGCAGCCCCGGCGTGCGCGCCGGACCCGGATGACGGGTGCCGAGCGCCGGGAGCAGTTGCTGGACATCGGCCGCACCCTTTTCGCCGCCAAGGGCTTCGAGGGCACGTCGGTGGAGGAGATCGCGGCGAAGGCCGGCGTCTCCAAGCCTGTCGTGTACGAGCACTTCGGCGGCAAGGAGGGGCTGTACGCGGTGGTGGTGGACCGCGAGATGCGGGCGCTGCTCGACGGTGTGACGGGTGCGCTGACGGCGGGGCATCCGCGCGAGCTCCTCGAACAGGCGGCCTTCGCCCTCCTGGACTACATCGAGATGTACACGGACGGATTCCGCATCCTGGTCCGTGACTCGCCGGTGGCGCAGTCGACGGGCACCTTCGCCTCCCTCATCTCGGACATCGCGACGCAGGTGGAGGACATCCTGGGCCAGGAGTTCAAGACCCGGGGCTTCGACCAGAAGCTGGCTCCTCTCTACGCCCAGGCGCTGGTCGGCATGGTCGCGCTGACGGGCCAGTGGTGGCTGGACGTCCGCAAGCCGAAGAAGGCGGAGGTGGCGGCGCACCTGGTGAACCTGGCCTGGCACGGCCTGGACGGCCTGGAACCAAAGCCGCGCCTGATAGGCCACCGCAAGAGCTAGCGCGGGCGGCAGGCACCCTGCGGGCCACGGCTACCGCTGGTCCGGCTGATCCGGGTGGTCCGGCTGATCCGGCTGGTCCGCTTGGAGGAATTCGAGGCGGTTGCCTGCCGGGTCCTGCGTGGAGAAGCGGCGGTGGCCCGGGAGGGTGTCGTCCCAGGTGATGGACGCGCCCCGGGAGGCGAGCCGCTCGGCGTAGCCGGTGATGTCGCGTACCCGCAGGCCGGGGTGTGCCTTGCGGGCGGGGCGGAAGCCGGTCTCGATGCCGAGGTGCAGCTGTACGGCCCCGCCCCCGGCGACGAACCAGCATCCGCCCCGCGCGGCGAGCGCGGGCGGCTTGGGGGTCTCCGTCATGCCGAGCACCCCGCAGTAGAACGCCCGGAGCTCCGGCTCGCTGCCCGGGGGCGCGGCCAGCTGGACGTGGTCGATGCCGGTCAGGAAAGAACTCTGCACGGTGCTCAGCCCTTCCGCCTCGCCACTCCGAAGACCCTGCGGAAGGGGAAGACCGTGCCGCCCGCGCCCGCGGGGTAGGCCTTCCGCAGCAGCTGCCGGTACTCGGAGAGGAACGCCTCCCGTGCCTCCGCGTCCCCCTCCAGAGCCGTCAGCACGGGCCGCAGGCCCGTTCCCTTGACCCAGTCCAGGACCGGGTCCTCGCCCTCCAGCAGGTGCAGATACGTCGTCTCCCAGACGTCCGCCTCGCAGCCGAGCCCGACCAGGCGTTCCAGGTAGGCCGTCGGCGGGAGCACCGCGTCCGCGTGGCGGAGCTGCCCGCCGAGCCGGTCCCGCCACCGCTCGGACTCGGCGAGCTCCCGCATCAGGACGTGGCTGGGGGCGTCGAAGTTGCCGGGCACCTGGAAGGCGAACGTCCCGCCGGGGGCCAGCGCCGCGATCCAGGCGGGGAAGGAACCGGGGTGGCCCGGCACCCATTGGAGGGTCGCGTTGGACAGGATCAGGTCGTACGTCCCCTCGGGCGGCGCCCAGCCCCCGGCGTCCGCGGCGGCGAAGTCCAGACGGCCGCCGCCGGGCGTGGGGCCCGCCAGGCGTTGCGCCTGCTCCAGCATCTGGGGGGAGTTGTCGAAGCCCGTGATGTGGGCCGTGGGCCAGCGTTCGGCGAGGAGCCGGGTGACGTTGCCGGGGCCGCAGCCCAGGTCCGCGATGCGCGGCGGACGGCCGCCGGAGGCGATGGAGCTCGCGGGGAGTTCGGGGACGCGGGCCAGCAGATCCACGAAGGGGCGGGCCCGGTGCCCGGAGTGACGCAGGTACTGGCCGGGGTCCCAGGTGGGGGCGGAGCTGCCGCCAGGAGCGGGGCTGCTGCTGGGAGCGGGGCTACGGGGAGCGGCGGGCATGGATGAGCCTCCTCGGGGGCCAGGACCTCGGCGTCGGACTGCCTTCGCGCACGCGTCGTACCGGCGTCACTTCACCTTCGTACCGGCTCCATGCGCGGGGCGTAGCGCCATCCTCGGCCCGAAGTATCTTGACGTCAAGAGACTTCATGTCGACAGACCCCCTACACTGATCGTCATGGAGGACGAGGTCGACCGTCTGGTCGCTGCATGGCGCCGGGAGCGCCCCGACCTCGACGTGGAACCACTCGAGGTGCTCAGCCGTGTCAGCAGGCTCGCGCGGCATCTCGACAGGGCCCGGCGGCTCGCGTTCTCCGAGCACCATCTGGAGCCGTGGGAGTTCGACGTACTGACGTCGCTGCGGCGCGCGGGCGCGCCCTATCAGCTCTCCCCCGGACAGCTCCTCACCCAGACCCTGGTCACGTCCGGCACGATGACCAACCGCATCGACCGGCTCGCGAAGAAGGGCCTCGTCGAGCGGCTGCCCGATCCGAGCGACCGGCGGGGCGTGCTCGTGCGGCTGACCGCCGAGGGGCAGGACCGCGCGGACCAGGCGCTCGCCGGACTCCTCAAGCAGGAGCGGGCGATCCTCGCCGAGCTCTCCCGCGGACAGCGCGGCGAACTGGCCGGACTGCTACGCCAGTTGACCGCCCCGTTCGACAACATCCCCGGCTAGGTCGACCGGACCGACCCCCGCCCTGCGGGCCAGCGCGACGGCCGCGAGCGTGGAGTGGACGCCCAGCTTCCCCAGCACGTTCTGCATGTGGGTGCGCACCGTGTGCGGGGAGAGGAACAGCCGCTCCGCCACCGCCTTGCGGCCAAGACCGGCCACCATGCAGCGCAGCACCTCGCGCTCGCGCGGGGTCAGCGACTCCACCAGGCGCTCGGATTCCGTGCGGTGCTTGCGGGCCGCGGTCAGCTCGCGCAGGACGCCGGTGAGGAGGGCGGGCGGCAGGTGCGTCTCTTCCCTCAGCACACCCCGTATGACCGTCAGGAGCCGGGACAGCGAGCAGTCCTTGGCGACCCAGCCCGAGGCGCCGGCCTGCAGCGCGAGGGCGGCCCTGCGGGGGTCGTCCTTCTCGGCGAGCACGACCGTACGGACCATCGGCTGGCCCGAACGGACCCCGGCCACCAGGGAGATGCCGTCCACCAGACCGTCCGCGTTGCCGTCCTGCACCGAAGGTGCGGGCCGCACGCCCTGCATGGCGCTCGCGGACGCGCCCAGGTCGGCGTCGACGAGCAGCACGTCGTATCTGCGCCCCTCGGCTATCGCCCGCTCCAGGCAGCGCAGTGCGGCCGGGCCGCTGCCCGCCGCGGACACGTCGACGTCGGGCTCCGCCGCCAGTGCCGCTGCGAGCGACTCGGCGAAGATGCGATGGTCGTCGACGACCAGGACTCGGATACGAACCACTGAAACCCCCTCCCCCAAGCCCTCCTCGGAGAGCAGGGGATACCCCCGTCGAAGACATCGTCGGAGGACGCACGGTGCGGGCACGACACCTGGAACGGGGATCACCGCGGTCGCACGGCCGCCGCCGAGCTGTGACCGCCACCCCCACGCCGGGTGTCGTACCCGACTGTCTCGCCCCCTGATCAGTGCCGGCCCCCACCGGCACTGCCACTCAGAGTAGAGCCGGACGGCAGAAGCGGAAGGTAATTTACAGAACTGACTGGCCAGCGCGTTTATGGTGAGCCGTATGTTTCGTATGGAGACAGGAGTCGACAAAGAGCGGTTCGCTCTGCTCCTCGCCAAGCTGCAGGAGGCGAACACGAGGGCGTCGCCGGTCATCCGCACGCTGCGCGGCACCCCGGAGGATCGCGAAATACCGCTGGCCGTCTGGCTCATGGAGCGCACGGAGGGCCTCGTCGGCGGCCTCGCCGGACACACCTGGGGCCGCTGGCTCCACGTGAACCACCTCTGGGTCGGCGAGCAGCACCAGGGCGCGGGCTTCGGCGCCCGGCTGCTCGCCGAGGCGGAGCGCATCGCGCGCGAGGAGCGCGGATGCCTCAACTCCCGTGTGGAGACCTGGGACTTCCAGGCGCCCGGCTTCTACCGGGGGCAGGGATACGAGGTGGTGTCCGTGATCCCGGACTACCCGGAAGGCGCCAAGGAGTTCACCCTGACGAAGCGACTGGGATAGCGGCGGAGCGGCCGGGCCGCGGGCGCGGGACGTCGCGCCGCGGGCGTGCGCCTCAGGCCAGCCGTCGCGCCCCCGCCGAAGGGACCGCCGCGAACACCCGCGGGGCCGTGTGGCCCGCCGAGGTGAAGGACTCCAGGATCGACTTCGTCACCTGTTCCGCGTCCGGCTCCTCCACGAGGACGATCGCCGAGCCGCCGAAGCCGCCGCCCGTCATCCGGGCCCCGATCGCACCCGCCGCGTTCGCGGAGGTCACCACCAGGTCCAACTCCTCGCAGGAGATGCGCAGATCGTCACGGAGCGAGGAGTGTCCCTCGGTGAGGACGGGGCCGATCGCCCGGACCTCGCCCGCGTCGAGCAGGCCGATGACCTGCTCCACCCGGTGGTCGTCCGAGACGATGTGGCGCACGTAGCGGCGGATCTTCTCGTCCGTCAGTTTCGCCAGGGCGGCGGGGAGTTGCTCGTAGGCGACGTCGCGGAGGTGGGAGACGCCGAGGATGCGCGCACCCTCCTCGCAGCCCGCCCGGCGTTCGGCGTACGCCCCGTCGCCCAGCTCGTGTTTGACCCGGGTGTCGACCACCAGGAGCTGGAGGCCCTGTGCGGCGAGGTCGAAGGGGACCTGCCGTATCGCCAGGTCCCGGCAGTCCAGGTGCAGGGCGTGGCCCTCGGTGGCGCACGCGGAGGCCATCTGGTCCATGACGCCGCACGGCACGCCGACGAAGGCGTTCTCGGCGCGCTGGGCGAGGACCGCCAACCGGGGTGCGTCGAGGCCGAGTTCGTACAGGTCGTTGAGGGCGAGTGCCGTGACGACCTCCAGGGCGGCGGACGAGGAGAGGCCCGCTCCGGTCGGCACGGTCGACGCGAGGTGGATGTCGGCGCCGCCGGAGACGGCGTGGCCCGCGTCCCGCAGCGCCCACACCACGCCCGCCGGGTAGGCGGCCCAGCCGCCCTGGCCGTATGTCGACAGGGGGGTCAGTTCGTCGACGCGCAGTTCGGTGACCGGGGCGTCGATGTCCGCCGAGTGGAGGCGCAGGACGCCGTCGGTGCGGCGCGCGACCGCGGCGACCGCGGTGTGCGGCAGCGCGAGCGGCAGCACGAAGCCTTCGTTGAAGTCCGTGTACTCGCCGATGAGGTTGACGCGGCCGGGCGCCGCCCAGACCCCGTCCGGCTCGTACCCGTACAGCTTCGTGAACTGCCCTGCTACGTCCATCAGTTACCCCTAGTCCCTGAGATCAGCGCTGGGCGAACGCCCACGCGTCGGCGACGATGCCCGCGAGGTCCGCGCGGGTCGGATTCCAGCCGAGCCGGTCCCGCGCGGTGGCCGCGGACGCGACGAGGACCGCCGGGTCGCCGCCGCGGCGCGGGGCCATGACCTCGGGGATCGGGTGCCCGGTGACCTGGCGGACGGTCTCGATGACCTCGCGCACGGAGAAGCCGTTGCCGTTGCCGAGGTTGCAGATGAGGTGCTCGCCGGAGGTGGCCGCCTCGACGGCGAGGAGGTGCGCCTGCGCGAGGTCCGCGACGTGGATGTAGTCGCGGACGCAGGTGCCGTCCGGGGTCGGGTAGTCGTCACCGAAGACCGAGATGGCCTCGCGCTTGCCCTGCGCGACCTGGAGGACCAGCGGGATCAGGTGCGACTCGGGGTCGTGCCGCTCGCCCTGCTCGCCGTACGCGCCCGCCACGTTGAAGTAGCGCAGGGAGACCGCGCCCAGGCCGTGGGCGGTGGCCTCACCGGTGATCATGTGGTCGACGGCGAGCTTCGACGCGCCGTACGGGGACGTCGGGGCGGTCGGGTCGGTCTCGGTGATGGGGGTGCTGACCGGCTCGCCGTACGTCGCCGCGGTGGAGGAGAAGACGAGCTTCTTGACGTCCGCGTCGCGCATCGCGCCGAGCAGCGCCATCGTGCCGCCGACGTTGTTGTCCCAGTACTTCTCGGGCTTCACGACGGACTCGCCGACCTGCGAGAAGGCGGCGAAGTGCAACACGGCGTCGAAGGAGGAGTCCAGCCACTTGGCGGCATCGCGGATGTCGCCCTCGATGAACGCCGCGCCCGCCGGGACGCCCTCGCGGAAGCCGGTCGAGAGGTTGTCGAGGACGGTCACCTCGTGCCCGGCCTCGATCAGATGCTGCGCCACCACGCTTCCCACATAGCCCGCCCCGCCGGTGACCAGGTACTTACCGCTCATGAACTCGCTACCTCTCGCAGTCGCTGGGCCGCGGCTTCCGGCGGCACGTCGTTGATGAACACGCTCATGCCGGATTCGGAACCCGCGAGGAACTTCAGCTTGCCGGAAGTGCGGCGAATGGTGAAAAGCTCGAGGTGCAGGGCGAAGTCGTCCCGGTTGACGGCTGTGTGCCCGTCGGCCTCCTCCAGCGTGCCGAAGGGCGCCTGGTGCCACGCCGCGATGTACGGGGTGAGCGGCTCGCCCTCGGTTCCACCGGCACCGAAGATCCGGTCGAAGCGCCTCAACAGTTCCAGATAGACCTGGGGGAACTCTGTGCGCGCGGCTTCGTCGAGCCCGAGCAGGTCCGGCACCCGGCGCTTGGGGTAGAGGTGCACCTCGTAGGGCCAGTGCGCGGAGTAGGGGACGAACGCCACCCAGTGCTCGGCGTCCAGGACGACGCGTTCACCCGCCGACTCCTCGGCGACGACGTCGTCGAAGAGGTTGCGGCCCGTCGCCTCCTTGTGCGCGGCGAGCGAGCGCAGCATCAGGGAGGTGCGCGGGGTGACGAAGGGGTAGGCGTAGATCTGCCCGTGCGGGTGGCCCAGGGTCACGCCGATCTCGGCTCCGCGGTTCTCGAAGCAGAACACCTGCTCGACGGAGGGGAGGTTCGAGAGCTCGGCGGTCCGGTCCGTCCAGGCGTCCAGGACGAGGCCGGCCTGTTCCTCGGTGAGGTCGGCGAAGGACGCGTCGTGGTCGGAGGTGAAGCAGACGACCTCGCACCGTCCGGCGTCACCGGCCAGCGAGGGGAAGCGGTTCTCGAAGACGACCACGTCGTACGAGGAGTCGGGGACCTCGCTCAGGCGCTCGCCCGCGGAGGGGCAGAGCGGGCACTCGTCGGCCGGCGGGTGATAGGTGCGGCCCTGGCGGTGCGAGGCGATGGCGACCGCGTCGCCCAGGAGCGGGTCCCGGCGGATCTCCGATGTGGTGGCGATGGGATCCAGGGGCCTCCGGTCCATGGCGTCGCGCACGGCGTCATCGCGCGAGTCGTAGTAGATGAGCTCACGACCGTCTGCGAGACGGGTCGAGGTCTTCTTCACGTCCGGGGCTCCTCACCAACACCCACCCAACATAACCGCACATAACAAATCACAAGGCAACAGCCTCGTCAATGCGGCAGGAGCGATGCGCCCGATCACAATCCAACAAAGAACACCAACAGAACCCTTCAGTTCTTGAAGTGAGAGGCGTAGGTTCCGGTCTGATCAGTTCGCGCAACGAAGCGAGTTCCCCATGCAGTCCCCCACACAGACCCTGGCCGAGGGGCTTCGGCTGCCCACCAACGGCCTCGACTACGCGATCCTCGCGATCTACTTCGCCGTGGTCCTCGGCATCGGCTTCGCCGCACGGCGCTCCGTGAAGACCAGCCTCGACTTCTTCCTCTCCGGGCGCTCCCTGCCCGCCTGGGTCACCGGCCTCGCGTTCGTCGCCGCGAACCTCGGTGCCACCGAGATCCTGGGCATGGCGGCGACCGGCGCCCAGTACGGCGTCGCGGTCGTCCACTGGTACTGGATCGGCGCCATCCCCGCGATGGTCTTCCTCGGCCTCGTGATGATGCCGTTCTACTACCGCAGCAAGGTCCGCTCGGTCCCCGAGTACCTGCTCCAGCGCTTCGACAAGTCGGCGCACCTGCTGAGCTCGGTGCTCTTCGCGTTCGCCGCGATCCTCATCGCGGGCGTGAACCTCTACGCCCTGTCGATCGTGGTCGAGGCGCTCCTCGGCTGGCCGCAGTGGGTGGCCATCGTGGTCGCCGGGTTCTTCGTCCTGGCGTACATCACGATCGGCGGCCTCTCCTCGGCGATCTACAACGAGGTCCTCCAGTTCTTCGTGATCCTCGCCGCGCTGATCCCGATCTGCGTCATCGGCCTGAAGAAGGTCGGCGGCTGGGACGGCATGTCCGACTCGCTGGTGAAGGCGCACGGCGACGACTTCATGAGCGCGTGGGGCGGCACCGGCATCGGTGACGCCAACCCGCTGGGCGCGAACTGGCTGACGATCATCCTCGGCCTCGGCTTCGTGCTCTCCTTCGGCTACTGGACGACCAACTTCGCCGAGGTGCAGCGCGCCCTGTCCGCGAAGAACCTCTCCGCCGCCCAGCGCACCCCGCTGATCGCCGCCTTCCCTAAGATCTTCATCGTCTTCCTGGTGATGATCCCGGGCCTGGTCGCGGCCGTCCTCGTCCCGAAGATCGGCACGGCGGGCTCGGACCTCACCTACAACGACGCGATCCCGTACCTGATGCAGGAGCTGCTGCCCAACGGCGTGCTCGGCATCGCGGTGACCGGTCTGCTCGCGGCGTTCATGGCCGGCATGGCGGCCAACGTGTCGTCCTTCAACACCGTGTTCACGTACGACATCTGGTCCAAGTACGTGAAGACGGACAAGCCGGATGCCTACTACCTGAAGTTCGGCCGCCTGATCACCGCGATCGGTGTCCTCGCCTCCATCGGAACGGCCTTCATCGCCTCGTCGTTCTCGAACATCATGGGGTACCTGCAGACGCTGTTCTCCTTCTTCAACGTCCCGATGTTCGTGGTCTTCATCATCGGCATGTTCTGGAAGCGCGCCTCCGTGAAGTCCGGTGTGTGGGGCCTGCTCGCGGGCACGACCGCCGCGATGGTCAACTACTTCTGGATCTACAAGCAGGGCATCATCGACATCCCGACCGACCAGGGCGCCAACTTCGTCTCGGCGATCGTCGGCTTCGTCGCCGGTGCCGTGGTGATGGTCGCGGTCACGCTCTTCACCGCGCCCAAGCCGGAGGCCGAACTGGCCGGTCTGGTCTACGGGACGAGCGCGCCGGACCTCGACGAGCCACCGGCCGAGGGCGACGACGCCTGGTACCGCAAGCCCGCGCTGCTCGGCTGGGGAGCGATCGTGCTCGCCGCGCTCTGCTACGTGCCCTACTCGTTCTAATCCCGATCGGAGGTCTGGAAGAACATGTCTGAACTGCGAAACGAAGTCTCCGAACTGGAGCGCAAGTCCGCCACGGCGGCCCGTCTCTTCGACATCCGGCGGATCATCGGCGGCCTGTTCGTCGTCTACGGAATCATCGTGACGATCGCCGGAATCAACCCGTCCGACGCCGACCTGAAGAAGGCCGAGGACATCAACATCAACCTGTGGACGGGCCTGGCCATGCTGGCGCTCGGACTCTTCTTCCTCGGCTGGCTGTGGCTGCGGCCCACCCCGCCGCCCACCGAGGCGCCGGAAGGCGAGTAACGCCCCGGCAACACCCCCGAACGGGGCCCGAGTTCACTGTGCCGGTGACTCGGGCCCCGTCGGCGTCTCCGCGTCGTCCGGGTAGGCCGCGGCGGGCCGTTCCGCACGGTCGAGCAAGCCCGTCCGCGCGGCGAGCGCCGCGGCCTCCAGACGTGACCCCACGCCCAGCTTCATCAGGACGCGCTGCACATGCGTGCGCGCCGTGCTGGGCGCGATGCCCATTCCGGCGGCGATCAGCCGGGTGTCCTCGCCGTCCGCGACCCGCACCAGGACCTCGACCTCGCGCGGCGTGAGCATCTGGAGCAGCCGCTGCCCCTCGTCGTCGGGCTGCGCGGCCGGATTGAGCAGCTCGCTGAAGGCGCCCTGGAGAAGCTGCGGGGCGACGGCCGCCTCGCCGGCTCTCGCCTTCATGATGGCGCGCTCGACCCCCTCGATGCGCTCGTCATGGCGTACGTATCCGGAAGCACCCGCGGCGAAGGCCGCGGCGATGCCGCGCGGGCTCGGCACCGGGCCGAGCACCACCACGGCGACCTGCGGACGCTCCCGCTTGATCTTCACGACCGGGTCGAACATCCCGGCCTCGGCGGGCGTCGCCGTGCCGAGCAGGCAGACCTCAGGGGCCCGGCTGATGACCAGCTCCGCCGCCCCGGCCGCGGGCGCGGCGGCGGCGAGCACCCGGTGCCCGCGCAGCTTCAAGGCCGAGGCGAGTGCCTCGGCGAGCAGTCGGTGGTCGTCGACCACCATGAGTCGCACACCCATCGAGCAACCCCCCACTTTCCCCCACGGATCCCCCACGGATCGAGGGCCCCCCGGCCCCACGCCCACTCATCCCCCGGAAGCTACACGCTTGTTCGACGCCGCGCGCCCCTACCGGCGATAAGCGGCCCGGAATGCCGAAATCCCGGCCAAATTCGAGTGAGAGGGAGTACGTGCGTACGGAATGGCGCACGCGAGAAACGCAGCGGCCCCGCTCCTCTCCAGGAACGGGGCCGTCCGGTGCGTACGCGGAGGTCGCGAGGGCTATTGGGCGACGAAGCCCAGAGCCATGTACTCCTTCTCGTCCTTCGAGTACGGCTTGCTGATCAGCTCCTTGCCGAGGTACAGCCTGCCGTCGGTGTAAAGGAGTTCGTTCGATTTCGGGACCATGCTGCTGATGGCGCTGCCGACGGACTCGGCCGCGGGGGTCTCCAGGAGCTTGGTCTCCTTCATCGTCTTGCCGTTGAGGGAGACGACCTGGGAGCCCTTGTTGTAGCCCCCGTCCTTGTACGCCAGGATGTTGCCGCCGTCCATGCGGATCGGGAACATCTCGCCGTCCTCGCCCGCGTCGGCGCGGTCACCCGTGGTCTTGCCGGTGGCCAGCGAGAACGAGATGATCTCGTTCGTCTGGCTGTAGCCGTCGCCGCCGCCGTCGTGCTGCCGGGTCGGGACGTAGAGCTTGTCGTTGCCGACGGCCAGCGCGGTGCAGGCGTAGACGACGTTGACCTCGCAGTCGTGGTCGTACTTGCCGTCGGGCAGCGAGATCTTGGCGCGGAGCTTGCCGTGGTCGTCGAGCGAGAAGGCGTCCGTGACACCGCTCGACGTGATCTCCTGGGTGTCCTGGCCGAAGACGACCGGGCGGGTCGAGATGATCTTGGCGTTGTCGACGCCGGGCGCCACCGGGTACGTCCACTTGGACTTGCCGGTCTTGGCGTCGAGGAGCTGGACCTTCAGCTTCTCGTCGCCGTAGGTGCCGCACTTCTGGACGGCGACGAGCTGCTCGCCGCCCGCGTAGCCCTCGTCCTGGCACTTGTCACCCGGGGTGGGCTCCCACAGGTGGTCGCCCGACGTGAGGTCGAAGGCCGCGCCGCCGGCGCTGGAACCGGCCGCGACGGTGCTGCCGCTGATGGTGACCTCTTCGACCCGGGCGGCGGCGCTGCCCTCGTCGATGGTCTCCGTCCAGAGGCTCTTGCCGTCCTTGAGGTCGACCGCGGAGATCTGCGAGCAGGTCTGGTGGTCGCCCTTCTTGTTCCGCTTGCCCTCTTCGTAGGCGACCGCGACGATGCCGTCCTTGGTGACCTCGCGCGATCCCGCGCACGTCTGGCCCTTGAGCGGCAGCGTCCACAGTTCCTTGCCGTCGGCCGGGTTGTATCCGACGATCTCGTTGACGCCCGCCTTGGCGTAGACGTCGTCCGTGAGCCAGGAGCCCTTGACGCTCCACACGTCGTCCTTGGGAACCTCGGGCTGCGGCAGCTGCATGGAGACGGTGGCGTTGGTGCTGGCCGGGACCTTCTCCTTGCCGGGACCGCTCGGGCCCTGCTCGTCGCCGCCCTTCTTGTCCTCGCCGCCCTTGCCCGTGGGGCCCGCGGAGCTGGCCTCGGTGTCGTCCTTCTTCGTCGAGGCGTAGAAGACACCGCCGCCGACGATCAGGGCGATCGCGACGACCGCACCGATGATGATCTTCATCTGGCCGCTGAGCTTCGAACCGCCGGACCCGCCGGGCGCCGCCTGCGGAGCCATCGGCATCGTGCCGGGCTGCTGGTAGGCGCCGTAGGGAGGCTGCTGCCCGTACGGCTGGGTCGGCTGGCCCGGGTAGCCATAGCCCTGGGGCTGCGTCGGCTGCCCCGGGTAGCCGTAACCCTGGGGCTGCGTCGGCTGGCCCGGGTATCCGTAGCCCTGCGGCTGACCCTGCGGCGGCGGGGGCGGCGTCTGGGGCGGCGGACCGGCCGGGGGCTGGCCCGCGGGGGGCGTCGGCGGCTGGGCCGGCGGCGGGGTCTGCGGGTAGCCGTACGACGGGTTCTGCGGCTCGGGAGCCTTGCCGAAGCCCACCGGCGGGGGGTCCTGAGGGGCGCCGAAACCGCCGGGTGGGGGGTCCTGGGGCGCGCCGAACCCGCCCTGCGGGGGTTCGTTGGGCGGCTGGGGCGGCTGGGTCATGACGTCGATTCCTTGGGGACGAGAGATGAACTGAGCGACGAGGGGGGCTGGTTGCCCGACGGAGAAGTCACTTGCCGTAGGCCAGCATCAGCTTCTCCTGGCCCTTCGCGCTGCCCGAGAGCCGCGTGGTGGAGATGTAGAAACGGCCGTCCACGTAGTCGATGTCCTTCGAGAAGAAGCCGCTCTCGATCTCAGCGGTCCCCGCGGGGTTCTTCAGGAGGGTCTTCGGCTTGTGCGAACCCGCGAGCGGGATCGAGACGACCTGGCCGCCCGCGTCGTACGAAGGCGTGACGTAGGCGATGAGGGAGCCGTCCTCGACCTTCATCGGCAGCATCGATTCCTCAAGCGGGGACTTCACGCGCCAGGCCTCCTTGCCGGTGGCCAGGCTGATCGCCACGACCTCGTTGGCACCGGAGGTCGCCTCGGTCGGCAGGTAGAGGTTCTTGTCGTCGGTCGTCGCGCCCAGGCAGCCCTGCAGGCTGCCGCCGAGGAACGTCGAACCGCCGCACTCAGGCGCGAACTTCTCGTCGACGCCGACATTGGAGCGGGTGTCGCTGCTGTTGGGCTTCAGCGTGGTGATCATCCACTGCTTCTTGTCCTCATTGGTGAGGTAGACGATCGTCGGGCTCTCGGAGTAGATCCGCCCGATCCGCCAGCCCTTGTCGAACTTCTTCGTCCACACCGCGTCGCCGGTCTTGGGGTCGATCTGCTGGAGCTCGTCGTGCTCGGTGGGCGAGCTCGCCCCGCAGGAGTAGGCGACGAGCATCTTCTTGCCACCGGTGAAGCCGCTCGGGAAGCAGGTGCCCGGGTCCTTCTTGTCGGCGACGAAGAGCTCCTTGCCGTCGCTCATCCGCAGCGCCGTGCCGGACTGGGAGCGGCCGACCATCAGCGTGTCGCCGGTGATGGAGAGGTCGGTGCTGAGGGACATGTCGAAAAGCCCCTCCTCCTTGACCGGCTTCGTCCAGCCCTTACTGCCGTCCGTCAGGTCGACGACCTGCACCTGGTTGCACTTGGCGTCGTCCTTCTGGCCGTCCTTGTACGCGACGACGATCTTGTTGTCCTTGGTGACCTGCGGGGTCGTGCCACAGATCTTCTGCGGGAACTTGATCGTCGGCCAGGCACTGTCGCCCGTCTTGACCTTGGAGGCGCTGATCTCCTTGTACGCCGCCTTGATGACGACGTCTCCCTGGACCCACATGCCGTTGGCGTCGGCGCCGGAGCCGGGCACCTTGGGTGCTTCCTTGTACATGAGCACCTTGGACTCGCCCGGCTGGCGGCCCGCGTTGAGGTCCTCCGTCTGCTCGCCCCCGTCGCCCTTGCCGTCGCCCGGGTTGACCGGCGCGGAGTCGCTGGCCTTGGGCTTGTCGCTCTTGTCCGCGACGGGCTTCTTCTTGCCGCCGTCGTCACCGCCGACGACCGCCCAGGCGACGCCGCCGATGACCAGCGCCGCGGCGGCCACGGCCGCCACGATCAGGCCGGGCTTGCCCTTGAAGGGGTTCTTGCCGCCGCCACCGGCCGGCGGGGTGCCGGGCATGCCGGGGCCGCCGGGGAACTGCTGCTGCGGGTACCCGTACTGGGGCTGCTGGCCGTAGGGGCCCGGCTGGCCGGGCTGCGTGGGCTGGCCGTAGGGGCCCGGCTGGCCGGGCTGCGTGGGCTGGCCGTAGGGACCGGGCTGGTTGTACGGTCCGGGCTGGCCGGGCTGCTGCGGGTAGCCGTAACCGGGCTGGGGCGCGGGCGGAGTCTGCGGGTAGCCGTAACCGGGCTGCGGCGCGGGCGGCAGAGTCTGCGGTGCTCCCGTCGGCGGAGCCGGCGGCTGGCCGGGCATCTGCGGCGGCTGGCCCGGCGGTTGCGGTGGCTGGCCCGGTGGCTGCGACGCGGATCCCTGCTGTGGATCCTGCGGAGCTCCGAAACCGCCGGCCGGCGGCTGGTTGGGCGGCTGAGTCATCAGCGCTTCCCCCTTCACTGATTTTTCGGCACGCCAAGTGGTGCTCAGGCCGACCTTTCTATCACTTTGAGCCCCTCGCACAACTGACCGGTCCGCCCCCTGTTCCCAAGGGAGGACCGGCCCGTGATGCGTCCGTTACGAGACCTCTACGCGCTCTCCGCCAGCTCCAGCCAGCGCATCTCCAACTCGTCGCGTTCGCTGACGAGTTCACGCAGCTCGGCGTCCAATTTGGCCACCTTTCCGAAGTCGGTGGCGTTATCGGCGATTTGAGCGTGGAGCCAGGTTTCCTTCGTGGACATCTTGTCCAGCTGCCGCTCGATCTTCTGGAGTTCCTTCTTCGCGGCGCGGGCGTCGGCGGAGGAGACGGTCTTCTGCGGGGCGGCGGCCGGTTCGGCGGACGCGGGGGCGAGGGGGGCCGCGGGGGCACCGGACGCCGCCATCCGCTTGCGCCGCTCCAGGTATTCGTCGATGCCGCGCGGCAGCATCCGCATCGTGGCGTCGCCGAGCAGCGCGAACACCTTGTCGGTGGTGCGCTCCAGGAAGAACCGGTCGTGGGAGATCACGACCATCGACCCCGGCCAGCTGTCGAGGACGTCCTCGAGCTGCGTCAGGGTCTCGATGTCGAGGTCGTTCGTCGGCTCGTCGAGGAAGAGGACGTTCGGCTCGTCCATCAGGAGCCGCAGCAGCTGGAGCCGCCGCCGCTCGCCACCGGACAGATCACCGACGGGCGTCCACTGCTTCTCCTTGTTGAAGCCGAACGTCTCGCAGAGCTGCCCGGCGGTCATCTCCCGGCCCTTGCCGAGGTCGACCCGCTCGCGCACCTGCTGCACGGCCTGCAACACCCGCAGTGTCGGGGAGAGTTCGGCGACTTCCTGCGAGAGGTAGGCCAGCTTCACGGTCTTGCCGACCACGACGCGCCCCGCCGCGGGCTGTACGTCGCCGTCGGAGCGCTGTGCCTCGGCCATCGCCCGCAGGAGCGAGGTCTTGCCCGCGCCGTTGACGCCGACCAGGCCGATGCGGTCGCCGGGGCCGAGCTGCCAGGTCAGGTGCTTGAGGAGCAGCTTGGGTCCGGCCTGGACGGACACGTCCTCCAGGTCGAAGACGGTCTTGCCGAGCCGGGTCGTGGCGAACTTCATCAGCTCGCTGCTGTCCCGGGGCGGCGGCACGTCGGCGATGAGTTCGTTGGCGGCCTCGATGCGATAGCGCGGCTTGCTGGTGCGGGCGGGGGCGCCGCGCCGCAGCCAGGCGAGCTCCTTGCGCATCAGGTTCTTGCGCTTGGTCTCCTCGGTGGCCGCGATGCGCTCACGCTCGGCACGCGCGAAGACGTAGTCGGAGTAGCCGCCCTCGTACTCGAAGACGGACCCGCCCTGTACGTCCCACATGCGGGTGCACACCTGGTCGAGGAACCAGCGGTCGTGCGTGACGCAGACGAGCGCCGAGCGCCGCGTCCGCAGGTGCTCGGCGAGCCAGGCGATGCCCTCGACGTCGAGGTGGTTGGTGGGCTCGTCGAGCACGATCAGGTCGGGCTCGCCGATGAGCAGCTTCGCCAGGGCGATACGGCGGCGCTCGCCACCGGAGAGCGGCGCGATGACGGTGTCGAGCCCCTGCGGGAACCCCGGCATGTCGAGACCGCCGAACAGACCGGTCAGCACGTCGCGGATCTTGGCGTTGCCCGCCCACTCGTGGTCGGCGAGGTCACCGATGACCTCGTGCCGGACGGTGGCCTCGGGGTCGAGCGAGTCGTGCTGGGTCAGCACGCCGAGCTGCAGCCCGCCGTTGTGCGTGACCCGCCCGGTGTCGGCCTCCTCCAGCTTGGCGAGCATCCGGATGAGGGTCGTCTTCCCGTCTCCGTTGCGCCCCACGACGCCGATCCGGTCCCCCTCGGACACGCCGAGGGAGACACCGTCGAGCAGGGCACGGGTGCCGTACACCTTGCTGACTACCTCGACATTGACCAGGTTGACGGCCATTAACGCTCCAGGGAAGGGGATCGATCGGCCTCCAGCGTAGTCGGAGGGAGCGGCCACCGGCCCGGCGGCCGGTCAGGGCCCCGGATCAGCCCCGCCCGGCCCACCGGTGATCAGCGGCGCGCACCCACGGGGAGCGCGCCCGCGCCCCGGCCCGCCCGCTCGACCAGCAGCCACCCGGCCAGTGCCATCCCCACCGCCACCGGCGCCGTCACGCGTACGGCGACCAGCATCGCCGTACGCCCCTCAAGCAGCCCTCCGAACCCGACCATCGAGAGGCCGAGCACCCCGAAGAGGCAGAGCGTGACACCCACCGCCGCCGCGGGACCGGAGGCCGCGCCCGCAGCCGCCGTCGGCTCCCGCGTCGCCACCGGCTTTTCGAAGCGGCGGAATGCCGCGACCAGCAGCGCGGTGAGCACCGCGGCCGCCGCCATCCGCAGCGGAACCCGCGCCCACCACGCCCCGGTCGCGGGCTCCGGCAGCGGCACGTCCGCGGCGATCAGCACCCCGTACACCCCGAGCATCGCCGTCAGGTGCCAGAGGAACGCCGTCATCGAGACGCCGTTCGCCGCCACCACGCCCCGCCACACCCGGGGCCGCGCGAGCCAGCGCGCCGCGGGCCCCCGCAGCAGCTCCACGGCGCCCACCAGCCACATCCCGTGGCAGAGCAGCGCGAAGGTGGGCGGGGCCATGTTCGAGACGCGCTCGCCGGGCATGCCCACCATCGAGAGGGGATACGGGCCGAGGGCCACCAGGGCCGCGGCCCCCGCGAGCCCCGCCACGGCCAGCGCGGCGGGCACCCGAAGCCGGCCGTCCGCCCGCAGGAAGCCGAGCTGATGCACGGCGAGCCACACGAAGGCGAAGTTCAGGAACTCGACGTACGGGACGCCGAAGGCGAAGCGCGCCACGTCCACGGCTCCCGCGGCGAGCACGAGAGCGCCGAACGCGCCCCAGCCGTACCGCTCGTGGAGTGCGAGGAGCGGCGGTGTGAACGCCACCATCGCCAGGTAGATGCCGATGAACCACAGCGGCTGGGCCACCAGCCGCAGCGTCACGTCCAGCAACGCCCCGCCCTCGCCGAGGAGTTGGACGGCCAGAGCGGCGAAGCCCCACACCCCTATGAAGACCATCGTCGGCCGCAGCAGCCGCTGCAGCCGTGCCCGCAGGAACGCCGAGTAGACCGAGCCGCCGCCCTCCGGGGCCTTCCGGCTCAGGGAGCGGTACGACAGGGCGTGCGAGAAGCCGCCGACGAAGAAGAACACCGGCATGATCTGCAGCGCCCAGGTGAGGAGCTGCAGGCCGGGCACGACGGCGAGGAGGTTGCCGACCTCGGTGCGGCCGTCGTCCCCGACGGTCACGGTCGCCATCAGCCAGTGGCCGATCACGACCGTGCCGAGTGAGGCGACCCGCAGCAGGTCGATGTACCGGTCGCGCCCGGTGGGCGTCTTCTCGGACAGTTCACGCACGCTTGATGCCATGTACGTACGGTCGCGCGCACCGCATGGCCCGCGTCAGCGCGCACGTACTCAGATCGGCGCCTGAGTACGCACTCCGCCAAAGCCGCTCCAGCCGCTCCAGCCGCTAAAGGACCGTCGCGCCCGGGGCCGGGGAGGCCGCCACCCGTGCCGTGCGGCAGGTGCCGGAGGCCGTCAGCGCTTCGGCGACCCGTCGCGCGGATCCGGCGTCCGCGGCGAGGAACGCCGTGGTGGGTCCGGAGCCGGAGACAAGCGCGGCCAGGGCGCCCGCCTCCGTGCCCGCGGCGAGGGTCTCGGCGAGCGAGGGGAACAGCGAGAGGGCCGCGGGCTGGAGGTCATTGGTGACGGCACCGGCGAGAGTCGTGGCGTCGCCCTCGCGCAGGGCGTCGAGCAGCGCCGGGGACGCCTCGGGGGCGGGGGCGACCGGGGTCAGCCGGTCGAACTCGCGGTAGACAGCGGGCGTGGAGAGCCCTCCGTCGGCGACGGCGAACACCCAGTGGAAGTCCCCGCCGACCTCCAGCGGCTCCAGCTTCTCGCCGCGCCCCGTGCCGAGCGCCGCCCCGCCCACCAGGCTGAACGGCACGTCGCTGCCCAACTCGGCGCAGATGTCGAGGAGTTCACCCTGCGAGGCACCAATCCCCCACAGCGCGTCACACGCCACGAGCGCGCCCGCGCCGTCCGCGCTGCCGCCGGCCATGCCGCCCGCGACGGGGATGTCCTTGGCGATGTGGATGTGCACGTCGGCGCTGCACCCATGCCGCTCGGCAAGGAGTTCGGCCGCCCGCGCCGCCAGGTTCGTGCGGTCCAGGGGCACTTGGTCGGCGCCGGGCCCGGAGCAGGTCACGCGCAGCTGCTCGGCGGGCGTCACGGTGACCTCGTCGTACAGCCCCACGGCGAGGAAGACATTGGCGAGGTCATGGAACCCGTCGGGGCGCGCGGCACCCACGGCGAGCTGCACGTTCACCTTCGCGGGAACCCGTACGGTGACGCTCACGCGCCCGCTCCCTTGTGCTCGGCGATGCGCGCGAACTCCTCCACGGTGAGCGCCTCGCCGCGGGCCTGCGGCGAGACCTCCGCGGCGACGAGGGCCGCCTCCGCGGCTGCCGCCGAGCCCGCCCATCCGGCGAGGGCGGCGCGCAGAGTCTTGCGGCGCTGGGCGAAGGCGGCGTCGACGACGGCGAAGACTTCCTTCTTCGACGCGGTGGTCTTCACGGGCTCGGCGCGCCGCACGAGCGAGACGAGGCCGGAGTCGACGTTCGGCGCGGGCCAGAAGACGTTGCGCCCGATGGAACCGGCGCGCTTCACGTCGGCGTACCAGTTCGCCTTCACGGACGGCACTCCGTACACCTTCGAGCCCGGATCGGCGGCGAGGCGGTCGGCGACCTCGGCCTGCACCATCACGAGCGTGCGCTCGATGCTGGGGAAGGTGTCGAGCATGTGCAGCAGGACCGGCACGGCCACGTTGTACGGAAGGTTGGCGACCAGCGCGGTCGGGGCGGGGCCCGGCAGCTCGCGTACGAGCATGGCGTCGCTGTGCACCAGGGCGAAGGATCCGGCCTTCGCCGGGAGCCTGGCCTCGATGGTCGCGGGAAGCGCCGCGGCCAGCGTGTCGTCGATCTCGACCGCCACGACGCGGTCCGCGGTGTCGAGCAGCGCGAGGGTCAGCGAGCCGAGCCCCGGGCCGACCTCGACGACCACGTCCTGCGGGCCGACGTCCGCGGTGCGGACGATGCGGCGGACGGTGTTGGCGTCGATGACGAAATTCTGGCCGCGCTGCTTGGTCGGGCGTACGCCCAGGGCAGCGGCCAGTTCGCGGATGTCGGCGGCGCCGAGGAGGCTGCCGGGCTCAGTGTTGCTCACCGCACCAGGTTACGGGGCCTGGCCCCTGGGCCTTCACCAGTGTGCTGCCGGTGCCCCGCGGCCTCGCCTGCCCGAACGGGCCTCCCCACCCGATTGCCCCGCGGCCACCACCGAGGGGACGTACCGCACCCACACACGGACCCGAACCGCAGAACGCACGCCCCCTAAAGCCGCCCCCCGCAATGCGGCCACGGGCTGGCCCCCCGCTGTACGTACAGCTTCTTCGCTCGGAGCGTCTGTTCGCCTGCCGACGCGTCCTGGGGGCGGCCGGAGCCGCCCAGGGCATGCCAGGTCCGCGTGTCGAACTGGTACAGCCCCCCGTACGTCCCCGAGGCGTCCACCGCGTTCGGCCGGCCGCCCGACTCGCAGTGGGCCAGCGAGCCCCAGTTCAGCCCCTCCGCACCCGCCACCGATTCCGGACGCTGCTTCGTGCCGACCTTCACGATCTGCGTCTGCGGCTCCCGTACGACCTCGGACCGAAGCCGCCGCGGCTTCTGCTTGACGCCGTTGACCGTGCGCAGCGCGTACGTCACCCGCCGGGTCCCCTGGTGCCCCTGCCGCTCCACGACCTCCGTACCGGCGAACAGCGAGGCGTCGTGCGTCCGCCGCACCTCGAACGGGATCGGCTCGTCCCGCACCTCCTTGTGCCCGGAGATCCGCATGACGGTGATCGTCTGCCCGTCGCGCGGGAAGCTGCCGGGCGCGACGGAGGTCGTGTCCTGGCCGTTCAGGGTGATCCCGGACTCCTCGATCGCCTCCCGCACCGTCGCCGCGTTCGTACGGAGGGTCCGCTCACGCCCGTCCGCCATGATCGTCACGGTGCGCTCGGTCCGTACGTCGAGGTCGAGGCCGTGCCGTTCGATGCGCTTGCTCCGCGACGCGGACAGGTAGGCGCCCTCGGCCCGCACCCCGAGCTGCCGCAGCGCCCCGTCCACCGTGCGCGCCGTCGTCCACACCTCGCGCCGCTGCCCGTCGAGGGTGAGCTTGACCGGCCGGCCGTAGCGGACGGCGATCTCGTCGCCGCTGGCCAGGGCCGTGCCCGCGGTCGGCGCCACGATGTCGTGCGTGCCGAAGTCCACACCCTCGTCCTCCAGCAGCTCGCCGACGTCGTCCGCGAAGGTGTGCAGGGTGCGGGACTCGCCGTCGACAGTCAGCTGCACGGCCTTGTCGTTGGCGACGAAGGCGGAGGTGCCGCCCGCGAGGAAGGCGACGACCAGCGCCTGCGGCAGCAGCCGCCGCAGCGAGTCGGGCCGCTGCGACGAAGCGGCCCGCGACTTCGGCCCGGGCTTCCCCGCCGGCTTGGGCTTCGTCTTCTTGCGCCGGGCGGCCCGCCGCGCCTCGGCCCGCCCCCCGTCGGGCAGGACGGGTCCGGTGGCCTGCCGGGGGAAGTACTCCCCGGTCTCGGTGTCGGCCTCGGGCCCGTACCCGTACTCGGGCCCGAACCCGTCCCCGGCCCCGTACTCGGGCCCGGGCTCCGGCTCATAGGTCGTGCCGCCCCCATAAGACGTCTCGTACTGCGGCGCATGACTCACGACGATGCTCCAGCGTTCTCGTTCTGGTCCGGATCGTCCGGATCGGGCGAGGCGGACCAGAACCTAGCGGAGCAACCGTCACTCTCCAAAGCAGCACGACTACACAGTGTGGTGGTGCTGCCCTGAAGAACGGGGGTATGGGCGTTATCGGTCAGTAATCAAACGCGCGCGCCGTGTTGGCCGAGATCGCCTCGGCCATGGCGTCCTCGCCGATGCCCCGCACCGCGGCCATGGCCCGCAATGTGACCGGAATGAGATACGGCGCGTTAGGCCGTCCGCGGTAGGGAGCGGGCGTGAGGAAGGGCGCGTCGGTCTCCACGAGGACCAGTTCGAGGGGAGCGACGGCCAGCGCGTCCCGCAGTCCCTGCGCGTTCTTGAACGTGACGTTGCCCGCGAAGGACATGAAGTAGCCGTGCTCCGCGCAGACTTGGGCCATCGCCGCGTCGCCCGAGTAGCAGTGGAAGACGGTGCGCTCCGGGGCGCCCTCCTCCTTCAGGATCCGCAGCACATCTTCGTGGGCCTCGCGATCGTGGATGACCAGGGCCTTGCCGTGCCGCTTGGCGATCTCGATGTGCGCGCGGAAGGACCGCTCCTGGGCGGATTTTCCCCCGGGCCCGGTGCGGAAGTAGTCGAGCCCGGTCTCGCCCACGCCCTTGACCTGCGGCAGCGCGGCCAGGGCGTCGATCTCGGCGAGCGCGGCGTCCAGCGCCTCGTCACCGCCGGCGACGCGCGCGCCCTGCCGGGACCAGCCGTCGGGATCGCCGTGCACGATGCGCGGCGCCTCGTTGGGATGCAGGGCGACGGTGGCGTGCACGCTCCCGTACGCGGCGGCCGTCTCCGCGGCCCAGCGCGAACCGGCCACGTCACAGCCCACCTGCACGACCGTCGTCACCCCCACCGCCGCGGCCTTGGCGAGCCCCTCCTCGGCCGTCCCCGACTGCATGTCGAGGTGGGTGTGGGAGTCGGCGACCGCCACCCGAAGGGCTTCGGGCAGCGGCGGCGCGTCGTTCTTGGCATCGGCGTCTTCAGGAGTGGAAGGCATGCCCCCGATCCTACGAAGGCGGCGTCATCCCGCCTTGCGGTGGTGGAAGGGATGCAGCAGCGCCGACAGATGCCAGTGGTGGTGCTTGCGCTCAGGGGCATCCGCCGCCCCGGCCCCGGCCTCGTCCCCCGCCGCTGCCACCGCTCGCGGTGCGTGATGCCGCTGCATCAGGTCGAGCACCGACGACACCTGTCCGGCCCGCATGATCCGTACGACATGCCCGCCGCAGTTCAGGCACGTCGGCCGGGTCAGGGGCGACGGCACGCGCTGGCCGTTCGCCACGTACGTCACGAATTCCTTGCCCTCGCCGTCCACGTGATGCTCGATGTCGTACGACTGCTCCCAGCCGTGCCCGCACCGCATACAGGCGAAGGCGTAAGACTCATGAACGGTGTTTGCCGCGTTGATTGCGTTTATCGCGTCGGACGCCGTGGTGTGGTGACCGGTGTCGGCGATCTCACTCATGCCAGCTCCTCTTGTCCGCTGGACAAGCGCTGCCGGACCGGGGATTTCCTCCCGGCCGGAAGCGTGGGGACGGGTGCGTCCCCTTTGACCAGTGGACGCCTTTCCCGGAGCGAGCGCATCAGACCTGTCGACAGTTGAAGCCGATTTGGTCTTTCCATAGCCTTCAGGCCCGGCGCGCGGCCCGCGCTTTGCCTTTTACGATAGTCCTTTGCCCTTCGATGGGTCGGTCCGAGCCGCATTCTTTGCTGCGACCACGGCATCGAATACGTCGCGCTTGGGTAGCCCCGCTTCGGCCGCGACGGCGGCAATGGCCTCCTTGCGCCGCTCCCCCGCCTCCTCGCGCACCAGCACCCTGCGCACCAGCTCGTCCGGGCCCAGGTCACCGGGGCTCTTCTCCGGTGCGCCCTCGACGACGACGGTGATCTCACCGCGTACGCCGTCGGCCGCCCATTCGGCGAGTTCCTTCAGCGAACCGCGCTTGACCTCTTCGTAGGTCTTGGTCAGCTCGCGGCAGACGGCGGCCCTGCGTTCGTCGCCGAACGCCTCGGCCATCGCGACGAGGGTGTCGTCGATCCGGTGCGGTGCCTCGAAGTAGACGAGAGTGCGACGGTCCTCGGCCACCTCGCGCAGCCGCGAGAGCCGCTCGCCCGCCTTGCGCGGCAGGAAGCCCTCGAAGCAGAAGCGGTCCACCGGAAGCCCCGAGAGCGCGAGCGCGGTCAGCACGGCGGACGGTCCCGGCACGGCCGTGACCCGGATGTCCTTCTCCACGGCGGCGGCGACGAGGCGGTACCCGGGGTCGGACACCGACGGCATCCCGGCGTCCGTCACGAGCAGCACCCGCGCCCCGCCGACCAGCGCCTCGACCAGCTCGGGCGTCCGCGCGCTCTCGTTGCCCTCGAAGTACGAGACGACCCTTCCGCCCACCTGCACGCCGAGCGCCTGGGTGAGCCTGCGGAGCCGCCGGGTGTCCTCGGCGGCCACCACGTCGGCGGACTCCAGCTCGGTCGCGAGCCGCGGTGGAGCGTCCGCGACGTCGCCGATCGGAGTGCCCGCGAGGACGAGGGTTCCGGGGGACGGGTTTCCGGGGGAATCAGCGCTTCCTGTCACCCGTCCATCCTCGCAGGCGCACGGGTAGGGCCCAGGGACGGGACTCACACAGCCGGGTTCCCTACGATGGCGCGGTGACCAGTACCGCGTCTTCCCCGGACACCCGCCAGGGCCAGGCAGCCGAGGAGCAGCAGCCGTCGTGGCAGCACAGGCTGCGCCGCTTCGGCCATGTGGCGCGTCCCACCCAGCTCACCGCCGATGTCCGGGCCCGGCTCATGCCCGCGTACACCGAACCGAGCCCACGGCTGTGGGCGTCGATCGGCATGCCGAAGCAGAACGCCGATCGACTGGTCAGGTGGTCGGGGTGGATCGGCCCGCTGCTGATCACACTGGTCGCGGGCATCACCCGGTTCTGGAATCTCGGCAGCCCGAAGGCCGTGATATTCGACGAGACGTACTACGCCAAGGACGCCTGGGCGCTGATCCACCGGGGCTTCGAGGTCAACTGGCCCGAGAAGGTCAACGACAGCGTCCTGGACCAGGGATCGGGCATCACGATCCCCACGGACGCCGCGTACGTCGTGCATCCGCCGGTCGGCAAGTACGTCATCGGCATCGGCGAGTGGATCTTCGGCTTCGATCCCTTCGGCTGGCGCTTCATGACGGCGGTGCTCGGCACCCTGTCGGTCCTGATGCTGTGCCGGATCGGCCGGCGGCTGTTCCGCTCGACGTTCCTGGGCTGTCTGGCGGGCGGGCTGCTCGCGGTGGACGGGCTGCACTTCGTGATGAGCCGCACCGCGCTGCTCGACCAGATCCTGATGTTCTTCGTGCTCGCCGCGTTCGGCTGTTTCCTGATCGACCGGGACAAGGCGCGGGAGAAACTCGCGGCCGGTCTGCCGGTGGACGAGGACGGCAGGGTGCGCCCCGACGCGTATGTCGCCGAGACGTTGCGCCTGGGGTGGCGGCCCTGGCGCTGGGCGGCCGGTCTCTGTCTGGGGCTCGCCTTCGGCACCAAGTGGAACGGCCTGTACATCATGGTCTTCTTCTGCTTGATGACCGTCCTGTGGGACGTGGGCAGCCGCCGCGTCGCCGGCGCCGAGCGCCCGTATCTCACGGTCCTGAAGCGGGACGTGTTCCCGGCGTTCGTGTCCACGGTGCCGGTCGCGATCGGCACGTACGTCCTGTCCTGGCTGGGCTGGATCCTCTCCCCGACGGACGGCACGGGCGGCTACTACCGCAACTGGGCGGCGACGGACGGCAAGGGCGGCTCCTGGACGATCCTGCCGGACTGGCTGCGCAGCCTGTGGCACTACGAACACGCGGTCTACGACTTCCATGTGGGGCTCTCGTCGCCGCACACGTACCAGTCGAACCCGTGGAGCTGGATCGTCGACGGCCGCCCCGTCTCGTACTTCTACGAGTCACCGCTGCCCGGCAAGGACGGCTGCCCCTCCGGCACGGCGGAGAAGTGCGCGCGCGAGGTCCTCGCGCTCGGCACCCCGATGCTGTGGTGGGCGGGCGCCTTCGCGCTGCTCTACGTGCTGTGGCGGTGGGTGTTCCGCAGGGACTGGCGCGCGGGCGCCATCGTGTGCGGGATCGCGGCGGGTTATCTGCCGTGGTTCATGTACCAGGAGCGGACGATCTTCTTCTTCTACGCCGTCGTCTTCGTGCCGTTCCTGTGCCTGGCGGTGGCGATGATGATCGGCGCGATGCTCGGCCCGCAGGGGTCGAGTGAGCGGCGGCGGGTCGTGGGGGCCGCGGCCTCGGGCGTCCTGGTGCTGCTGATCCTGTGGAACTTCATCTGGTTCTGGCCCATTTACACCGGCCAGGCCATTCCGATCGATTCCTGGCGGGCCCGAATGCTCCTCGATACATGGGTCTAGACACCTGGTTGTAGAGGGCACCTTGGACACCTTCGGATAACAGCCCTCTCGTATGTCACTTCCTCCCCTTAAAGTCGGGGCAAGCGTCCCTCCCGAATTCATTCGGGAGGGCTCCTGGGGAGGGGAACGCGATATGCACAAAGGGGTAAAAGTCACTCTGGTCGGTGGGGTGTTCGCCGTCATGGTCGGGGGCGCGGGGTACGGCGCGTACAACGTGGTGAACGGCGTGACCGGGGGCGGCGGTTCGTCCGCGTCCGGTCCGCGGACGGTGAAGGCGGGGCCGCCGACGAGCGGCGAGATCCGCGGGACGACGGAGAAGTTCTTCGCCTCGTGGGCCAAGGGCGACGCCGAGCGGGCCGGGGGATACACGAATAACGCGGAAGTGGCCTCGAAGCTTCTGACGGGCTTCCGTGAGGACGCCCACCTGACGAAGGTGAAGCTCACGCCGGGCCGGGCCGCCGGCGCGACCGTGCCGTTCTCCGTCGAGGCCACGGTGTCGTACAAGGGGAAGACCAAGCCCTTCGCGTACGACTCCGAACTGACCGTCGTCCGTGGCGAGACCACCGGTCGCGCGCTCGTCGACTGGGACCCCTCGGTCGTCCACCCGGACCTGAAGAGGGACGACACCCTGGAGACCGGTGAGGCCGCCGCGCCCCCCATTCAGGCCGTCGACCGGCACGGCACGGCCCTGGACAAGAAGGACTTCCCCTCGCTCGGCCCGGTCCTGGACCAGCTGCGCGCCAAGTACGGCGACCAGGTGGGCGGCACACCCGGTGTCGAGCTCTACGTCCGGCACGCGGACGAGGACGCGGGCACCGAGACGCTCCTCACCCTCGCCAAGGGCAAGGCGGGCCGGCTGAGGACGACGCTGAGCGCGTCGGCGCAGCGGGCCGCGGAGAAGGCGGTGGCGCGGCACGCGGACTCCTCGGTGGTCGCCGTGCAGCCGAGCTCCGGCGAGGTGCTCGCGGTCGCCAATCACCGGCAGGACCAGTTCAACGCGGCGCTGAACGGCAAGCTGGCCCCCGGCTCGACGATGAAGATCGTCTCGGCGGCGATGCTCATCGACAAGGGCGTGACGAAGGCGAGCGGCCCCGCGCCCTGCCCGGACACCGCGGTCTGGCAGGGCCGCCGGATCGTCAATCTGCCGGGCCTGGCACCGGACGAGAACGCGACCCTGTCGGACAGTTTCGCGCGGTCCTGCAACACCGCGTTCGTGAAGCTGGTCGACGAGGACGGCGTCACGGACGAGTCCCTCACCGAGGAGGCGCAGAACGGCTTCGGCCTGGGTCTCGACTGGAAGGTGGGCGTCCCCACGAACGACGGCTCCGTCCCGGCGTCCGCGGGCGGTGAGCGCGCCGAGAGCATCATCGGCCAGGGCAAGGTGCTGATGAACCCGCTCAACATGGCGTCGGTCACGGCGACCGCGATCACGGGGGCCTTCCGGCAGCCGGTCATCGTGGACCCGTCCCTGGACGACCGGCAGTTGGCCCAGGCGCACGGTCTGCCCGCGTCCACCGTCCAGCAGTTGCGCCAGATGATGAACCGCACGGCGGTCAGCGGCACCGGCGCCCCGGCCATGTCCGGGCTCAGCGGCAGCATCGGCGCGAAGACCGGCTCGGCGGAGGTCTACGGTCAGGACAAGCCCAACAGCTGGTTCACCGGATACCGCGAGGACGTGGCGGCCGCGGCGGTGGTGGAGAAGGGCGGCCACGGGGGCGACGCGGCCGGCCCTATCGTGGCGGCGGTACTTGCCGCAGGCAGTTGAGACTTGTGGTCGGGGCCTTCATGAAAGCCCCTTAGTGTGAGGCCTTCCGGTGCGGAGCTTGGAGGCTCTGGGATCTGCGGAGGATCAGTGGGCAAGCGAGGGCGCGCCAGCGAGCGCAAGGGCATCAAGAACATCTCGGGCATTCCCGGCGCGAAGAGCGTCAAGGTGCACCCGGGTGTGCTCGGCGGCGCCGCCGCCGTGGTCGTGTGCGGCGTGGGCATCGCCGCGTACAGCCTGATCGGCGGCTCGTCCGACGGCGACGGACCGACGGTCGACGAGAAGCCGGTGGCCGCCGGCCCGCCGACGGCCGCCGAGGTCCGTGCCACCACCCGGGACTTCCTCGCCGCGTGGGAGAAGGGCGACGTGGCCGGGGCCGCGACGCTCACCGACGACCGGACGGCGGCGAAGACCGCGCTCACCGCGTACGCCAAGGACTCCCACCTCACGAAGGTGAAGCTGACGCCGGGCAAGCGGGCGGGCGCGAAGGTGCCGTTCTCGGTCGCGTCCACGGTCTCGTACGAGGGAAAGAGCAAGCCCTTCGCGTACGAGTCCGAGCTGACCGTCGTACGAAGAAAGAACGACGGCAAGACTCTGGTCGGCTGGCAGCCCTCCGTCGTCCACCCGGACCTGAAGGACGGCGACCGCCTGGTCACCGGCGAGGCGGGGGACCCGCCGATCAAGGCGGTGGACCGGGACGGCGGCGAGCTGACGGCGGCGAAGTACCCCTCGCTCGGCACGGTCCTCGACAGCCTGCGCGAGAAGTTCGGCGACAAGGCGGGCGGCACGGCGGGCGTGGAGCTGCGCATCGTGCGCAAGGACAGCACCAAGGAAGCCGAGAAGTCGGCGACGACGAAGGACGACGCCAAGGCGACGCCCGACAAGACACTGCTCACGCTCTCCCCCGGCACCCCCGGCACCCTGAAGACGACCTTCGACCCCTCGCTGCAGGCGACGGCGGAGAAGGAGACGGCCAAGCGCGAGCAGGCCGCGGTGGTCCTGGTGAAGCCCAGCACGGGCGAGATCCTCGCGGCGGCCAACTCGAAGCCGGGCGGCTTCAACACGGCGTTCCAGGGCTCGCTGGCCCCCGGTTCGACGATGAAGGTCATCACGTCGTCCCTGCTCCTGGAGAAGAAGCTCGCGGGCGTCGACAAGAAGCACCCGTGCCCGAAGTACGTGACGTACGGCGGCTGGAAGTTCCAGAACGACGACAAGTTCCAGATCAAGGACGGCACGTTCCGGGCGAGCTTCGCCCGGTCCTGCAACACGGCCTTCATCAGCCAGGCCAAGAAGCTGCGGAACGACTCCCTGACCAAGCAGGCGCAGGAGGTCTTCGGACTCGGCCGCGACAACTGGTCGATCGGCGTCCCGACCTTCGACGGCGCGGTCCCGGTGCAGAGCGACGCGCAGATGGGCGCCTCGCTGATCGGGCAGGGCGGGGTCCGCATGAACCCGCTGAACATGGCGTCGGTGGCGGCCACGGTGAAGTCGGGCACGTTCAAGCAGCCGTACCTGGTCTCCCCGGACGTCGACAAGCGCACGCTCGCGACGGCGTCCCGCAAGATGTCGGGCGGTACGGCGTCGGCGCTGCGGGAGCTGATGCACTACACGGCGGTGGCGGGCACGGCGGTCGAGCCGATGTCGGGCCTCGGCTCCGACATGGGCGCGAAGACCGGCTCCGCGGAGGTCGACGGCCAGAAGAAGCCCAACGGCTGGTTCACGGCGTACCGCGGCGATCTGGCCGCGGGAGCGGTCGTGCAGGAGGGCGGGCACGGCGGCGACTCGGCGGGCCCGCTGGTCCGCGCGATGTTCCTGGCGGGCCGGTAGCGGGTTCCTCTCACTCTCCTCGCTCCCGCCGAGACCTCTTGTCCGGTATGCGGATACCTGGTCGCGTGCCCCGTACACGGACAGCTAGCGTGCCGGGCATGAGCGCTACAGATTCCCCCGCACACCCCCGATTCGCCGCGGCCCTGACCGAGCTGGGCCTCGCCGAACTGGTCGGCGAGGTCCGCCGCTTCCCGGAGGCGACGCGCACCGCCCAGGAGGCCGCAGCGGCCATCGGCTGCGAGCTGAGCCAGATCTGCAAGTCACTGATCTTCGCGGCGGACGGCGTCCCGGTCCTGGTCCTGATGGACGGCGCCTCGCGGGTCGACCTGGAGCTCGTGCGGTGGGAGCTGTGCGCGGCGAAGGTGACGCGCGCGAAGGCGGACGTCGTCCGGGAGACCACGGGGTACGCGATCGGCGGCGTACCGCCCTTCGGCCACGCGACGAAGACGCGGGTCCTTGCGGACCGTTCGCTCCTCGACCACGAGGTGGTGTGGGCGGCGGCGGGCACTCCCTACGCGGTCTTCCCCATGGCGCCCAAGGACCTGATCCACCACGCGAACGGCACCGTGGTGAACGTGCGCGAGCTCGCCAAGTGACGCCGCTGGTCGCGGCGGCGGTGCTGCTGGCCGCCGTCACGCACGCCTGCTGGAACGCGATCGCGCACCACATCACCGACAAGCTGGTCGGCTTCACCCTCATATCGGGCGGCGGCCTCCTGATCGGCCTGCTCATCGCGCCGTTCGCGGCGATACCGGCGGCAGGGGCGTGGCCGTACCTGATCGTCTCGGCCGTGATCCACATCGGCTACTACGCGCTGCTCATGAAGTCGTTCAAGCTCGGCGACTTCGGCCAGGCCTATCCGATCGCGCGCGGCACGGCACCGCTGGTGGTCACCGTCCTCGCGGCGGTCTTCGCGGGCGAGATCCCCGACGGCTGGCAGGCCGCCGGTGTCGCGGTCTCCTGCGCGGGCCTGATGGGCCTCGCCCTCTGGGGCATCCGCGGATCGGGCCGGCGCCCCGACTGGGCGGCGATCGGTGCCGCGCTGGCCACGGGCGTCTCGATCGCGGCGTACACGGTGGTGGACGGCCTGGGCGTCCGCGCCTCCCGCTCCTCCCTGGGCTACATCGCGTGGCTGATGATCCTGGAGGGCCTCGCCATCCCGGTGTACGCGGCGTACCGCTGGCGCGGTGAACTGGTGGGCCGGCTGCGCCCGTTCGCGGCGGTGGGCCTGCTCGGCGCGGCCCTCTCCGTGGCCGCGTACGGCCTGGTCCTGTGGGCCCAGACGAAGGCGGACCTCGCCCCCATCTCGGCCCTCCGCGAGTCCTCGATCATCGTGGGCGCGGGAATAGGCGCGATCTTCTTCAAGGAAAAGTTCGGAGCGCCTCGCCTTGTGGCTGCGGGACTGATGGTGGCGGGTATCGGGTTGATGCTGCACGCGGGGTAGGGCGGCCCCCGACAAGATGTCCTCAATCGCCGGACGGGCTGCGTCTTTCAGCCCCTCCGGGGTTTGAGGCGCCCCTACAACACCCCCTTCACCGCCCGCACCAGCCCCTGGGCCCGCGGATCCGCCGTAACCCCCTTGTTCATCCCGTTCGTCACGTACCCGAAGGCCACCCCCGACTCCGGATCGGCGAAGCCGAGCGCCCCGCCCCGCCCGGGGTGACCGAACGAGCCGGGCCCCAGCAGCGGGGACGCGCCGCCGTGCAGCATGAAGCCGAGCCCGAAGCGGGTGTTCACGACCAGGACGCGGTCGGGCCCGGAGGACGCCTCGGCGCGGGCCAGCGCCACCGTGGACGGAGTGAACAGCCGCGCGGCACCCCCCACTTCACCGATCAGCGAGGCGTAGAAGCGGGCCAGGCCACCGGCGGTGGCGACGCCGTTGGACGCAGGGAGGGAAGCCGCCCGGTACGCGGGGTCGTTCTCGTCCGGCTGCGGATCGACCGCCCCGAACGCACGGCTGGTGAGCGAGGCGGGATCCGCGTAGGCCTCCGCCACGTTCCGCTTGGGCCGCACCCGGAGCCCCCCGGAGGTGGCGGGAGCCTCGATCCGGCCCAGCCGCCCGGTCCGGCCCTGCTCCGCCTCCGGAAGACCGACCCACAGGTCGAGGCCGAGCGGCCCGGCGATCTCCGCGGCCACGAACTCCCCGAGGGAACGCCCCGTCACCCGCCGCACCAGCTCACCGGTGAGCCAGCCGTAGGTGTGCGCGTGGTAGCCGTGGTCCTCCCCCGGCGCCCAGAACGGGGCCTGCGCCGCGACCACCGCCGCGGCGAGATCCGGGTCGAGCGCCTCGGAGGGCGTCAGCGGACGGTCGAGCGCGGGCACCCCGGCCCGGTGCGCGAGCACGTGCCGGACCAGCACCCGCTCCTTGCCGCGCGCCTTGAACTCCGGCCAGTAGGAGCCGACGGGCGCGTCCAGGTCCAGTTCGCCGCGCTGGTGCAGGAGGAGCAGGACGGAGGCGGCCACGCCCTTGGTCGCCGAGCGGACGATCTGCGCGGTGCCGCGCTCCCAGGGCTCGCTCCCGGCACCCCCGTCCGCGTCCCGGGTGCCGCCCCACAGGTCGACCACCGGCCGCCCGTCGCGGTACACGGTGACCGCCGCTCCCCGCTCGCCGAGCTCGCGGAAGTTACGGAGGAAGGCCTCCCGGACGGGTTCGAAGCCCTCGGCCACTGTTCCGTGCACGTCAACGTCCATGACAAGCCCAACAGCCACTCACAGCCATGGATTCCCTACCGGTTCACCTTCACCGACTTCGGATCGAAGCCGAACGGCAGCTCAAGCCGATGCGCCCCCATCAGGGCCTCGTCGCCGAGCAGCTCCCCCGTCGGCCCGTCCGCGGCGATCACGCCGTCGCTCAGGATCAGCGCCCGGGGGCACAGTTCGAGCGCGTACGGCAGGTCGTGCGTGACCATCAGGACCGTCACGTCCAACGAGCGCAGGATGTCGGCCAGTTCGCGGCGCGAGGCGGGGTCCAGGTTCGAGGACGGTTCGTCGAGGACCAGGATCTCCGGCTCCATCGCGAGGACCGTCGCCACCGCGACCCGCCTGCGCTGCCCGAAGGAGAGGTGGTGCGGCGGGCGGTCCGCGAACTCCGCCATGCCGACCTGCGAGAGGGCCTTGTGTACGCGCGCCTCCAGCTCGGGCCCGCGCATCCCGGCCGCCGCCGGGCCGAACGCCACGTCCTCCCGCACCGTCGGCATGAAGAGCTGGTCGTCCGGGTCCTGGAAGACGATGCCGACCCGGCGCCTGATCTCCGCCATGTGCTTCTTGCCGACGGGCAGGCCCGCGACGGAGACCGTGCCCGCGCCGCCCGTCAGGATGCCGTTCAGGTGCAGGACGAGCGTGGTCTTGCCCGCGCCGTTCGGGCCGAGCAGCGCGACCCGCTCGCCGCGGCCGATCGTCATGTCGACGCCGAAGAGCGCCTGGTGCCCGTCGGGGTAGGCGAAGGCGAGGCCGGCCACTTCGAGTGAGGGTGCGGTGGTCACAGGGTCCATCCCAACAGGCATACGACAAGAGCGGCGCCCGGCAGGGCGAAGGCGTACGTCCACTGTGCACGCGAGGCGGTGACCTCGTCGATCACCGGCATCGAACCGGCGTAGCCCCGGCTGACCATCGCCAGATGCACCCGCTCGCCCCTCTCGTACGAGCGGATGAAGAGCGCGCCGGCGGACTTCGCGAGGACGCCCCACTGCCGGACGCCCCGCGCCTCGAAACCACGGGACTCGCGCGCGATCTTCATGCGGCGCATCTCGTCCGCGATCACGTCGCCGTACCGGATCATGAACGAGGCGATCTGGACGAGCAGCGGCGGCAGCTTCAGGCGCTGGAGGCCCAGGAGCAGCGAGCGCAGTTCGGTGGTGGAGGCGAGCAGTACGGACGCGGCGACGCCCAGCGTGCCCTTGGCGAGGACGTTCCAGGCGCCCCAGAGGCCGTTGACGCTCAGGGACATGCCGAGCACGTCGACCCGCTCGCCCTCGGCCACGAACGGCATGAGCACCGCGAACGCCACGAACGGGACCTCGATGAGCAGCCGCTTGAGGAGGAACGGGAGGGGGACGCGGGAGGCGTACGCCACCGTGCCGAGCAGGAGCGCGTACAGGCCGAACGCCCACATCGCCTCGCGCGGGGTGGAGACCACCACGATCACGAAGCAGAAGACGGCCGCCAGTTTGGTGTGCGGGGGCAGCGCGTGCACCGGTGAGTGCCCGTGCCGGTAGAGCCGGTGGGCGTGGCCCGCGCCCATGTCAGGCGTTCTCGGAGGTGGGATCGGAGACGGTCGCCGTGGACGCCGGGCCCGTGTCCGCCGTACGACGGCGGCGCAGCGACCAGAAGACCGCCGTGCCCGCGACGACGGTGACGCCGACGCCGATCACGCCGGCGAGGCCGCCGGAGATCCGGGCGTCGGTGATGTCCTTGACGCCGTAGTCGGCGAGCGGGGAGTCGGAGGAGGCGTGCTCCTCGGCCTTCTTGTCGATGCCCTTGTCGTGGGCGACCTTCTCCAGGCCGTCGGGGTCGGCGGAGGCGTAGAAGCTGACGAAGCCCGCGAGGACGAGGGAGGCGACCAGGCCCGCGATCCACACCTTGCGGTGCGAGGGGGCGGCTACGGGGGTGGGGGCCTCGGCTGCGGGGACGTCGACGAGTTCGCCGCCGACGCGGAGCTTGAGCTTCTGGGTCAGGCCGCGGGCGCCGTACACGAGGTCGGGGCGGACGGCGATGACGGCGCCGACGGTGAGGGCGGTGATGGCGGCCTCGCCGATGCCGATGAGGACGTGGACGCCGACCATGGCCGTGGCGACCTTGCCGATGGAGACGTCGGTGGTGCCGCCGAGCGCGTAGATGAACGTGAAGGCGACCGCGGCGGCGGGCACGGAGATCAGTGCGGCGACGAAGGCCGAGACGGTGATGGAGCGGCGGCCCCGCGGGAGCACCTTCACCAGGCCGCGGAAGGTGAGATAGGCCACGACGGTCGTGACGATGGCCATGTCGGTGATGTTCACGCCGAGCGCGGTCAGGCCGCCGTCGGCGAAGAGGACGCCCTGCATCAGCAGGACGACGGAGACGCACAGGACACCCGTGTAGGGGCCGACGAGTATCGCGGCGAGTGCTCCGCCGAGCAGATGTCCGCTGGTCCCGGCCGCGACGGGGAAGTTCAGCATCTGTACGGCGAAGATGAACGCGGCGACGAGTCCGGCGAGCGGCGCCGTCCGTTCGTCCAGCTCGCGCCGGGCGCCCCGGAGGCTGACGGCGACCGCTCCGGCGGCGATGACCCCGGTGACGGCGGAGACGGGGGCGTTGATGAATCCGTCGGGGACATGCATGCGCGCGCTCCTGGGCAGGACAGGAAGAAGGAAGGCAGAGCGGGTCGCTCGTGAACCGTTCAATGATAGTGCTTTGTTGCGAACGGTTTGCAAGAGCGGTGGCTATCCAGTTATCCCGGTCACACCTGGAGCAGGAATCGCAATATATGGGACATTAGAGTGCAGAAGGCACGTGACGGTGAGGAGTTAGGCGATGTCCGCAGTAGAGCAGTACGCACGTGCCCACGTCGTCACGGACTCCCCTGACGACCAGCTCACCGTCCCCGCCGTCCTCCGGTACGACCCGGAGGCCGACCCGCTCTCGGTGCGGATCGGCCTCCCTGGTTCCCACGAATGGACCTTCGCCCGCCAGCTGCTCGAACAGGGCCTGCGAGCCCCGGCCACCAGCGGCGACGTACACATCTGGCCCTGCGGACGGGTCCAGACGGTCATGGAGTTCCACTCGGCGCAGGGGGTGGCGGTCGTGCAGTTCGACGCCTCAGCCCTGATCCGCTTCCTGCGCCGCACGTACGCGACCGCCCCCGTCCCGCACTGACACGTCACCTCACACCCGAACCGGCTCCCGATCGGCGTCGGCCGCCCGGGCTGCGTCCTTCTCCGCGTCCGTGCGCAGGCCCTCGCCCTCGACATCCACGTTCGGCAGAGCACGGTCCAACCACCTCGGCAGCCACCACGCCTTCCTGCCCAGCAGCGCCAGCACCGCCGGGACCAGCGCCATGCGCACAATGAACGCGTCGAAGAACACGGCAGCCGCGACGGCGGCGGGGAGAAGCGCATACCTCCCGCGCTTCTCCCCACCCCGCTCATCGGCCCTGGCTCAGACCCGAACCGGCTCCCGATCGGCGTCGACCGCCCGAGCTGCGTCCTTCTCCGCGTCCGTGCGCAGGCCCTCGCCCTCGACATCCACGTTCGGCAGCGCACGATCCAGCCACCTCGGCAGCCACCACGCCTTCCTGCCCAACAGCGCCAGCACCGCCGGAACCAGCGCCATGCGCACGATGAACGCGTCGAAGAACACGGCGATGGCCAGACCGAAACCGATCATCTTCACCATCTGCTCGCTGGAGCCGATGAAGCCCGCGAACACCGCCATCATGATCACGGCCGCCGCCGAGACCACGCGTGCTCCGTGCCGGAAGCCGGTCACGATCGCCTGGCCGGGGCGCTCCCCGTGGACGTACGCCTCTCGCATGCGCGTCACGAGGAACACCTCGTAGTCCATCGCGAGGCCGAAGACGACGCCCACCATGAAGATCGGCATCATGCTCATGATCGGGCCGGTCTGCTCGACGCCGAAGAGCGAGCCGAGCCAGCCCCACTGGAAGACCGCGACGACCGCGCCCAGGGCCGCGAGGACCGAGAGCAGGAAGCCGAGTGCCGCCTTGAGCGGGACCAGGATCGAGCGGAAGACGACGATCAGGAGGAGGAAGGCGAGGCCGACGACGAGTGCCAGGTAGGGCAGCAGGGCGTCGTTCAGCTTCTGGGAGACGTCGATGTTCATGGCCGTCGTGCCCGTGACCATCACGCTCGCACCGGTGTCGGACTTGATGCCGGCGCCCGCGTCGCGGATGGAGTGCACGAGGTTCTCGGTCTCGATGCCGCTGGGCTTGGAGGACGGGACGACGGAAATGATCGCCGTGTCGCCCCCCTTGTCGATCACCGGCGGGGCGACCGAGTGGACGTCGTCCAGCTTGGAGATCGTCGTCCTGATCTCGCCCGCCGCCGCCTTCGGGTCGTCGGAACCCTTGAGGTCGGCGACCGTCATCAGCGGGCCGTTGAAGCCGGGGCCGAATCCGTCGGAGACCAGGTCGTACGCCTTGCGCTGGGTCGTGGACGTCGGCTGGGCGCCGTCGTCCGGGAGCCCCAGTTCGAGCGAGGACACGGGCAGCGCGGCGGCGCCGAGACCGATGACGCCGATGAGCAGGACGGTGAGCGGGCGGCGCGTGACGAAGCGCGCCCAGCGGGTGCCGAGGTTGTCCTTCTTCTCCGTGGCGCCCTCGGCGTCAGCCGCGGCCTTCGCCTTCCTGCCGCCGCCGAGGACCTTGCTCTTCTCGCCCGTGGGCTTGACCTTCTTGCCCGCGTACCCGAGCAGCGCCGGGATCAGGGTGAGCGCGATGAGCACGGCGATGACCACCGTGCCGGCCGCCGCGAAGCCCATCTTGGTGAGCATCGGGATGTTCACCACGGCGAGGCCGACCAGCGCGATGACCACGGTGAGCCCGGCGAAGACCACGGCCGATCCGGCGGTGCCCACGGCACGGCCCGCCGCATCCTCGCGGTCCCGCCCGTCGGCGAGTTCGCCGCGGTAGCGGGAGACGATGAAGAGCGCGTAGTCGATGCCGACCGCGAGGCCGATCATCATCGCGAGCGTGGAGGTGGTCGTCCCCAGGTCGAGCGCGCTGGCCAGCGCGGTGATCGAGGAGACACCGATGCCCACGCCGATCAGCGCGGTGAGCAGCGGCAGACCCGCCGCGATCAGCGAGCCGAAGGTGATGACGAGGACGACCGCCGCGACCGCGATGCCGATGACCTCGGTGGCCCCGGTCTCGGGCATCGCCTGCAGCGCGTCGCCGCCGACCTCGACCGTGAGCCCGGACTCCCGCGCCTGGTCGGTGGTCTTCTCCAGGGCGTCACGGCTCTCGTCGGTCAGCTCCATCGAGGTGACCTTGTACGAGACCGACGCGTACGCCGTGGAGCCGTCCTTGCTGACCGTCTTGGTCCGGAAGGGGCTGTCCGCCCTCGCCACCTCGTCCGAACCGGACTTGAGCGCGGCGACGGTCTTCTCGATGTCGGCCTTGTTGCCCGGATCGGTGACCTTCTCACCGGCCGGTGCCTTGAAGACGACCTTGGCGCTCGCGCCATCGGCGCTGGCCTCGGGCACCCGCTCCTCGAGCAGGTCGAAGGCCTTCTGGGCCTCCGTACCCGGAATGGAGAAGGAGCTGGATGCGGCGGTGGGCGCGGACGCGGCGCCGACTCCGGCGAGCGTCAGGAGCGCCACCCAGATCAGGGCGACGAAGTGCCGACGCCTGAAGGCGAGTCGGCCTAGTTTGTAGAGGAAAGTGGCCACGAGGGCGTACTCCCGGTCAGGTCGTGGTGTCTACAGGGCAGGGGGGATCAGCCCGACGACGTGAGCGGTCGCGTCAGGTGGAAGAGGTGCGAGAGGTGGTGCTGTGAGGGGTTCGGTCAGACGCCGAGAGCGGGGAGGATCACGGCGTCGATGTAGGAACGGAGGAACTCACGGTCGACCGTGCGGTCCTCGATCAGGTCACGGGCGACGAAGCCGCCGACCATCATGTGGATGACGTAGCCGAGGGCGGGGTTGTCCGGGTCCACTTCGCCCCGCTCCACGGCCCTGCGCAGCAGTGCGTTCAGGCCGGTGATCTCCGGCTCGATGAGCAACTGCCGCAGCGCTTGGTGGAGTTCGGGATTGTCGTGGATGACATGGAACAGGCTCCGCATCAGCGCGGCGTCCCGCTCCATCTGACAGTCGTCCGAACGGTTGGCGGTCTCCATGAGGTCGCCGCGCAGGGAACCGGTGTCGATGTCCTCGATGGACACCGGCTTGTTGTGCTTCAGCGCCCTGGCGATCAGCTCGGGCTTGCTCCCCCACTGGCGGTAGAGGGTGGCCTTGCTTGATTTCGTGCGGGCCGCGATGGCGTCCATCGTGAGCGCTTCGTACCCGACTTCGCGGAGCAGGTCGAGCACGGCCGCGTAGAGCTCGGCCTCACGCTCGGGTGTGATCCGGCTGCGCCGCGCCGTTGCCGCCTCAGCCATGATCCCTCCGCTCCTCGTCGAAACCGTTCCGTACGCCATGACTGTACCCGCGGCCTTAACGAAACGAAACCGTTTCGTACGTGTGCTGCATCACGCGGCGCACTCACCCCCGTCCGCCCCCGATCGCCCCCGATCGCCCCCGATCGCCCCGTGTACGAGCCACCCGGCCTTCTGTACGAGTTGCCGGGCCCTCCGCACCGGAAAAGCATGGTGAAGTGACCGACGCGCGCGATGAAGCCCATGCTGACCACGCATACCTGCGATTTCCGCACCTCAGCGGCGACCGTCTCTGTTTCGCGGCCGAGGACGATCTCTGGGTGGCACCGCTGAGCCCGGACGGAGCCCCCGCGGGCCGGGCCTGGCGGGTGACCGTCGACCGGACCAAGGTGAGCCATCCGCGCTTCTCGCCGGACGGCCGCCACATCGCGTTCACGACCTGGCGCAGCCTCGACCCGGAGATCCATCTCGCTCCGGTCGACGGCGGCCCGGCCCGGCGGCTCACCTACTGGGGGAGCACGGACACCCGGGTCTGCGGCTGGTCACCCGACGGCGACATCCTCGCCGTCTCCTCGCACAATCAGCCCTTCTCGTACTTCTGCTGGGCCTACAGCGTGCCGACCGACGGATCACCCGGCGGCAAGCTGCCCTGGGGGCCGGTCTACGACATCGCGGTCAACGACATCGAGGGCGAACGCAAGACCCTCCTCCTCACCGGGAAGCCGCCGCACGAGCCCGCCGCCTGGAAGCGCTACCGAGGCGGGGCCACCGGCCGCCTGTGGCTGCACGGCGAGCAGCTCCTGCCCGACCTGGACGGCCATCTGGACGCCCCGATGTTCGTGGACGGACGTATCGCGTTCCTCTCCGACCACGAAGGCGTCGGCAACCTGTACTCCTGCCTGCCGGACGGCTCCGACCTGCGACGGCACACCGATCACGACGCGTTCTACGCCCGGCACGCGTCCAGCGACGGCGCCCGCGTCGTCTACCAGTGCGCGGGCGACGTCTGGCTGGTCGACGACCTGTCCGCGGGCTCCGTGCCGCGCCGCCTCGACGTGCGCCTGGGCGGACCGCGCGCCGGGCGGCGGATCTACCAGGTGCCGGCCGCCCAGCACGTCGACTCGCTCTCCGTGGACGCGACGGGCCGGGCCAGCGCCGTCGTCGTACGCGGCAGCCTGTACTGGCTGACGCACCGGGACGGGCCCGCCCGCACCATCACGGACACCCCGGGCGTGCGCGTGCGGCTCCCGGAGATGCTCGGCAAGGGCGGGCAGGTCGCCTACGTCACCGACGCGGAGGGCGAGGACGCCGTCGAGATCGCCTATCTGCCGCGCGCCAGCGGCGACCGCGCGCCGCGCAGGCTGGCGCAGGGGCAGCTCGGCCGGGTCCTCGAACTGATCTCCGACCCCGAGGGCGAACGGATCGCGATCGCGTCGAACGACGGGCGGCTGCTCCTGATCGACGCGACCGAGGAGTCCGACGGCGAGGTGACGGAGCTGATCCGCTCCCTCAACGGCCCGGTGCGCGACCTGGCGTTCTCCCCCGACGGGGCGTGGCTGACCTGGTCGCATCCGGGCATCGGCCGCTCCCTGCGGCAGATCAAGATGGCCCGCATCGAGGGGCCGGGCTGCCGCATCATCGTCGACGTCACCAACGGCCGCTTCGAGGACGAGAACCCGGTCTTCACCAGCGACGGCCGCTATCTGGCCTTCCTGTCCTGGCGCGGCTTCGACCCCGTCTACGACGTGCACACCGGCGACCTGTCCTTCCCCCTCGGCTGCCGCCCCTACCTGGTCCCCCTGTCGTCGGCCACCCCGTCCCCCTTCGCCCTCTCCCCCGACGGCCGCCCCGCGGCGGGCGGCCTCGACCCGGCCGACGGTCTCTCCCCGGCCGGGTCCGCCATCGTGGAGGTGGAGGGCCTGGAGAGCAGGGTGACGCCGTTCCCGGTCTCGGCGTCCAAGTACTCGGCCCTCCACCCCGTCAGCGGCGGCGGCCTCGTCTGGATGCGCTGGCCGATCTCGGGCGCGCTCGGCGAGACGTTCGCCAACCCGTCGGACACCTCGGGGCGCCCCACCCTGGAGTACTTCAACATCTCCAAGGGCAAGAAGTCCGAACTGGTCGACCACCTCGACTGGTTCGCGCTCAGCGGCGACGGCTCACGGCTCGTGGTGGTCGACGAGGGCGATCTGCGCGCGGTGCCCTCGACGGAGACCGGCGACGGCGACACCACCGTCTGGATCGACCTGCGCCGCATCCTGCACGAGGTCGACCCGGCGGCCGAATGGCGCCAGTCCTACGACGAGGCGGGCCGCCTCATCCGGGCCTACTTCTGGGAGCCGCACATGTGCGGCATCGACTGGCCCGCGATCCTGGACCAGTACCGGCCGCTGGTGGAACGGGTCGCCTCCCCCGACGAGTTCGCGGACCTGCTCCGCGAGGTCCTCGGTGAGCTGGGCACGTCCCACGCGTACGTCTCGGCGGCCCGCCGCAACGAAGGGCCGCCGCACTACCAGCGGGCGATGGGCCTGCTCGGTGCCAACCTCGTCTGTCGTGAAGGCAGTTGGATGATCAAGCGGATCCTGCCCGGCGACTCCTCCGACTCCAAGGCGCGCTCGCCGCTGGCGGGCGCGGGCATCCGGGAGGGCGCGATCCTCACCCACATCGACGGCCGCCCGGTGGACCCGGTGACGGGCCCCTTCCCGCTGCTCGCCGCGGCGGGCGGCACGACGGTGGAGCTGACGTTCCGGGCGGCCGAGCCAGAGGGCAGGTCCAGGAGGGTGGCGATCGTCCCCCTCATCAACGAACGCCCCCTGCGCTACCAGGACTGGGTGGCCAAACGACGCGACGTCGTACGGGAGTTGAGCGGGGGAAAGTGCGGCTACCTGCACATCCCCGACATGGGCGGCTCCGGCTGGGCACAGTTCAACCGGGACCTGCGCCTGGAGGTCTCGCGCCCGGCCCTGATCGTGGACGTGCGCGGCAACGCGGGCGGGCACATCAGCGAGCTGGTGGTCGAGAAGCTGACCCGGAAGATCCTCGGCTGGGACCTGACACGCAACGCCCAGCCGGTGTCGTACGCCTCGAACGCGCCCCGCGGGCCCGTGGTGGCCCTGGCCGACGAGGCGACGTCGTCGGACGGCGACATGATCACGGCGGCCTTCAAGCTGCTCGGCCTCGGCCCCGTGGTGGGCCAGCGCACGTGGGGCGGCGTGGTGGGGATGACCGGGCGGCACGTCCTGGGCGACGGGACGGTCATCACGGTGCCGATGAACGCGGGGTGGTTCGACGAGTACGGCTGGTCCGTGGAGAACCACGGCGTGGCCCCCGACCTGGAGGTGCTGCGCACGCCGCTGGACTGGGCGGAGGGCCGGCACGCCCAGCTCGACGACGCGGTGGGCGTGGCCCTCGACCTCCTGGAACGACAGCCCGCGGCGACACCGCCGAGCCTTGAGGACGTACCGGACCGACGGCGACCGAAGCTTCCGCCACGGGGCTAGAGGGCCTCTGTCACACGGCCCGTTCCCCCTCCCCGATGATCGAAATGCGAGGATTGTTCCCCCATGTAAGTCTGGTCGAGGCCCCTCCAACCTCACCCTCTAGGAGTGAACAAGCATGGGCATCAAGGACCAGTTCCAGGACAAGGCCAACGACCTCGCCGACAAGGCGAAGGGCTCGATGGGCGACAAGAAGGACGAGGCGAGCGAGCGCGCCTCGCAGGCGCGGGACGAGGCCGGCGAGCGCTCCTCGCAGGCCCCGGACCAGGCCCGGGATGCCGCGCAGGAGCAGCAGGACAAGTTCAACCAGGACTACGACGCCTGACACGGCGCCGCGCATGAACGCCTGAGGCCCACCCGGGACGCCGGGTGGGCCTCAGCCTTGTCCGCACCGTCAACTACCGCCCGGTACGCGCCTGTTCGTCGGCGGAGCCGCCCGCTCCCACGAGCCCCGTGGACACGGAGCCGAGGCGCGGCTCGAAGCGCCGCATCTCCCGCTGACCGACCGAGCCGATGACCCCCGGCAGGTAGCCCCGGATGCCCTGCATCCCCCGCAGCCACCACTGCGCGTACACGTGGCTGGACCTGCGCTCGATCCCGGCGACGATCCGGTCCACCGCCGGGCCCAGCGGGTACGTCTTGTTGGACGGCCACGGAAGGCGTTGCCGCAGCTCCCGCATGACGTCGTCCCGGTCCGCGCCCCGCACCATGTCGGTGTCCGTCCAGGACAGGTAACCGACGCCCACCTTCACGCCCTTGTAGCCGACCTCGGCCCGCAGACAGTGCGCGTACGCCTCGACGCCCGACTTCGACGCGCAGTACGCCGTCATCATCGGCGCCGGCGTGATCGCCGCGAGCGAGGCGATCTGCAGCAGATAACCCCGGCTCTCCATCAGGACCGGCAGGAACGCCCGGCCCGTCACCGCGCTGCCGATGAGGTTGACCTCGATCACCCGGCGCCATGCCTCGGGGTCGGACTCGACGAACGGCCCGCCGTTGGCGACGCCCGCGTTGGCGACGACGATGTCGACCTTCCCGAAGCGCTCCTTGACCTCCTGGGCGACCCGGGCCATCGCGACATGGTCCGTGACGTCCGCGTGCCAGGCCTCGGCCTCGGTGTGCAGCCGCCCCGCGACCTGCTTCAGCTCGTCCGGCTCCAGACCGACGAGCGCGATCTTCGCGCCCCGCGCCGACAGCTTGCGCGCGAGCAACTCCCCCACACCGCGCGCCGCCCCGGTGACGACCGCGACCTGACCCTCCAGGCTGACCTTGCTCATGCGCTGCTCCCCTCAAGCCCCTGGACCTGCTGCTCGTCCACGCGTACGTACTTCTTCACGAGGTTCCTGATCCCCTCGGTGACCGTCTCCGGCGCCTCGACCGGCGTCATGTGGCCGATGCCCGGCAGCTCGGTGAGGCCGAGCGAGTCCGGCAGCATCCCCGCCAGGCGCCGCGCCAGCACGACGGGCGTCATCCGGTCGCAGGTGCCCGCGATGACCGCGGTCGGGACATTCAACTCCAGTACGCCGGCGTCCAGTTCGAGCTCGTCGAGCACGTGCGACCAGCGGTAGCGGACCACCCTGGGGCAGCCGTGCACGATCCGCGCGCACACCTCGACCCGCTCCGGCGGCGAACCCGCGCCCATCGTCGCGTACTTGAGGACCGTGCGGGCCATCGGCGTCACGGGACCGAGCGGCGCCTTGGCCCCGAGCACCGACCGCGTCAGGCGCGTCCGCAACCGCCCGGCCCGTAGCGGCACCACGGTCGACTCGGCGACGAGCCGCGCACTCCCGGTGCTGCACAGCAGAACGGCGGCCGCGTGCTCCCGGAACCCCGGACGCGTACTCGCCGCCATGATCGTCATGCCGCCCATGGAGTGCCCGGCGACCACGGCCTGCTCCCCCGGCTCCAGCGTCGCCGCGAGCACCGCCTCCAGGTCGTCGGCGAGGGCGGTGGTGCTGTAGCCCTCGACACCGTCCGGCGCGACACTGCGCCCGTGGCCCCGCTGGTCGTACGCGATCACCCGGTGGTCGACGGCGAGTTCACGTATCTGCGCCGCCCAGAAGGCGGTCGAGCAGGTCCACCCGTGCGCGAGCACCACCGCGGGCGCGCCCTCGGAGCCGTGCACCTCGGCGTGCAGCCGCGCACCGTCCGCCGACACGACGGTCAGCTCCCGCGCGGCCACCGGCGGCGCGAACGGCCCGCTCGTCACATGCGTCAGCCTGCTCATGCCTTTGCCTCGGCCTTCTTCGTCGTACGCGACGTGCTCTTGTCCGGTGTGCGGGGCGCCGGCGCCGCGTCCCGCTTCGGGGGCCGCACCACCTCGTACTCGGCGAGATCGACCCGCCGCGTGGCGGCGCGGAACTCGCTCGTCGTGCCCGGCCAGATCGTCGTGTTCACGCCGTTCTCGTCGAGGTACCAACTGTTGCAGCCGCCGGTGTTCCACACCGTGCGCTTCATCCGCTCCTGCACCTTGTCGTTCCAGGCGTGCACGGCGCTGGTCCGCACGGAGAGCGCGGCCCGGTCACCGAGAACGTCCAACTGCCGCATGTAGTCGGCGAGATAGTTCAGCTGCGACTCGATCATCAGGATCATCGAGGAGTTGCCGAGGCCGGTGTTCGGGCCGATGACCGTCATGAAGTTCGGGAAGCCCGCGGCGGTCGCGCCGCGCAGCGACTTCATGCCGTCCTTCCAGGTCTCCATCATCGTCACGCCGTCGGGGCCCACCACGCGGTTGGCGATCGGCATGTCCGTCACATGGAATCCCGTGCCGAAGATGATCGCGTCGACCTCGGTCTCGGTGCCGTCGGCGGCGACGACGGTGTTGCCGCGCACCTCGCTGAGCCCGCTGGCGACGACGTCGACATTGGGCTGCGCGAGCGCCGGGTAATACGTGTTGGAGAGCAGGATCCGCTTGCACCCGATGCGGTACGAGGGCGTCAGCTTGGCCCGCAGGCCCCGGTCCTTGATGGCGCGGGCGATGTTCCGCTTGGCCAGCTGCTCCACCGCGCCGAGCTCGTTCGGCCGCTTGGTGAACGCCTGGACCTGCAACTCCCGGATGCCCCACAGGATTCCGCGCCGGGCCTGCGTGGTGAACGGCAGCTGGCGGTGCAGCCAGCGCTCGGCCCTGCTGATGGGACGGTCCATGCGCGGCATCACCCAGGGCGGGGTGCGCTGGAAGAGGGTCAGCCTGCCGACCTCGCGCTGGATCGCGGGCACGATCTGGATGGCGGACGCACCGGTGCCGATCATCGCGACGCGCTTGCCGCGCAGGTCGTAGTCGTGGTCCCAGCGCGCGCTGTGGAAGACCTTGCCCTCGAAGGTGTCGAGGCCGGGGATGTCCGGGAGCTTGGGGTCGGAGAGCGGCCCGGTGGCGGAGACGACGACGTCGGCGGTGAGGGTGCCGTCGCTGGTCTCGATCTCCCACCACAGCTTCTCCGCGTCCCAGCGCATCAGCTTCACCTCGGTGTCGAGGCGGATGTGCGGCCGCAGCCGGAAGGTGTCGGCGACCTGCTCCAGGTACTCCTGGATCTTCTCCTGGCCCGAGAAGGTGCGCGGCCAGTCGGGGTTGGGCGCGAAGGAGAACGAGTACAGGTGCGAGGGCACGTCGCAGGCGCAGCCCGGGTAGCTGTTGTCCCGCCAGGTGCCGCCCACGGCGCTCGCCCGCTCCAGGACGACGAAGTCGGTGATGCCTTCCCGGCGCAGCCGGACCGCGGCACCGAGCCCGCCGAACCCGGACCCGATCACTGCCACCCGCACATGCTCGTGCTCGCGCTCCTGCTGGCGTCCCCGATCGCGCTCCTGCTGGCGCTCGTCCTCGGCCATGCCGCCGCCTCCCGAACTGCTTCACGACTCTGCCAGTGACCACTGGCGCAATTGGGAGAGTAGAACAGCTGCGTACTGATGGGTAGGGGTCTGGCGCATCGAGTTACCGCCGGTAGAACACCCGCACGATCCGGCAGCACATAGGCTGCTTCCGTGGCAGAGACACGCGAGTACCGCATGGAGGAGCTGGCCAAGGCGGCCGGCATCACGGTGCGCACCGTGCGCTTCTACCGGGAACGCGGCCTGATCCCGCCGCCCCGCCGCGAGGGCCGCATCGCCTGGTACGACGACCATCACCTGGCCAGGCTCCGGACGATCGCCGCACTCCTGGACCGCGGCCACACCCTGAGCGGCATCGCGGAACTCGCGGAGGCCTTCGAGAACGGCCGCGACGTCGGCGAACTCCTCGGCATCGGCGAACCCACCGAGGAGACCCCGGTCCGCCTCACCCCCGAGGAACTGGCCGACCGCTTCGCCGGCGAGGTCACCCCCGAGAACTTCGCCGCCGCCCTGGACCTCGGCTACCTCGGCACCGACGGCGAGGAGATCGTCCACGTGAGCCGCCGCCTCCTGGACGTCTCGTCGGCCCTGGTCCGCGAGGGCATCCCCCTCGCGGCGGTCCTGGAGGCGGGCCAGCGGGTACGCGAACACGCGGACGCACTGGCCGAGTTGTTCATCACGATGATCCGCGCTCACACCGCGGCCGAGGCGGACGATGTGAACATCGCACGGCTTCGCCCGCTGGCGAAGAGCGTGGTGGAGGCGGAACTGTCGATGGCCCTGGACCGCCGCCTGGCCTCGGAGAAGTCGGAAGAGGCCTGACCGCCTTGACTACTTGACGGCCCGACGACCTGACGACCTGACGGCCCGACTTGACGACCTGACGCCTTACCGCGGCAGGAACCACCGCGCCTTGTAGATCCCGCCGTCGACCAGCTCGTACGCACTCTCCGGGCGATGCACGCTCACCTTGGTCGTCCACCAGGTCTCCTCGAGACCGCTCTCCGGCACGGTGGTGACGACCTGCCCCGTCCGCGGATCGTCGCCGACGGCCTTCACCGACTTCCGGGCGATCTCCTCGTGCCCCGCGAAGTCCTGCTCGAAGGACTCGGCTCCGATGTCGTACTGGAAGACGGACGCGTTCGTCGTCACCCAGAGCCGCCCGGGGCGCCCGGCCACGGGGAAGAGGTCATGGCCGCCCGGGGTCCTGCCCGGCGTCCCGACCGGGAGGCCGAGCGACGACCGGCGCGTCAGCGTGGGCCGGGCCCGCGTGCCACCCACGGCATACGTGACCAGCTCGTCGTCGCCGATGGCCCACAGCACCTCGCGCACACTGTCCCAGTGCAGCCCGTGCGCACCCTTCAGCTCCGCCTCCGCGAACCGCGAGGCATGCGGGCCCTGCGAGGCCGCGTACAGCCTGACCTGCGCACCCGTGCTGCACGCCACCGCGACGTTGCCGTCCGGCAGGATCTCCGCGCTGTGCGGATTGAAGAGGTCGTCGCCCGCGCCGATCGCCGCGCCCCAGTAACGCTTGCCGGACGGGTAGTGGACGACGGCGGCGAAGCCGAAGGACGCGGTGGTCAGGACGTACGTACGACCCTTGTGTCTGCGCACCTTCGACTCGCTCGGATACACCCAGCTGTCTTCCGGCCGCAGGTCCTCGTACCCCTTGTGCCGCATCGGCGAGAACTCCCACCGCACGACCGACGGATCACCCTGCGGGTCCCAGACCCTGCGGCGCGGATCGAGCACGAGGATCCGCTGCGTCGCCTGCTCGGTGAGGAGCACCGGCGGTGTGCCCCGGGGGACCCCTCCGGCGGCCCCGGCGGGTGACGCGGCGGCCAGCGGAAGCCCGGCGCCGATCCCGGCACCCAGCGCCCCGAGCAGCACACCCCGACGAGACGGCCTCGACATACCGGACATGAAGTCTCCCCCACACGGCTGACAGTTGAGACATTGTCAGGTACGCGCTCGCAACATGCCATGGCGCCGCGCGGCATCACATGTCGTAGACCACCGTGACGGGCGCATGGTCCGACCACCGCTGCTCATGCGTGGCCGCCCGCTCGACGAACCCCTTGACCGCGCGCTCCGCGAGCCCCGGCGTCGCCACGTGGTAATCGATGCGCCAGCCCGTGTCATTGTCGAAGGCGCGCCCCCGGTAGGACCACCAGGAGTAGGGCCCCTCGACGTCGGGGTGCAGTGCCCGCACCACGTCGACGTACCCGGCATCGCCCTCGAAGACCTCGCTGAGCCAGGCACGCTCCTCGGGCAGGAAGCCCGAGTTCTTCTTGTTGCCCTTCCAGTTCTTGAGGTCGGCCTCCTGGTGCGCGATGTTCCAGTCACCGCAGACCACGACCTGACGCCCCTCGGCGGCGGCCCGCTGCTTGAGGCCCTTCAGGTAGGTGAGGAACTCCCCCATGAAGCGGATCTTCTCGTCCTGCCGCTCCGTGCCGACCTCTCCCGAGGGCAGATACAGGCTCGCGACCGTGACACCGGGCAGATCCGCCTCGACGTAGCGCCCGCTGCCGTCGAACTCCTGCGACCCGAATCCGATCTGTACGCGGTCCGGCTCACGGCGCGTATAGAGGGAGACGCCCGCACGCCCCTTGGCGGCGGCCGGCGCGTGCACGACGTGCCAGCCCTCGGGCTCCCGCACTTCTTCCGGGAGCTGCTGGGACTCGGCCCGCACCTCTTGGAGGCAGAGCACGTCGGCCGAGGTCTCGGCCAGCCACTCGACGAAGCCCTTCTTGGCGGCGGCGCGCAGCCCGTTCACATTCACAGAGGTCACAGTGAGCATCCGGGAACGATACCGGCACACTTAAATGGATACCGCCACACCACCGCATAGAAGTACGATGATTCGCATGAGTATTCAGTCACCGTCGCAGCGGGCCGCCGTCGAGCTGCGCCCCACCCCCTTCGACCACCCCGACGCGGTCAAGCTCAACGACCGCGTCCAGCTCGAATACGCGGAGCGGTACGGCGACGAGGGCGACGTCACACCCCTCGACCCGGCCATGTTCGCGGCACCGCGCGGCCTGTATCTCCTCGCGTACGACGAGAACGGCACCCCGCTGGCCACCGGCGGCTGGCGCGGTCACGAGGAGAACGACGAGGGTTATGCGCTCGGCGACGCCGAGATCAAGCGCATGTACGTCACCCCGGAGGCCCGCGGCCTCGGCCTGGCCCGCCTCATCCTGGCGGCCCTGGAGGACCACGCGAGGGCGGCGGGGCGTACGCGCATGGTCCTGGAGACGGGCACGAAGCAGCCGGAGGCCATAGCCCTCTACACCTCGACCGGATACACCCCGGCTCCCGCGAAGTTCGGCCACTACCGCTTCGAGGACCTGAGCCGCTGCTACGTGAAGCCGCTGTAGTTCTCCGGTGCTTCGTTCTTGAGGCACAGCAAAGATCCCGCCCAGTTCGATGAACTGGACGGGATCTCATGTGCAGTGGACCTGTGGGGATTTGAACCCCAGACCCCCTCGATGCGAACGAGGTGCGCTACCAGACTGCGCCACAGGCCCTTGCAACGAGTGAAACTCTAGCATCCCGATCCGGGTGCTCGGAAATCCGTTCCTGGCTGGTCACCTGGCTGGTCACCTGGCTGGTCACCTGGCTGGTCGGACCTCACTCGTTGGCGGCCCGTGGCCGCTGCCCGTCGTCGTACTGATCGAAGAGCGGCGTACGCCCGCGCTCGCGGGCCCGGCGTGCGGACGCCGCCCGCCGTGCGTCACTGCGACCGCCGACCCCGTCCACGCCGTCGGCACCTTCCGCGCCCTCGGCGTACTCCGCGTACTCGTCCTCGTCCGCCTCGTCGGCGGTGGGCTCGACGGAGCTCGACCGCGCCGAGCTCCAGGCGTCGGGGGCGCCCAAGTCGACGTCACCGGTGGCCCGCGGGGCGACCGGCGCGGTCACGTACGTCGGCAGGGGCACCGGTACCGGGTCCCAGCTGTCGCCGTGGCCCGGGCGCCGCTGCCGCTCACGCTGCTGGTCCACCCACTCCGCGTGGTCGGTCTGCTCGACCAGGGCGCGGCGGTCGGCGGCGAGTGCGGAGAGGCCGGTCTCCGTCTCGACGGCCGGTCCTTCCTCCGCGTCGTCGACGACCGCGTCCGCGCCGCCCGGCGCCCGCCTGCGCGGCTGACGCTCCCGCAGCCGCTGCGCGGCGACCTCGGCCCTGCGCCGGTCCATGGTGTAGGTGAAGCGGCGCCGCTCCTGGCCCCGCAGATACACGATGTACGCGCTCAGCAGCGCGGCCGGTCCCGCGGGCGCCCAGAGGAACGCGAGTCCGCCGACGGCGGCGACGACCGTGCCGATCGTGAAGGCGATGAACAGCATCACCGTCGTGCGCCGTCGGCGTGCGAGCACCTTCACGCGCCGGGCGCGCGCGGCGGCTTCCGCCGATGCGGCCCGCTGGGCGGGCGACTGCTGGGGGCGCGCTCCGGACGGGGCCGGGGTCGGAACCGGAGCCTTCGCCTGCGCCTGCGCCTGAGAGTGCGCCTGCGCCTGGGAGTGCGCCTGCGCCTGGGAGTGCGCCTGCGCTTGTACGTGCGCCTGTGCCTGAGGGGGCAGCTTGGCCTTCACGGAAGGCCTTGCCGGGGGCTTCGCCGCGGGCTGCGCCTGGGACCGTGCCGGGGGCTGCTGCGCCGGGGGTTTGGCCTGCGCCTTGACCTGCGGCTCGGGCCGCTCCTCCGGGCCGCCCTGTCGAAGCGGGGGCGCGACGAAGGCCCGGACGTCCACCGCGCCGGTGGCGTTGTCCGGTTCGCGCGACTCCTCCTCTTCGGGCGAGCGCGCTTGCAGGTCCTTGGCGTACCGGCGCTCCATCCCCGCACGTCCGGACAGGAGCCGGATGGCGGTGCTGAAGCGTTCCGTCGGACGGGCTTCATTGAGCTCGTCCTGCCTACGGAGCCACATCGGCACCAAGTAGGCGGCCCAGGCCCCGACGATGACTGCGTAGATGAGGCCGCTGCTGCTCACGCCTCACACGGTAGAGGGGTTTGCTTGAGGCCATCTGCCAATTGCGCCGGTGTGTCGCACGATCTGGCTGATATCTCGAACTTTTTTTGTGACTGATGCGATCAACAGGCCACCGGGACCGTGAAATTAATGCCTCAGAGGGACCAAGTCGGGCCTCAGACGGTCGATCACCGAATTATTTCAAACACTTATTCTATTTACGCGGTCTTCCGGGGTCGTGCCTGGTGCCAGCGCCGGAGCAACCCTTCCGGTACCTCTTCCGCGGTCAGCGCGAAGACAAGATGATCGCGCCAGGCGCCGTCGATGTGGAGATAGCGTGGACGAAGCCCCTCCTCGCGGAATCCGAGTTTCTCCACGACCCTGCGGCTCGGCCCGTTCTCGGGGCGAATACAGACCTCGATACGGTGCAGCCCGACCGACCGGAAGCAATGGTCGACCGCGAGAGCGACGGCGGTGGGCATCACGCCGCGGCCCGCGACCGACTGGTCGACCCAGTAGCCGACATGGCCCGAGCACATCGATCCCCAGGTGATCCCGGCGACCGTCAACTGCCCGACGAGCCGTCCCTGGTACTCGATCACGAAGGGCAGCATGCGCCCGGCGTGCGCCTCGGCGCGCAGGTGCCGGACCATCTGACGGTACGTCGGGCGGTGCACGATGGGGCCGCTGGGCGGGGGCGGCGGGATGGTCGCCTCCCAGGGGCGCAGCCAGTCCCGGTTGCGCCGGTTGACCTCACGCCAGGGCCGCTGGTCGCGCATCTTTATCGGGCGGAGGGCGACATCGCCGTCCGTCAGTTCGACGGGCCAGGAAGGGCTGTTCAGCTCGCACCCCCTGGGGGTCTGGGGTGGTCGCCGCCCCGGAGCTGCTCGACGGCGTGCGTCAGCAGGGGCTCCAGGACGGCGATGCCGTCCCGTACGCCTCCGGTGGAGCCCGGCAGGTTCACGATGAGCGTGCGCCCGGCGACTCCGGCCAGACCGCGGGACAGTACGGCCGTGGGGATCTTCTCCCTGCCGTACGCGCGGATGGCCTCCGGGATGCCGGGCACCTCGTGGTCGATGACGGCGCGGGTGGCCTCGGGGGTGCGGTCGGTGGGCGAGATGCCGGTGCCGCCTGTGGTGAGGATCACGTCGTACCCGGCGTCGGCTCCGGCCCGCAGCGCCTGCTCGACGGGGTCGCCGTCGGGAACGACCTGGGGGCCATCGACGTCGAAGCCGAGCGCGGCCAGCGCCTCGGCGATGATCGGCCCGCCCCGGTCTGCGTAGACCCCGGCGGCCGCGCGGTTGGAGGCCGTGACGACGAGCGCGCGGTAGGCGGTCATGCGCCGGCTCCTTCGCGGCTCCAGTCCCCCGACTTTCCGCCGGTCTTCTCCTCGACCCGCACGTCCGTGATGACCGCGCCCTTGTCGACGGCCTTGACCATGTCGATCACCGTGAGGGCGGCGACGGTGACCGCGGTGAGCGCCTCCATCTCGACGCCCGTACGGTCCGTCGTCTTCACCGTGGCGAGGATCTCGACGGCGTCGTCCGCCACGGAGAGGTCCAGTTTCACCCCGGAGACGGCCAGCGGGTGGCAGAGCGGGATCAGGTCGGGCGTGCGCTTGGCGCCCATGATGCCCGCGATCCGCGCGGTGGCCAGGGCGTCGCCCTTGGGAACGCCTTCCCCGCGCAGCAGCTCGATCACGCGGGGCGAGACCAGGACGCGGCCACTGGCGCGGGCGGTGCGCGACGTCACGTCCTTCGCGGATACGTCGACCATGCGGGCGGCGCCCGCTTCATCGATGTGCGTCAGTCTCTGCTGCTCAGGGGGTCCGGGGGTCTCCCCCCGGGAAATCGCGGTCATGTGCTGTGGCGCTCCCGGTCCGGGCCCTCCCGCGGTGCGGCGCGAGGGGGTTTATGTGCGCGACACCGTACCGCGCGAAAGCGCCTTTCAGCCGAGCAGGACCACTTCGACGCCGGTGCCCGGCTCCACCGACGTGGTGTCCTCCGGGACGACGATCAGCGCGTTCGCGTGCGCGAGGGCCGCGACGAGGTGGGAGCCTGCGCCGCCCACGGGCCGCACGCCGCCCGTGTCGGCGTCGTACAGCCCGCGCAGGAACTGCCGCTTGCCCGCCGGCGAGGTCAGCGCCTTGTCGGCGGTGAGCTCCGCGTGTGCCGTGGGCCGGTGGACGTCCGGGAGGCCCATCAGGGCGCGCACCGCGGGCCGCACGAAGATCTCGAAGGAGACGTACGACGACACGGGGTTGCCCGGCAGGGCGAGCAGTGGGGTGTGGTCGGGGCCGATGGAGCCGAAGCCCTGCGGCTTGCCCGGCTGCATGGCGAGCTTGCGGAACTCGACTCCGCTGCCCGTCTCGACGCCGTCCTCGGTCTCTCCGATGGAGGAGAGAGCCTCCTTCACGACGTCGTACGCGCCGACGCTGACGCCGCCCGTGGTGACGATGAGGTCCGCCCGGATCAGCTGGTCCTCGATGGTGGAGCGCAGCGTCTCGGCGTCGTCGGCGACCGCGCCCACGCGGTAGGCGATCGCTCCGGCGTCCCGGGCCGCGGCGGTCAGGGCGAAGCTGTTGGAGTCGTAGATCTGGCCCTTGGCCAACTCCTCGCCGGGCTGGATCAGTTCGCTGCCGGTGGACATGACGACCACGCGGGGGCGCGGGCGCACCTTCACCGTGCCGCGGCCGATCGCGGCGAGCAGGGCGATCTGCGGGGCGCCGAGGACCGTGCCCGCGGCCAGGGCGCGGTCGCCCGCCTGGACGTCGCTGCCACGCGCCCGCACATGCGCGCGTGCCTCGGCGGGGCGGTGCACACGGACCTCGCCAAAGGCTCCTTCGGGGGCGGCACTGTGGGCGCGCATCCCGGAGACGGGGCCTTCGCCGAGGCCTCCGTCGGTCCACTCCACGGGGACGACGGCCTCGGCGCCGGGCGGCAGGGGGGCGCCGGTCATGATGCGGGCGGCCTGGCCCGCGCCGACGTCCGGCTGCTCGCCCTGGCCCGCGGCCACGTCACCGATGACCGTCAGGACGGCGGGGAACTCCTCGCTCGCGCCCGCGATGTCGGCGACCCGGACCGCGTATCCGTCCATGGAGCTGTTGTCGAAGGGCGGCAGCGAGACGGGCACCGTGACGTCCTCGACGAGGACGCAGCCCTGGGCATCGAGGAGTTGGAGCTCGATGGGCTCCAGGGGGCGGACGCATCCGAGGATGTCGTCCAGGTGCTCGCTCACCGACCAGACGGGTTCCTGGCCGGTGGCTTCGGTCGTCGCGCTGCTGCTCAAAGTGCTACATCTCCTCGGACACGTAACTGCGAAGCCAGGCCTGGAAGTCCGGGCCCAGGTCTTCACGTTCGCATGCGAGTCTGACAATGGCACGCAGATAGTCGCCCCGGTCACCGGTGTCATAGCGGCGGCCCTTGAAGACGACGCCGTGCACGGGGCCGCCGACCTTCTCGTCGGCCGCGAGCTGCTGGAGGGCGTCGGTGAGCTGGATCTCGCCGCCGCGGCCCGGCTCGGTCTTGCGCAGTATGTCGAAGACGTGCGGGTCCAGGACATACCGGCCGATGATGGCGTAGTTGCTGGGGGCGTCCGCCGGGTCGGGCTTCTCGACCAGGCCGGTCACCTTGACGACGTCGCCCTCGTCCGTGGCGTCCACGGCGGCGCAGCCGTACATGTGGATCTGCTCCGGAGCCACCTCCATGAGGGCGATGACGCTGCCGCCGTGCCGCTCCTGGACCTCGACCATGCGGGCGAGCAGCGGGTCACGCGGGTCGATCAGGTCGTCGCCGAGGAGCACGGCGAACGGTTCGTTGCCGACGTGCGGGGCCGCGCACAGGACGGCGTGACCGAGTCCCTTGGGGTCGCCCTGGCGCACGTAGTGCATGGTCGCGAGGTCGCTGGACTCCTGGACCTTCGCCAGTCTCGCCTCGTCGCCCTTCTTCAGAAGGGCCGACTCCAGTTCGTAGTTGCGGTCGAAGTGGTCCTCCAGGGGGCGCTTGTTGCGGCCCGTGATCATGAGGACGTCGTCGAGGCCGGCGGATGCGGCCTCCTCGACCACGTACTGGATCGCCGGCTTGTCGACGACCGGCAGCATCTCCTTGGGAGTGGCCTTGGTGGCCGGCAGGAACCGGGTGCCGAGGCCTGCTGCGGGAATGACAGCCTTGCTGATCCTTGGGGGGTGAGACTCAGTCATGTCCGTAACCATAACCGGTGCGTATGTGCGGAATCTGTGGGTCCGGACATTTTGTTCTCATATGAGCGCACATGGAAGGGTTTGTGAGCACACCATGCAGGAAACCGGTTCCGACCAGCCAACCAAGCGCACATTGCGCGGAGAATTCCTCGCGGTGAGACGCCGGTTGACTAGGGATGACGCGCAGAAGGCCGCCGCGGTTCTCGCCGACCGCGCATTGGAGCTGCCGGAGCTCTCCGGGGCGCGCACGGTCGCCGCGTACGTCTCCGTGGGGAGCGAACCGGGGACGCGCGCGCTCCTGGACGCCCTCCACGCGCGCGGGACGCGGGTCCTGCTGCCCGTGCTCCTCGCGGACAACGACCTGGACTGGGCGGCCTATGAGGGCGATGACTCGCTGGCCCTCGTGCAACACCCGGGAAAGATGGCGCTCTTGGAACCCTCGGGGGCGCGGCTCGGGCCCGACGCGGTCGTGGCGGCGGACGCCGTGCTGCTGCCGGGCCTGGCCGTGGACGCGCGCGGGATGCGGCTCGGGCGCGGCGGCGGGTCGTACGACCGGGTGCTCGCCCGGCTCGGCAGGTCCAGGGCCGATCCGACGCTCGTGGTGCTCCTGTACGACACGGAAGTCGTCGCACACGTCCCCCAGGAGCCGCACGACAAGCCGGTGCACGCCGTCGTCACCCCGTCGGGAGTACGCCGCTTCCGCTGAACCCTCCGCGTACCTCCCCCCTATCGGTGAAAGGGCCCTCCACGCGCGCGTGGAGGGCCCTTTCACTGTCTCGTGCGGCGGCTCAGGGCCGCAGCACCAGGGTGTCGTTCGTGCTCTTCTTCACGGCGCCCTTGGAGAAGGACCACGGCAGCAGCTCGCCCTTGACCCACTTGCTGGTCTGGTCGGTGTAGTGCGCGCTGTAGGCGTGCCCCGAGGCGCCGGTGAGGTTGATCCACTTCGACTTGTCGAGGTCGTCGAGGTTCACCACCATGCGCATCGACGGCACCCACTGCACTCCGTAGCCGCCCGCCGCGTTCCAGCCGGTGGCGTTGACCGCCGCCTCGCCGCCGCCCAGCTTGAACGGGCCGCGGTTGAGCATGAACTGGAGCCAGCCGGGGCCTTCGACGCCCAGGGTCTGGTTCTTCAGGGTCAGCCGGTGCAGGCGGCCCCAGCTCCAGGTGTCGACGTCCTTGCCGAGCTTGGCCGTCAGGTCCCAGCGCGCGTCCTCCATGGCCCGGCCGAACAGCTGGTCGCGGGTCTTGGTCGCGGCATCCGTGCGGGTCTTCGGCGACTTCCACCAGTCGTTGTCCTCGTCGTCGAGGATCGACCGGATCACTTCGTAGTAGCGGTCGCCGCCGTCGGGCTGCGCGGATTCCGCGTCGCGCTGGCCGCACTCGCGCACCGGGTCGGCCTCGTCGGCGGGACCGGTGTTCCCGGCCGGCTCGACGTTCAGGCACTGGCCCTTGACCCGCAGCTCCTTGGGCAGCTTGTTGCCGATGGAGAGCTTGAGGATGTTGCGCCAGACCGAGTTGAAGTACGCGGCAGCCGCCGAGTCGGGATCCTGGGTGTAGTCCCAGCCCTCAAGGAGCTTCTGCGCCTCACGGACGTAGCTGTCCTTGACGTCGATCTTGAGCAGCTTGGGCACCAGCAGCTTGGCGATCTCGCTGCTGTTGTCCATCTGCATCGTGCGCATGTCCTCGGTGGAGACCTTCCCACCGTTCTTGATCTTCGACTGGATCAGGTCGGTGATGCGCTGGCTGCGCGCCCCGTAGCCCCAGTCCGCCGTGAGCTCGTACGGGTAGTCGGACTTCTCCGGGTCGATCACGGCCTGGTTGGCGGTCACGATGTAGCCGCGCTTGGGGTCGTACTCGTAGGGCAGCGCGGACTGCGGGATGTAGCCGGTCCAGCGGTAGTCGGAGTCCCAGCCCGGCGCCGGCAGCGCGCCGTCGCCCTTGCCGCGGACCGGGATCTTGCCCGGTGCCTGGTAGCCGATGTGGCCCTTGGTGTCCGCGTAGATCAGGTTCTGCGAGGGCACTTCAAAAGAAGCGGCGGCCTTGCGGAAGCCCGTGAAGTCCTTCGCCTTGTTGAGCTCGAAGACGGCGTCCATCGAGTTGCCCGGCTGGAGCGCGGTCCAGCGCAGCGATACTCCGTAGCCGTCGCCCCGGTCGGGGGCGGCGCTGTCGACGGTGGCCTTCTTGCCGACCTTCACGAGTTCGTCGTCGCGGTCGGACAGCAGGGGGCCGTTGTCGGTCTCCCGGACGGTGATCTTCTTCGACTTGCCGCCGGCGACCTTGATGGTCTCCACGCGCGTCTTGAAGGGCAGCACCTTGTCGTCGTACTCGTAGCCGTCGCCCTCGAACTTCTCCAGGTAGAGGTCGGTGACGTCGGCGCCGAGGTTCGTCATGCCCCAGGCGATGTCCTTGTTGTGGCCGATGACCACGCCGGGCATGCCGGCGAAGGTGTAGCCGGACACGTCGTACCGGCAGTCCTTGGAGACCGACCGGCAATGCAGGCCCATCTGGTACCAGGTGGAGGGCAGCTGCGGCGACAGGTGCGGGTCGTTGGCGAGCAAGGGCTTCCCGGTGATCGTGTGGTCGCCGGAGACCACCCAGGAGTTGGAGCCGATGCCGTTGCCGTTCGGGCCGAGGCCCGCGTCCGGGACGCTGTCCAGGACGTCGGAGAGGCCCGACAGCTGGGACTGCAGGCCGTTGGGGGCCTCCGTGTTGCCCGCGAGGCCCGTGCCCGCCGCGCCGCCGGTCTGTGACTGCGACTGGCTGCCCGCGCTGCCCTTGCCCTCGTACTCCTTGGTGACGCCGTTGTAGGCGCCCTCCTGGACGATGGGCTTGTTCCGGGCGTACGGGTACTTCGGGTAGAGGTCCTCGATCTGGGAGGGGCCCAGACGGCTGGTCATCAGGGAGCGGTCGATCTCGTCCTGCATGTTGCCGCGCAGGTCCCAGGCCATGGCCTTGAGCCACGCCACGGAGTCGACGGGGGTCCACTCCTGGGGCTCGTAGTCGTTGGTGAAGCCAAGGGCGGCGTACTCCAGGGAGATGTCCTTGCCGCTCTTGTCCTTCAGGTAGGCGTTGACTCCCTTGGAGTACGCCTGGAGGTACTTCTTCGTCGAGGGCGAGAGCTTGGTGTCGTACTCCTTCTGCGCCACCCGGTGCCAGCCGAGCGTCCGCAGGAACTCATCGGTCTTGACCTGGCTCTTGCCGAACATCTCGGAGAGCCGCCCGGAGGTCGTATGGCGGCGGACGTCCATCTCCCAGAATCGGTCCTGCGCCTGGACGAAGCCCTGCGCCATGAACAGATCGGCGTCGGACTCGGCGTAGATCTGCGGGATTCCGTTGCCGTCGCGCTTCACGTCGACGGGACCGGCGAGGCCGTCGAGCTTGATCGTCCCCTTGGTCTGCGGGAAGGAGGCACGCACCGTACTGACGCTCCAGTACGCCCCGTAGCCGATGCCCGCCACGAGGGCCAGGACCAGGACGATCACGAGGAGGCGGGCTCGGCGCCCCTTCTTCTTGCCGGACTTATGACCGGAAGAGGCGGTGGTATTCGAGGGCATCGCTGTCCTTGCTGTCCTTACGCGAGCGGCAGGGCTGGCTGGGCGGTGGTGGGAGCGCTGGAGCAACCATAGGCGCAGGGCACTGCGGCCCCGGACGCGGAGTCAGGAACGTACATCGCGACGCGTCGTACAGGAGTTCTAAGGCGTCAAGGAAGCGTTAACAATTAGGTAAGGTAACGAAGTACTTGGCTCATGCGGAGGAAGGAACGGCCCCTGACTGTCCACGACCTCAACCAGCTTCTGCTCATCTGCTCGCTCGTCCTGCTCGTCGCGGTGGCGGCGGTCCGGATCTCGTCGCGCAGTGGGCTGCCCAGCCTGCTTCTCTACCTGGGCATCGGCATTGCCATGGGCCAGGACGGCATCGGCAACGTCACCTTCAACAATGCCGAGTTGACGCAGGTCATCGGCTATGCGGCGCTCGTCGTGATCCTCGCCGAGGGCGGCCTCGGCACGAAGTGGAAAGAGATCAAACCCGCGTTGCCCGCGGCCGCCGTCCTGTCGCTCGCCGGCATCGCGGTGAGCGTCGGCGTGACGGCCGCCGGTGCCCACTACCTGGTCGGCCTCGAGTGGCGCCAGGCGCTCATCATCGGCGCGGTGGTCTCCTCGACGGACGCGGCGGCGGTCTTCTCCGTGCTGCGGAAGGTGCCGCTGCCCTCCCGCGTGACGGGCATCCTGGAGGCGGAGTCGGGCTTCAACGACGCCCCCGTGGTGATCCTGGTCGTGGCCTTCTCCACGGCGGGGCCCGTGGAGCACTGGTACGTCCTCATCGCGGAGATCGCCCTGGAGCTGGCGATCGGTGCCGCGATCGGCCTCGCGGTGGGTTGGCTCGGCGCCTACGGCCTGCGGCACGTGGCCCTGCCCGCCTCGGGCCTCTACCCCATCGCCGTGATGGCCATCGCGGTCGCCGCCTACGCGGCCGGAGCCATGGCGCACGGCAGTGGATTCCTCGCCGTCTACCTCGCGGCGATGGTCCTCGGCAACGCGAAGCTGCCGCACTGGCCCGCCACCCGCGGCTTCGCCGAAGGGCTCGGCTGGATCGCGCAGATCGGCATGTTCGTCCTGCTCGGCCTCCTGGTCACCCCGCACGACCTGCTCGACGACACCTGGCCCGCGATCGTCATCGGCTTGATCCTGACCATGGTGGCCAGACCGCTGGGGGTCATCGCCAGCCTGCTGCCGTTCCGCATGCCCTGGCAGGAGAAGGCCCTGATGTCCTGGGCCGGCCTGCGCGGAGCCGTGCCCATCATCCTGGCCACGATCCCGATGGTGAACGGCGTCGACGAGAGCCAGCGGATCTTCAACATCGTCTTCGTCCTGGTCGTCGTCTACACCCTCATCCAGGGCCCCACGCTCCCGTGGCTGGCCCGGAAGCTGAGCCTCGGCGACTCCTCGGGCGCCGCCGACCTGGGCATCGAGTCGGCGCCCCTGGAACGCCTTCGCGGGCACCTGCTCTCGGTGGCGATCCCGAAGGGATCGCGGATGCACGGCGTCGAGGTGGGCGAACTGCGGATGCCCGCGGGGGCGGCGGTCACGCTCGTCGTTCGCAACGGCGAATCATTCGTGCCGCAGCCCACGACGGTGCTGCAGCGCGGCGACGAGCTCCTGGTGGTCGCCACCGACCCGGTGCGCGACGCGGCGGAGCGGCGACTGCGGGCGGTCGGGCAGGGCGGAAAACTGGCCGGATGGCTGGGAACCGCTGGTCACGAGGGTCACACGCCGGAATGGCGGGGCAATCACAGGTGACGGGCGCCTCAATCTCCGTATTCACAGGGTCGACGGCCCCATTCCCTGTACGATGAAGGCACACTTCTTCTGAACCAACTGATCGAACCAACTCTGGCTGAAGCAGAGCTGGCGCCGACCGTATGGCGGCCGCGTGTCCTCGCAGTGGGCAACCGGCATCTACCGCAGTTCCGCGCAAGAGGACAGCTCTCGGCGCCGTCGCCCTGAAAAGGGGGCCGCGCTACCAGGCAGCAGAAAGGCACGGGCCGTGGCATCCACGGTCACCTCCCGCCCCGGATACGGACAGCTGCTGCGCACCCGCGGCGCCTGGACGTTTCTCCTGCCCGGCTTCGCGGCACGACAGCCCTTCGCGATGCTGACCATCTCCATCGTGCTGCTCGTGCAGCACACCACCGGCTCGTACGGCATCGCCGGTGCCGTGTCGGCCGTCACCGGTGTCTCCATGGCGGTGTTCGCCCCCTTCGGCGGCAAGCTCGCCGACCGGTTCGGCCAGCGCGCCGTACTGGTGCCGGGCGTGCTCATCCACACGGTGTCGGTGCTCTCCCTGACGGTGCTCGCACTCTCGGACGCCCCCTTGTGGGCGCTCTTCGTCGCGGCGGTGCCCACCGGCGCCTCGCAACCGCAGATCAGCCCCATGGTGCGGGCCCGCTGGGGCGTCAAGCTCCAGGACACCCCGCTGGCGGGTACGGCGGCCGCCTTCGAGTCGGTCACGGACGAGCTGACGTTCGTCCTCGGCCCACTCTTCGCGACCGCGCTGTGCACGACCATCGACCCGGCGGCCGGACTCTTCACGGAGGCCGGACTCACGCTGGTGGGCGGTCTCCTGTTCGCCGCACAGAAGAGCACCCAGCCCAAGCCGGCCTCCCGCGAGGAGCACGCGCGCGTGGAGCACGTCTCGGCGCTGCGCATCCCCGGTGTGCGCGTCCTGATCGCCACCTTCCTGGGCATCGGCGCCGTCTTCGGCGGCATGCAGGTCTCGCTGGCAGCCTTCACCGAGTCCATCGGCGAACCCGGTCTGAACGGCGTCCTGTACGGCACGTTCGCGGCGGGCAACATGCTCTCCGGGCTCGTCTGCGGCGCCATCGCCTGGAAGATCGCCCCGCAGCGGCGGCTCCTCGTCGGGTACACGGCGCTGACCCTGATGGCCTCCGGGCTGTGGGCCGCGCACTCCGTGGTGCTCCTCGCCGGACTCGGCCTCCTGGTGGGCGTCTGCATCGCGCCCGCGCTGATCACCGGCTACACGCTGGTCGACCGTCTGGTGGACCCGTCCGGCCGGACCGAGGCCTTCACCTGGCTCACCGGCGCCGTCGCGCTCGGCCAGGCCGCCGCCGTCACGGTCGCCGGACAGCTGGAGGACCGCTTCTGGGACGGCGCCGGATTCCTGGTGCCGCTTGGCGGTACGGCGCTGGCCCTCGCGGTGCTCGTCACCCTGCGCTCGCGGCTCGTGCCGCGGTCCGTCGGACGCACCGTGGCACGTGGCGTGGGTCACCGCGAGCCGGTCACGGTGGACTGATCTCGCGGAATACGTCACTATGGACCGTCGTTAGCACTCATCGAGTGAGAGTGCCAGGAGGAAGCAAGTGCCGACGTACCAGTACCAGTGCACCGAATGCGGCGAGGGCCTCGAGGCGGTGCAGAAGTTCACCGATGACGCATTGACCGTGTGCCCCAGCTGCGACGGACGCCTCAAGAAGGTGTTCTCGGCCGTCGGCATCGTCTTCAAGGGCTCCGGTTTCTACCGCAACGACAGCCGCGGCTCGTCGTCGAGCAGCACGCCGTCCACGGCGAACGCGTCGAAGTCGTCGGACTCCAAGTCCTCGGACTCGAAGTCGGACTCCAAGTCTTCCGCGAGCGCTTCGTCGTCATCGGACTCGAAGTCGTCCGGCTCCTCCTCGGGGTCGTCGTCCAGTTCCTCGAGCTCGTCGGCCGCCTAGGGCGAACCGCCCCGCGCACGTCTTTCTTCCAGGTCCCCGCTGTCCTTCGACGGCGGGGATCTCGGCGTTCCCGGGCCCGGCTACTGTGCTGGGCATGGTGAATACGGCGAACGCGACGCGGGCCGAGATCGGTGTCATCGGCGGCTCCGGTTTCTACTCCTTCCTCGACAACGTGACCGAAATCCAGGTCGACACCCCCTACGGAGCGCCCAGCGACTCCCTCTTCCTCGGTGACATCGCCGGGCGGCGGGTCGCGTTCCTGCCCCGGCACGGCCGCGGTCACCATCTGCCGCCGCATCGCATCAACTACCGCGCCAACCTGTGGGCGTTGCGCTCCGTGGGCGTACGGCAGGTGCTCGGCCCGTGTGCGGTGGGCGGGCTCCGGCCCGAGTTCGGGCCGGGGACGCTGCTGGTGCCCGATCAGCTCGTGGACCGCACGAAGACGCGTACGCAGACGTATTTCGACGGGGTGCCACTGCCGGACGGAAGCATTCCGAACGTCGTGCACGTGTCGCTCGCCGACCCGTACTGCCCCGCCGGGCGCAGCGCCGCGCTGAAGGCGGCCCGCGGGCGGGAGTGGGAGCCGGTGGACGGCGGGACGCTCGTGGTCATCGAGGGGCCGCGGTTCTCGACCCGGGCCGAATCGGTCTGGCACGCGGCGCAGGGCTGGTCGGTGGTGGGCATGACCGGGCATCCCGAGGCCGTGCTCGCCCGTGAACTGGAGCTCTGCTACACGTCGTTGACGCTGGTCACGGACCTGGACGCGGGTGCGGAGAGCGGCGAGGGCGTCTCGCACGAAGAGGTGCTGCAGGTCTTCGCGGCGAATGTGGACCGGCTACGGACGGTGCTTTTCGACGCGGTGGCGGGGCTGCCGGCGGAGGGTGAGCGGGACTGTTCGTGTGCGGGGGCGCTGGGCGGGCTGGAGCCGGGGATTCGGCTGCCGTGAGGTGAGGGGCCAGGGGCCGAGGGCGGTGGAACTTCCCCTTCGGGTGAGGGAGTTGTCCACAACCGGCGAGTAGTCCACGGGGCTCAGCGGGATGCGGCGGGAGCCCGCATCGTGAGAGCGGAAGGCAAGATCCGCAGCTCTCTCGACCCCGCAGGTGGTGGCCGCCGTGGCGCACGTTCCCTCAGACATCTCCTCCCCTCCTCCTCCCCCACCGTGCCCCGTGCCGCACTTCTCCCCCGTGCGGGTCAGCGGCGGGCACCGCGGCCTGCGAAGACTGCTGCGGCACAGACGACGGGCCATGGCCGCGGGGCTTGCGGTGACCGCGGCGGCGCTCGTGGCCGCCGGGCCGCGACATGCCGAACAGGCGCCGTCGCAGGGACATCCGGCGGCCGCCGCCGCGCCTTCGCGGGCCGGGACGGAGCGTCCTCGGGCCGCGGCCCTGGTGACGGCGCCGGTGCGGATCGCGGACGCGGAGACGGTGCGGCTGCTGCACCGGGGCGACCGGGTCGATGTCGTCGCCTCCGACGGCTCCGCGTCGCGGGTGGTGGCCGCCGGGGCGAGGGTGACCGAGGTGCCCGGGCCTCAAGAGGGTGCGGCCGAAAGCGCGGCTGAGCCCGGGGCGTTGGTCGTGCTCTCCGTGCCACGGGCGACGGCGGCACGGCTCGCCGGTGCCGGAGCGGGCATGCGCCTGGCGGTGACGCTGTGCTGACTCACGTGCTGACCCACGTACTCACTCGCGTACTGACCCGCGTGCCGACTCACGATGTGTGCGACTGCATCGACTTTCTGTCAAGTCGCTCGTTCGGGTTGCCCAATTGGACAGTCCTACCAGGCCCTACCGTAGTTTGCGAAGCTGTCTGTTTCACGAACTGCATTTGCAACGAAAGGCCTCGTGGTGAGCGAGAAGAACGAACCGGGTCTCTGGGACGGCTTCAAGGCCTTCCTGATGCGCGGCAATGTCGTCGACCTGGCGGTCGCGGTGGTCATCGGAGCCGCGTTCACGAACATCGTGAACTCCGTGGTGAAGGGTGTCATCAACCCGCTGGTCGGTGCCTTCGGCACGAAGGATCTCGATCACTACAGCTCGTGCCTGAAGTCCCCGTGCGTCACGAAGGCGGACGGCACGGTCGAGAGTGGCATCCCGATCATGTGGGGTTCGGTCCTCAGCGCGACCCTCAGCTTTGTGATCACCGCGGCCGTCGTCTACTTCCTGATGGTGCTGCCCATGGCCAAGTATCTGGCGAGGCAGGCCGCGCGGAGGGCCGCGAAGGAGGGCACGCAGGAGATCATCGAGATCTCGGAGCTGGAGGTCCTCAAGGAGATCCGCGACGCACTGGTGGCGCAGCGCGGCTCGGGGCACGACGAGCGCTAGCGCGGGTTCAGACGTGGTGGGGCGGCTTCTCGTCGAGGAAACGCGCCAGGTCGGCGGCGCTGTCGCCGCCGACCGGAGGCCGCTCGCCCCACCCGCGGTCCGTGTCGTCCGAAGACTGCTGCGACAGGGGGTCGTCGAAGACCAGGGCGCTCTTCGGCTTCTTCGGCGCCTCGGAGTGCTTCGGGGTCTCCGATTCCTCCGGATCACGCGGTTCGGGGGCAGGGGCGGTGCTCATATGTCCAGGGTACGTCCGTGGGGCGTCGCGGCGGCCGTCAGACGGCCGTGAGCCCCTGGGCGGCGAAGATCTCCCTGGCGGCGGCCACCTCGGCGGGGGTGGGCGAAGGGGTGTCGCGCAGAGTGAAGTCCTTGCCGAGGGCGTCCCACTTCGCCTCGCCCAATTTATGGAAGGGCAGCACGTCGACGCGCGAGACGTTGCCGAGCGAGGCGGCGAAGCGGGCGACGCCTTCGATGTTCTCCGGGTCGTCGGTGAGACCGGGGACGAGGACGAAGCGCACCCAGACGTCCTTGCCGAGGCCGGCGAGGCGCTCGGCGAAGTCGAGGGTGGGCCGCAGCGGGCGACCCGTGACCTTCTTGTACGTCTCGCGGTCCCAGGACTTGATGTCGAGGAGCACGAGGTCGACGTCCCGGAGCAGGGCGTCGGTGGCGCGCACGCCGAGGAAGCCCGAGGTGTCCAGGGCGGTGTGCAGGCCGAGCTCGTGCTTGAGGCGGTGCAGCAGTTCGCCGGTGAAGACGGGCTGCAGGAGGGGTTCGCCGCCGCTGACGGTGGCACCGCCACCCGCCGCCGCGATGAACCTGGTGTACTTGGCGGCCTCCGTGATCATGTCGTCGACGGTGGTCCGCTTCCCGTCGCGCATCCGCCAGGTGTCGGGGTTGTGGCAGTACAGGCAGGTCATCGGGCAGCCCGAGAGGAACGTGACGAAGCGGGTGCCGGGGCCGTCGACGCCGGTGGACAGGTCCCAGGAGTGCAGGGATCCGGTGACGGGGCGCCGGGTGACCGCGGCCGCCGGGGTCGCCGTGTCGAGCAGGACAGCCATGGCAGAACTCCCGAACTACTGGCAGGACGTGGTGTTCGCGGCGCCCGGAGCCGGAGTGAGGGTCCGGCTCCGGGGCCGCGGATCAGGGGTGGCTCGTGGGGAGCCAGTGGCTCAGAGGGAGCCGTGGAAGGTGCGGTTGATGACGTCGAGCTGCTGGTCGCGGGTCAGGCGGACGAAGTTGACCGCGTAGCCGGAGACCCGGATGGTCAGCTGCGGGTAGTTCTCCGGGTGCTCCATGGCGTCCTCCAGCGTCGCCTTGTCGAGCACGTTGACGTTCATGTGGAAGCCGTCGCTCGCCATGTAGCCGTCGAGGACTCCGGAGAGGTTCTGGATCCGCTCCCCGGGGGTGCGGCCCAGGGCGTCGGGCGTGATGGTGTTGGTGAGCGAGATGCCGTCCTCGGCGTCGTCGTAGCTGAGCTTGGCGACCGACAGCGCGGAGGCGATGTAGCCGTGCTGGTCACGGCCGTTCATAGGGTTGGCGCCGGGGGCGAACGGCTCGCCCGCGCGGCGGCCGTCGGGGGTGTTGCCGGTCTTCTTGCCGTAGACGACGTTCGAGGTGATCGTCAGGACGGACTGGGTGTGCACCGCGTTCCGGTAGGTCGGGTGCTGCCGGATCTTGCCCATGAAGTCCGAGACGATGCGCCGGGCGATGTGGTCGGCCCGCTCGTCGTTGTTGCCGTAGGCCGGGTAGTCGCCCTCGATCTCGTAGTCGACGGCCAGGCCCGTCTCGTCGCGGATGACCTTGACCTTGGCGTGCTTGATGGCGGAGAGCGAGTCGGCGGCGACGGACAGGCCCGCGATGCCGCACGCCATCGTGCGCAGGATCTCCTGGTCGTGCAGCGCCATCTCGATGCGCTCGTAGGCGTACTTGTCGTGCATGTAGTGGATGACGTTCAGCGCGTGGACGTAGGTCTTGCCGAGCCAGCCGAGCATCGCGTCGTAGCGCTCGGCGACGGTGTCGTAGTCCAGGTAGTCGCCCTCGATGGGCTCGAAGCCCTCGACGACGCGCTTGCCGGTCTTCTCGTCGCGGCCGCCGTTGATCGCGTAGAGCAGGGCCTTGGCTACGTTGACGCGGGCGCCGAAGAACTGCATCTGCTTGCCGACGGCCATCGCCGACACACAGCAGGCGATCGCGGTGTCGTCGCCGTACTTGGGGCGCATCAGGTCGTCGGACTCGAACTGGATGGCCGAGGTGTCGATGGCGACCTTCGCGGCGAAGTCCTTGAAGCCCTGGGGCAGTTCCCGCGCCCAGAAGACCGTGAGGTTCGGCTCGGGGGCCGGGCCCAGGTTGTAGAGGGTCTGCAGGGCACGGAACGTGGTGCGGGAGACCAGCGGTCGGCTGTCCTCGCCGATGCCCGCCATGGACCAGGTGACCCAGGTCGGGTCGCCGGAGAAGCCCTCGTTGTACTCGGGGGTGCGCAGGAAGCGGACGATGCGGAGCTTGATGACGAAGTCGTCGATGAACTCCTGGGCCTCGGCCTCGGTGATGCGGCCGGCCTCGATGTCGCGCTGGAGGTAGATGTCGAGGAAGTTGTCGATGCGGCCGATCGACATGGCCGCGCCGTTCTGCTCCTTCACGGCGGCCAGGTAGGCGAAGTACAGCCACTGGACGGCCTCACGGCCGGTGCCGGCGGGGGCCGAGATGTCGTAGCCGTACGACATCGCCATGGCCTTCAGCTCGCCCAGGGCCTTGATCTGCTCGGAGGTCTCCTCGCGGGCCCGGATGACGTCCTCGGTGGCCCACTCCTCGCCCAGCCGGTCCCGGTCGGCCTCCTTGGCGGCGATGAGGCGGTCGACTCCGTAGAGCGCGACGCGGCGGTAGTCGCCGATGATGCGGCCGCGGCCGTAGGCGTCGGGCAGGCCGGTGATGATGCCCGAGGAGCGGCAGGCGCGGATCTCGGGCGTGTAGGCGTCGAAGACACCTTCGTTGTGGGTCTTGCGGAGGTGCGTGTAGATGTCCTTGACCTCGGGGTCCGCCGCGTAGCCGTAGGCGTTGAGGGCGCCTTCGACCATCCGCCAGCCGCCGTTGGGCATGATGGCGCGCTTGAGCGGGGCGTCGGTCTGGAGGCCGACGATCAGGTCGCGGTCGGCGTCGATGAAGCCGGGCTTGAAGGCGTCGATGCGGGACGGGGTCTTCACGTCCACGTCGTAGATGCCGCGCTCGATCTCCGCGGGGAACATCGCCAGGAGCTTCTGCCAGACCTGGGTGGTGCGTTCGGTCGGGCCGGCCAGGAAGGAGTCGTCCCCCTCGTACGGGGTGTAGTTCTGCTGCACGAAGTCGCGGACGTCGATGGCGTCCCGCCACAGACCGCCCTTGAAGCCGTCCCATGCCTCGCCGTGCACTGTCGTTTCCGCGGGAGTGGCAGTCATCGCAGACACCTTCCGTATCGCCTTTTCGCTATGTGTCCATTCCACTCCGATGTGATCGGTCAGGGGCTCCGCAATGGTCCCCACTTCAGGGCCCGAGGTCCTTTCCCTCCGCAACCGAACCCGCACTCACCCACCCTGACCTGCGACTTCCATCAGGACTTTGGACCTAAGTTCGCTTGTGAATGCATTCACAAGAATTTCCCGGACATCCCGTGGTACGGGACCGGGACCTGCGCGCCGTGGCGCGGGACCGGGACATGCCAGTGGGCCGGGTGCTCCCACACCCGGCCCACCGTGCCGACGCCGCCGAGGGCGTCAGCTCGGGGATTCCGCGCCCTTGCGGGCGTAGAACCACCAGCAGACCGCGATACAGCTGACGTAGAAGGCCACGAAGCCCCACATCGCGCTGGTGACCGCGAAGTTGGCGAACATCGCCGGGATGAAGAAGAAGCCGTAGGCCGCGATGGCGGAGGTGAAGCCGGTGACGGCGCCCGCTTCCATCTCGGACTGCTTCAGCGCCTTCGTGTAGGCGGGGGTGCCCTCCTCAAGGCCCTTCAGGTGCTGGGAGCGGAAGATCACCGGGATCTGGCGGAACGTGGAGCCGTTGCCGATGCCCGAGAAGAAGAACGCGCACAGGAAGCAGGCGAAGAAGCCGTAGAAGTTGCCGTTGTCGCCGCCGGAGGGCAGGAAGTTGATGACTCCGATGATCGAGACCGCCATGCCGACGAACGAGATGATGGTGACCCTCGCGCCGCCGATCTTGTCGGCGATCCAGCCGCCGGCCCAGCGGGCGAGCGCACCCACGGCCGGGCCCATCCAGGCGTACGTGGCCGCGGAGTAGGCCGCGTCGATCGGCGTGAACGTGGTCTTGATGAGCATCGGCAGAGCCGCGGCGAAGCCGATGAAGGAACCGAACGTGCCGACGTAGAGCCAGGTCATCAGCCAGTTGTGCTTGCGCTTGAAGATGATCTTCTGCTGGCTGAAGGGGGTCGACGCGACCTTCAGGTCGTTCTGGCCGAACCACGCGACGGCGGCCAGGATCACCAGGACGGGCACCCACAGGAACGCCGCGTTCTGCAGCCAGACCGGCGTGCCGTCCGCCTTGTGCTGGGCCGAGCCGACCGCGAGGACCGAGCTGGTGATGACGATCGGGGTGACCAGCTGGACGACGGAGACACCGAGGTTGCCGAGGCCGCCGTTGATGCCGGTGGCGTTGCCTTTGTCGCGCTTGGGGAAGAAGAAGCCGATGTTGGCGAGGGACGAGGCGAAGTTCGCGCCGCCGACACCGCAGAGGGCCGCGATGGCGACCATCACGCCGTACGAGGTGTTCGGGTCCTGCACCGCGATGCCGAGCCAGATCAGCGGGATGACCAGGACGACCGTGGAGAGCGCGGTGAAGCGGCGCTGGCCGATCATCGGGCCGAGGAACGTGTAGAGGACGCGCGCCGTGCCGCCGGTGATGCCGGGGATGGCGGTCAGCCAGAACAGCTGCGAGGTGGAGAAGCCGAAGCCGACGTCCTTCAGGTTGGTCGCCGTGACCGACCACACCTGCCAGACGACGAACGCGACCAGGAGCGCGGGGACGGCGATCCACAGGTTGCGGGAGGCGACCTTCTTGCCGACGGACTTCCAGAAGAGCTCGTTCTCCGGCTCCCAGTCGGTGATGGTCTTGCCGGGACGGTACTGAGCGGGGTCGTACGTCGTGCCCGTGGGGGCGGTCCGTACTTCTTGAGTGGCAGGCGATCTCATGTTGGTTCCCAGTTCGCTACCGGTCCCGACCTTGCTCCGGGGCCTGACGTATCCACCGTCCCGCGCGCGGTTCTTCGCGAGCAGAGTCGTAGGGCATCCGTTGACCAGCCCAAAGGCACCAAGATCAGGGGGCCTTCGGACCTCGTGGGCCGCCTGCCGTACGGCGCCCGGGTGTCAGTGCCGACCCGCTGGGCGCCGCGGCCCCATTCGGCGGGAGCCTTCTGCTGTGCTGGCCGCATGACGTCGACGCCGGCCCCCGGGCCCACACCAGAGCCGCCGCCCGCCTCCGCCACCCTGCTGCCCCTGCGCGCACGCGAGCGCGAGGAAGCGCATCGGGCCGCGACTCCGCTGGAGCTCTTCTTCGACCTCTGTTTCGTCGTGGCGGTCGCGCAGGCCGGGGCCGAGCTCGTGCACGCCGTGGCCGAGGGGCACGCGGGTGAGGGCGTGCTCAACTACGCGATGGTGTTCTTCGCGCTGTTCTGGGCGTGGGTCAACTTCTCGTGGTTCGCGTCGGCGTACGACAACGACGACGTGCTCTACCGGGTTGTCACGCTCGTACAGATCGCCGGGGTGCTCGTGTTCGCCGCCGGGGTCTCCAAGGGGTTCGAGGACCACGACTTCCTGCTCATCTGGCTCGGCTACGCGATCATGCGGGTCGCGCTCACCATCCAGTGGCTGCGCGTCGCCAGATCGGCCACGGGTGCCCAGCGCGGCACCGCGCTGCGGTACGCGGCCGGTGTGCTGGTCTGTCAGATCGGCTGGTCGGGGCTGCTGTTCTTGCCGGAGGGCGGCCGGGCCTGGCTGTTCCTCGGGATGGCGATCGCGGAGATGTGCGTGCCGGTGTTCGCGGAGCGGGCGTACACGACGGCCTGGCATCCGCATCACATCTCCGAGCGGTACGGCCTGTTCACGATCATCGTGCTCGGCGAGACGATCGCGGCGGCGACCGTCGCCGTGAAGTCCGGCATCGACGAGCACGACGCGCTGGGCGAGCTCCTGCCCATCGCGGTGGGCGGCCTGCTGATGGTCTTCGCCGCCTGGTGGATCTACTTCGTCGTGCCCATCCACGGCCGCCTGAGCGGAAACCGGCAGGCGTTCCTCTGGGGATACGGCCACTACTTCATCCTCGGCGCGGCGGCCGCGATCGGCGCCGGGATCGAGGTCGCGGTCGAGGAGGCCGTCGGCAAGGCGCACATCTCGACGTTCGCCGCGTCCGCCGCCGTGACCGTACCGATGGCGCTGTATCTCCTCACCGTCTGGCTGCTGCACTCCCGTTACTACAAGGTGGGCCTCGCCCAGCAACTGGTGCTGCCCGTGAGCGCGCTTGCCACCCTCGCGAGCACATTCGCCGGGGGCTGGGCGGTCCTGGTCGCGGGGATCGTGGCGGCGGCCACCGTCACGACCGGCGTGACACTCACCAGCCGTATGACGCGCCGGGCGGCAGCCAGGTAACTGCCCCGCGTGGTACGCAAGTCGGCATGGCTTCAGCGAGCTCCCCCAGCGACTCCACAACCGACACCGTCGCCCACCCCGTGCCTCACCCCGTAACCGACTCCCTCACCGACGTCCCCGGCCTTCGCGTGGGGCATGCCACCCGCACCGCGCCCGCCCACGAAGGCCACCTCACCGGCACCACCGTCGTGCTCGCCCCGGCGGGTGGCGCCGTCGCGGCCGTGGATGTGCGCGGCGGCGGCCCCGGCACCCGCGAGACGGACGCGCTCGACCCCCGCAACCTGGTGCAGCGTGTCGAGGCCGTCGTCCTGACCGGCGGCAGCGCGTACGGCCTGGACTCCGCGACCGGCGTGATGGCGTGGCTGGAGGAGCAGGGCCGCGGTGTGCGGGTCGGCCCCGATCCGTCCCACGTCGTCCCCGTGGTCCCGGCCGCCTGCGTCTTCGACCTCGGCCGCGGCGGCGACTTCGCGGCACGCCCCGACGCCTCGACGGGCCGTGACGCGGTGGAGGCGGCCGCGGGCAGCGAACCGTTCACGCCCGTCGAGGAGGGCAACGTGGGCGCGGGGACCGGCGCCGTGGTCGGGAAGGTCAAGGGCGGCATCGGCAGCGCGAGCGTCAGGCTGGACTCGGGCATCACGGTCGCCGCCCTGGTCGTGGCGAACGCGGCGGGCTCCGGGGTCGACGCGGGGACGGGCGCGCTGTACGGGCGGTACTTCGAGGGGCGGCAGGTGGTCTACCCCACCTCCGAGGTGCACGAGCGGGCAGCACGCCGCCTGGCCGAAGCCGCTGCCGCCGCCGGGAACGGGCCTCCGCCGCTGAACACCACCCTCGCCGTGGTCGCCACGGACGCCGAACTCACCAAGGCCCAGGCGCAGAAGCTCGCCGGTACGTCGCATGACGGCATGGCGCGCGCCGTACGGCCCGTCCATCTCCTCAACGACGGGGACACCGTCTTCGCCCTCGCGACCGGCGAGCAGCCGCTGCCGGGGGCCGGGCAGAACCCCCTCGCCCTGAACGAGATCCTCGCGGCGGGCGCGGACATGGTGACCGCGGCGATCGTCCGGGCGCTCCTGGCCGCGGAGTCCGTCCGGACGCCGGGCGGCGACTTCCCCTCGTACCGAGACCTTTACGGCGAGCAAGCAGGCGGACAGGCAGACTTGGCCGAGTAGCCGATCATCCTGATAAAGCCCAAAGCGCCATCTATGGGAATTCCCAGAAAGAACAGCTACAAATAGGCGCGGACCAGAGCCTGTTGGGCCACCGACGGGCTATGGCCATGTGCCCGCGCTCACATTAAGCGGAAGGAACCTTTCCGCCAGCAGGCCGCTCTTAACTCGTACTGGATCAGAACGCGCACTTCGCACAAAGATGGAGCAGCCCGTGACAACGTCGCACATAGCCAAGCCCCGGCGGCGCACCCTTCTGGCAGCCACCGCGCTCGCCGCCGTGGGTGCACTCGCCCTCACGGCCTGTGGCGGCGACGCGGACGCCGACGGAGACGGCAAGGACGGCAAGTCCAAGGCGCAGGGCGCCGACATCACCATCTCGGCGAAGGACGGCTCGACCGGCGCGTCCATCAACGCCACCGGCGTCAAGGTCAAGGGCGGCAAGCTGACCGAGGTGAAGATGACCCTGGTCTCCACCGGGGCGGCGGTCGACGGCACCCTCTCCGCCGACGGCACGAGCTGGAAGCCCAAGGCCCAGCTCGAGCGCGGCATGAAGTACAAGATCACGGCCGATGCCAAGGACACCAAGGGCAAGGAAGCGACCGAGAACTCGATCTTCACCACGGTCTCGAAGGACAACAGCTTCATCGGCAGTTACACGCCCGACGGCGGCACGAAGGTCGGCGTCGGCATGCCGGTCTCCTTCAACTTCGACAAGGCGATCACCGAGAAGCAGTCCGTCCAGTCGCACATCAAGGTGACCTCCGACAGCGGTCAGAAGGTCGTGGGCCACTGGTTCGGCAACCAGCGCCTGGACTTCAGGCCCGAGGAGTACTGGAAGGCCGGCTCCAAGGTCACGATGAAGATCGACCTCGAGGGCGTGAAGGGCGCGGACGGCGCCACCGGCGTGCAGAACAAGACCGTCACCTTCACCATCGGCCGCGCGCAGGTCTCCACGGTCGACGTGAAGGCCAAGAAGATGACGATCGAGCGCGACGGCAAGGTCATCAAGACCATCCCGATCTCCGCGGGCAGCCCGTCGAACCCCACGTACAACGGGAAAATGGTGATCTCCGAGAAGTTCACCCAGACCCGGATGAACGGCGACACGGTCGGCTTCGGCGGTGAGTACGACATCAAGGACGTCCCGCACGCGATGCGCCTGTCGTCCTCCGGCACCTTCATCCACGGCAACTACTGGGGCTCGCCCTCGATCTTCGGCAGCGCCAACACCAGCCACGGCTGCGTCGGCCTGCAGGACGCACAGGGCGCCGGCGACTCCAGCACGCCGGGCGCGTGGTTCTACGACAACTCCCTCATCGGGGACATCGTGACGGTCCAGGGTTCCCCGGACGAGACCATCGCGCCGGACAACGGCCTCAACGGCTGGAACATGTCCTGGAGCGAGTGGACGGCGGGCAGTGCGGGCTGATCCCAGCCGCCACTCCTGACCCTCTCACCAGGCCCAACACCGCGAGCCGCACGGGAACTTGCCGTGCGGCTCGCACGTTTTCCGGTTCCCGGGCATGATGTCCGACGCAGGGGCTACGGTATGCACTCACAAGGTGACATGCAGCAACGCCGGGAGAGACCTTGAGCGTTCCGTACGAGTACGAGACGGCGTACGAGCCACAGTCTGCCGAGCAGGAGTCCCCGCACTCTCCGCAGGAGCATCTCGAGCGGCTTCTTCGCCGCGCGATGAACTCCTTCGACCTGCCGGACGAGACGATAGGGCTCCTGGACTCCGCTCTGGCGTACGACAGTTCGCTGCACTCCGCGCACCACAGCGCGGGCCTGCACCGCGAGACCTACCGTCACACGTGGCTCCTCGCCGACGCCGGTGCGCTCACGCTCTGGGAGCTCGTGCACAACACCGGCCCCGGCAGCCACGCCCAGTACGAGCTCTACGCGGACGAGGAGGAGGCCGGGGTCGCCACCTCGCGCCTGCCGCTCCCGCCCGACACCCCTGCCGGCCTCTGCGAGCAGCCCGTCGTGCTCCAGCTCCCAGCCGCCGACGAACCCCGCCATACGTACGTCCCGGACGACTCCGCGGACCACGGCCGCCGGCTGCTGCGCCGCGCGGAGAACTCGGTGAGCGAGGGACGGCCCGGCGAGGACCTGGAGCGGTTACTGCGCTCGGCGTTCGCGCACCAGATCACCCAGGCCTTCGGCCGCCCCTGCCTGGCGGGCGACGCACGCCTCTGCTTCTCGCTCTACGAGCACGCGTTCCTGCTCTTCGACGGCAGCGAGCTCAGCCTCTGGGAGGTCGAGCACACGGTCACGCCCGACAAGCGGCACCGCTGCGAGGTGTACGCCTCCGAGGAAGCGGCCCGCGCGGCGATGGAGCAGCGCGCGAGGAGCATCCCCCAGCAGCGCATGAAGTAGGACAAAGAGGATAGACCTCCGCCTCAGGGGCGGCCGTCGCCGAACTGTCGCACCAGGCCCGCGAAGGCGGCCCGCTCGTCCGGCGTCAGTTCGACCGCCTCCGCGCGCGGCGGGCCCGACTGCGCGGGCAGCGCGCGCAGCGCCTGGGACCGGCGCCAGACGTCCACGTCGACCTGATCGCGCCGCATCACGCGCACCAGGCCCACGGCCCAGACGACGGTCGCCGCGGTCAGTACGGCCACGCCTGCCTGCTGGAGGATCGAGACATTCTGGAACATGCCGCACAGTAGACATCACGACCCGGGCCCAACGACAGGGGGGTTGTGGGACTTACGTCCTGAAGTGACGTATGTCGCACAACCCCCCTCATAGGCCCCTCATAGGGGCCGAACACTCAGAGTTCGGATGGCCGGTCTCAGACGGCCGCCGGCACCCGCTCCTCCGCCGCGGCCTCCTCGGCCCCGGTGGCGCTCTCCGAAGAGGCCGTCTTCCGGGCGCCCTTGAGCAGGATGACCGCCACGGTCGAGACGCCGACACCGGCGACGATCGCCACCAGGTACAGCAGCGGCTGCCCGATGAGCGGCACCACGAAGATGCCGCCGTGCGGGGCGCGCAGCGTGCAGCCGAAGGCCATCGACAGGGCGCCGGTGACCGCGCCGCCCAGCATCGAGGCGGGGATCACCCGCAGCGGGTCGGCCGCGGCGAACGGGATGGCGCCCTCCGTGATGAAGGAGGCGCCCAGGAACCAGGCCGCCTTGCCGTTCTCGCGCTCGGTCTTGGTGAAGAGACGCCCGCGGACGGTGGTCGCCAGGGCCATGGCCAGCGGCGGGACCATGCCGGCCGCCATCACCGCGGCCATGACCTTGAAGCTGCCCTCGGTCGGGTTGGCGAGGCCGCCGACGGCGAAGGCGTACGCGACCTTGTTCAGCGGGCCGCCCAGGTCGAAGCACATCATCAGGCCGAGGATGACGCCGAGGATGATCGCGTTGGCGCCGGACAGGCCCTCCAGCCAGTCCGTGAGCGCGCTCTGCAGCGAGGCGATGGGCTTCCCGATGACGAGGAACATCAGGAAGCCGACGATCGCGGATGAGATCAGCGGGATCACGACCACGGGCATGATGCCCCGCAGCACGGCCGGGATCCGCACGCGCTGGATGCCCATGACGACCGCACCCGCGATCAGGCCCGCCGCCAGGCCGCCCAGGAAGCCCGCGTTGATCGTGACGGCGACGGAGCCGCCGACGAATCCGGGGACGAGTCCTGGCCGGTCGGCCATTCCGTACGCGATGTAGCCCGCGAGGACCGGCACCAGGAAGGCGAAGGCGAGCCCGCCGATCTGGAAGAGGAGCGCGGCCCAGCTGGTGGTGTCCGTCCACACGAAGTGCTCGGCGACGGACGGCGCCTTGTCGATCTTCCAGCCGCCGATGGCGAAGCCCAGTGCGATGAGGAGACCGCCCGCGGCGACGAAGGGGACCATGTAACTGACGCCGGACATCAGCCACTTGCGCAGCTTGGTGCCGTAGCCGTCGCCGCTCTCGCCCGCGTCGTCCACCGGGCTCGCCTTGGCGCCCGAGGTGATCTCGCCGCGGGCGGCCTTCGCCCTGACCTCCGCGATGAGCTCGGCCGGCCTGCTGATGCCTGCCTTCACGCCGACGTCGACCGTGGGCTTTCCGGCGAAGCGGTCCTTGTCCCGCACGGGGACGTCGTGGGCGAAGATGACGCCGTCCGCGGCTCCGATGACCGCCGGGTCGAGGCGGGTGAAGCCTGCTGAACCCTGGGTCTCCACCGTCAGCTCTACGCCCGCCTCGCGGGCGGCGTTTTCCAGGGACTCGGCTGCCATGTAGGTGTGGGCGATGCCTGTGGGGCAGGACGTGACGGCGACGATACGGAACGGCTCCGCCGGGGGTGCGGGGTCTTCCGGCTGCGGGTCCGCGGTTTCTTCTGCCGCGCTGCCCGCGGGTTGTTCCCCGCTCGCCCGCCCATTGCCCCGGATCAAGTCCGTTGCCGTTTGCGCGTCCTGCGCTGCCCGCAGTGCTGTCGTGAACTCCTCGTCCATCAACTGCCGTGCAAGCGACGAGAGAATCGTCAGGTGCGCGTCGTCGGCGCCCGCCGGAGCCGCGATCAGGAAGATGAGGTCGGCCGGTCCGTCCGGCGCCCCGAAGTCGATTCCCTCCGCCGAGCGGCCGAAGGCCAGGGTCGGCTCGGTGACGTGGGCGCTGCGGCAGTGCGGGATGCCGATGCCGCCGTCGAGGCCGGTCGGCATCTGCGCCTCGCGGGCCGCCACGTCGGCGAGGAACCCGTCCAGATCGGTCACCCGGCCCAGGGCCACCATGCGCTCGGCGAGGGCACGGGCCGCCGCTTCCTTGGTTCCTGCGGACCGGTCGATTTCGAGGTCGACCAGTTCCGCGGTGATCATCTCGCTCATCGCGGGCTCCTTCGCACGCATATCGCCCGGAGGGCGGGGGTGGGGACGGGGGTGGAGAGGGGGGACTGGGTGTGGGTGGGGGTCATGGCGCCGGCTCCGTCAGTACGCGGTCCAGGGGGATCTCCGTCGTGACGGTGACCGCGTCGGGCGCGAGGTCCGCGGGGGTCGGCATCGCGCTGCCGGGGAGCTGGACGGCTGCCGCGCCGTGCGCCACGGCCGAGGCGAGGGCGATGGCGCCGGTGCCGCCCGCGACGAGGAAACCGGCCAGGGAGGAGTCACCGGCGCCGACGTTGCTGCGTACGGCGTCGACCGGTGCGCTGCCGAAGTACGTGCCCGTGTCGTCCACCAGGAGCTGGCCGTCCGCGCCGAGGCTGGCGAGCACGGCCCGCGCGCCCAGCTGCCGCAGCTCTTCGGCCGCCTTGACCGCGTCGCCGACCGTCGCCAGGGGGCGGCCCACCGCTTCGGCGAGCTCCTCCGCGTTCGGCTTGACGACGTCGGGGCGTTCGGCGAGGGCGGCGAGCAGGGCAGGGCCCGAGGTGTCGAGGGCGATCCGGGCGCCCGCGGCGTGCGCGCGGGCCACCAGGTCGGCGTACCAGGAAGGGGCGAGGCCGCGCGGCAGGCTGCCGCAGCAGGCGATCCAGTCGGCGCCGGTGGACCGCTCCCGCACGGCGGAGAGCAGCGACTCGGCCTCCGTGCGCGTCAGTTCGGGGCCGGTGGCGTTGATCTTCGTGAGGGTGCCGTCGGGTTCGGCCACCGCGATGTTGGAGCGGGTCTGGCCCGCGACCGGGACCGGCGCGACCTCGATGCCCTGCTCGTCGAGGAGCTGGGCGACGAGCGCGCCGGGCGCACCGCCGAGCGGCAGCACGGCGAGCGTCGCCGCACCGGCCGCCGCGACCGCCCTCGATACGTTGACGCCCTTGCCGCCCGGGTCCATCCGGTCACCGGTGGCCCGGATGACCTCACCACGGTCCAGCGAGGGGACCTCGTAGGTGCGGTCGAGGGAGGGGTTGGGGGTGACGGTGAGGATCATGCGCGTACGAACCGTTCCTGTGCCGAACTGCTTACCACTGCTGCCCGCGTGCGTGCGGGGGCCGTTCTTGTCCGCGCTGTGCGTGCGCGGGTCGTTCGCGCGCGGGTCATCCGTGCGCGGGCCGTCTGTGTCAGCGCCATCTACGCCCGCGCCGTCCGAGTCCAGGCCGTCCGAGTCCGGGCTGTCCGAGTCCGGGCTGTCCGAGCTCGCGCCGTTCATGCCCGCGCCGCTCGCGTCCGCGCCGCCCACGCCCCCGCCGCTCATACCCGCACCACCTCCGTGCCGCCCTTCTCGATCTCCGTGGCGGTCTCGGGGGTGAGGCCGGTGTCGGTGATCAGGAGGTCGACGTCTGCGAGGTCGCCGAAGCGGGCGAAGTGTTCCTGGCCGTGTTTGGTGGAGTCCGCGAGGAGCACCACGCGGCGGGCCGCGCCGATCGCCGCGCGCTTGACGGCCGCTTCGGCGAGGTCGGGGGTGGTCAGGCCTGCTTCCGCGGAGAAGCCGTTCGCGGCGACGAAGAGGACGTCGGCGCGGATCTCTCCGTACGCCCGCAGCGCCCACGCGTCGACGGCGGCCCGCGTACGGCTGCGGACGCGGCCTCCGATGAGGTGGAGCTGGATGCCGGGGTGGTCGGCGAGGCGGGCGGCGGTGGGAAGGCCGTGCGTCACGACGGTGAACGTCGCCTCCAGTGGGAGCGAGGCCGCCAGGCGGGCGACCGTCGAGCCCGCGTCCAGGATGACGCTGCCCTCGGCCGGGAGTTCGGCGAGGGCGGCGTGCGCGATGCGGTCCTTCTCGTCGGCCGCCGTGCCCTCCCGCTCGGCGAGGTCGGGTTCGAAGTCGAGGCGTCCCGCCGGTATGGCGCCGCCGTGCACGCGGCGCACGAGTCCTGCCCGGTCCAGGGCCTTCAGGTCACGCCGGATGGTCTCCGCGGTGACCTTGAACTCCTCGGCGAGCGACAGCACGTCGACCCGCCCGCCGTCCCGCGCGAGCCGCAGGATCTCCTGCTGCCGCTCCGGTGCGTACATGTCCGTTCGCCTCCGAGTAATGCCCGAACCTGTGGTTTCACTCGCAGACTACGACCAGGTTCCCGCAAAGTAAACAAGCTCGGACCTCAAGCAGACACAAACGGATTTTCGTCCCGTCGGAGGCGGGCTCCCACGGGCACTAGGGCCCACCACACCCGTGTCCTACGGCCAGCGGAAGCCCTCCAAGGCTTCGATGCAGCGTTCCGTCAGAGCCGCGGGGCCCGCCTCTCCCCCGGCCGGCTCGTCACCGGCCGCCCAGGTCTCCACCGCCACCCGAACCGCCGCGCTGGCGACACCCGCCACGAGCCGCAGCTCCAGCGAGGCCGCCTCCGCCCGTGGCTCTGCCTCCGGTCCGCGGCCCTCCCTCTCCGCCAGGATCGCGATCAGCGTCTCCTCCGCGTCGTGGCAGGCCTCCGACCACACCGCCCGCAGCGCCGCACTCTCCCTCGCCATCCGCAGCAGCGCCCGCACCCACTCCAGCGCCTCGGCGTCCCCGATGGCGAGCCCCGGCGCCGCGTCGCTGTCCGGGACCAGCGCCCGCGCCGCCGCATGCCGCAGCGCGTCCCGCACCGAGAGCCTCGCGGGCGCGCCCCGCACCGCCTCCGCCCACTGCCGCGCGCCCGCGGCGAACAGTGGCGCCACGGCCTCCTCCTTCGTCGCGAAGTAGCGGTAGAAGGTGCGCGGCGCGACGCCCGCCGCTCGGGCGATGTCCTCGGCACGGGTGGCCCGGAGCCCGTTCTCGACGAAGAGCGCGGCGGCGGTGCGCGCGATGTCCAGGCGCGTCTCCGCCTTACGGCGCTCGGTCAGCGAATCGGGCGGACCGAGCGGACCGAGCGGACCGAGCCGATCGGAATGGGGCGAGTTGAGCGAACTTGCGGGCATGCGAGGCAGGTTATGCCAGCGGGCACGGAGACCAGGCGGGAGGCGGGCGGGCCCCTACCCGCCGCACGCCATCCCACCACCCGAGCCACCCCCCACCACCACCCAGGGCACGCCCACCACCATCCAAGGCACAACATGCCCCTGTGACACAATCTGCCACCAGCATGCAGAGCCAGCAAGATCCAGTGCGTTCACGAAGGTGGCAAGCCCGGTGCGTCGTCGACAGTTCCTGACCAACTCGGCCGGTCTCACCGGCGCCTCCGTCTCCGCCCTCGGACTCGGACTCGGACTCAGCGCCTGTTCGCCCGGTAGCGACACCACCACCCTCAAAGTCCTCGTCGCCAGCTACGACAAGAGCGTCGGCTCCTCCATCGGCGACCAGTGGGGCGGCCTGGTCAGCGCCTTCGAGAAGGCGCACCCCACCGTCAAGATCGCCCTGGAACGCGTCCCCTTCGACAAGCTGGACCGGACGCTCGCCCGCCGGGTGAAGGACGGCGAGGCCCCCGACATCGCCCAGTCGAACGTCTTCGCCCCCTACGCCGAGGACGACCAGCTCTACGGCGCCTCCGACCTCTTCGACATCCGCACCGAGGCCGACTTCACCCGCTCGTACGCCGAGGCGGGATCGGTCAAGCACATCCAGTACGGCATTCCGTTCCTCGCCAGCACCCCGCGTCTCTTCTACAACAAGGCCCTCTTCAAGCAGGCCGCCATCACCGGCGCCCCCACCTCCTGGGACGAGCTGCGGGCGGCGGCCGTGGCGCTGAAGGGGATCGGCGTGAAGACGCCGTACGGGTTGCAGTTGGGCCCCGAGGCCGCCGAGGACGAGGCCCTGTCCTGGCTGCTCGCGGACGAAGGCGGCTACGCGGGCCTCGCGGCCGGCTACGACTTCAACACCGCGGCCAACGTCCGCACACTGACCTGGCTGCGGGACGAACTGGTGGCCAAGGGCCTCGCGGGCGCGGACCCGGCGGGGCTCAACAGGACGGCCGCGTACGAGCAGTTCATGCGCGGCCGCATCGGCATGCTGATCGCACACCCGGTGCTCATGGGAGCCGCCGACAAGGTCAAGTTCCCTTACGCGCATGCCGCGTTCCCTACGCGGAGTGGCGGGGCGGCGGCGCCGGTGGGCCTGAGCGACTGGCTGATGGCGTTCAAGCAGAACGGCCGCGGCGAGGCGTGCGGCACGTTCCTCAGCTACCTCTACGGCCGCAAGTCGGCGAAGACGTACGGCGGCGGCCAGGCCGCGCTCCCGGTGACCGGCTCCGCGTCGGCGGCTTTGCGCGCGGACCCGGCCCAGCGCCCGCTGTGGAAGTTCATCGACCAGATGCCGCAGGCGCAGTTCCAGCCGGTCAGCCTGCGCTCGTGGCCGACGGTCCGGGCGGCCATCCGCAAGGAGATCGGAGCCGCCGTCACCAAGGGCGGCGACCCCGGTGCCGTACTCGCGTCCCTGGACACGACGGCGGCCCAGGCAGAGCTCTAGGATCCGCCCGGGCCGCGCCCGCCCGCACTTCCCGGGACTCAGGAGGTCAACGCGGGCTCCCGCTCAGGAGATTCACCGGACTCACCGGACTCACCGGACTCACCGGACGACGCGTCGACAACAGCATCCCCCTCGCCGCCCTCTTCCCCACCATCGTCGCCAACGTCGCCCTCGACATGCTGGCGCGGCTTCGACGGCAGGGCGAACATCAGCAGGAAGATCACGACGAGCACGCCGACGACCCACCACAGCGAGTTCTGGAACGCCCCCACGATCTCCATGGGCACCTCGCTCCGCGCCGCCTTCTCGTCGATCGCGCCGAAGAACACCACGGAGACCAGGCCCAGTCCGAGCGCCGTACCCATCTGCTGAACGGTGTTGAGCAGCCCGGACGCGGACCCGGAGTGCTCACGCGGCACGTCCGACAGGATGGCGTCGGTCAGCGGCGCGACGATGAGGCCCATGCCGGCGCCCATCACGACCAGCGGCAGCGCCATCTGCCAGGACGCGATGCCCGCGCCGTACCGGTCCGCCTCCCAGATGTAGAGCAGCACTCCGGTGGCCATGACGAGCGCGCCGCCCTGCAGCACCTTGCGGCCGAACCGCGGGACGAGCTTCTGCACGGACATGCCGGCCGCCACCGAGACGGCGATCGAGAACGGCACCCCGGTCGTGCCCGCCCGCAGCGCGCTCCAGCCGAGCCCTGCCTGCATGTAGAGCGTCCAGACCAGGAAGAAGATGCCAAGCGCGACACCGAACACGGTCTGCACCGCTATACCCGCGGCGAAGCTCTTCACCTTGAACAGGGTCAGCTCCACCAGCGGCGAACCGTCCTTGGCCGCCTTCGCCTTCTCGTACGCGATGAGCGCGCCGAAGACGACGAGTCCGCCCGCCATCATGGCGTAACCCCACAGCGGCCAGTCCAACTCGCGCCCACGGGTGAGCGGGTAGAGCACCATCAGCAGGCCGAGCGTGACGAGGACGACGCCGACGAGGTCGAGCTTGAGTGCCTTCGGTGCCTTGGACTCGGTGATGAACTTGCTGCCGAGGATCAGCCCCGCGATGCCGACGGGCAGGTTGATGAGGAAGATCGGGCGCCATTCGAGCCCGAAGAGGTTCCACTGGGTCAGCAGCGCGCCGAGCAGCGGTCCCGAGACCGCGCCGAGGCCCACGATCATGCCGAAGAGCCCGAAGACCTTGCCCCGCTCGTGCGCGGGGAAGGTGGCGTGCACGATCGACAGGACCTGCGGCACCATCATCGCGGCCATGCCGCCCTGCAGGATCCGGGACGCGACCAGCATCTCCGGGTTGGCGGCGAAGCCGCAGAGGGCGGAGGCGAGCGTGAAGCCGCCGATGCCTATGAGGAACATCCGCTTGCGTCCGTGGATGTCGCCGAGGCGCCCGCCGGTGATGAGCCCGGCCGCGAACGCGAGCGCGTAGCCCGCGGTGATCCACTGGATCTGGCTGTACGTGGCGCCCGCGTCCTGCTGGATGGACGGGATCGCGATGTTGACGATGGTGACGTCGACCAGGTCCATGAAGGCCGCGGTCATCACGATGGCGAGGGCGAACCAGCGGCGCCGGTCGGCGGCGGCGGCCGCTCCGGTCGGTGCTGTGGCGGGGCTGCTGAAAGTCATGAGAGGAATCTAGAAGGCATATAGGCCAGAGCGTGTCCTAGATGCGCGGCATCCTGGAAAACATGACATCAACTTCCGGCACGACTTCGGGCTCGGCGTCGGCTTCGACCTCGGCCTCAGAAAGGTCCGGCGGTTCCGGCGGTTCCGGCGGTTCCGGCGGTACGGACACTCCGGCTCGGCTGCTGCAGTTGCTCTCCCTGCTCCAGACCCCGCGGGAGTGGCCGGGCGGTGAGCTGTCCGACCGGCTCGGGGTCAGCCGTCGCACGGTGCGGCGCGACATCGACCGGCTGCGGGACCTCGGCTATCCGGTGCAGGCGAGCCAGGGGGCGGCCGGCGGCTACCGCCTCGTCGCGGGCAAGGCGATGCCTCCGCTCGTCCTGGACGACGAGGAGGCCGTGGCGATCGCGGTGGGGCTTCGGGCCGGGGCGGGCCATGCGGTGGAGGGGGTGGAGGAGGCGTCGGTACGGGCCCTGGCGAAGCTGGAGCAGGTTCTTCCGTCCCGGCTGCGGCACCGCGTACAGACCCTGCAGGTCGCCACCACCCCGCTGACCAGCGGCGACGGCGCGAGCATCGCTCCCGAGACGCTGACGGTGATGGCGTCCGCCGCGGCGGGCCAGGAGCGCCTCCGGTTCGCGTACCGCTCCGGTGACGGCACGGAGTCCCGGCGTCTGACGGAGCCGCACCGTCTCGTGTCGACGGGGCGGCGCTGGTATCTGGTGGCGTACGACATCGACCGCGACGACTGGCGCACGTTCCGGGTGGACCGGGTGTCGTCCCCCTTCGCGACCGGCGCCCGCTTCGTCCCCAGGGAGCTGCCGACAGGGGACGCCGCGGAGTTCATCCGCCGGTCGATGTGGCGGGGCCAGCCTTCGTACGCGATCGACGTGACGTTCGAGGCGTCCGCGGAGTCCATCGCGGCGAGGTTCCCGGCGGCCCTGGGCACGCCGGAGTCCCTGACGGCCACGACGTGCCGGCTCCGTGCGACGGTGACGGACTCCATCGAATGGCTCGCGGTCCGTCTCGCCACGGCGGGCTGCGACTTCGTGGCCCACGGCCCCCCGGAACTGATCACATGCCTCCGGGACATGGGCTCGCGCCTGAACCGCGCCTCCGCCCCTGCCTAGCGGGTCCGGCCCTGCGGGGACGAGAAAAATGAGCCCCGGTGCCGGGGGGATGGCACCGGGGCTCAGTTATAGGGAGGCACTGAAGGCTGCGTCGACCGCCCAGGCGGCCTGGACCGCCTAGGCCGCCGCGTCGAAGCCCGTGTCGCGAGCCAGCTTCTTCAGTTCGAGCAGCGCGTGCTTCTCGATCTGGCGGATCCGCTCACGCGTCAGACCATGCTGCTTGCCGACCTCCGTCAGGGTCCGCTCGCGGCCGTCCTCGATGCCGTACCGCATCTTGATGATGGAGGCCGTGCGCTGGTCGAGGCGGCCGATCAGGTCGTCCAGCTCCTCGCTGCGCAGCAGGGTCAGGACGGACTGCTCCGGCGAGACCGCCGAGGTGTCTTCGAGCAGGTCACCGAATTGCGTGTCGCCGTTGTCGTCCACGCCCATGTTGAGCGAGACCGGGTCGCGCGCCCAGTCCAGGACGTCCGTGACACGCGAGGGCGTGGAGTCGAGCTCCGCCGCGACCTCTTCCGGCTCGGGGTCGCGCCCGTTCTTACGGTTGAACTCGCGCATGACCCGGCGGATCCGGCCGAGCTCCTCCACCAGGTGGACGGGGAGGCGGATGGTGCGCGACTGGTCGGCTATGGAGCGGGTGATGGCCTGACGGATCCACCACGTGGCGTACGTGGAGAACTTGAAGCCCTTCGCGTAGTCGAACTTCTCGACCGCGCGGACCAGGCCCGCGTTCCCCTCCTGGATCAGGTCGAGGAGCGGCAGACCGCTGCGCGGGTAGCGGCGGGCGACCGCTACGACCAGACGCAGGTTGGACCGGATGAAGACGTCCTTGGCCCGCTCGCCGTCCGCGATCAGGGCTTCGAGCTCCTCGCGGGATGCGGACTTGGCGGCGGCGGAGTCCTCGACCTCGCCGTCGATTATCTTCCGGGCGTACACACCGGCCTCGATGATCTGGGACAGCTCGACTTCCTTGGCGGCGTCGAGCAGCGGCGTACGCGCGATCTCGTCGAGGTACATGCCGACCAGGTCGCGGTCGGCGATCTCCCCGCCTACGGCGCGAACACTGCGTGCCGCGTCGGTCTCGCCGGTGGAGGCGGACTTACGACGGGCGACGGCACGGGTTGCCATGCGTGCTCCCTTGCGTGTGGAGGTCCTGGTCGGCCCTTTTCACGGGCCTCTGTGGTGGAAACCACACCCTTGCGGGTGCCCTGCTTCCGATGGAAACAACGACTGGAATCCGGACAGAATTCCCAAGCCGCGCATCTATTTTCCTGACGTTGCAGTACCCTGTGCCGCCACAAAGGGAGGCCGGATGCCGTCGGAACGTACAGAGGTGCAGGTCAGGCCGGGCACGGAGGCCGATCTCGGCGCCCTGACCGCCCTCTACAACCACTATGTACGTGAGACGGCGATCACATTCGACACGGCCGTCTTCCTGCCGGAAGAGCGCCGCCCTTGGCTGCTCTCCCATCCTGAAGACGGCCCCCACCGCCTCTTGGTTGCCCAGGAGCGGGATTCCGGCCTGATCCTCGGGTACGTCACGAGTTCTCCTTTCCGGGCCAAGCCCGCGTACGCCACCTCAGTGGAAGTCAGCGTCTATTGCGCGCCGGACGCCACGGGCCGCGGCATCGGCACCCTGCTCTACAAGGCGCTCTTCGAGGCCCTCGAAGGCGAGGACCTGCACCGCGCCTACGCCGGGATCGCCCAGCCGAACGACGCCTCCGGCCGCCTCCACGAACGTTTCGGCTTCCGGCACGTCGGCACGTACCGCGAGGTGGGCCGCAAGTTCGGCCGCTACTGGGACGTCGCCTGGTACGAGCGTCCCCTCGGCCCCCGGCCCCCAAGCGGGACCTAGGTCCCGCGGGCCCCGGCCTAGGTCCCGACCTAGGACGCAAGGCCGTTACGCCCCTGCTCGGGCCCCGCCTACCGTGCCGCCATGGACGCCACAGCCGACACCTCAGCCAGCCCCGCAGCCGACACCACCGGCACCCTCGACGAGGCCCTCCAGCGCCTGCACGCGTCGGGCCCCGAGCGCCTGGGACGCCTCACCAACCACGCGCCGATGGCCGTCGAGGCGCTCGCCGCGCACGGCCGGGCCGGTGCGGTCCACCGCTGGCTCGAGCTGTACGCGCCGAAGTTGGAGGAGTACCCGAGCGCGGTCGAAACAATCACGGACGCCAACTGGCGCGAGGCCCTGGGTGATCCGCGCCGTGCGGCGGACTGGATCGCGTACTTCGCGAGAGAGGTCGGCGAACGCCCCTGGCGCGACGTCCTGGCCGCATGGTGGCCGCTCCTGCTGCCGGGCATGTACGGCGGCTCCACGCACCCCGTGATCCGGGTGGGGCACGCCGTCCGCACCCTCCTCACCACCCCGGAGACCGAGCCCCGCGTCACCGAACTCGCCCACGGCCTGGGCTACTGGGCCGCCCGCCACCACCCCGCCACAGGAATCGCGCTCCTGCCGGGAGGCGCCTCCTCCGCGGCCGACGCCCTCGATTCCGTGCAGCCGATCGCGGACCGCGCCGACGGCGGTTTCCCCGCCAGGCTGGGCCGGGTCGCGGGCCTGCCCGCGTGGGCGGCCACGGTGACGGACCCCGACGAGGCGCACCGCGGGCTCACCGAGCTGGTGCGTGCGGCCACCCACCGGTACGCCACGCACGGCCACGGCGAGGAGACCATGCTGGTGCACGCCTCGACCGTGCCCAACGCCGTGCTGCGCGCCCTGCCCGCGCTGCCCCGCGCCCTGTGGGCGCCGAGCCTGCACGCGGCCTGGACGGCATCGGCCGCCGTGACCGCGATGTACGCCCCGGACGCCCCGGTCGCGTACACCGCACCCGGCACCTTCGCCCCCGAGGAGGTCTTCGAGCGGGCCCTGGCGCACGGTGACGAGCACGTCATCAAGTTCGCCGACACGGCACTGGACGTGGGCGACGAGCGCGCCCTGGCGTCGGCCCTGCGCGCGATCGAGATCAGCGAGCCGCTCGTCTAGAGCCGCGGCGCGGCGCCGTCAGCCGAACTGCACCGACCTCTTCGCGAGCCCCATCCAGAACCCGTCGATCACACTGCGCTGCCCCACGAGGTCCCCGGCGGCCTCCGCCGCCCCCAGCGTCACGAACAGGGGCGCGAAGTGCTCGGTGCGCGGATGTGCGAGCTCGCCCGCGGGCGACTTGTGCCGGAAGTCGAGGAGGCCGTCCACGTCGCCCGCGTCCAGCGCCTCGTGGCCCCACGCGTCGAACTCCACCGACCACGACGGCGTACCGCCCTGGCGCAGTGCCGCCAGGTTGTGCGTGAAGAAGCCGCTGCCGACGATGAGCACGCCCTCGTCCCGCAGCGGCGCGAGCTTGCGGCCGATGTCCATCAGGCGCCCGGGGTCGAGGGTCGGCATGGAGATCTGCAGAACGGGGACGTCCGCGTCCGGATACATCTCGACGAGCGGGACGTACGCTCCGTGGTCGAGCCCGCGATCCGGGATGTCCTGCACCGGCGCACCTGCCCCGCGCAGCAATTTGCGTACGGAATCGGCCAGTTGAGGGGCGCCCGGAGCCGCGTACGTCACCTGGTAGTAGTGCTCGGGGAAGCCCCAGAAGTCGTAGACCAGCGGCACCGTGTCCGTCGCGCCGAGCGCGAGCGGGGCCTCTTCCCAGTGGGCGGAGACCATGAGAATGGCCTTGGGTCGGGGCAGCCCGGCGGACCAGGCACGGAGCTGTCCGGGCCAGAGCGCGTCGTCGGCCAGCGGCGGTGCGCCGTGGCTGAGGTACAGGGCGGGCATGCGCTCCTGGGTTGCGGTCATGGCGGCGCCTCCGAAACGCGCGAAGAACGATTTACTTTAACTCTCAAGCTCTTGCTCGACGATGACCCTACTCCGACATTGTTTAACTTTCAAGAAAGGGCTGCGTACAGTGGAGTACATGGATACGGCACCCACTTCTCCCCCCGACGGGGAACCGCGCTGGCTCGATGACGACGAACAGCGCACCTGGCTCGCATACCTGCAAGCCACCACGCTCCTGGAAGATCACCTCGACCGCCAGTTGCAGCGCGACGCCGGCATGCCGCACATCTATTACGGCCTCCTGGTCCAGCTCTCCGTCGCCCCGCGGCGGCGGCTTCGCATGACGGAGCTCGCGAGGAACACCAAGATCACCCGGTCCCGTCTCTCGCACGCCATCGCGCGCCTGGAGAAGAACGGCTGGGTGCGCCGCGAGGACTGCCCCTCCGACAAGCGCGGCCAGTTCGCGATCCTCACCGACGCCGGGTACGAGGTGCTGCGCCGGACCGCGCCCGGCCATGTCACCGCCGTACGCCAGGCCATCTTCGACCGGCTCACCCCGGAACAGCAGAAGTCCCTCGGCGAGATCATGATGATCGTCGCCGAGGGACTTCAGCCCAAGGAGGCGGGTGCGGACCTGCCCTGGCTCCGCTAGGCCCCCTTACGCGGTATCGCTCGTGGTGCTACTCGCCTTTACGCGGTCGCCACTCGCCACGCCAGGTGCACGGTGGTCGCGGTCAGTGCGCGACCACCGGGATCCGCACCTCGTCCGCCACGCCCTCCGCGCCCTCGGAGTCACCCGAGGCGGCCGAGGAGCCGCTCTGGGCACCGGTGGTGATGAGGGTGAAGGCGATCGCGGCGGCGGCGGCCAGGATGCCGACGGCCCACCAGATCGCGCTGGTGTACCCCTCGACCATGGCCTGCGCCTGGACGAGCTTCTGGGCCGCGGGGTTCGTCGCGCCCGCCGCGTGGTCCGCGATGTACGCGGTCGTGGCGGAGGCGGCGATGGTGTTCAGGAGAGCGGTGCCGATGGCGCCGCCGACCTGCTGCGAGGTGTTGACCATCGCGGAGGCGACACCCGAGTCACGCGGCTCGACACCGTGCGTGGCCAGCGACATGGCGGGCATGAACGCCGTACCCATGCCGAGACCGAGCAGCAGCTGCGCGGGCAGGATCAGACCGGCGTACGAGGTGCCGATCTCCAGCTGCGTCAGGAGCAGCATGCCGACGGCCGCGACCACGAAGCCGGGGCCCATGAGCAGCCGCGGCGGGACGCGCGTCATCAGGCGGGCGCCGATCTGCGTGGAGCCCGTGATCATGCCGACGATCATCGGCAGGAACGCGAAGCCGGTCTTGACCGGCGAGAAGCCCTTGACGATCTGCAGGTAGTACGTGAGGAAGAGGAACAGGCCGAACATCGCGATGATCGCGAGGCCGAGCGAGAGGTAGACGCCACCGCGGTTGCGCTCGGTCAGGACGCGCAGCGGGAGCAGCGGCGACTTGACCCGCGCCTCGGTGAACACGAACGCGGCGAGCAGGAGGGCGGAGCCGACGAACATGCCGATCGTCAGGGAGTCCGACCAGCCGGCCGACTCGGCGCGCGTGAAGCCGTAGACCAGCGCGACAAGACCGAGGGTGGAGAGGATGACGCCCGGGATGTCGAGCGGCGAGCGGTTGCGGGCGCCGGCCGGCTCACGGATGACGAAGTACGCGCCGAGCGCGGCGATGATCGCGAACGGGATGTTCACGAAGAACGTCCAGCGCCAGTTCAGGTACTCGGTGAGGAAGCCGCCGAGGATCAGGCCCACGGCGCCACCGCCACCGGCGATCGCACCGTAGATGCCGAACGCCTTGGCGCGCTCCTTGGCATCGGTGAACATCACGGCGAGCAGCGAGAGGGCGGCGGGCGCGAGCAGCGCGCCGAACACACCCTGCAGGGCGCGGGCGCCCAGCATCATGGCCTCGCCGGTCGCGGCGCCGCCGAGCGCGGAGGCCGCGGCGAAGCCGATCAGGCCGGTCACGAAGGTGCGCTTGCGGCCCCAGAGGTCGGCGATGCGGCCGCCGAAGAGCAGCAGACCGCCGAAGGCCAGGGCGTAGGCCGTGATGACCCACTGACGGTTGCCGTCCGAGATGCCCAGGTCCTGCTGGGCGGAGGGCAGCGCGATGTTCACGATGGTCGCGTCGAGGACGACCATGAGCTGCGCGAGCGCGATGAAGATCAGCGCTTTCCAGCGCCTCGGATCTGTTTCTGACATGGGAGTAGCCACCTAGCGATACGAGTGGTGAAAAAGTGACGTAAAGACGTGAAGAAGATGCGTGCCGCGTGCCGCGGAGGCGCGTGCCACGTGCGGTGAAGGTCGAACGGCCCCGGGCGAGGCTCAGCTCTGACGGAGGTCCTCCAAGGTCGCCGCCTCCCCGGGCAGCTCGGAGCGGGCAGGCGTCATCAGGCCGTCCAGGAACAGCTGCAGATGACGGTGGACGAAGCGGTCCATGTTCAGGCACGCGGTGCCGGGCAGCGGCCTGGTGAGCTGTGAGAGGGCGACCATCAGGTCTCCGACGGCGATGTCGGTGCGCAGCTGCCCGGCCGCGCGCGCCCTGTGCATGAGCCCGTCGGTGACGGCTTCGAGCCGCTCACGGGCGTCGACCAGATCCGGATGATCGGGGTCGAAGGCCGCCTGGAGCATCGGGCACAGGGCACCGATCCGCTCGTCGGCGGAAGAATGTACGAACCGGCGCAGGGCGTCGAACGCGACGCTCTCGTCGGCCTCGGCCGCCTTGAGCGCCGCCTCGGCGTGTGCCGAGACGCGGTCGGTGACCAGCAGGACGACCTGGTGGACCAGTTCGGAACGGTCGGCGAAGTGCCGGTAGACCGTGGCGTTGCCGACGCCGGCCCGGCGCGCGACCTCGTCGAGCGGCACGTCGGGGCCGAACTCGACGAACATCTCGCGTGCGGCGGCGACGATCCGCTCCCGGTTGCGCAGGGCGTCGGCCCGCGGGCGGGGCGTGCGGCGCTGTGCAGCGGTGGCGGTCTCCACGGCGGCTCTCCTCAAGCTGGTGATCGGGCCTCCGGACGGTGCCGGGGCCTCGAATGCGCGATGCGGGGAGTGATTCCCCGTTTCGCTCGGACACAGGTCTAAACGGGGAGACAGTCCCCGGATATTTCCCGTCCCCCGACTTTCTTCCTGTGACCCGCGTCACACCTAGATGCAAAAGAAACCCACGATCGGTCGCACCCAGCGAGCGCCCGCGCACCCACCGGCACAGGGTGATCGAAAGGGTGCAGCCAGGACCGGCGGCTGCCGCAAGGGGAAGGCCCACGCATGCAGCAGCCGACCTGGCGGCAGATACGCGGAGCACGACGTGGCGCGGCACTGGCCACCTGCGCCGTCCTTGCCCTCACGGTCACCACATCGGCGAGCACCGGCCGCCTGATGGAGGAGTCCCCCACGGCGGCGGGACCCGTGTCCCTGGCCCGCGCGACGACACTCAGCCCGTGCATGATCAACGGCGCGATGGGCGTCCAGATGTCGGAGGGCGTGCCCACCACCGCCGGCTACTCCCGCTCCACGGGCACCGTCCGGGCCCTGAACCTCATGGTCGACTTCTCCGACGCCCCCGGCGAGGGCGCCGCGCTCGACCGGCTGGCGGAGTTCTTCCCGCAGACCTCGGACTGGTTCCGCACCAGCTCCTACGGACGGCTCGACTACCGCCCTCAATCCCCGATCCCCGACTGGCTGCGGATGCCCAAGAGCTTCAAGGAGTACGGGATAGAGCGCGGCGCCCCCTTCGACCCCGGCTACCGCGAGCTGGTCAAGGACATCGTGGCGGCGGCCGACCCGGACGTGGACTTCCGGGAGTACGACCTGGTCAACATCCTCATCACGCCGAACGCGGGCCCTTCCGCGCTCGACACGGTCCTGTCGGTGACCTTCGCGGGCAACGCAGAGGCGCCCGTCGCGGACGGCGTCCCGGTCTCCAACGCGTCCTTCGTCTACAGCCGGCAGGACGACGGCTCGGGCAGCTACCGCGAGACCGGCTACCGGGTGCTCCCCCACGAGAACGGCCACGTCTTCGGCCTGCCCGACCTCTACACGCAGGAGGGCGGCGGCGCGGTCGGCCACTGGGACATCATGAGCGAGGACTGGGGCGCCAACAACGACCTGCTGGCCTGGCACAAGTGGAAGCTGGGCTGGCTCGGCGACGACCAGATCAGCTGTGCGTCGAACTCCGGCACCACCGAGCACACGCTGAGCCCGCTGCCCACGGAGGGCGGCACCAAGCTCGCCTTCGTGCCGCTGGGCGCCCGGTCGGGGTACGCCGTCGAGGTGCGCACCCGCGGTGGCAACGACGAGGCGATCTGCAAGCCGGGCGTCCTCATCTACCGGGTGGACGCGGACGTCGACACGGGCCAGGGCCCTGTCACCGTCTCCGACTCCACGAAGGACAGCGGCGGCTGCACCCGCCAGCCGAACGTCCACGCGGAACTCTCCGACGCGACCTACGAGCCCGGCCAGACGTTCACGGACAAGAAGACGGGGGTGCGCATCACCGTGGCGGACATCGACGCGGAGGGCCGTTACCGGGTGCACGTCACGCGGCCGTAAGCCGCCGGGTTCAGCCACCGTTGACCTTGGAGGAGCCGGCGCCGGGCACGGTCTGCTGCACCTGGCGCAGGAAGGCGGCGTTGTCCGGGGTCTTGCGCAGGCGCTCGATCAGCGCCTCCAGGTTGCTCTGCGGGTCCCTGCCGTGCAGGGCGCGCCGCAGGCCGCGTACGGCGGTCAACTCGTCGGCGGGCACCAGGAGTTCGTCGCGGCGCGTGCCGGAAGGGGTGACGTCGACGGCGGGGAAGACCCGTCGTTCGGCCATGCCTCGGTCGAGGCGGAGCTCCATGTTGCCGGTGCCCTTGAGCTCCTCGAAGTAGTAGTCGTCGGCGCGCGATCCGGTCTCCACGAGCACGGTGGCGAGCATGGTCAGGGACCCGCCCTCCTCCGCGAGCCGCGCGGCACCGAAGAGGCGCTTGGGGCCCTGGATGGCGGCGGCGTCGACGCCTCCGGAGAGGGTGCGGCCGCCGCTGGACGCCGCGTTGTTGTACGCGCGGCAGAGCCGGGTGAGGGAGTCGAAGAGCATGACGACGTCCTTGCCCTCCTCGGTGAGCCGCTTGGCGCGCTCGACGGCGAGTTCGGCCAGGGCGATGTGCTGCTTGGCGGGCTTGTCGAAGGTCGAGGCGAGCACTTCGCCGCGTACGGAACGCTTCATGTCCGTGACTTCCTCGGGCCGTTCGTCGAGCAGGACGACCATGAGGTGGGCTTCGGGGTGGTTCGCGCTGACGGCCGCCGCGATCTGCTGGAGCAGGACGGTCTTACCGGTGCGGGGCGGCGCGACGATGAGGCCGCGCTGGCCCTTGCCGACCGGCGAGACGAGGTCGATGAGCCGGGTCGCGATGCTGCCACCGCCGTCGCCCGGCGTCTCCAGACGGAGCCGCTCGCGCGGGTGCAGCGGGGTGAGGTCGCCGAACCGCGCACGCCTGTGCGGGGCTTCGGCGGAGTGTCCGTTGACCCGGTCGACGTCGGCGAGGGTGCGGGCCTTGCCGCAGACGCCCTCGACCAGGTCGCCCGCGCGCAGGCCGAGCCGGCGGATGAGCGCGGAGGGGACCTGCACGTCGTTCGGGGTGGCGAGGCAATCGCCGGTACGGAGATGGCCGTTGGCGTTGTGACTCACGTCGAGGATGCCGGAGACGGCGACGACGGGGGCCGCGGCGGCCGTATTGGTGGAGGTGCTGGTGGCCGGGTTGGCGGCCTGGGCGGTGCTCTTGCTACGAGTGATGGTTGCGGTACTCATGAGGGGTCCTTTCGCGAGCATGCGAATGAAGGGGCCCGGCGAGACGGTGTGTTCACGTCCCGTGCGTCGGGCGGAGAGAAGAACTGCGGCAGAGGGCTTCGCGAAAGAGACTTCTGGAAATGCGGAAGCTGCGAAACCACGGAGCTGCGGGGGCCTCGACGAGGCGGAAGAAAAGAAGATCGGCACCGGCGCCACAGAAAGCGGCGTACACACGTGCTGTTCGCAAGGTAGCACAGCTTGCGGGGCTCGGGACGTGACGTAGGTCACCGGGATCGTACCCGGACGGCCGCGCCCATCCACATGAAGCGCTCCCTGGTTGTGTGGGCCCCACACATGGGATCCCCATGCGGCGCGCCCTTACGTTTCCGGCCATGACGAGCCCCACTCCCCGCGGTGTCGCCCCCGCAGGACCCGCCGGAACCGACCTCACCGGACGCACCGCCCTGGTCACCGGCGGCGCGAGCGGCATCGGCCGGGCCTGCGCCGTGGCCCTGGCCGACGCCGGCGCCTTCGTCCATGTCGTGGACCGGCACGCCGACGCGGCCAAGGACGTGGCCGCCCGGATCGAGGGCGAGGCACACGCCGTGGACCTCGCCGACCCCGCCGCGCTCGACACCCTGCCCACCCGCGTCGACGTCCTCGTCAACAGCGCCGGGCTCCAACACGTCGCCGCCATCGAGGAGTTCCCCCCGGAGCGGTTCGACCTGATCCAGCGGGTCATGGTCACCGCGCCGTTCCTCCTGCTGCGCCGGACGCTGCCGCACATGTACGCACAGGGCTGGGGCCGCGTCGTGAACATCTCCAGCGTCCACGGCCTGCGCGCCAGCCCCTTCAAGTCCGCCTACGTCGCCGCCAAGCACGGCCTGGAGGGCCTGAGCAAGGTCACCGCCCTGGAGGGCGCGGAGCACGGCGTGACCAGCAACTGCCTCTGCCCCGGCTACACCCGCACGCCCCTCGTCGAGGACCAGATCAGCGCCCAGGCCGCCGCCCACGGCATCCCCCCCGAGCAGGTCCTCACCGACGTACTGCTGCGCCGTTCCGCGGCCAAGCGGCTGATCGAGCCCGAGGAGATCGCCGCCGCCGCGCTCTGGCTCTGCGGCCCGCACAGCGGCTTCGTGACCGGCGCGTCGCTCCCCCTGGACGGCGGCTGGACCGCCGGCTGAACCCCCGCTCCCCCAGCGCCATTTACCGCACCCCACGTCCCCGTCGCGACACGTCCCCATCGAGAAACGGATCACGCCATGGCAGCCGCAACGCCGCGTGCCCAGGGCAGGACCCCGGGCACGCCAGGTATCGCCCGCATCATCAGCGCCAGCCTCATCGGCACCACCATCGAGTGGTACGACTTCTTCCTCTACGGCTCGGCGGCCGCGCTCGTCTTCAACACCCTCTTCTTCCCCGACAGCGACCCCCTGGTCGGCACGCTCCTCTCCTTCCTCACCTACGCCGTAGGCTTCGCCGCCCGCCCCATCGGGGGTGTCGTCTTCGGCCACTTCGGCGACAAGATCGGCCGCAAGAAGCTGCTGGTCCTGAGCCTGATGATGATGGGCGGCGCCACCTTCGCGATGGGCCTGCTGCCCACCCACGCCACCCTCGGCGTCGGCGCCCCGATCCTGCTCACGGTGCTGCGCCTGATCCAGGGCTTCGCGCTCGGCGGCGAGTGGGGCGGCGCCGTCCTGATCGTCTCCGAGCACGGCGACGACAAGAACCGCGGCTTCTGGGCCTCCTGGCCGCAGGCGGGCGCCCCCGGCGGCAACCTCCTGGCCACCGGCGTCCTCGCGCTCCTCGCCGCCGTCCAGTCCGACGAGGCGTTCCTCGCCTGGGGCTGGCGCATCCCGTTCCTGCTCTCCGGGGTGCTCGTGATCATCGGCCTGTGGATACGGGTCTCCGTCTCGGAGTCCCCGCTGTTCCTGGAGGCGCAGGCCCGCGCGGAGGCCGAGGCGGCCGAGGGCGGGGCGGCGGCCAAGCAGGACGCCCCGGTCGTCGAGGTCTTCCGGCACAACTGGCGCGGCGTCCTCACCGCGATCGGCACCCGGCTCGGCGAGAACGTCTCGTACTACATCCTCACGGCGTTCGTCCTCGTCTACGTCACCGTGCACCTGGAACTGCCCAAGAGCACCGCCCTGAACGCCGTGCTCATCGGGTCCGCCGTGCACTTCGTGACGATCCCGCTGTGGGGCGCGCTCTCGGACCGCATCGGCCGCAGGCCCGTCACCCTGATCGGCTCCGTCGGGATGGCCGCGTGGGCGTTCGCGTTCTTCGCGCTCGTCGACAGCGAGTCCTTCACGGTGATCACCCTGGCGGTCACCGTCGGGCTGCTCTTCCACGGTGCGATGTACGGGCCGCAGGCCGCTTTCATCTCCGAGATGTTCGACACGAAGGTCCGCTACTCCGGGGCCTCGATGGGCTCGCAGCTCGCGTCCATCATCGGCGGGGCGCTCGCGCCGATCATCGCCGTCGAGCTCCTCAAGGACTACGGGTCCGCGACGCCGGTGGCCCTGTACGTCTGCGTGACGGTGGTGATCACGACGCTCACCGTGCTGGTGGCGAAGGAGACCCGGGGCCGCTCGCTCTCCCAGCGGAGCACGGCTCCCGGGGATTCCTCCGCCGCCGTACCGTCGGCGACAATCTCGACCTGACCCGCGGCGCGCGCCCGCCCAGCGCCCGCGGCACCCCACTCCCGGAGGCGACCCGTCGTATGTCCAGCTCCACAGACGCGTCCAGCTCCACGGACACCGCCCACCGGGAGCAGGCCTGTACCGCCCTGCGCGAACTGCTCGGCCTGCTGGCCGACGACGCTCCGGCCGAGCGGTTCGCCGGTCCCGCCGCCGCGGCCCGCGCGGCCGGGGCGAGCGCCGCCGAGCTCACCGCGATCGACGAGGCCACGCAGACCGCGCTGCGCGTGCGCCGCACCCTGAACCAGCACCAGCGCAGAGAGGCCGAGCTCACCGCTCTGTTCGACACGGCAGGGGACCTCGCCGCCCTGCGTGACCTGGACGCGGTGCTGCGCGCGATCGTGCACCGGGCCAAGCTGCTGCTGCGTACGGACGTCGCGTACCTCTCCCTGAACGACCCGGCGGCGGGCGACACCTACATGCGTGTGACGGACGGCTCGGTCTCCGCCGCGTTCCAGAACCTGCGGCTCGGCATGGGCGAGGGACTCGGCGGCCTCGTCGCACAGACCGCCCGTCCGTACGCCACCGGGGACTACGAGGTGGACCCGCGTTTCCAGCACACCACCCCCATCGACAGCGCCGTCCTCGAGGAGGGCCTGCACGCCATCCTCGGTGTGCCGCTGCGACAGGGCACGCACGTCATCGGGGTGCTGTTCGCCGCCGACCGCACCGCACGCGCCTTCACACCGGACGAGGGCGCGCTGCTCTCCTCGCTCGCGGACCACGCGGCGATCGCCATCGACAGCGCGCGGCGCATGGAGGAGACGCGGGCCGCGCTCGTCGACCTGAACGCGGCATCGCAGACCATCCGCGCGCACAGCGAGGCCCTGCGCCGGGCCGAGGACGCGCACGACCGGCTGACCGATCTCGTGCTGCGGGGCGGGGACTTCACCGAGGTCGCGACGGCGATCGGCGCGCTGCTGCGGGGCGGCACGCTGATCCATGACGCGGACGGCACGGAGCTGGCACGGGTGGTGGGCGCGGACGGCACGGAGCTGGCACGGGTGGTGGACGCGGACGGCACGGAGCTCGCCGGGGTGGTGGACGCGGGCACCGCCGAGCCCCGTACGCCCCCGGCCGAGGCCGTCGCCGCCTCGCGGGCCAGCGGCCGGGCCGTCCCCTTCGACGGAACCTGGGTGTGCGCCGTCCTCGCGGGCCCCGAGCTCCTCGGCAGCATCGCCCTCACCGACCGGGCCGACCTGGGCGAGGCCGACCGCCGCCTCTTCGAACGCGCCGGGGTCGTGACGGCGCTGCTCCTGCTGCTCCGCCGCTCGGCCGCCGAGGCCGAGGACCGCGTACGCGGTGAACTCCTCGGCGACCTGCTCTCCCTCTCCGGCACCCCGGGCCGCCTCGCCTCGCGCGCCCGCCGCCTGGACGTCGATCTGGCCCTGCCCCACTCGGTGTTCGTCGCCCACAGCGACACGGCCGCACGCCGGCTGCTGCTCTCCTCGGCCGCACGCGCGGCCCGCACCCGCCACGGCCTGTCCGGCCTGCACCACGACCACGTGGTCCTGGTGCTCCCGGCCGACGACACCGGCTCCCGGGCCCGCGCGCTGGCCGTCGAGCTCACCCAGGCCGCCGGGGCCCCGGTCACGGTCGGCGCCGCGGGCCCCGCCACCGGGCCCGAAGCCCTCGCCCAGGCCCACGCGGAGGCGTTGCGCTGCCTCTCCGCCCTGCGCGCGCTCGGCCACACCGGCCGGGGCGCGGACTTGCCCGACCTCGGCTTCCTCGGCGTACTGCTCGGCGACGACACGAACCTCGACTCCTACGTACGCCGCACGCTGGGCCCGGTGCTCGACTACGACACCAGACGCGGCACCGAACTCGTGCACACCCTGCGGGCCTACTTCGCCTGCGGAATGAGCCAGTCCAAGGCGAAGGACTCCCTCCACGTCCATGTGAACACCGTGGTCCAACGCCTGGACCGGATCGGCCACTTGCTCGGCCCCGACTGGCAATCCCCGGAACGCTCCCTGGAGATCCAGCTGGCGTTGCGCCTGCACGCCTACACCGGAGCGACCGCGTCTCCCTGATTCTCCTGATCCTCGGCGGCTTTCGCGTCGGTGGCGGTGGCCGTGACGGCCGGGATCAGGAAGGTGGCGACGAGCCCGAGGACCACGAAGCCCGCGGCGACATAGCCACCGAGCGCGACCCCGTCGGTCATCGCCGCGCGCGCCGCGTCGGCGACGGACGCGGTCTCCGGCCGGTCCGCGAGGGGCCCGATGGCGGCTCCCGCGCTGTCGGTGACGGCGCCGGTGAGCCGGTCCGCCTGCCCCGCGGGCACTCCCGCGTCGCCGAGCCTGTCGCGCAGGTTCGTGCTGAGGGTGGTGAAGAAGACGGTGGTCAGGGCGGCGATCCCGAGCGCGGAACCGAGCTGGCGGAAGGCGCTCTGAATGCCGGAGCCCTGCCCCGCGCTCTCGTGCGGCACCTCGGCGAGGACCACGTTGGTGACCTGGGCGGTGGCGAACCCGACGCCGATCCCGTACACGAACAGCATCAACGCGACGGCCCACCAGGAGCTGTCCGGAGCGGCGATGAGCCCGACGCCCGCAAGGCCCAGAACCTCCAGGGCCAGGCCGATGCGCACCTGCCCGAGCGCCGGAACCTTCGCGGCGAGCGGGAAGCTCGCACCCGTCGCGACGAAGCTGCCCACGGCGATGGGCACCAGGGCGAGCCCCGCCTCCAGGGCGCTGTAGCCGAGGGTGAACTGCAGCCACAGCGGGAGCACCGCGACGATGCCGAACTCTCCGAGGCCGATGATCAGGGTCGCGATGTTGCCGTTGCGGAAGGAGGCGATCGAGAACAGCCGTACGTCCATCAGAACGCGTGCGACGTGTGCGGGGTCACCGCTCCTGCTGAGCGCGATCTGCCGTCGGACGAAGGCGTACAGCGTGCCGGCGGAGAGCACGAGGGCGACGAGAACGGGCGAGGGGCCGCTCGCCCAGCTGACCCCGAGAACGTCCAGCGGCTCGATGCTGACGACCCAGCCGTACGTACGCCCTTCGACGAGCCCGAAGGCGAGGAGCCCGAGCCCGGCCGCGGAGAGCACCGCACCGGCCACGTCCACCCGCCCCTTGGCCCGCGGCGAGGGAGCCATGTACAGCAACACGCCGGCGGCGACGAGGACGGACAGGGGCACGTTGATGCCGAACGCCCAGCGCCAGGAGACGTGTTCGGCCAGCCAGCCGCCGAGCAGCGGGCCGAGCGCGGCGGCGCCGCCGATGGTCGAGCCCCAGATGGCGAAGGCCTGGCCGCGCGCCTTGCCGGTGAAGGTCGCGTTCAGCAGGGAGAGCGAGGTCGGCAGGATCATCGCCGCGCCCGCACCCTGCAGGAAGCGGGCCAGGATCAGCAGCCCGCTGCCGGGCGCGAGCCCGGCGAGCACGCTGGTCGTGCCGAAGACGACGACGCCCGCGACGAAGACCCGGCGGGCTCCGAAGAGGTCCGCGAGGCGCCCGGTCAGCAGGAGCAGTGCCGCGAAGACGATCGCGTACGACTCCTGGATCCACTGGGCCTGCACGGAGGTGGTGTCCAGGTCCTCGATGACCGAGGGGACGATCACGTTGACGATCGTGGTGTCGACCACGATCAGGGCGACACCGAGGGCGATGGCGACTAGGCCCAACCATCGGCGGGCGGGGGACGGATCACGCATCTCAATACCTCCATGGTGAAGTAATTCCACGATGAAGGTAAATTGAGGCCGGTAAGTTGTCAAAGCACGAGCCCGCCGATGACGGCGAGCACGACAGCCGACAGAAGAGAGGGCGGCGCGGTGGCGACGGAGGAACCGACACCCGGCGAGGTGACGGCGCAGCGCGAGCGCCTGATGGACGGGCTCAGGGGCTACGGCGAGCGCTACAACGAGCTCAGCCGCCGCTTCGCCGTCTGGCTCGGCCTGCACTCCACGGACGCCGACGCCCTGCTGGAGATCGTCACCGCCGAGGAGCGCGGCACCCCGCTCTCCCCGGCCCGCCTCAGCGAACGCATCCTGCTCTCCTCGGGCGCCACGACCGCGCTCCTGAACCGTCTCGAAGGCGCGGGCCACATCGTCCGGACCCGCGAGCACGCCGACCGCCGCGTCGTCACGCTGCACAGCCTGCCCGGCATCCGGGAACGCGCCGACGAGTTCTTCACGCCGCTCGCGGTCCGGATGGACGCGACGATGGCCCAGTACCCGCCCGAACTCCTGGAGCGCTTCGAGACGTTGCTCGCGGATCTGCGGACGACGATGGACGCGGACCTCGCGGAGCGGGACCGGGCGGCCGGGCCGGGCTGACCCGGCGAGTCCTCGCGGCTCCGGCAACCAATCCGCCCGGTGGCGGCGACTGCCCTGCGCAACGCACACCACTAGGCCAGGGCGGATGAGGCAATGAGAGCGATCGAGCACGAGCAGCGTGAGCCGCACGAGCAGGGCGGACACAAGACCGCGCGGCATCGCAGGCGTCGGCTGAACCTGACGGTCGGCATCCCGGTGGCCATGGCGGCCGCGGCGGGCCTGGCGTACGGCGGCGGCACGGTTTTCGGGGCCACGGCGGCTCCCGCGGCCTCGGCGGGAGCTGACGCAGCCGGCGCCGCCAACCCCGCCGATGTCGCCGACGGTTTCGCGTCCGTCAACGCCCTAGGCCAGAACGGGACTTACGGCGGACGCGACGGGAAGACGGTCACCGTCAAGACGCTCGAGGACCTGGAGAAGTACGCGACGGCCTCCGATCCGTACGTCATCGTGGTCGCCGCGACGATCACGATGAACCCCAAGGGTAAGGAGATCAAGGTCGCGTCGGACAAGACGATCGTGGGGTCCGGCACCGCGGGCCAGATCGTCGGGGGCGGCTTCTTCCTGGGCCAGGGCGTACACAACGTGATCATCCGGAACCTCACGATCCGGGACTCGTACGCGGGCACGTGGAACGACAAGGAGCACGACTTCGACGCCGTACAGATGGACGGCGCGCACCACGTCTGGATCGACCACAACGACCTGCGGCACATGGCCGACGGCCTGATCGACAGCCGCAAGGACACCACCTACCTGACGGTGTCCTGGAACAAGCTGAGCGACAACAACAAGACCTTCGGCATCGGCTGGACCGAGAACACCACGGCCGACATCACGATCCACCACAACTGGTTCCGCGAGACCGAGCAGCGCAACCCGTCCACCGACAACGTGGCCCACGCGCACCTCTACAACAACTACCTCCAGGACGCCCCCGGCACGGACATCAAGTCGTCCTATGGCAACTACTCGCGCGGCAACACGAGGATGGTCCTGGAGAACAGCTACTTCGAGGGCTTCAACAACCCGGTCACGAAGGACAGTTCGGCCTCGGTCGTGCAGCGCGGCAACGTCTTCGTCGGGACGAGCGGGCGCAACGAGAGCGGCGGCACGGCGTTCGACCCGAAGAGCTTCTACGGCTACACGCTCGACAAGGCGGCGAACGTCCCGGAGAAGGTGAAGGCGGGGGCGGGCCCGCGCGCGAACGTCCGCGCGTCCGCGGCGACTTCGGGGACTTCGGAGACCTCGGGGGCTTCGGGGGCTTCGGGGACCTCGGCTGCCGCCACCCTCACCGTGGCGAAGGACGGCAGCGGCCAGTACAAGACGGTTCAGGCGGCGGTCGCCGCCGTACCCGCGAACAACCCGTCACGGGTCACCGTCGCCATCAAGCCAGGGACGTACCGCGAGACGGTCAAGATCCCGTCGAACAAGCCGCACGTCACCCTCCAGGGCACGGGCGGCAGCCGCAAGGACACGGTCATCGTGTACGCCAACGCGGCCGGTACGCCCAAGCCGGACGGCTCCGGCACCTACGGCACCTCGGGCAGCGCGACCGTCGCCGCGGAGGCGGACGACTTCCAGGCCCGCAACCTGACGATCTCCAACGACTTCGACGAGAAGGCCAACCAGAACCTCGCCGGACACCAGGCGGTGGCGCTGCGCACGGCAGCCGACAAGGTGTTCCTCGACGGCGTGATCGTCGAGGGGGACCAGGACACTCTCCTCCTGGACACGGCGGCCAAGGACAAGCTCGGCCGTGCGTACGTCAGGAACTCGTACGTCGTGGGCAACACCGACTTCATCTTCGGCCGGGCGACGGCCGTGGTGGACCGCTCGGTGATCACCCTCAAGAAGCGCTGGGACGGCACCTCGCAGGGCTACGTCACCGCGCCGAGCACCGCGCCCGACCGCAAGGGCTTCCTGATCACCGACAGCACGGTCAACGGCGACGTGTCCGCGCGCAGCTTCTACCTGGGCCGCAACTGGCACGCGGGCGGCGACGCGAGCCTCGACCCCCAGACGACGGTACGCAACTCCACCCTCGGCGCGGCGATCAGGACGACTCCGTGGACGGACATGGGCGGCTTCTCCTGGAAGGACGACCGTTTCGCCGAGTACAAGAACACGGGCGCGGGCTCGGGCCCCGCGAGCGGTGACCGCCCCCAGCTGACGGACGCGCAGGCGGCGGGCCAGGAGACCGCCGACTGGCTGGGCAACTGGACCCCGGCTCCCTGAGGGGGCGGAGGGCAGCCCGGGAGCCACCCGGGGACCCGGCTCCCGGCTCCCGGCTCCCGGCTCCCGGCTCCCGGCTCCCGGCTTCCGGCTTCCGGCTTCCGGGTGAGACCTCCCCCACAGCACCCCTGACGAACTCCAGCCACCCACCCTCACCCCCTCGCACCCGGACGCAACCCCATCCCACCGCGTCCGCCCCATCCGCTAGTCTGTGGTGGGCCGCTCATAGCAGCAGCCCAGGACCTCGCACGGCGCGCACGGGAACTCTCACCCAGAGCCCCCACCACGCACCACGCAAGGCCCGCCTTCGTAGCTCAGGGGATAGAGCACCGCTCTCCTAAAGCGGGTGTCGCAGGTTCGAATCCTGCCGGGGGCACGAGTGTGATCAGGGAAGAGACCCCGGAAACCGCAGGTCACGCGGGGTCCGGGGTCTCTTTGTCTCAGCACTGGGTACAGTCTCGGCGCAGGGTTGCACACTCTCGATACACCCTCGCCACGGCAAGGGGGGGCGCACCGCCAGCAGAACCGTGTGCCTTCGCTCATCGCCGCCCCTGCCGGTGGATGCGCATGGCCGCGCCGAACAGGCGCTGGCCCGTGGTGCACCACGGGAGGCTCGTGGCGCACTGCTCGCAGTCCTTCCGATGCTCCTCGGACGCCGCGCAGAGGTGCGTGCTGGCACAGGGGAGGCAGGCTCGGGGGAACCAGCGAGCGGCCGACCCATGCGCGTCTGTGTCCCGCACACCGAGGTCGTAGGCGGTCGCGTTGCTGAGGGCGACGGCGCACCACACACAGGCACGGCCACGTACCTGCTGATCGGACAGGCTGCCCGGCTCTGGCAGTTCGAGCGGCGGCACATCGAGCGTGTCGCTCGATGTGCTTCTCGCGGCGGACGCTGGGCCCGTAATCTCGGCCATGTCGACTCCTGTTGGTCGGCCAGCCCTGGGGCCGTTCACGCGGTTGCCGGGGCGTTGTACGACTCATGGAATCGGCGCGCTACACAGGGTGACAGTGACGTGGCGTCCTAGTTTCGCGACGCTATTCGCTGACCCCCAGGAATTCAGCCAACGGTCGGAGGCCTGCGGGGTGGTTGGGGAGCGCCCACAGATCACGGACGATGGCGACTGCCAGGGTGTGGTGCTGCATCCACGTCGGCGCCACACGGCGCAGCGACTCCAGGGACTTCACCGCCCCCGCCGCATCGCTCAGATCCGTGTGGGCTCGGGCCACGTCCAGCAGCAGCCACGTTCGCCAAGACGGCGGGGTGTCCTTGCTCAGGCGTATCCCCTTCGCCAGGGCCAGCGCCTCCTCGGGGTGCCCGTATTGCACGGCCAGGCGGACGCGCTCGATGCGCACCGACGAAGGGCTGAACACGCTGACCATGCGGCTGCCGCTGCCTTGCGGCAGCTTGGCCACACGAGCCGCCTCATTCTCGGCGCGCTCCATCAACGCAGCTGCCCGCTCATAGTCGTTGCTGCGCGCAGCCGACGTGGCGGCCGACATCGTCAGCGCACCCCAGACCTTGAGGCCGTCAGCGGTGCCCGTGTGCCCGTTGTGCTCGATGTCGTCGGCCGCGTGCAGGGCGATGCTCAGGGCGTCGCCGAGGCGGCCTTGCCGTTGGTAGGTCCACGCAACAGAGTTCACGATCATGGCGCGTAGCAAGGGGTCGGAGGAACGGGCCGCCGCGTCTATGGCGCGCTCAAGGCTGATCAGGGCGAGGTCCGTTTTCCCCATCCGCACGGCGACGTGCCCGGCCAGTTGGAGGGACTTGCCCAGCGCTGCGAATCCGGCGGCCTGGTCCGTGCCGTCGGGGGATGCCGCGGCGGCGCGCGCATCTGAGATCAGGTCGGGCAGCGCCTTCATCACGGTGTCGAACTCGGCGGAGTGGTACTGCGTCCAGCCGGCCGCGATCTGCTCGCGAAGGTCGGGCAGCGAAAAGTCGGGCCCTGGCGGCTCCGGCTCGGCCACCCAGAGCGCGGGCATGACGGCCCGCCGTACCGCCACGAACTGCGGCCCGTCGTTTTCTCCCGTCGAGACGGCAGGAGGATCTCCCAGAAGGGTTGTCAGCTCCACTCCGAGCCCGTTCGCCAGAGCGTGAAGCGTGGGCAAGCGCGCCGAGTGCTTCCGTCGCTGCTCAAGTTGCCGGATCACGTCTACGGACACATCGGAGTGCTCGGCCAATTCCTCTTGCGTCAGGGAGGCCAGGCGGCGCAGGCGTCGGAGAGTTCGCCCCAAGTGTTCGTTTGCCACGCGGCCACGGCACGCCGACCTTGTGGTAAGGGAGAGTGTGCGTCTGGCGGTCGGCATGACGAAGGGCCCCCACCGCCCGAAGGCGATGGGGGCCCTGTCAGTACTCGCGTCGGGCGAGCCTCGAAGCGCAGGGGGCGCGCCTGTCACTCACGGTGTTCCGCTCGTACTGTTGGCGGAGTGGAATGGATGACCTTGATCAGCACGTTGAGCGGTGGCGTTCTTGGTGTGGGCTCGACACTGGCCGTTGAAACCTTTCGCGCTAGGCGAGAGCGAGGACACCATCATGCAGAACTGCAACGCACGGCGTGCGTCCGGTATCTCACGGCACTGACAGAGACTGAGACAGCGCTACAGACACTCGCGCTAAGTCAGTCGACACCCGTCGTGAACGTCGAAGTGGTCGAAGCCTTTCGCTCACACCACGTGATAGCAGCACGGTATGAGCTATTCCTGGTGACACCACCAAGCGTGTACAACGCTGCCCGCGAGGCCTACGACCGGCTGAGGGCTATACGGGTAGCCATAGCCACGACCGACATCGTCGTGGGTGACGACTCAGCAGACTGGCTGGCCATTCATGTCCCGTACGACGACGCATTCCGTCGGCTCCGTGTCGTCATGCGCGAATCGTTGAACCATGGTCTCAAGCCCTGACGCAAGACCTTCCGTGATGACTTGCTTACAGCAGAGCGGTACAGCAACCACGCCGACCAGTATCAGCCCCTGACGGTCGGCACAGCCTTTCTGACCAGCCCAGCAGACCTCAGTGACCTCCCCCCGCCCGTAGTGCGCATCGCGGGGGTCGCGGAAGCCTCGTACTGACGCCAGGATGCACCCGTGACGTCATTTGCGGATCTCCGTAGGAGCCCTGCCGATGGGCCGTACGCCTGCCCCTGCTGCCGTTTCGTGACGTTGAGAGAACGAGGGTGGTACGAGATCTGCCCCGTGTGCTTCTGGGAGGACGATGGCCAGGACGATCACGACGCAGACGAGGTACGAGGCGGGCCGAACCGGGGGCTGTCTCTCACAGAGGCCAGACAGAACTACAAGGACATCGGAGCCAGCGACGCCCGGCGCATCCCATTGGTCCGGCCTCCCCTGCCCGATGAACACCCAGTCCTCTGACATCACCGGCTGACGTCAACGAGGGCGGACACCGGCAGCTCCGACCGACTCACCACGGAAGCTTCAACACCATGGAGGCCCCAGGCGAGCGCTCTCCGATCGAACTCCCCACGCGGGTGTCGCAGGTTCGAATCCTGCCGGGGGCACAGCACTAAGGGCCAGCTCAGAGGCTTGATCCTCTTGAGCTGGCCCTTTTGCGTGATCGGGGCCGTGCCACACCGTGCCGCAAGGGCCGCTAGGAGTCCGCCTTGCCCGGCGTCCTGGCTCTTAGGCAGGCTTGAACGCGCGATACATGAGGAACACAACAGCCGTCCCGCCATGCCGGCTCGGGCCGCACCACCACTCATCGGCCAGCGCGTCGACCAGGAGCAGGCCGCGCCCGTGGGCTTCCGTGGCCCGGGGCGAGCGGAGGCGGACATGGGCGGGACAGCCGGGGTTGTGCACGTCCACGCGCAGCGTCTCGCCCAAGCGGTACCAGCGCACGCGTACCCGCCAGGGCTCGTCGGCCTCCCCGTAGAGGATGGCGTTGGTGACCAACTCCGAGACCATCAGCTCGCAGTCATCGATGGAGCAGCTGAGCTGATGCGGCTCGGTGAACTTCCGGAACCAGCGGCGAGCGCGTCCGACCGACTCCGGGAGGGGATAGAGGACCATCCCGCCGAGTGGTTGGAGTAGGGCGTCGTCGCCGGAGTTGTCGTTGGTGCGCGTCATTGCGCTCCCCCTTCCGGTAAGTGGCTAAGGCCACTTACCGGATAGTGGCATTGGCCACTTCGGGCGGCAAGGGCTTCCGGGGAATCGCCGCCCGCGACTCACCCCAACGGGTAACCCTGCTCGAACGCCCAGCGCCCCGGCGGATACACGGCCTCCGCGAACTCCAGCGGACGGTCCTGCAGGTCGTAGACGACGTGGTGAACCACCAGTACGGCGGCGGGCAGTTCGAGCCCGAGCTCGTCGCCCTCTTCCTGGGTGGCAAGGCGGGCACAGACTCGATCTTCGCCGTAGCTGCCGCGTCGACCGGTGGCTTCCTCGACGTACAGGACCGTTCCCTCCCGGATCCGCTCGGGCTCCAGGAGCCGGGGCGCCCTGCGGCCCAGCTCGGCCGGGAACCAGGAGGTGGACGTCTCGACGGGCCCGTCTGCCGAGTTGGTCACCCGCCGCCGCTGAACAGCCCCGCGTTGCTTGCCTAGTTCGAGCGCCTCGGCCACGTGATCGGGCGCCTCGGCATACCCGGCCGACGCGATGACCGCGTACTCCCCCGGCCCGTAGATCCGCCCCGTCTGCCGCGCCCGCCCATAGCGCTCGCGAGCCCGCCGGTGCACTTGCTGATCCCGTACGTACGTCCCCGAGCCCTGCCGCTTCTCGACAAGACCCTGATGCCGCAGCGCCTCCAGGGCGCGGGCACTGGTCGGCCGGGAGACATTCCAGTCGGCGGCCAACTGCCGCTCGGACGGCACTTCCTCGCCTGGCCGCAGGTCCCCACGCAGGATCTGATCGCGCAGGTACTGGGCGATCTGCAGGTACTTGGGCAAGGCCTCAGCGATCTCGGGCACGCGACATTCCCTTCACCGACTGGCTAATACCAGTGGCCACTATAGGTGCGCACGGAAAGGACGCACCTCTACCCTGTTTTCGTGAAACGGCTCATTGTGGCGGCCGGAGGCGGCGGCGACGCGGTGGCGGCGGCGATGCTGCACGCCGCTCTGTACGGGGACGACGGCGAGCCGGCGCTGATCCTGACGTACTCCTGGGACCGCCTGATCATCGACCCGGTCCCGGGCCCGCGCTCCCCCGCCGACTTCACCGGCCTGCGCCAACTCACCCCCCACGTCTGGGCAGTCCCCGGCACCGCAACGTTGAAGCCGCCGCACGCGTCACCCCTCCCCCGCCTCGCGGCCGAACTCCCCCACACCTTCGCCCTGATCGACCCCTACGCCGGGGCAACAGGCATCGCCCGCCAGCTGTCGGAACTGATCACCCACTTCACCCCGGAGACGATCGACCTCCTCGACGTGGGCGGCGACATCCTGGCCCACGGCGACGAACCCACCCTGCGCAGCCCGCTGGCCGACGCCCTCACCCTGGCCGCCTGTGCCCGCACTCAGGCGCCCGTACGCCTCCTGGTGGCGGGCCCCGGCCTCGACGGCGAGCTCCCCGCAGACGTCCTCCGCCCGCGCCTCGGCCCCCTGCTCACGACCCTCACCCACGAGCACGCCCAAGCCATCCTCCCGGTACTCACCTGGCACCCCTCCGAAGCAACCGCCCTGCTCACCGCCACCGCGCTGGGTGCCCGAGGCTTGTGCGAGATCCGCGACGCCGGACTCCCGGTCCCCCTCACCGCCGAGGGCCCCACCGTCCACGAGGTCGACGTGGCGACGGCGTTCGCCGCCAACCGCCTGGCCCAAGCCATCGCGGCAACGACCACGCTCGACGAGGCAGAGGAACACTGCCGCACGGTCTGCGGCACCTCAGAGATCGACTACGAACGAACGAAGGCACGGGGACTGCCCCAGCACCAGCGAGTCCCTGCCGTCCCGCACGACCTCCTGACCCAGATCAAGGCCTTCGAGCGGGAAGCCGCCACACGAGGAACCACATACACAACAATCCGCCGCCTCACCGAGGCCCTGGGACTCACCACCGAAGCCCTCCCGCACCTCATCCGACTGAACACCGCGCGCACCGGCCACCTCCCGGCATCTGTGTGGAAGCTTCACCGCAGGTGAGTTGCAGGATGCGCAGGCAGGGGCCCCACGGGCCTGCCCTGCGCGAAGCCTGGCACCCGGGGGCACCGCTCTAGCGGGCGGGCCGGTAGGTACCTCGCTTGGAAGGCCGACAGGGAGAACCATTCGCTGCTTGCGTCTACCGGCGAAAGGCTGGCACGGCGATCATCGCCGATCTGAGAGATCGAACTTTCCCTACACCCATCAAGTGCCCGGCTGCGTCGACGCCCGCCCACACCTGGATAGGGCCGAGGACAATCGGCGAGCACTCGACAAACCAGCCTAGGGACAAGGCAATGCCTCCGGCGGGGGCGCTCTGACTCTGGGATGGAGGGGGCGCCGTACGCGACCGCGGGCACATCGTGGCGAGCGTTGGGGGCTCCCATCCCGTCCACCATCGACCCAGGCAAAGCCGAGCAGACGCGGCCCATGGCGTCCAGGTCGTTCGTACAGTGGCGCGCTCCACCTGGACGCCATGAACCACGCCCGCTCCTCAGATGTGTGGGTCGACGGCGGACGGAATGGGAGCTAGGGGAGGTGGTGAGTTGCTGTCTTGGGAGGAGTCATTCGGACGGATTGAGTTGATCGGACAGCTCCTGGATCTTCATTTCGAGAGCTTGATCGTCCTGCTCGTCCACCCACCGCACAACAGCAGTTGGCATGATCGAATTCAGCTCTCTCACTCGTCTGTCCAACGACACCGGGAGAGGCCTGTTCGTCACCATGAGAATCGCATCGACGCTTACCCCTGCGTAGGTTGATCGGCTCCTTGCCACTCGATCAACCATGCGGCGAAGATCAATTCCGCTAAGGGGGGTCTCACCCGACTTAACCTCGATGCCGATCGCACCATGGTCAGTCCGAACGAGCAGGTCGACCCCACCATCCAAAGGCCCGTCAAGATGAACAGTCGACGGATAAAGGAGCCTCAGGCGGCTGGCTACCTCGCGTTCCAGCACGAGTCCGGAAAAATGAGCTACAGCCGGATCGCGGCTAGCTCCCGGATCGATCGTGCGCAGAACCTGGAGAGCTTGTCGCGCCTCTTCGGGCGAATCGCCTTCGATGGTCTCCACGACCTGTCGGCGTCTAGGCGCCATGAGCAACTCGTAGTCCTGGTAGCGGGCTCGGGTCAGCGGGGACCCATTGATCGCCATGACCAAGAGGACGACACCGACAAGCAATAGAGCGACCGAACCAGCTTGATTACTGGTCACGAAGACGGCGGCAACACCCGCGCCTGTCAGCCCGACACCCAGGAGGGACGCCCCCACACGCTCCCAACGAGATAGGGGCGCAGACTCGGGTTCGGGCGTCTCTGGCCCATCTTCCGCAGTCGACACGACAGCGATACTAGCGATCTTAATACGGAATGCAGAGCCCTCTACCGGTCCCAAGGATGAGAGCGAGACTCGGTGAGTGTCTAACTGAGTGACAACGCCTACAGACAGCATCGGACAGGCGCGAACAACGGCGGACCATCTCCGCAGCTCAGCACGGCAGTTAGTTCCGCTCAACCTCTCCCCAAAGTTGCTTCGGGACGAAGAGGTCGCACGGTCGAGGAAGGCGCCGCACCGTGGGCATCCAGTCAGAAGCCCAACTAGCCCTAGATCTCCGGCAAGGCTCGCCTGTCAGTGCAGCGTGAAAGCCTCCGGGCGTGAGCTACGACTTGGCTGTGTGGGAGGGCGAGCGCCCTGCGGACGACAAGGCGGCCGCGCGAGCGTTCACTGGCCTCTACGAGCGCTACGTCGACACGGACGCGGAGCATCCACCGACCGAGCGCATAGCGGCTTACGTCTCCGCTCTCCTGGAACGGTGGTGTGACCTGACCGAGGACGAGGAGGATTCCTCACCCTGGTCAACGGGGCCATTGATTGGAGAGGCGAGAGGTCCGCTGATCTACTTCCCGATGCGCTGGAGCATGGCTGAGGAGGCCTCTGCCTACGCAGCGGCCGTGGCGGACTCAATGGGGCTGGTCTGCTTCGACCCCCAGGAGAGCCAGCTCAGGCCTTGAGGCCGGGGGCACGCTTCCGTCTCAGTCTCCGCCTCATTCAGCGCCGTTCACGGCCGTCCAGACGGGACCGGCGGCGGTAGCCGTCCAGACGACCGGCCGTCCATGAACGCAGGTGAACGGCCCCGTTCAGAGCCCTCGGGGCCACCACCACAGTTGGAAAGCGTGTTGATGGCTGTTGGGGCCTTTCGAAACAACAGAGACGTACAGCAACCCCAGCAGTCTCCTGGGCCGTCACCGAACCACGACCGGGAGCCGGGCAACAGATGCTCCCTGGCAGGGTGGCGCTTCGAGCTGCCTTCGACTGCCGGGGGCACAGCCTGACCTGGACGAACGGGTCATATACCCAGTTTGGGAGCTTAGGGCGTGATGCCCATGAGCGGGATCAAAACTGATGGACACGACGTCACTCCCAACAAAGGAGACATCATGTCCACCACGACAGTTCTGCCCCTTCACCCAGCCGAGCAGGAGTGCCCCGCCTGGTGCGCCCGCGATGCACACGCGGAGGCAGTCGGGAGCCACGTCAGCATCCCGGTGCGTCTGACCGCCCCTGCAGAAATGAGTCCGAGCCTCGAAGCCCCCTTGCTGTCCGTGCAGATCGGCCTCGGACACGATGAGGAAGCGCGCGGCGAGCAGCCCCGTCTATGGCTTTCGGCCGTCGACGGTACGGCTGAACTGGACTCCGCTGCCCTGGGGGAGCTCATCGCCGGCGTGGAGAAATTCGCCCTGCGGCTCCGAGGGCTGCGGCACCGGTTCGAGGCTGTCATCCTCGGCGGTGCCGCCGAGGATGACAGCCTCTACCCGGCCGCCACTCATCCACTTGAACTCGTCGCCCCCTGCCCGCCCTGGTGCCAGTACCGGGACCAGGAGGAGCACAGCGTGACCGGGCTTCTGGCCGATCAGTTCCACGCAACGGAGGAGACCAGCATGGAATTGGCGCTGCATCCGGTGGTCCACAGTAAGTACGGGCAAGAGGCAGAGACGCTCGATCTCGTCATGGAGCACATGCCGCATGATCCGCTTCCTCTGATCGACCTCACCATCGGCACCACCCAGAAGTGGCACCACGTGGAGATGACCTTCGATGAAGCCGACCGACTGCGGTCCTGCCTCAACGAGTTCATCGCGCAGGGACGCGAGTACGCCCGCCCGGAAGCCGTCGCATCCCTGCAGGAACTGGTCGGCTACTGCGGCGTGCGGATCGTGGAGCACCGGAGCGACGTGAAGGGCTTCTTCGGTCACGCCGTCGGCGATACGCGGCAAGGCGGGCCGGTCTGGGTGACCGTCCCCAAGGGAGCCGCCGGCCCATATCTGGAAGACCGGGTGAAGCATCTGCTGGCAGACATCCACGAGACACAAGAGGAACTGACCGCCACCGACGGTGCAGAGGTCCGACAGGCGGGCGCGCTGCCTGCCACCTCATGGCTGAGGGGGCAGGCAGCGGCGTGAGCCGCTGAGTCACATGCCATGGAGGCCAGGGCGCCGTATGCCATCAACATCGATACGGCGCCCTGGTTCATGTCAGACTCCTCGCGGCAGGCGCCGCCTCTCTCACAAGACGTAGCTGAGTCCGTCCCTACGCGGCACCCCGGCAGTCGCTGAGGTCACCAGCTCCCGCCCCGCCCTGTCCCGTAGAGATCCAGTTCGCAACCGTGGGGCGCACCGGGGGTTTCTTGCAATCCACTGTTCTCGCCAGTCCTGAACGGCTTTGGTCGGCGGGGGAGATTTTGGGGCGGCCTGGCGCCGTTCCGGCGGTTGCTGGGGTCTATGGGTGGCATTTTGAGCGGGCACCCCATGCAGAGCTGGTGGACGGGCGTCTCTTGTTCGTCGGCATAGCGCCCCGGTACATGGCCAACCGGACGAGTACGCAGAACTTGCGGACGCATGTGAGGTACCACTACCGGGGCAATGCGTTCCACGGCCGTCTCAAGGACGTGCGGGTCCGAGCCCGGCAGCGGGCTCGGGCGTGCTCAAGGACTGGAGTCCTCGCTTGGGCTCTGTTCGGTTTCGGTTTCGGGCTCGTCCGCTGCGTACGGGTGGACGTATCGGTCCTTGTTGAAGGGCGTGAACCAGTTGGCGATGCCCATGGGGGTGATGCCGAGGGCCTCGCCCGCCTCGCTCTCGTCGATGCCGTCCATCGCGTCGTCGTAGAGCCACTCGTGGTCCATGTCCTCGTACACGAGAGCGGCGAAGCATTCCAGTGCCGCAGCGACGCCCTCGTCCAGGAGGCCGAACGTGTCGAGCGTGACCTCGGCCTCGTGCAGCAGCAGCCTGAGCGCCAGCTCTTCGGCCACGCAGCTCAGCTGCAGGAAACTTCCCTCCGTCAACCGCGTGGTCAGCGCGATCGCCGTCACCAGGAAACGCCGGGCGAAGCGTGCGTCGTACTGCAGGGCGTAGCGCGGGGGCAGCTCGTCCAGGAGCCACATGGGGCCGTCGCATTCGGCGACGTTCGTTCCCTCCCTGTCCAACGCGTGAGCGTCCTGGAACAGCTCGTCCAGGAGGACGTCTGTGCCCCAGATCAAGGCCCCGGCAGCAAGCTCGGCGTCCTCGGGTGAGGTAGTAGGGGTGCCCGAGTCCTGATCGGCGTCCTCGCCCCCGCCGTCCCCGCCCTCCTCGGCGTCGAGCACCCCGAACATCCCCGCGTCGAACGCCGCCAGCCTCGGGGCCAGGGTTCGGATCTTGGTGCGGATCGCGTCGGTTTCCGCCGCCGTCCCCGTCGCGTCCGTGGAGGCCGCTCCCGCGGCCAGCCCCATCAGTCGCGCTCGGCGGGACTCGACGTCATCCGGTGGCGCGTCCGGGCCGTCGGCCGCGTCCAGGCTCTCCTTCGCGAGGTCCGGATGCAGTTCCACCTGGCATCGTTCGACGGTCCAGTCCGAGAGCAGCTCCGTGCGGTCGAGCAGTTCCTCCACCAGTTCGCGTACGGACTCCTCGGCGAACTCCAGCGCCGGGGCGTCCACAAAGACCTTCAGGAGTGCACCGCCGGGGTACACGCCCACAAATGTGTCGAGGAGCTTGATCTCCATGCCGTCAGGGCCCGCGATCTCCTCGACGGACTCGAAGCCGTCCTCGAGGAGAGCGCCGGCGCCGACCCGCTGCAGCTCATCCATCTCCGCGGTTCCGCCGGCTATCCGGGTGTCCACACTCACTGCGTACGTCACATGACACAGCCTCGCAGGCCAGCCCGCTGATTGCGCCCGCAATGCAGACTTCCCGACGACTTCCCGACGACGTCCTGGTGACTTCGCGACGGAGCCCCTGACCCCAATGGTCGTCCCGGCCTCAAAGAGGTCGTCAGACGTGTCCCCTACGCAGGTGGCGGGAGGCAGCCAGGCAGGAGGACAGCCAGGTCGCCTCCGCACGGTGGATGATCAGGCCCTCGACAGTGATCATGCCGTCCATCGGGCCGTCGAGCCGTATCGAGTGGTCGCCCACGCGATACATCTCCCAGTCTGTGTCGCTGTGCCAGAGCCGGGCGGTCTTTTCGCCCCGGCTCTGGGCGAAGACGAGCTCCTCTCCGTACTCGTTCATGAAGTAGCCGACGTAGTCCTTGCCGGTGATCTCGCCGCCGCACAGGCGGGCGAGGAGCGGTTCGACGGCGGGCGGAGTGTCGTTCATGCTGCGGGCTCCTCGTCCGTGCCGGAGTCCTCACGTGCGGACGAGAGAGCCAGCATCCGTGAGGCCGACTCCAGCAAGGTCTCGTAGGTGATCACTTCGATGCGCGCGGCATGCGTGTTGTAGGTCCGCAGTGTCTCCGCGATTTCCTGGGGTGTGACGCCCCCGGTCACGTAGCGGGAGTGTCCGATCACCACCGTTGCCGAGGCCCGGCGGGTATCGACGCCGTGTTCGGCCAGGATGTTCGGGCGATTCTCATCCATGGCCCGCAGGTAGTTCTGAGCCTGGGAGACGGCGTGATGCGCCGGGGCGCCCAGCATCAGGTGGCCGTTGAGCCGGATGACCAGGTTCTTGATGTTGGCACGCTTGAGTTCCACCACGTGCAGGGAGCCATCGCCACGCAGCAGAGGGATGTCGAGGATGGTGTCCGGGGTGTACTGCCTGCGGGCCAACTCGGCCACGTAGGCGCCTCCGAAGATCCACTCCTGGTTCTTCAGACAGGCGTGCAGGGCGCTCTCAGAGCTGTTCGGCTCCTCCACTGCGGCGCGCAGGGCGGCTAAACCGGCTTGTCTTGTCCGCAGTTCGAGCAGTTGGGCAAGCATCCCCGCGTCGACGTTGGAGAGTACGTCACTCATCATCCGTGCGGCCTCGACGGAGGCCGGCCGGGGCAAGTTCCGAAGGACTATCTCCATGTGGCCGTACTGCTGAAGTCGCCGCGCCTCCCGGATGGGCAGCTGAATCCCGCCCTCGCCGGACCCGAGACCCAAGTGATCGACGGACTGGGCTATCCCGCGAAAGAGGTCACGGGCGTCCGCGGCCGTCGCATCGGGCTTGTCACGACACAGCACGTCCAGGGCGGCAACCGCACGGTCGGCCCCCATGGCAATCATCCGCCGCATGCCTTCCTCGCTGCGCTGCCGTGCCTCTTCGTCGTAGTAGTTCTCCAGGATTTCGAGGAACAGGTCACCTCTTGCATACGCGGCGAAGCGCTGGAAGCGCTGGGCGAATGCGAAGTCCCCTTGGAGGATGGCGTCTTGAGCCACGTCCTCCAACGCATCCACCAAGGGCCTTCCCTTGCCGTACGTCCCGCCCAGGCCACCCATGATGCGTAGCACCGCGTCGATTCGCTCTCGAGTGCTCGGGTGCTCGGTGAGTTTCTGGGCCGACGTGACCATGCGCCAGAGCGTGAAGCCGGAACGAAACGTTGCCATGCGGGTCACCCTAGAACCGGGCACTGACAACAGGGCCGGGAACTGACAACCAGACCTGCGGGAGCTGACAACCAGACCTTGTGCAGGGCCTCTCGCCGGGCCCGAAGCCACAGCCCCGCCCGGCTGCGGCACCCCCACTCCTGGCCCCGCCGGACTCACACATCAACCTGTGTCGATCGCCCCGCCCCGGGCACACGGGAGAAGAAGCGGTGGCTTCGGTGTGAATGCTGGTGTTGGTTCAGGCCCGTCGCCGCTCCATGACTCCCATGGTGGTCGGCACACTCCCGCGTCGTCGCCCCTCATGGTTGAGGCGGGCCGGCCGTGGCCAAGGGGAGCCGCCGCGGCCGGGCCCCGCCACCAATCCAGCAACCGAAGCCGCGACCCCAGCCACTGCCGCTGCCACGGCCACTGCCACTGCCGTAACCCCAGCCCCAACCGCAGCCGCTTGGCCCCACTGTTACCGCCCCCTAACACCCTCCCCGCTGTTACGTCCCCCTAATACCTCCCCGGCCAACCCCCCGCCCCGCCACCCCCCTCTCCCCCACCATGGGGACACACACTCAGGGGAAGCCGGTGCGCGCGCCCAAGAACCCCCGCGCCCGCAAGCCACGACGGCGACGCGCTCGCCTCGTCGACTACCCCCGGCACGGCAGACGCGGGCTCCGGCGGTGGCTTCCCTCCTGGCGGCAGGGGCTCGGAGGGATCGCGTTCCTCGTCGGTTCCCTCTGCTGCCTCTTCGCCTTCGTGTACGCCTCCGTCGACATCCCTGACGAGAACGACGCCGCCCGCCGCGAGGCCAACGTCTACTACTGGGCCGACGGCACCCAGATGGTCAGCACCGGTGAGGTGAACCGGCAGAACGTGCGGCTCTCGGAGATTCCCGACGCCGTCGAGAACGCCGTCATCGCCGCCGAGAACGACACCTTCTACAGCGACTCCGGCGTCTCGCCCAAGGGCCTCGTCCGCGCCGCCGTCAACATGGTCCGCGGCCAGGAGACCCAAGGCGGTTCCACCATCACCCAGCAGTACGTGAAGAACACCTACCTCTCCCAGGACCAGACGGTCACCCGGAAGGTCAAGGAGTTCGTCATCGCGCTGAAGGTGGACCGGAAGAAGAGCAAGCAGGAAATCCTCCAGGGGTACCTCAACACCAGTTGGTTCGGGCGTGGCGCCTACGGAATCGAGGCCGCCGCCCACGCCTACTACGGCATCCCCGCCCGGCAGTTGAACCCCAGCCAAGGCGCCGCCCTCGCGGCCCTGCTCAAGGGCGCCGAGCAGTACGACCCCTCCGTGAGCGCGGTCAACCACCACCGCTCCGAGGCCCGTTGGCAGTGGATCCTCGACCGGCAGGTCAAGGCCGGGCTCATGAAGCCGAAGGTCCGCGAGAAGTTCACCACCTACCCCGAACCCCACAAGGAGTCCCGGACCACCAGCCTCGGCGGGCAGACCGGCTACCTCGTCGACGTCGCGAACAAGTACATCAAGCAGCACACCTCCCTCACCGACAAGGACCTCGCCCGCGGCGGCTACAAGATCCACACCACCTTCGACCAGGGCAAGGTCCAGCGGCTGAAGGGCGCGGTCGAGCGCGTCCTCGACCGTGACATCGACCCGAAGAAGCGCGCCGCCGACAAGGGCGTGCAGGTCGGCGCCGCCTCCGTGCGTCCGTCCGACGGCGCCATCGTCGCCCTGTACGGAGGCGCCGACGCCACCCGGCACTTCACCAACAACGCCGACACCTCCGGCGTCCCCGTCGGATCCGCCTTCAAGCCCTTCGTCCTCGCCTCCGCCCTGGAGAACGGCATCCGAACTTCAGGCAGGAAGTCGGGTGGGAAACAGGCGAGTGGGAAGGGTGGGGCTTCCGTTGAGCCTTCGGTTGGGCGCGACGTACCGTGGCAGGCCGTCTCCGCCGGGAGCTTCTACGACGACCACGGCTTCCTGCAGGGCACGGGCGCGCCCACCCCCGGCAGCAGCAGCGACATCACCAGTACCGCCGGCCGCATCGCCGCCGGTCCCGACAGCACTCACCCCACCCTGCGCCAAGCCCTGGCGAAGGGCGGCAACGCCACCTACATACGGCTCGGCAAGGACGTCGGGTGGGAGCGGGTGCGGCGCACCGCCGTCGCCTCCGGGCTGCTCGAAGACAGCATGGCCCGCCTGGAACGGACCTTTCCCGTCGGTACGTCGACCCCCAGCGCGATCCGCATGGCCGGCGCCTACGGCACCTTCGCCAACCGTGGCCTGCAGCACGATCCGTACTCGGTGACCAAGATCGTCAAGGACGACGAGGCCGTCGAAGCCGAGGGGCTCGCGCGTCCCGGTGCCCGCCGCGCGCTGGACCCGGATGTCGCCGACGAGGCCGCCACCGCGATGCGGGGCGTCGGCACCTCGTCCGTCCACCGCCCGGTCATCGCCGGGCGCACCGGCGACCAGGACCGTCTCCGCTCGGCCTGGTTCACCGCCACCACCGAGGAGTTGTCGACCGCGGTGACGATGTTCCGGACCAGCCCGGACAAGCCGCAGCTCCTGCCCATGTCGGGGGTGGGCGGGGCCGGTTCACAGCACGGGAACGTCTTTCCCGTCCAGATCTGGCGCGACTACGCGAAGGGTCAAGAGTCATGAGCCGTGGTGAGTCGCGATCGATTGCGGGTCAAGCACCGTAATCAGCCGACTCGTTGGGCGCGGGCTTTCCCCGACCCCCACCGGCTGCCATCGTTCCGACATGTATCCCTATGGGCCACCGCCCGGGCCGCCTCCCCGCATCGACTCGGGGCAACTGCGGCCCCGGAGGCGGTGGTTCGTCGTCGCGGGGGTGATGGCGGCGGTCTGTGTGGGCATCGGCATCGTGAGCTTCGTGCTGACGCTGAGCTCGACGGCCGACTCCGTCGACGACGACAGGGCGTTCCCGAGCGGGCAGTCCGTCACGCTGCGGTTCGGGCCCGATGACCATGCCGCCATCTACGTACGCAGCCCCTCCGTCGCCCGTGCGCACTGCAAGGTGGTCTCCGGTCCTGCCGGGTCCGCGCCACGGGTGACCGTCCCCGACAGCACCTTCACCGTCACCAAGGGCAGCGCCGAGTGGGAGCGGGCGTTCGTGCTGAAGTCGGACACGGACGCGGACTACCGCGTGAAGTGCGACGACCCGGGCGGCGTCCTCACCTTCGCGCCCGGCGACGACGCCGACCTCGCGTCCTTCGTCGGCGGCATCGTCGTGACCGTCGTCGTGCCGCTCCTCGGCCTCCTCGCGGGCTCCGGCATCGCGATCATCGTCGGGGTACGGCGCGGCAGGCACCGCCGGTGGCTGGAGGCCCAGGCGTACTACGGCCACCGGGACGCACCGCCCAGAACGGACGGCAGCGGCAGCGGTTGACCTTGCCCCTGGGGCAGAGCCCATCGTCCCCGTGCCGGGCCAAGGGGTCCGGTGACGGAGGATGCCCCCATGGACGTACACCCGCAGACAGGCGAACCGCTGCTCAGCATCGGTGAGTTCGCCGCCCGCGCCCGGCTGTCGCCCAAGGCACTGCGCCTGTACGACCGACTCGGGCTGCTCACCCCCGCGTACGTCGACGCCTCCACCGGCTACCGCCACTACACCGCGGCGCAGGTGGAACACGCCCGCACCGTCGTCCTGCTGCGCCGCCTCGGCATGCCGCTCGCGGACATCACCGCGACGGTACGGCTCGACGGCGAGCAGGCGGGGCGGGCGGTCGCCACGTACTGGGCGGACGTCGAGGAGCGGCACGCGGAGCGGCGCACGCTCGTGGGGTACCTCCGTGGACGACTGTCCGGAAGAGGTTCTGGGATGACTGACATGTCTGAGACGCCCGAGATGTACGGGAACGAATTCGAGGTCACTACCGTCGACGTGCCGGAGCAGTACGTCATCTGTGAGAGCAGGCATCTGCTCTCCGAGGAGCTGCCCGTCTGGATCGGCGCGTCGACGGGCCGCCTGGAGGAGGCGGCCGAGCGCGAGTGCGGCGGCATCGCGGCCCCGGCGTTCGTGGTCTACCACGCCGAGGTCACCCAGGACAGCGACGGGCCCGCGGAGGCCTGCGTCCCGGTCAGGGACGCGGCGGCGGCACGGGCCTGGGCGCTGAAGGCGGGCCGGCAGCACGGCTCGAACTCCCGCGTGGAACCCGCCCACCGGATCGCCTACACCCGCATCACCAAGGCCCAGGTCTCCTATCCGCAGATCCTCGGCGCGTTCGAGGCGGTGGAGGCATGGGTGGCCAGGGAAGGCCTGCAGGTCACGGGACCGTGCCGCGAGATCTACTTCGTGGAGTGGGACACGGCCGGTCCCGAGGACCCGGTGTGCGACGTGGCGTTCCCGGTGGCCCCGCGCCAGTGATCCGGTACGGCTGGCGCGCGCCGGCGGAATCCGTCAGCGCGCGCTCTCGCGCAGCTCCTCGGGGCAGGCGGTGCCGCGCGGCAGCTGGTAGGGCGCGCCCAGGCGGTAGACGCCGGGGCCGGGGGCGATGAGTTCGGTCCACTTGTCGCCCTCGGCGTCCTCCGCGGCCTCCATCAGGCAGCCGTTGAGGTTGTCGAACTCCTTGGGGCGGTCCTCGTCGTCCTCGCGCTGCCGCTTGGACTCGTCGGTCTCGCGCGGGCGCTCGACGCCCTTGCCATCGGCGTCGACGAGGCTGAGCCACGGCGAGTACGGGATCCGGATCAGGATGCGGCCCGCCTTCTTCACCTCGATCGTCATTCCGCCTGCCTCGGCGCGGTCGACGACGGCGGGCGGATCGGCGAGCGGGGTCGGATCGGTGACCTCGTACAGCTGCCAGTTGGAGTCCACCCACACCTGCTTCAGATACGGCAGGCCCCGCTCGAGCAGCGCGGCCTCGCGCTTGCCGCCGTCGCCGTCGGGCTCGCCCGTGGGCAGCACGATGTAGTGCACGGCCCAGCGCTGGAGCCACTCGTGGTAGTTCGCGGAGTTGAGGGTGTCGTCGTAGAAGAGGGGGTTGCGCTCCATGTCCGCCTGCCGGTTCCAGCCGCGGGCGAGGTTCACGTACGGCGAGAGCGCGGAGGCCTCGCGGTGGCTGCGCGCGGGCACCACCTCGACGCGGCCCTTCTCGGCGCCGACCTCCTGCAGTTCGTTGACGAGCGGCGCCAGCTCACGCGTCCAGGAGGCCTGGGGCGTCGTGTGGATTATGTCGTCGACCGCCTTGAACCCGACCCAGCCGGTGAAGCCGACGAGGGCCAGGACGATCGCGTACCACTTACGGGACTTCGGCACCGTGAACGGCAGCGCGGCAAGCAGCGCGACGCCCGCGAAGGACATCGCGAGACGGGAGATGTTGGAGCCGATCTGCGAGCTGATCAGCCAGACGCCGAGCACGAAGGCCGCGTACACGGCGGTGGTGATCCGCACGGTCTTCCACTGCTTCGGCACGAGGAAGAAGACGAGGCCGGAGCAGATCAGGGGCAGCGACGCCGACCCGAACGACATCGGCTGCGTGCCGGAGAACGGGAAGAGCCACGCGGAGATGCCCACGACGGCGGCGGGCGCGAGCCCGAGCGCGTACGCACCGGGGTAGCGCTTGCTGAGGAACAGCGTGACGGCGACCATGCCCACGAAGAGTCCGGCGACCGGGCTGCCCATCGTCGCGAGCGCGGCGAACGGCGCGGCGACCAGCGCCTTCGCCCACCGCTTGTAGCGCCAGCGGTAGGGCCAGCAGAAGACGGCCGCGACGGCCATGAGCGCGAACATCTGGCCGAGCCCGTACGTCACGCGGCCCGACACCGCGTTGCAGAACAGCGCGAAGACACCCGCGAACGCGGGCCACAGGGGCTGCTTCACGGCGCGGCTGCGGACCAGGATCATCGTGAGCAGGGCGGCGGAGACCGTCCCGGCGATCATCATCGTGGTCCGGACACCGAGCACCGACATCAGATACGGCGAGACGACGCTGTACGACACCGGGTGCATCCCGCCGTACCAGGCGAGGTTGTACGCGGAGTCGGGGTGCCGTCCGACGAACTCGGCCCACGCGTCCTGCGCGGCGAGGTCACCGCCGCTGTTGGCGAAGGTGAAGAACCAGACGACGTGCAGGACCGCGGCGGCGGCGGTCGTGATGGTCACGGGGTTGCGCAGGAACAGGTTCCACTTGGAGTCCGGTTCGGGTGCCGCGGGCTCGGCGCTGCGCTGGGCGGGCAGCCGTATTCGCGCCCCGGTGCGGGTGCCGCCACCGGTGCCGGGCTCAGGATCGGCGTCGTCGGCTCGCGTCGGCTCCGCTGTGGCCACTTGCGGCACTCCCCGTGTCGTTCTGTCCGTCCGGGTGCCGCGCCAGGGGGGTCCGTCCCGGAACACCCCGTCGCTCAGCCCCGGCCTACTGCTCTCCCCGAACTTGTGACGCTAGCACGCACGGCACCCCCCGAGGGGGGCGGCCGGACAGGGGGCACGGGCGGCGGCTTGCGCCTCCGCCCGTGCCCCCGCGTCCCGTGCGCGTCCTGCTGTGCGCTTGCCGCGCGTTGTGCTCTGCGTCGCGCTGCGCGTCGTGTTGCGTGTTCCGTCGTGCGTGCCTCAGCCGACGCGCTTGAGCTTGGCCCCGAAGCCCGGCTCCGCGAGGTCCTTCTGGAGCGCGACGGGCACCTCGACGGCGCCGTCCTTGCCGTCGCCGACGCTCAGCACACCCACTTCGGTGCCGGCCTTCGCCGTGTGCGGGACCGAGCCGCCGGCCTTGTCGCCGAGCTTCAGCTTCACCGTCAGGCCGGACCAGCCCGCCGCGGCGACGTCCTTGGTGGCGACGACCGGGGTCGTGCCGCCCAGACCGTCGTCGACCTCGCCGACGACGTCACCCTTCTTCACGATCTTCTTGGACGTGAGCGCGCCCTGGCCGGCCTCGATGAGCTTCTTGGTGACCCCGGTGACCTCGTCGATGTTGGCCGTGCCGTTCTGCCCGTACTGGCCGAGGGCGGCACCGATGATCGTTTGGGTCTCGCCGCCGACCTTCTTCTCCGCCGCGAAGAGGATGTTGCCGCCCGCCGCGGTGGTCGTGCCGGTCTTGATGCCGATGGCGACCGTCGGGACGAGCCCGAAGAAGTTGTTCTGCTTGTCGCCGTTGAGGTCCTTGTAGCTGGGCTGGCGGGAGATCTCGTTGAAGACCGGGTCCTCCATCGCGGCCCGGCCCAGCTTCACCAGGTCCGAGGCGGTGGAGACGGTCGTCTTGTCGAGGCCGCTCGGGTCCGTGTAGTGGGTGTTCTTCATGCCGAGTTCCTTGGCGGTCTTGTTCATCTTCGCGACGAACTCGTCCTCGGAATCGCTCTTGGTGTCCCAGCGGGCGAGCAGCTTGGCGACGTTGTTCGCGGACGGCAGCATGACCGCCTGCAGCGCCTCGTACTCGGAGATCTTCTGGCCCTCGGTCACCTTGACGACCGACTCGTTCTCCGCCTTGCCCGTCTCGTAGTGCTTCTGCGCGGCGGCGTCGACCGGGATGTCCGGGCCGTTGTTGCCGCCCTTCTTCAGGGGGTGGTCACGCAGGACGAGGTAGACCGTCATGACCTTGGCGATGCTCGCGATCGGCACCGGCTTCTGGCTGCCGGACGAGCCGAACGTCCCGATGCCGTTGACGTCCATCGCGGCCTGGCCCTGACTCGGCCACGGCAGGGACGGCTTGTCGCCCTCGAAGGTGACGGTCTCCTTCGCGGTCAGCGTGAGGGTGGGGGTCGGGAGCGGACGCACTGCCTGTACGACCGCAAAGACGACCACCATGAGCAGCACCAGCGGCGTCCAGATCTTGACCCTCCGCACGGCGGTGCGGACCGGGGTCTCCGGCGGCGGCGGGGTGTTGGTCAGCTCGGCGAGGAGGTCGAGCGGGGGCCTGGGCGGAAGAGGCTGCTGGGTGGTGCGCTCGGGCCCTACGCTGGCCGACTTCTCAGGCGTGGGCGCCTTTTCGGGCGTGGGCGCCTTTGCGGGCGTGGGCGCCTTGGCTCCGGGGGCCGGCGCGGCCGGGGGCGTCGTGCCGCCCGGCGAGGAGTGGTCCAGCGGCTTGAGCGCGACGAACTTACTGGTGCGCTCGGCGTCCCCTTCGGACTTCGCACCGGGCTTTGCACCGGGCTTTGCGTCGGTCTTTGCGTCAGCCTTGTTCTCGGCCTTGCCCTCGGGCTTCTTGGCCCCGGGCTTGTGATCGCCCAGCTTGAGCATGGTGGTCGGCTGGTCGACGGCTTTCGGGGGCAACGCCTTGAAGATGGCGGTGGCCTGGTCGACTCCGGTGGAGGGGGGCTCGGGGGTCCGGCCCGAGGCCTTGTCGTCGGCGCCGGCGTCGGTCGCGGCCTTGGGGCCGCGCTCGGAGTCCTCCGAGGTGGCGTCGTCACGGGAGCCACGCACGTCATCCGCGACAGCCGCTGAACCAGCCGCTCCCGCGGCCTTGCTGCCCTCACGGGAGTCACCCGCGGCGGCCGGAGACTCGTCCGCACCGGCGGATTCGTCACCGTCACGGGAATCGCCCGCGCCAGCACCGTCGCTACGGGAGCCAGCCGCGGCCCCCACCGAACCGCCCATACCCGCAGCCTTGTCACCGTCACGGGAGCCACCCGCGCCAGCCCCAGAACCGCCCGCACCCGCGGACTTGCCGGTCCCACGAGAGCCAGCCACGCCCCCCGCCGAACCAGCCGCACCCGCAGCCCTGTCACCGTCACGGGAGCCACCCGCGCCAGCCGAGGAACCGCCCGTACTCGCAGCCTTGTCGCCGTCACGGGATTCGCCCGCGCCAGCCCCAGACCCGCCCGCACCCGCGGATTCGTCAGCGTCACGGGAGTCGCTTGTGGCAGCTGTCGCAGCCGAAGAACCGGCCGCACCCGCCGCAGCCTCGGCGCTACGGGAGCCTCCCTCGGCACCCGAGGAACCATCCGCACCCTCGGCCTCGTCGCCGTCACGGGAGTCATCCGCGGCACCATCGGCGCTACGAGAGCTACCCGCACCGCCCGAGGAACCAGCCCCGCCCGCAGCCTTGCCACCGCCACGGGAGCCAGCTGCGGCACCCGTCGAACCGCCCGCACCCGCGGACTCGTCAGCGTCACGGGAATCGCCCGCGGCAGCCTTGTCCGCGCCCGCGGCCTTGTCGCCGTCACGGGAATCGCCCGCGCCAGCCCCAGACCCGCCCGTACCCGCAGCCTCGTCAGCGTCACGGGAGTCACCCGCGACAGCCTCGGCAGCCTCGGCAGCCGAAGAACCGGCCGCACCCGCCGCAGCATCGGCGCTACGGGAGCCTCCCTCGGCACCCGAGGGACCATCCGCGCCCTCGGCCTCGTCGCCGTCGCGGGAGTCGCCCGAAGAACCGCCCGTACCCGCGGCCTCGCCCGGCTTGGTGTCCTCGGGCTCGGCGTCAGCCGGGGTTTCGTCCGCCGGGGTGCTGTCCTTCGCCGAAGCGGGGCCCGCCTCGGCGGCAGCGGCAGCCGTGCTCGTAGAAGCGGCGGAAGGTTCCGCCTCCCGGGAGTTCTTCTCGTCGTTCGACGTCGCGGCCTCCTCGGAAGCCGTTCCCTCGCCCTCCGCGGCGCCCTCCGAGGACTCGGTGGCCTCGTCGTCCGCCGAGGCCACCCACGCCGCCACAGCGGCCCGCAGCCGCGCGTCGCCCTTCTCGCCGCTGTCGCCGCTCTCGCCGCTGTCGGAACCCTGCGTGCCCTCGGCAGTCCCGGAACCGGCGGCGCCGGACGCCTTCACCGCCTTCGTCGAGAAGACCGCCGTCGCCTGGTCCTCCCGCGCCGCGGGGACCTCGCGGGCCACCGCAAGGCGCGGGTCGCGTTCCTCCGGCGCCGGTGCCGGCACGGACGGTTCTGCCCCAGTCGGGTTCCCCGACGACTTCCGCTGCTTCGACCTGTCGGGGGTCTCGCCCGCCACCGATGCCTCCTCGTACGCCATGCCGCTCGCGTTGCCGTTGCGCCAAAACACGGCCGGACCCGCTGTCCGAACCATGTACCAGTGTCCTGTGTGGGGGCTTAACCCCCGTGGTAGACGAGAACGACATACCTACTGGTTCCCGTACTTACCGGTCACGCACTCTCGACAGACCAATGTGAGAGGGGTCACCCTGTCATTCATCCACGCGGGGAGGCATGGATGGGCAGGAGCCGCAGAACAATTCCGGAGGAGCTTCTGCTGCTCGCTTTGGACCCGGCCACGGGTACCACAGCGCAGCCGCAGTCGCTCGACCTCGGTCTGGCCGGAGCACAGCTAGTGGAGCTGGCGCTGGCCGGACGGATAGCCCCAGACGGGGATCGTATCGCCGTGGTGATGCCACGGCCGACCGGAGATCCGACTCTGGACTCCGCACTGGAACTGCTGCGCAGGCGCGGCAGCCCGGTTCGGGCAGTCCACTGGATTGGCGGGCCCCGACTGGGGCTGCGCCAGATCTACCTCGCGCACCTGGAGCGGTGCGGCATGGTGCATGCCGTATCGGGCCAGATGTGCGGAGTACTGCCGACGACTCGCTACCAGGCGACGGACACGGCAATCAGCCGGGACATCAGGTCCCGGCTGGACAGTGCGATCCGCACCGGCGTACCACCGGACCCGCGGACCGCGGCGCTCGCCGCGCTCGCTCACGCAGTGGGACTCGGCAAGCACCTCTACCCCGGCAACGAGGGGCGTTCATCGCGCTCCCGTCTCCGGGACCTGATCAGGCACGACCCGATGGGCGGCCTCGTGGCGCACGCCGTGATGGACGTCCAGAACGGTGTGGCCGCTCAGCCACGCCGCAGCCCGGCCCCAGCGGGACCGGGTGGGCCGGGCGGACCAGCCGTACCAGGTGGATCAGGTGGTGGCCGACAGCCGGCCAGGACCGTGCCGGAACCCGGTGGGGTTCCGATGCAGCCGCGCCGCGGATCCATGGCACGCGCCGTGGCCCACTGAGCGATGTAAGGGCTCACCGCAGCACCCGCAGTACGTGAAGCACCCGCAGTACCCGCAGCATCGGCACAGCAACGCCGCACCGCAGTCCCCCAGACCCGGTTCGGGAGCCGCTGGGCCGCGCGGGGCACTGGCACCGGGACGTCCGGACGACGGCACCGGTACCTCCGCCCCGCGCGGCCGCACGTCGTGGCGCCGCGCGACCGGGCCGCACCCCTCACACCGTTCCTCATGTCCACCTTCACCTCGCACCACATGGCGCATCGCGGTCCGCATTGCGGTTCGCACCGCACATCGGCTGTTTCCCAGCGGTGCGCGACGCGTTGGTGGCACTCTGCTGAACAGCAGATACGCAAAGTAGAGGCATGTAGTCGGAGGTGCACGTCCCGTGGCGTCCAATGTCAATCCCACCGTCAGGCGACGCCGGTTGGGCCAGGAGCTCCGCAGGCTCCGCGAGCTCAAGGGCATGACGGCCGAGGAGGTCGCCGAGCGCCTGCTGGTCTCGCAGTCGAAGATCAGCCGCCTCGAGAACGGCCGCCGTTCGATCAGCCAGCGCGATGTGCGCGATCTCTGCGGGGTCTACGAGGTCGAGGACCACCGCATCGTCGACTCGCTCATGCAAATGGCCAAGGACTCCCGCCAGCAAGGCTGGTGGCACTCCTTCGGCGACATCCCGTACAGCGTGTACATCGGTCTGGAGACGGACGCCGCGTCCCTGCGCGTGTACGACCCGCAGGTCGTTCCCGGCCTGCTCCAGACCCGTCCGTACGCGGAGGCGCTCATCACCGGCGCGCTGCCGGAGACCACGCCGACCGACATCGAGAAGCGCGTCCAGGTCCGCGTCCGCCGCCAGGAACGCATCAGCGCGCCGGAGAATCCGCTGCGTCTGTGGACCGTCCTTGACGAGTCCGCGCTGCGCCGCGTGGTCGGCTCCCGGCATCTCATGCGCGACCAGCTGGAGCACCTCGTGGAGCAGTCCCAACTGCCGCACGTGACCGTCCAGGTGATTCCGTTCGAGATGGGCGCGCACCCCGGCCTGAACGGCCAGTACGCGATTCTCGAATTCCCGGATGCCGCGGATTCGAGCGTCGTCTACATCGAGGGCGTCACGAGCGATCTCTATCTGGAGAAGGCGAACGACGTCCAGCAGTACAGCGTGATGTACGAACATCTGCGGGCACAGGCCCTGAACGTGGACCAATCACGCCAACTCATCGCAGACATCGCGAAAGAGTACGCACGCTGAGGCGTAAGCCGCGCAGGAAACCGTCCCGACCCGGAAAGCGCCGCACGGTACACCTCCACCTCGGCGAGGCGGAAGACCCCACTGGAATATGCCATCCGGTTGAGTGAACGCTCCCTTCACTCAGCGATGTTGGCGAGTAGCGTCAATCACGCCATCGAGCAACATCCGTTGGCACAGCCGCTCTTGGCGGTGACCGCAACTCACCAACTGGGCAAACCGGAGTAATCATGGCAATTCACCAGGGTGCTACGAATACGTGGGTCAAGTCCTCGTATTCCACGGGAAACGGCGCATGCGTCGAAGTCAAGTCCCCTCTTTCCACGGCGATTTCGGTCAGGGACTCCAAGGTCACCGAGGGCCCCGTCCTCGCCTTCCCCTCCGACTCATGGCGCGCCTTCGTCTCCGAGGTCGGCCGGGAGACGTCACTCCTCGGCTGATACGCGCCACGTCGCACATCAGCACCACAGGATCAGCGAGAGATCAACAACTGCATAAGCAGAACCGATTGAGCCCTCTCGACTGGCCCGCCGTCCCGGCCGAGGGGGCTCGGCCTTTCCCGACGTTCTCCGGCGCCGGACCAGTCGAGTGCACCGACCGGCACCATGGCCCGTCGCAGCTGCCGTGGTCTATCGAAGTTGGTCGACGTAGATGTCCGTTCCCGGCACCGTCGGAATGAACGGCGCCACCAGCTCCACCCTCCCCGCCCCGGACTCCGCCACCGCTTCCGCCCGCCCGGCGAAGTGCTCCTGCCAGCACTCCCGCGGGTCGGCCTGCAGGAACCAGAGCAGCGTCAGCCGTGTGTCGACCCCCTCGACCTGCTTCACGTACGTCATCCGGTCCCCCGGCAGCGGAGTCGGCCGGAAGATCGTCACCATCGCGGCGGGCGATCCAGCGAGGGCGCGCGGCAGGTGCTTGGCCCGCAGCCACTCCAGCAGCTCCGCACGCTGCTCACCCGAATCGGCATCGATGACTTCGAGCACGAGCCCCTGGTAGGGGTGGTCGAGCGCGTGGAAGTCGCGGGGCCCGGCCGCCCCGTCCCGGTAGACGGTGGCCTCGTGGTCCTGGAACGCCGTGAAGACGTGCGTACGGTCCTGATAGACCCGACCGTCCCTGTTGAGGCGCTTGTTGATGCCGACGGTCCACTTCATGTGCTCGTCGTAGCGGCCCTCGGTGACCCAGTACGTGGAGAGGTAGCAGCCCGCGGTCACCGGATGGGCGACCGCGGACTTCTCCGGGAGGCGCAGGAGTTGGAGCTCCCGGGTGGCGACCCAGCGGCGGCCCGCGTACATCCAGGGCATCGCCATCGCACCGGCGTAGTAGTGGTCGTCCTCGTACCAGCGGTTGTACGCGTACTCGTGGCCCGGGTGCGGCTCGACCATGGTGATCAGGGCGTGGCCCGGGTGCACGCCGTACGGCCCCACGCCGGCCAGCTCGCCGTAGACCTCGCCGCGGGTGTCGTCACTCGTGTCCGTGCGGGTGTCGTCGCTCATGCCTCTCCCCTTCCTCCCTCTTCCTTCCTCCGGTGGACGCCCATACTCTGACGCCCCGTCAGCAAAACTGCCAGAGCCCGGAGGCGCCCCATGCCGTCGCTCCTCGAAGGAAAGACCGTCGTCGTCTCGGGGGTCGGCGCCGGCCTCGGCCATCAGGTCGCCGCCGCCGTCGTACGGGACGGGGGCCGCGCGGTGCTCGGGGCGCGTACGGAGGCGAACCTCGCCAAGTCGGCCGGGGAGATCGACCCCGAAGGTATGTGCACCGCCTACCTCCCGACCGACATCACGGACGAGACGCAGTGCGAGGCCCTCGCGGGGCTGGCGCGCGAGCGGTTCGGCGGGATCGACGCGGTGGTCCACGTGGCCGCCTGGGACAGCTACTTCGGCGGCGTACAGGACGCGGACTTCGCCACCTGGCAGCAGGTCATCGACGTCAATCTGCTCGGCACGCTGCGGATGACGCGGGCCTGCCTGCCCGCGCTCAAGGACCGGGGCGGCTCGGTGGTGTTCATCGGCACCCAGTCGGCCGTCGCGGCGCCCTCGCAGGTGCGCCAGGCGGCATACGCGGCGTCGAAGGGGGCGCTGACCTCGGCGATGTACTCCCTCGCGCACGAGGTGGGCCCTGACCGGATCCGGGTGAACACGGTGCTGCCCGGCTGGATGTGGGGCCCGCCGGTCGAGGCGTACGTCCAGTTCACCGCGCACACCGAAGGGGTGCCGGAGGCGGAGGTACGGGACCGTCTCGCGGCGCGGATGGCGCTCCCGGAGCTGGCGACGGACGGTGACGTGGCGGACGCGGCGGTGTTCCTCGCGTCGGACATGGCGCGGGCGATCACGGGACAGTCGCTCCTGGTGAACGCGGGAGAGCTGATGCGGTAGCCATTGCGACGGCGCGGCTCGGGGAACGAACCACGGCTGTACGGGACTTCGGTTCCGTACAGCCGTTTTTCGCGTTTCTGCGAGGCTTGGACGACACCGCTCCATCCCTCACTTCGATCAAGAATGTGAACACAGGTCAGCAAACAGAACGATTTTACTCGCTCTTGACCTCACGGGCTGTTGTCCGCAGTGTGCCCCCGAACCCACGATGAGCGGGCACTTCAGGCCGCCCAGGTCCGTATGTCACGAAACTGGCGAAGTGCACGGCATTTCAGCGCAGTTCACAAGGCGGACCCCTGGAGGGGGCACATGAACAGTCTCGACTGGGCCGTGCTCATCGGCTACTTCGGCGTGATGGTCGCGATCGGCGTGTGGTCGCACAAGCGCGTGGACAACGTCAGCGACTTCTTCACCGCGGGCGGCAAGATGCCCTGGTGGCTGTCCGGCATCTCGCACCACATGTCCGGCTACAGCGCGGTGATGTTCACCGGGTACGCGGGCATCGCGTACACCTACGGCGTCACGTCCTTCATCACCTGGTCGTTCCCGATCGCGCTCGGCATCGCCATCGGCTCGAAGCTCTTCGCGCCCCGCATCAACAGGCTGCGCTCACGGCTGCACGTGGCCTCGCCGCTGGAATACCTCAAGAGCCGCTACAACCTCCGGACCCAGCAGGCACTCGCCTGGTCCGGGATGCTCCTGAAGATCGTGGACGTGGCCGCCAAGTGGGCCGCCATCGCCACCCTGCTCTCCGTGTTCACCGGCATCTCGATCAACCAGGGCATCCTGATCACCGGCGTGATCACCGCCATCTACTGCACCATCGGCGGCCTGTGGGCCGACGCCCTCACCGAGCTCGGCCAGTTCATCATCCAACTCCTGGCCGGTGTCGCGATGTTCATCGCCGTGGTGGCCAAACTCGGCCCGCACGGTGGCTTCTTCGGGGTCTGGGACGAGCCGGAGCTCGCGGGCCACGGCAAACCGCTGGTCGGCCCGTACGGCACGATCTTCCTGCTTGCGTTCCTCTTCATCAAGCTCTTCGAGTACAACGGCGGCATGCTCAACCAGGCCCAGCGCTACATGGCGACCGCGAGCCCGAAGGAGGCCGCGCGCTCGGCCCGGCTCTCGGCGATCCTGTGGCTGGTGTGGCCGGTCATCCTCTTCTTCCCGATGTGGATGTCGCCGCTCCTGGTGAACGCGCAGAAGCCGGACGGCTCCGACTCGTACGCCCTGATGACCGAACAGCTGCTGCCGCACGGCCTGTTGGGCCTGGTCATCGTCGGTTTCTTCTCCCACACGATGGCCATGTGCTCGTCCGACGCGAACGCGATCGCCGCGGTGTTCACCCGCGACGTGGCGCCGGTGATCTCCAAGCAGGCCAGGCGCTGGAACGAACGCTCGGGACTGCTGGCGGCGCGCCTGACGACCGTCATCTTCCTCGGCCTGTCCATGGCGGTGGCCACACAGGTCAGTTCGCCGACCTTCAAGGACATCATCACGGTCGTCATCAAGTGGGTGGCGGGCCTGATGGGTCCGATCGCGATCCCGATGATGCTGGGTCTGCTGCGCACGTTCCGCAAGTCGGGTCCGACCGCGGCGCTGACCAGCTGGTCGATGGGTCTGCTCGCCTTCTGGCTGGTCAACTACCCGATCAACTGGAACGTCGAGGGCGGGGTGCCCCTGGAGTACCAGGTCTCGATCCCCCTCGCCGTCTCGCTGTTCCTCTACATCCTGGTCGGCTATCTGAAGCCGGAGGACACCCCGGAGCGGGACGCGATCATCGAGAAGATCAACACGGATGGCTCCGCCGGTTCGGCAGCGGTTCCGCCCCCGGCTGAGGATGCTGACGAAGTAGTGGCCCCGCAGAGCCGGTTGCCGTAAATCACCGGCTTCGCCGAGTTCGTCCTCAAGCGCCGGACAGGCTGATATCCGCCTGTCCGGCGTTCGTGCTCACCTCAGGCGCGCGGATACCTTGCAAGCCATCCCGGCGACGAAACCGCCGGACCGTGCAGCGCGGGCCCCTGCGTCATCTCCATGGCGAAGTCGTCCGCCAGCTCCAGGATCGTGGCGCGCCCCTCCAGCTCGGTGAGCCAGCCGGGAGGCAGCGCGGTCTCGCCGTGCAGCGCGCCGAGGAGCGCCCCGCACAGGCCGCCCGTGGCGGCCGACGCCCCGCCGTGGTTCACGGCGAGCCGCAGCCCGTGGCGGATGTCCTCGCCGACGAGTGCGCAGTAGACGGCGGCGGCGAGCGCGCCCTCCGCGCCACCGTCCCCCATCAGCTCCTCCACCCGGGAGGGCGTGGGCATCCCCTGCCGTACGGCACCCAGGGCGTGCTTCAGCGCATCGGTGACGGGCTGGTGGCCCGGCCGGGCGGCCAGCAGCGCGAGCGCCCGCTGGATGGCTCCGTCCAGGGACTCCCCCCGGGCGAGACCGTGCACCAGGACGGTGTGCGCACCGGCCGCGAGGTAGGCGGTGGGGTGCCCGTGCGTCTGTACGGCGCACTCCACGGCCAGTTGCAGGACCAGCTGTGGCTCCCAGCCGACCAGGAGCCCGAAGGGGGCGGACCGCGTGGCGGCCTCGGCGCCCTGCTCGTCCGGGTTCTTGGGGGCTTCCAGCGTTCCCATGGCGTCGTCCCCGAACCCGAGCAGACAGGCGCGGGCGGGCGACCGCCGGGAGTAGAGCCACTCCTCCCGGGCCAGCCAGCCGTCTTCCTTGCGCCGCTCGTCGGGGCCCCAGTCGCTCTGGGTGGCGGCCCACCGCCGGTAGGCGCGGTGCAGGTCGGTCGGCGGATGCCAGGCGCCGGTGTCGCGCCGCACCTGGGCGCGTATGAGTCCGTCGACGGTGAAGAGGGCGAGCTGCGTGGCGGCGGTGACCGCGCCGCGCCGCCCGTGCGCGACAGCGGGCTCGGTAAGCCCCTCGGCCCCATGCGCCTCGCGTATCTCCTCCAGGTCCAGCGCGTCGACGGGCGCTCCCAGGGCATCGCCGACGGCGGCGCCGAGCAGTGTGCCGCGCACCCGGCTGCGGAAGTCCTGCTGCTCGGCGCGGCCCCAGACTCCGGTGGCTGCTGCGGTGCTCACGGCACCTCCTCCCCTGCTCGCCCCCTGCACTTCTGCGCAGCACTGTAATCGACCGGGAACCGTCGGTTCTGGGCCGATGCGATATCTAAGGAGACGCCCTTCAGATCACTTTTGACCGGCCTTCACCAGGGCTTTTCATGGATCTCCGCAGCCCTCCACCCCGCCGAACAGTCACCCGGTGTACCGCGACCGGAGGTCGTCCCTCGCTGCTGTCACTCTGGCCAGGCGTGGGGCCAGGCGGGGGCTGTTCGTGTCGGGGGCGTTGAGGAGTTCCGTGAGGAAGTCGGTGAGTTCGGCCAGGTCGTCCCACTCCACGTCGGGCGGCGCCGCGGCCAGTACGCGCTCCAGGCTCGCGTCGAGAGCCGGCCAGTCGGCCATGGCCGCGCCGGTCACCACCGCCAGACAGTCGCGGACGGCGGTCGGCACATCGGGCTTCTGCCAGAGGCGGGTCACCTCCTGCCACAGCGGGCGGGCCGCGGCCGTCCCCTCCGCGCCGCTCACCGCCAGAGCCAGTGCGAACGCCCCGGCCCCCGCGTCCTGAGCGCGGAGCGTCAGCGCCGCGTCCCGCGCACGGTCCCACTGCCCCGTCATGCGGAACGCCTTGGCCAGCTCCTCCGCGTCCTTCGGGTCTCCGCCGGTGGCATCGGCCTCCAGCACGACGAGCGCCCGCTCCGGGTGGCCGGACCACATGTGGATCTCGGCGGTCTTGGCGCGCGTCCAGTCCGGGTCCTCGCCGATCTCCGCGTAGCGCGCGAGGTCGGCCAGGGCCTGCTCCCAGCGCCCGGTGGCCTGAGAGGTCAGCACACGGATGATGACCGCCCAGGCGTTGTCCGGCTCCGCCTCGATGGCACGGCCCAGATCCGCCGACGCCTCCTCGTAGCGGCCGAGCCTGCGCAGCACCGAGCCGCGCAGGACGCGCGCAAGGCCGTGCTCGGGGTCCAGTTCGAGGACCCGGTCCAGGCCGGCGCGGGCCTCCTCGTACCGCTTCAGGCCGTCCAGTGCCTCGGCCCGCTGGTACAGGACCCATTCGTTGTCCGGCCACAGGACGCTCGCCCGGTCGGCGTCGGCGAACGCCCGGTCGTGGTCGGACAGGCGCCGGTGCACGTTGGACCTGCGGGCCAGCGCCCAGGCGTAGGAGGGATGGAGATCGATGGCACGGTCCAGGTCGGCCAGCGCCTCTTCCCGCCGCCCGAGGTCGTCCAGAGCGGCCCCGCGGCTCGCGTACGCCGACGCGTACTCCTCGTCGAGTCCGATCGCCCGGTCGTACTCCGCGAGAGCTTCCCCGGGCTTGCCCGCGCCCCGCAGCGCGTCACCCCGCTCGCAGGCCAGGAAAGCCGACTGCGGCGCAAGCCGGACCGCGAGGTCGAGGTCGGCCAGCTGCTCCGCGTGCTCCCCGCGCGAACGCCGCACCCGGGCACGGCGCACCAGCGCCCACGAGTACTCCGGATCGAGTTCCACCGCCCGGTCCAGGTCCGCGAGGGCCGCGTCGTCCTGCCCCAGGCCGTGCCGGGCGGCGCCCCGGGACGCCCAGGCGAACGGGTCCGCCGGGCTGACCTCGATCGCCCGGTCCAGGTCACTGATCGCCTCCGCCCACCGGCCGAGAACCCGGCGGTACTCGCCCCGCATTCCCAGGCCGTCCAGGTCGTCCGGCTCGATGGCGAGCGCCAGGCCCAACTCGTCGACGGCGGCGGCGTAGTCACCCTGCAGGGCACGGGTCACACCCCGGCCGTAGTAGGCCCGCGCCAGCTCCGGATCGAGGCCGATGGCCCGGTCGTACTCGGCCAGCGCCTCCTCGTACGCCCCGCTCTCCCGGAGGTCACGCCCGCGCAGCATCCGGGCGAACGCCTGCCCTCGTACGTCGAACCCGGCACGGTCGACCAACAGCCCCAGGGCGTCGACGCACGCGCCCCGGGTCAGCGCCGCCAGCAGGTCACGCCCCCACTTGCCGGTCGCCGCCGCGTCCGCGTCCTCCCCCGCGTCCACCAGGACCTGCGCCCAGCGCCGGGCCACGACCTCGCTCTCGCTCACGTCGCACGCGTCCACGACATCCCGCAGGACAGCGGGCAGCGCGCCCCGCTCCCCCGCACACAGCAAGTGGTACGACTCCGCGAGCCGCAGCTCCCGCCACGCCTCGTCCCTCCACAACTCATCGCCGTCGAGGCCGGCTTCCGCCTCCGCCCGCCACCCCGCGAACGTCTCCGCCAGCCGGCCGTGCGCCTCCGCCCATCCCCGCGGCGACCGCCGCCGCTGCGATCTCAGCATCGGCGCCCGCACCACGTCGTGGTACTGCACCCGGTCACCCCGGTCGCTCACGAACGGCAGCCCCCGCAGCCACCCGAAGAGGCCCGGCACGTCCGCCTGCGCGCAGATCCCCTCCACCGCCGCCCCGAACACATCCGCGTCGAGGCGTCTCGGCAGCGCGCACGCCAGTGCCGCCGCCCTGCGCACGGGGTCCCGTTCCCATTTCAGGAAGCGCTCCACGGCGGTGGCGCTCGGGTCACCGACGTCGTCCGGGGCGGCGGGCCTGCCCTCGGCGAGGGTGGAGACGAGGACGGGCAGGCCGCCGGAGAGCCGCAGGACCTCCTCCACCACCGGCTCCGCCACCACGCCCTTGCCCGCGAGCAGCCCCCGCGCCTCCAGCTCCGTGAAGGGGCCGAGCGGCACGTCCATCACGAAGTCGCCGTAGCCGCCCCACCGGGCCGTGTCGAAGGGGTGCTGCCCGGCCGTCACCACGACCACGGTGGCGGGCAGAGCTCCGTGCCGGTCGGTGAGCATCACGTCGTGCAGCCAGCCGTCCAGGAACGGCGCCGTCCGCTCGTACGTGTCGAAGAACAGGACGGTCCACGGCACCCCCTTCGCCGCGTCGGCCAGTTCGTTCAGGAGAACCGGGGTCAGGACCCGTTCCGGGGACAGGACAAGCTGTACGTCGTCCTGGCTGCCGAGGCGCGCGCTCAGCCCCGCGCGCAACCGGTCGGCGCCCTGCGCCAGTTGGGCCGGGTCCACCGCTCCCGCGAAGGCTCCCACGCCGGGCAGCAGGCCGAGACCGACCAGGCTCGCGCGGGCGGCCGTCATGCTGCCCGCCGATGGAGCGGGCGCGGCCAGGGGCCCCGGCTCCTGGGCCGGGTCGGACATCGCCGCGGCTGCCGCCGACTCGGCCTCGTGGCGCCGCTCACGATGAGTCGTCAGAAGCCGGTTGAGGTCCTTGCAGCGCCTGCCCTGCAGGGCGAATTGGGCGCTGATCGCCGCCATCGCCTCGGGAACGCTCCCGACCGCCTCGTCGACATACGCGGTCAGGGCGCCGTGTTCGCGGGCCAGTTGCTCCCACTCCCGCACCAACGACGTCTTGCCGACGCCTCCGATCCCATGGACGTGGAAGAGGAAGCGGTGCCGGTCGTCACCCGGCGGCACGTCGAAGTTGGCGCGGAAGGCGTCCAGTTCACCCCGCCGCCCGACGAACCCCGCCCGCCTGCGACGGCGGATCAACTCCTGCATGGACGGCTGCTCCGCCCCGGCCGACGCCACCACCGGCTCCCCCTCCACCCGTGCCCGACTGCCCTGCCCGCTTGCCCATGACGCTGCCCAACCCGCTGTCCTGCCCCAGTCTTCCACCGTCCTCTGACCTGAGGGCCGAAACCGTGTGGCGGGAAACGGGGGGCAACGTAACGGGAATGTCCGGGCGTCGTAACAAGAAACCTGCGGGGTACAACCACTCACCCGGAACACCTGTCTCCTCCTACGTCACAGCAGTTTCCCCACAGGAGGACCAGTGCGTCGCTCACTCATAGCCGCCGTCGCGGTGACCGCGCTCGCGACCCCGTTCGCCATCGTGGCCACGGCAGGTTCCGCCGCCGCCGCACCCGCCGCGGCGAGCAAGCCCGTGACCGACTTCAACCATGACGGATACGCCGACCTCGCCGTCTCCGCCTACCGTGGCGCCGTCAGCGGCAAGTCCGGCGCGGGCTACGTATCGATCGTGTACGGCTCGCCGTCGGGCGCCGACACCGCGCACGCCAAGCAGGTCGACCGCACCACCGCCGGCGTACCCGGCGACCCCGAGGAGGACGGCAGCTTCGGTGCGACCACCGAGGCGGCCGACCTCGACGGCGACGGATACACCGACCTCGTCGCGAGCAACGGCAGCGCCGCCGACGCGGTGCTCTGGGGTTCAGCGGACGGCCTGACCAAGGGCGGCGCGCTGCCGGGCGACTACGTGCAGCAGATCAAGGCCGGCGACTTCAACGGCGACGGCAAGACCGACCTCGTCGCCAACTCCCAGTCCACCATGGAGGTGCGCTACGGCCCCTTCACCCGCGACGGGAAGCCCGCCTCCACCTCGTCCGTCGAGAACGGTGACGACGGCCCCCAGGAGCTGATGGTGGGCGACGTGACCGGCGACGGCGCCGACGACCTCGTCACCGGCCACGCCATGGAGGAGATGCAGCACTCCTCGCGCCTGTGGAAGGGCAGCAAGGACGGCCTCTCCAAGACGTCGACGCCGACCAAGAAGTTCACCACGAACGGCGTCATCGCCGACGTGGACAAGGACGGGTACGGCGACCTCGTGGCCCGCGAGGTCGACGAGGTCTCCGAGATGCAGGTCTACGACGCGGGCGCGGTCCGGGTCGTCTACGGCTCCGCGTCCGGCTTCTCCAACCGCACCGCGAAGATCACTCAGGACACCGCGGGCGTCCCCGGCGTGGGCGAGCAGGGCGACCCCGACCTGCACGACATGGGCGACCAGTTCGGCTACTCGCTCTCCGCCGGTGACGTCACGGGCGACGGCTACCCGGACATCGCGGTCGGCGTGCCCGGCGAAGACGTCGACTCCTCCGGGGACACGGGTGCCGTCGTCCTCCTCAAGGGCGGCGCGAACGGCCTGACCGGCACCGGCGCCCAGGCCTTCAACCAGACCACGGCCGGCGTCCCCGGCGTCTCGGAGGGGGACGACTACTTCGGTGAGGAGGTCAAGCTCACCGACGTGAACAAGGACGGCCTCGCCGACCTGACCGTGGGCGTGCCCCAGGAAGACGGCACGACCAAGGACTCCGGCGCCGCCTGGCTGTTCCGCGGTGCCAAGACGGGCCTCACGACGACCGGCATCACGTCGTTCAGCCCGTCCTCGCTGGGCACCCAGGAGGCTGGCGCCCGCTTCGGCGGCGACCTCTCCTGACCCCACCCCCGCAGGGCTGACCTTTCCCCCGAGTCAGTCAAGGACGGGAAGCAGTTCCGGGAGGTGGCCGTCCGACGCGGCGGCCGCCTCCTGGCGCTCCACCGGCACCTCGCCGTACAGCGTCGTCCGTGCCTTCGCCGGACGGCCGGCCTCGTCCGCGATCGCGATCAGGTCCTTGACCGAGCGGTACGAGCCGTAACTGGAGCCCGCCATCCGGGAGATGGTCTCCTCCATCAGCGTGCCGCCCAGGTCGTTCGCCCCCGAGCGCAGCATCTCCGCCGCCCCCTCCGTGCCCAGCTTCACCCAGCTCGTCTGGATGTTCGGGATGTACGGGTGTAGCAGCAGCCGCGCCATCGCCACCACCGCGCGGTTGTCGCGGGTGGTCGGGCCCGGGCGCGCGATGCCCGCCAGATAGACCGGCGCGTTCGTGTGGATGAAGGGCAGCGTCACGAACTCCGTGAAGCCCTCGACCCCCTTGGCCAGCGCGTCCTTCTGCATTCCGGCGAGGGTGCGGAAGTGCCCGAGCCAGTGCCTGGGCTGGTCCACGTGCCCGTACATCATCGTGGAGGACGAGCGGATGCCCAGCTCGTGGGCCGTGCTCACCACCTCGATCCAGGTCGCCGTCGGCAGCTTGCCCTTGGTCAGGACCCAGCGGACCTCGTCGTCGAGGATCTCCGCCGCCGTGCCCGGGATCGAGTCGAGGCCCGCTTCCTTCGCGGCGCTGAGCCAGTCCCGTATCGAAAGACCCGTGCGCGTCGCGCCGTTGACGACCTCCATCGGCGAGAACGCGTGCACATGCATGCCCGGCACGCGCTCCTTCACGGCCCGCGCGATGTCGAAGTACGCGGATCCGGGCAGGTCGGGGTGGATGCCGCCCTGCATGCAGACCTCGGTCGCGCCGACCTCCCACGCCTGCGCGGCCCGGTCGGCGACCTGGTCGAGCGAGAGGGTGTAGGCGTCGGCGTCCGTGCGGCGCTGGGCGAAGGCGCAGAAGCGGCAGCCGGTGTAGCAGACGTTCGTGAAGTTGATGTTCCGCGTGACGATGTACGTGACGTCGTCGCCGACCACGGACTTGCGCAGGTCGTCCGCGACGGAACACAGCGCGTCCAGTGCCGGACCGTCCGCGTGCAGCAGGGCGAGGGCCTGCTCGTCCGTCAGACGCGTCGGGTCGTCGGCCGCCGTCTTCAGGGCCGCCCGTACGTCGCCGTCGATGCGGGAAGGGACCATGCCGGGGGCGGCCTGCTCGCGCAGGGCCTCCCAGTCGCCGTACACCTCGTCGAAATCGTCGCGGCGGTCCGACGTGCGGCCGATGGTGTCGATGGTCCGGTGCAGGTCGGTGCGGCCGGACGAGGCGACGTACCCCTCGTCGGGCTCCTGCCAGGGGAGGCCGGTGGGCCGGGCGTCCTCGTTCGCCAGGCCCGTCTCCGGGTCGACGAGCGCGCGCACGTGCGGGAGCAGGCGCGGGTCGAGCCAGGGCTCGCCGCGTTCGATGAACTCGGGGTAGATCGTGAGCCGTTCGCGCAGGCTGAAGCCCGCCTCCGCGGTCTTCTCGGCCAGCTCGTCGATGTGCGGCCAGGGGCGCTCGGGGTTCACGTGGTCGGGCGTCAGGGGCGAGACGCCGCCCCAGTCGTCGATGCCCGCGCCGATGAGCAGCGCGTACTCGGCGTCCACCAGGTTCGGCGGGGCCTGGATGCGGGCGCTCGGGCCGAGGATGTGGCGGGCCACCGCGATGCACGCGGCGAGCTCCTCCAGCTCGGCGTCCGGCATGCCGCGCATCGCCGTGTCCGGCTTGGCGCGGAAGTTCTGGACGATGACTTCCTGGATGCCGTGGTACGAACGCTGGGTCGCCCGGAGCCGGAAGAGCGCGTCCGCCCGCTCCTCGTACGTCTCGCCGATCCCGATGAGGACACCGGTGGTGAAGGGGACGTTCGAGCGGCCCGCGTCCTCAAGGACGCGCAGCCTGACCGCGGGCTCCTTGTCGGGCGAGCCGTGGTGCGGGCCGCCCGGCTCGCTCCACAGCCGGGTCGCCGTCGTCTCCAGCATCATGCCCATGGACGGCGCGACGGGCTTGAGCCGCTGGAGGTCGGTCCAGGTCATGACGCCCGGGTTGAGGTGCGGGAGCAGGCCCGTCTCCTCCAGGACGCGGATCGCCATCGCGCGGACGTACGCCAGGGTGTCGTCGTAGCCTTCCGCCTCCAGCCACTCGCGTGCCTCGGGCCAGCGGTCCTCGGGGCGGTCACCGAGCGTGAACAGGGCTTCCTTGCAGCCCATTTCGGCGCCGCGCCTGGCGATGTCGATGACCTCGTCCGGCGAGAGGAACATGCCGTGCCCGTCGCGGCGCAGCTTGCCGGGGACGGTGACGAAGGTGCAGTAGTGGCACTTGTCGCGGCACAGCCGCGTCAGCGGGATGAAGACCTTCTTCGAGTACGTGATGACGCCGGGCCGCCCGACCGCCGCGAGCCCCGCGTCGCGTACCCGCGCGGCGGACGCGGAGACGTCCTTCAGATCGTCGCCGCGCGCCTGGAGCAGCACGGCGGCCTCGGCGGTGTCGAGCGCGACGCCGTCCCTGGCGCGTTTGAGCGCGCGACGCATCGCGTTCGCGGTGGGCCGTGCGGGCGCTTGGGCCGGCCCCTGGGGTGCTGAGTCCTGCGGCGCGCTGTTGGTCATGCGTCCGAGCATACGAGCGACCTCCCGGAGAAACAGCCACAGGTCAGTGCCGGTCTCCGGGGGCGGGTGTGACGTGCACGTATCGCTGGAATCCGTCGAGGGCACACAGCACCTCCGTCTCCCCGCGCGCCGGGAGCTGCACGATGACCTCGTCCACGCCGAGCTCCGCGTAGTGGGCCAGCTTGCCCTCGGTCGGCTCCACGGCGGACAGCGCCACGTACAGACCGGCGGGGTCGCGGCCCGCCTCGGCCCAGGCGGTGCGCAGCGCGGGGAGGGTGTCGCGCAGACCGCCGCCGCCGATGGGCAGCCAGCCGTCGGCGAACTCCGCGATGTGCGCGAAGAGCTTGGGTCCGGCGGCTCCGCCGATGAGGGTGCGCGGGCCGTACAGGGGGCCGTCCTTGCGTGGGCGCGGCGCCCGCACCGGCTTGGGGCGCACGTCGCTGGCGCGCACGCTCCCGAACTCCCCTTCGTACGCCGTCGGGTCCTCGGCCCACAGGGCCCGCATGACCGCCATCCGGTCCCGCACGAGCTCCCTGCGGGTGCGCCACTCGACGCCGTGGTCGGCGGCCTCCTCCTTGTTCCAGCCGTAGCCGATACCGAGAGTGAACCGACCGCCGGAGAGATGGTCCAGGGTCGCGATCTGCTTGGCGAGGTCGATGGGGTCGTGCTGCCCGACGAGCGTGATGTTCGTGCCGAGCCCGAGCCGTCCGGTGACGGCCGCGGCCTGCGCGAGGGCCACGAAGGGGTTGAGCATGCGGGCGCACTCGGGCGGGAGTTCACCGCCGGGGTACGGGGTCTCGCGGGACACCGGGATGTGGGAGTGCTCGGGGAGGTAGAGCGCCGCGAAGCCTCGCTGCTCCAGCTCCTGGGCCAGGCGGACGGGGGTGATGGTCTCGTCGGTGAGGTAGAGGGTGGCGGCAACGCGCATGGGTCGGCCTCCGGTTGGGTCCTCGTCGTACCGCTCCCGCAGGTTCCTCGTACGGGAACGGGGGCTCACTTACTAGCCGTCGACGCCACAGGAGTCCATGCCGGGGCCGCACCTCCGGTCGCCGTCCGCCTCCTGTAGTACGCGACCGTCACCACGACGAGCAGCGGCGCCCACAGGAGCAGCGGTGCGTAACAGGCCACGAGGACCGCCTGCCGGACGGCGCTGTCCGTGACTCCGGGGCCCAGATCCGCGAACGCGGCGTAGACGAACCAGCCGGTGATCAGGAAGAGCCCGGCGGCCCCGAGCAGCGCCGGAATCACCGCGGCGAGCGGCCGCACCCCGCGCCCGCCGAGCAGCGGTATCCACCCCGGCACGACCTCGCCCCAGCCGCGCACCAGGCCCAGCGTCAGCAGGGCGAGGCACTCGGAGACGACGCTGAGCCCCAGGACGTAGGCCCGCGCGCCCCAGCCGTCGACGGGCATGTCCGCCACCGGCAGTCCGGCGACCAGGGCGATGCGCCACAGCCCGGAGGGCAGCGTGGCCAGCGGGACGGCGTGCGCGGCGAGCACGGCCCACCGGGGGACGTCGGACAGTGCGGTCATCTTCGGCATGGGAGTCATGCTGGCCGCGGGCGCGGGCCCGCCACATCGGCGTACGGGCCGATCACGGGGTCCGGGCCTCCGCCGCATGGGGGAGTGAAAAATCCGACCACCTCGCGCGCCCCCCGAACTACCCTGGCGCCGATGAGCAGAAGGCGACGCAAGAAACAGACACAACAGCTGGTCATGGCGGCGGGGATGGGCCACACCACGGTGGTGAAGAGGCTGCTGCGCGCGGGCGCGGACCCGAGGGCCGCCGACCCCGACGGCACGACACCGCTGTACGGCGCGTCCGTCCACGGCGCGGCACCCGCCGTCAGGGCACTCCTCGAAGCGGGCGCAGGACCCGACGTGGAGAGCGGCCACGGCGACCAGGGCACGCCCCTGTGCGGGGCCGCGTGCTGGGGCCACACCGACGCGGTCCGCGAACTCCTCGCCCATGGCGCGGACCCCAACCTCCGGGAGGATCACGGCACGGGCTCCACTCCCCTGCGCTGGGCGACGCAGTGCGGGCACGAGGAGACGGCGGCCGCGCTGCGGGCCGCGGGCGCGAACGCCTAGGCGCGGGGCGCTCGGTGCCCTAGGATCCGCGGGATCCGGGAAACAGCCGGAGACTTCGGGGGAATCTGGGGGATTCCGTCATGCGACTTCGCTTCGCGACCGTACTGCTGCTGCTCGGGGCCCTGCTGGGCGGAACGGCCGGCACCGGGGTGTACGCGGCCACCCCGCGGACGGCGGCGGTGTCCGCGGCCACCTCGACGACGCACACGACAGGAGCCGTGGCCGCCGGGACGGACACGCGGGCGGCGGACGCGTCGCACTCCAAGCCCCTGACGAAGCCCGAGGCGAAGCCCAAGAAGAAAAAGAAGAAGTCGAAGGGCGGGAAGATCGGCCTGTTCCTCGGGATCCTGGCCGTCATCGCGATCATCATCATCGTCGTGCTGGCCCTGCGCCGCGTGCGCAGGGCCCGCGGCAGCCACTGAGCACGGACCGGCCCCGCGCCCGGCACCACCCGTAAGCCCGACACCACCCGTAAACCCGACACCGCCCGTAAGTCTGTCAATTGCCTTCCCTTGACGGGGAGTTCACGGCTCAATACCAGGGTTGCCCTGCAGTCCCTTCCGACACCCTGGGGAGCCGACACATGTGCGAGGACGAACACCGCCCGGCCAGATCCGCCGACACGCCCCTGAACCGGCGTGGTCTGCTCGTGACGGGAGCCGCCGCCGCGCTTACGTTGAACAGCGTGAGCTTCGCGAGCGCCGCAGGGCGTGACTCCGCAAGTGGCGACGAGACCAGAGTGGTGCGCGGGACGCTGCCCACCGGGTCACCCGACTTCGTGTACCTGCCGGTCGAAGTCCCCGACGGCGTACGCGAGATCCACGTCGCGTACACCTACGAGAAGGTCACCGTCCCGGCGGGCACGCAGGGCAACGCGCTCGACATCGGCGTCTTCGACCAGCGCGGCACCGCCCTCGGCGGCAAGGGCTTCCGGGGCTGGTCGGGCGGCGCCCGCACGGAGTTCTTCATCCGCGCCGACGACGCCACGCCCGGCTACATCCCGGGCCCGGTCAAGGCGGGCACCTGGAACATCGCGCTCGGCCCGTACACCGTCGCACCGCAGGGCCTGCCCTACGAGGTCACGATCACCCTCAGGTTCGGGGCGCCCGGCAAGACGCCCAGGGCCGTCTATCCGCCGGAGCGGGCGAAGGGGCGGGGCCGCGCCTGGTACCGCGGGGACTGCCATCTGCACTCCGTGTACTCGGACGGCAAACGCACCCTGGCCGAGATCGCGGCCGCCGCGCGCGCGGCGGGGCTCGACTTCATCAACAGCTCCGAGCACAACACGCACTCCGCGCACGCCCATTGGGCCGATCTGGCGGGTGACGACCTGCTGATCATGCTGGGCGAGGAGGTCACCACCCGCAACGGCCACGTGGTCGCCCTGGGCACGGACCCCGGCACCTTCATCGACTGGCGCTACCGCGCCCGCGACAACCGCTTCGGCAAGTACGCCCGCGAGATCCGGGACGCGGGCGGCCTCGTCGTGCCCGCCCATCCGCACGCCACCTGCGTCGGCTGCAACTGGAAGTTCGGCTTCGGCGAGGCGGACGCGATCGAGGCGTGGAACGGCCCGTACACCCCGGACGACGAGATCGCCCTGGCCGACTGGGACAGCACGCTGGTCGCCTCCGTCCGGGGCCGCAGGCCCTGGATCCCCGCCATGGGCAACAGCGACGCCCACCGCGACCCCGACCCCGTCGGCAGCCCGCAGACGGTGGTCCTGGCGGACGACCTGACGCGGGAGGCCATCCAGGCGGGCATCCGCGCGGGCCACAGCTACATCGCCGAGTCCAAGGACGTATCGCTGAAGTTCACCGCCACCGGCGGCAGGGGAAAGCAGGCGGGCATCGGCGAGCGCCTGCACGTCGAGCAGGACGCCCCGGTGACGGTCCGCCTCGACGTCACGGGTGCCCCGGGCTCCACGATCCGCTTCGTCACGGACCAGGGCGTCCTGTTCACCGGCCCCGCGATCCCGGCCTCCGGGACCGGCACGGCGGAGTGGCGGACCACGCCGTCGTACGCCGCCTATGTGCGGGCGGAGGTCCGCCACGCACCAGTGACACCGGGCCTGCCGGGTCCGCTGACGGCGTTCACGAACCCGATCTTCCTGGGCCGCCACTAGCACCGCCGGGCGGCCGGCCCTCCCCGGCGTTCTTCCGGGGAGGGTCAGTCCTCGACGACCAGGGCCGGGGTGTCCCGCTTCAGGACCTCGCCGCGGAAGAACGCCGGGCTCGTGCGGCCCATCACCAGCATGATCACCACGCCGAGGAGCAGCAGGCCCACGCCGATCACGAAGACCGAGCCGACGCCGAAGACGGAGGAGCCGCTGCCGTAGGCGGGGTTCCACATGTCGATGAGGGTCTTGGCGAAGACGCCGGTCAGGAGGACGCCGCCGAGGGCCGGGAGCAGCGCCTTGAAGACGAAGCCCCGGACCGAGCTGAACAGCTCGTGGCGGAAGTACCAGACGCAGGCGAAGGCCGTCAGCGCGTAGTAGAAGCAGATCATGAGGCCGAGCGCGTAGATCGTGTCGACCAGGACGTGTTCGGAGACCAGCGTCATGACCGTGTAGAAGACGGCGGTCGCGACGCCCGCGGTGACCGTCGCGCGGCCCGGCGTCTTGAAGCGCGGGTGGACGCGTGCGAAGGACGCCGGGAGCGCCTCGTACGAGGACATGGCGAGGACCGTGCGGGCCACCGGGATGAACGTGGTCTGCAGGCTCGCGGCGGCCGACGCGAGGACCGCGACGAAGAGCAGGATGCCGAGGGTGGGGCCCATCACGGGGCCCGCCAGGACGGCGAAGACGTTGTCGGAGGTGTCGGGGTTGGCCAGGCCCAGGCCCTTGCTTCCCGCGCCCACCACCATCTGCGCGGCGACGGCCGTCGCGAGGTAGGAGCCGACGAGCACGACCATCGCGATGAGCGCGGCACGACCGGGCGTCTTGTCGCTGCCGGTCGTCTCCTCGTTGGCGGCCAGGCACGCGTCCCAGCCCCAGTAGATGAAGATCGCGAGCGAGAGGCCCGCGGTGAAGGAGGAGAACGACTTCACGGCGAACGGATTCAGCCACGACCAGGAGAAGTCCTGCGACAGGGGGAACTCGGGGGTGCCGGCCTTCTGGAAGGCCATCACCACGAAGACCGCGAGCACGACGAGCTGCAGCCCCACCAGTGCGTACTGCACGCCCTTGGTGGCCGTCATCCCGCGATAGCTGATGGCGGTCGCGGCGGCGATCAGGGCGAGGCAGGTGAGGATGTGGACGGCCTTGTTGTCATCCAGGGACGCTATCGAGTCATTGCCCGTGATCTCGCCCGCCAGGAGCCAGAAGTACGAGGTCGCCACGCCCGCCAGGTTCGACAGCACGATGATCGTGGCGATGACCAGACCCCAGCCGCACATCCAGCCGATCCGCGGGCCGAAGGCCTTGACGGTCCAGGTGAAGGACGTGCCGCAGTCCGGCATGGCCTTGTTGAGCTCGCGGTAGGCGAAGGCCACCAGGAGCATCGGCAGGAAGCCCGCGAGGAAGACCGCGGGCATGGCCAGGCCGACCTCGCCGGCCGTGGAGCCGAGGGTCGACGTCAGGCAGTAGACGGGGGCGACGGTCGAGATGCCGATGACGGCGCTGCCCATGAGGCCGACGGAGTTCCCGCCGAGGCCTTTGGCGCGCACGCCCCCGTCGGGGGCGCCGCTTACCGTGTCTCCGGCCTGGGGCCGTACGTCCAACTGGGTCATGAACAGGACGTTAAGTCCTGCGGTTTCCATATACGGAGGATGAGAATCCGGATCTTCCGTCTTGTAATCGATGGAGAAATCGGGGCAGCCGCCATCGATTGAGCGACCTTCTCGGCAGGTCACCTACTCATCGCGAGGCAAAAGCCAGACCGTCCGGTATGCGGGAACCGCAGCACTGTCCGTTTTGTCAGGGTTCAAAATTTTCCCGCGCCGCCTCCCCCGTGTCACATGCCGGACGGTCCAGCCCGGCCCCCGCTCTAGCCCGGCCACACGATCGACTGCAGCTCGCTGTACGCGTGCAGCGCGTACGACCCGACGTCCCGGCCCACCCCGCTCTTCTTGAACCCGCCGAACGGCGCCTCCATGTTCCGGCCGATCGTGTTCACGCCGACCCCGCCCGCGCGCAGCCGCCGCGCGACGCGGAAGGCACGGGCCACGTCGCCCGACCAGACGTAGTCGAGGAGGCCGTAGTCGCTGTCGTTGGCCAGCGCGATGCCCTCCTCCTCGTCGTCGAAGGGGACCACCACCACGACCGGGCCGAAGATCTCCTCCCGGACGACCCGCATGTCGTTCGTGCAGTCCGCGAGGAGCGTCGGGGCGACGTAGAAGCCGCGGTCCAGGCCGGGGCCCGCCGGGCGCTCACCGCCCGCGACGACCTGTGCGCCCTCCTTCCTGCCCAGCTCCACGTACGACTCGATGCGGTCCCGGTGTGCCGCCGAGATCACCGGGCCGACGATCGTCCCCTTCTCCCGCGGGTCACCGACCTTCATGAAGCCGATGTAGCCCGTCAGCTTCTCGATCAGGGCGTCGTGGACCGCGCGGTGCACGATCACCCGCGTCGGGGCCGTGCAGATCTGGCCGCTGTAGAAGGAGAACGTCGTCCCGATGCCCGCCACCGCCGAGTCCAGGTCCGCGTCCTCGAAGACGACCGCCGCGCCCTTGCCGCCCAGCTCCATGAGCTGCCGCTTCATGTCGCGTCCGCACACCTCGGCGATCCGCTGCCCCACCGACGTCGAACCGGTGAAGCTCACCATGTCGACGTCCGGCGAGTCGACGGCCGCCTCGCCCACCTCGGGGCGCGCACCGCTCACCACGTTCACCACTCCCGGCGGCGCCCCGGCCTCCTCAAGCGCCGCCGCCATCCGGTACACCGACAGCGGGTCCTGCGGGGCGGGCTTCACCACGACCGTGTTGCCCATGGCCAGGGCGGGTGCCACTTTGCCCGCCGGGTTGGCCCACGGGTTGTTGTACGAGGTGATGCAGGTGACGACACCCACCGGCTGCCGGACGGTGAGCGCCCCCAGGACGCCCGCCTTCCCCATGGGTCCCGCCTCGTTGATCTGCGGCGGCAGGGCCGCCTCGACCGGCTCGGCGGCGCCTTTCGCGTACCTCTTGAAGCGCGCCACCGACACGGCGACCTGCATGCCCCGCGCCGTGCCCGTCGTCGCGCCGCTCTCTGCCTGCGCGAGTTCCGCGTACGGCACGAGATCGCGCTGCATGATCGACGCGGCGCGGTCCAGGACGACGGCCCGTTCCTCGGGGGTCGTGCGCGACCAGGTGGCGAAGGCCTCGCGGGCGGCGCCGGCCGCCGCGTGCACCTGCTCGCGGCTCGCCTCGGGCGCCAGACCCACGACGCCCTCGGTCGCCGGGTTGATCACCTCGTAGTGCCCGCCGTCGGGCTCGACCCACGCACCGCCGATGAACAGCCGCTGCTCCCGCGGCAGTCGCTCGCTCACTTGGTGCTCACCGTCCTGGTGTCCCGGCCCGAGCGGAGCACCGTGCCGGGCGTCGCGCCCGTCACCTGGTCCTCGCGGATGGTCTCGACGCCGTTGACCCAGACGGCGTTGACTCCGATGGCCTTGGAGTCGAGGCGGGGGCTGTCGCCCGGCAGGTCGTGCACCAGCGTGGCCTTGCCCGCGTCGATGCGCTCGGGGTCGAAGAGCACGAGGTCGGCGTGGAAGCCCTCCTCGATGCGGCCCCGCTCCCGCAGCCCGAAGAGCTGCGCGGGATCGTCGGTGAGCATCTTCACCGCCGCTTCCAGGCCGACCAGCTTGCGGCCCCGCAGGCAGTCACCGATGAACCGGGTCGTGTACGGGGCGCCGCACATGCGGTCCAGGTGCGCGCCCGCGTCGGAGCCGCCCAGCATGACGTCCTCGTGCTGCCACGCCTCCTGGCGCAGGGCCCACGACTCGGGGTCGTTGTCCGAGGGCATGGGCCACAGGACCGTACGCAGGTCGTCGTTGGCGCAGATCTCGACGAGGCACTGGAAGGCCTCCTGGCCGCGCTCGGCGGCGATGTCGCCCACGACTCGTCCGGTGAGGCCTTCGTTCTCCTTGGAGTACGTGTCCCCGATGACGTAGCGGTCGAAGTGCGTGAGCCGCCGGAAGACCCCGGCCTCTTTGCTCTCGCCGCGCCGCAGCATCTCGCCCCTGACGTCCGGGTCACGCAGCTTGGCGATGCGCTCGGGGACGGGCAGGCCGAGCACGTCTCCCCAGCCGGGGATCAGGTTCAGGGCGCAGAAGGTGCCGAGCGACATGTTCATGGGGGTGAGGATCGGCATCGTGAGGGCGACGATCCGGCCACCGGACTTGCGGGCGCGCTCGCTGGCCACCAGCTGGCGCGGGACGCGCTCGGGCACGGCGGAGTCGATGGTGAGGACGTTCCAGTTGAGGGGCCGCCCGGCGGCGGCGCTCATCTCCACGAACAGCTCGATCTCATCATCGCTGAACTGATCGAGACACCCGGCGACGATGGCCTCCAGCTGCGTGCCCTCGTGCTCGGCGACGGCCCGGCTGAGCGCGAGCAGCTCCTCGGGCTTCGCGTGCCGCGAGGCGACCGGCTGCCCGTCGCCGTCGGAGTGCGTGGACGACTGGGTGGTGGACAGCCCCCAGGCACCGGCGTCCATGGCGTCATGGAAGAGCCGCAGCATGGCGTCGAGCTGCTCGGGGGTCGGCTGCCCGCCCACGGCGTCCGCGCCCATGACGTACCGACGCAGCGCGCAATGCCCCACCATGAACCCGGCGTTGACGGCGACGCGCCCCTCCAGGGCATCGAGATACTCCCCGAACGAACTCCACGACCAGGGCGCGCCTTCTTCGAGGGCCACCAGCGACATGCCCTCGACCTTGGACATCATCCGCCGCGTGTAGTCGGCGTCCTCGGGGCGCGCGGGGTTCAACGGGGCAAGCGTGAAGCCGCAGTTGCCGCCCGCGACGGTGGTGACGCCGTGGTTCAGGGAGGGGGTCGCGTACGGGTCCCAGAAGAGCTGGGCGTCGTAATGCGTGTGCGGATCGACGAACCCGGGCGCGAGGACGCGCCCCTGTGCGTCCTCGCTGGTCCGCGCATCCTCACTGACGGTCCCCGGCTCGGCGACGACGGCGATGCGCCCGTCCCGGATGCCCACGTCGGCGGTGTACGCGGGGGCGCCGGTTCCGTCGACGACGGTCGCGCCTTTGATGAGGTGGTCGAGCATGACGGGGTGATCCCCCTTTGGGATAACGGGTGAGTGGGCGGGAGACAGCCCGTCCGGCGCTTGAGGACACGCCCGAAGGGCGAAGAGGGTGCCCCGGCCTCCGTCCGGGAAGGGAAGGCCGGGGCAGCTGGGGGGACCTCAGGAAGAACCCGACTGCCGCATACGCGTCGTGCGGTGCACAGGATCCGTGTCGATCTTCGGAATCACATGCTCACCGATCAGCTTGATCGTGTTCTTCGTGTCCTCGGGCGAGATCCCGATGGGAAGACCGAAGCTGAGCTGATCGGCCCCCGCCTGCTCCCACCGCTTGCACTGCGTGAGCACCTCGTCCGGGTCGCCGCAGATCATCAGCTCCTCGGCGATGAGCAGCTCGATGATCTCCTCGGTGTACTCGGGGAGCAGCTCCGGCCACTCGGGGATGCCCTCGGGACGCGGGAAGGTGTCGTGGTAGCGGAAGAGCAGCGACTGCAGATAGTTGAGCCCGCCGCCGACGGCGATCTCCACGGCCTTCTTGTGCGTCTCCGCGCAGATCGCGGTCGAGGTCACCATGACGTTGTCGTTGACGAAGGCACCGACCGGCTCGGCCTCCTTCACGGCCGTCTTGTACGACTCAAGGACCCACTCCATGTCGGAGACCTTCTGCACGCTGAAACCGAGGACCCCGAGCCCCTTCTTGCCGGCCATCGCGTACGAGGGCGGGGACCCGGCGGCGTACCACATGGCCGGGTGCGACTTCCCGTACGGCTTGGGCAGGATCTTGCGGGGCGGCAGCGACCAGTGTTTGCCCTGGAAGCCGACGTACTCGTCCTGGAGCCACATCTTGGGGAACTCGGCGATGGTCTCTTCCCAGAGTTCCTTGGTGTGGTTCATGTCGGTGACGCCCGGCATGAAGCCCAGTATCTCGTGCGACCCGGCGCCACGCCCCGATCCGAACTCGAAGCGTCCTTCGGAGAGATGGTCGAGCATGGCGACCTTCTCGGCGACCTTGACCGGGTGGTTCACCGGGGCGAGCGGGTTGAAGATCCCGGAGCCCAGGTGGATGCGGTCGGTCGCGTGGGCGAGATAGCCGAGGAAGACGTCATTGGCGGAGAGGTGCGAGTACTCCTCCAGGAAATGGTGCTCGGAGGCCCAGGCGTACTTGAAGCCGGACTTGTCCGCCTGGATGACGTACTCGGTCTCCTCGATGAGTGCCTTGTGCTCGGCTTCGGGGTCGACCTTGGCCCGCTTGGCGGGCACGTATCCCTGTACAAAGAGACCGAATTCCAAGGAGGTTCACCATCCTCGTGAGTATCTGCGAGTTTCTGACGAACCGTCAGATTGCGATGCGTCGACTGTTCCACCGGCCGCGATGACCGTCAATACCCGGGGGCCGGGCTACTGACGTCCCGTCAGACAATGCTGACGCCCGCGAGCCACCCGCCGTCGATGACGAACGGCTGCCCGGTGATGTACGCCGAGTCGCCCCCGGTCAGGAAGAGCGCCAGCGCGGCCACCTCCTCGGGCCTGCCGATCCGCCCGAGCGGCACGAGCTTCTTGTAGAGCTCGGCCACGGCCTCCCCCGCCTCGGTGGGATCGGCGTTCGGGTCCAGCTGCGCGGGATTGGTCATCGGGGTGTCGACGGCCCCCGGGCAAACGGCGTTGACGCGGATGTTCTTGGCGGCCAGCTCCAGCGCGGCGACCCGGGTGAGTCCGAGGATGGCGTGCTTGGTCGCGGCGTACGCGCCGACATACGCCATGCCCGTCATCGCCGTGTACGAGGCGGTGTTCACGATGGTCCCGCCGCCGGCGGCCCCGATCTCGGGCGCGACGTTGCGGATGCCGAGGAAGCAGCCGATCTGGTTGACCTGGATGATCTGCTGGAACTCTTCGAGCGGGGTGCTGACGAGTTCGTTGAAGCGCAGGATCCCGGCGTTGTTGACGAGTCCGTCGATCTTCCCGAAGGCACCCTTGGTGGCACCGACCGCCGCGACCCAGTCGGCCTCCTGACTGACGTCCAGATGCACGTACTTGGCCACGTCGGCGCCGAGTTCCTTGGCGAGGGCCTCCCCCTGGTCGTCGAGTACGTCGGCGATGACGACCCGCGCCCCCTCGGCGGCGAAGAGCCGCGCCTCCTGCTCGCCCTGCCCGCGCGCCGCACCGGTGACGATGACGACGCGGCCGTCCAGCTTGCCCATGCGAGTCTCCTCAGTCGAGCTGTCAGTTGCGGTGCGGGGTATGCAAGGTGACGCATTTCTGGAGTCAGTTGAGGTGCGGGGCGACCTCTGCGGCGAACGCGGCCATCTGGTCGGTGAGTTCGGTGCGGCCACGGCTGCGGAACCGCACCTGGATCTGCCGCACGCCCATCGCCCCGTACGCGCGCAGCGACTCCGCGAGGGCGTCCGGCTTCCCGCTCAGGGTGCGCCGCCCCACCGACCACGTCGGTTCCCCCACATAGAGGGGCTCGGCGATCGCCCCCACGACGGCGGGCTCCGCGACCCCCGCCTCCTCCCTGAGCCGCTTGAGCCTGGCGATCTGCGCGGGCAGCTTGTCGCGCGGGTCGCCCTGCGGCAGCCACCCGTCGCCGCGTACGGCGGCCCTGCGGACGGCGGCGGGCGAGGAACCGCCCACCCAGATGGGCACGTGGGCCTGCGCGGGGCGCGGCTGCTGGCCGAGGCCGCCGAAGTCGTAGTGCTCTCCGTGGTGTTCGGGGTACTCATCGGGGCCGAGGGCGGCCCTGAGCGCGTCGATGGTCTCGTCGAGCACGGGCCCGCGCCGCTCGAAGTCGGCGCCGACGGCGTCGAACTCCTCCCGCACGTGCCCGGCCCCGACCCCGAGGATCAGCCGTCCGCCGCTGAGCCGGTCCAGGGTGGCGTACTGCTTTGCGCCGACCAGCGGATGCCGGAGCCCGACGACGGCGACATGGCTCATCAGCCGCACGTTCTCGGTGATCCCGGCGAGGAAGGAGAGCGTGGCCACCGGGTCGTACCAGACCGTGCTCATGGTGTCGGCGAGCCGCCGCGGGATGGCCACGTGGTCACAGCTCGCTATGTACGCGAAGCCGCTCCGGTCGGCGGTGCGGGCGATCTCGGCGAGGTCGTCCACGGTGGCGTCCGCCTCCCATGCCTCCGCGTACATGACGCTCTGCGACTGGATCGGGAGCTGCATCCCGTAGACCAGTCGTCCCTGCGGGAAGATGTGCGCCAGCGCGTTGGCAGCCATGGGAATCCAGCCCCTCACCTAGACCTGACGGTGCGTCATGAACGAAGACGGGCCCATCGTCGTAGCTGACGGTTCGTCAGGCAAGGGGTCGGCGGCGACTGCCCGAAGGAGCCGGTGCCGCCCCACCTCCGGCCGGGCACGCGGAAACGGGGCACCCGCGGCCTCGCAGGTCCCCCGCTCTCGCCCAGCCTTCGCCCTGCCTTTCGCCCCGCCTTGCCCCTACGCTCCGGGCCCCGCCCACAGCCCGTCGCTCGTCAGGCCGAGCAGGTCGATGGCGTTGCCCCGCACGATCCGGTCGACCACGTCGGGCGCCAGGTGCCCCATCTGGGACTCACCGACCTCCCGGGACTTGGGCCAGGTGGAGTCGGAGTGCGGATAGTCGGTCTCGTACAGGACGTTCCCGACGCCGATCGCGTCGAGGTTCCGCAGCCCGAAGGCGTCGTCGAAGAAGCAGCCGTACACGTGCTCGGTGAAGAGCTCGGACGGCGGCCGGTGCACCTTGTCGGCGACCCCGCCCCAGCCGCGGTTCTCCTCCCAGACCACGTCCGCGCGCTCCAGGATGTACGGGATCCACCCGATCTGCCCCTCGGCGTACATGATCTTGAGGTTCGGGAAGCGCTCGAACTTGCCGCTCATCAGCCAGTCGACCATCGAGAAACAGCAGTTGGCGAAGGTGATCGTGGATCCCACGGCGGGCGGCGCGTCCGCCGACGTGCTCGGCATCTTGCTGCTCGACCCGATGTGCATGGCGATGACGGTGCCGGTCTCGTCGCAGGCCCGCAGGAAGGGGTCCCACTCGTCGGTGTGGATGGAGGGCAGGCCCAGGTGGGGCGGTATCTCGGAGAAGGCGACGGCGCGCACGCCGCGGGCGGCGTTGCGGCGGACCTCGGCGGCGGCCAGTTCGGCATCCCAGAGCGGAATGAGGGTGAGGGGGATCAGGCGGCCCCGCGCCTCGGGCCCGCACCACTCGTCCACCATCCAGTCGTTGTAGGCGCGCACGCTGAGCAGACCGAGCTCGCGGTCCTTGGCCTCGGTGAACGTCTGCCCGCAGAAGCGGGGGAAGGTGGGGAAGCAGAGCGCGGACTGGACGTGGTTGACGTCCATGTCGGCGAGGCGGTCGGGCACGCTGAACGATCCCGGGCGCATCTGCTCGTACGTGATGACCTCGAGCTTGATCTCGTCCCGGTCGTAACCGACGGAGGTGTCGAGACGGGTGAGGGGCCGATGCAGGTCCTCGTAGATCCACCAGTCGCCTATGGGGCCCTCGTCCCCCTTCGCCCCCATGATGGGTGCGAACTTTCCGCCCAGAAAGGTCATTTCCTTCAGGGGTGCCCGGACGACGCGCGGCCCGCTGTCCTGGTACTTCGACGGCAGCCGGTCCCGCCACACATGGGCGGGCTCAACGGTGTGGTCGTCCACCGAGATGATCCTCGGGAACGTCGGCAAGGTCTCAGTGGTCTCCATGTGCTCCACGGTAGCGTCGATCTGACGACCCGTCAGCTGCCTGACGGGCATCGGTACGCGGACTGTCGCGGAAGCCTGTGTGCGTGGACCCTGTGAGAGCCGTCTCCCGGAGCTGACGCATCCGCCATGAACAAGGCAAACTGGCGGGGAGCAAGAGCCAGGCGGAGAACGGAACCAGACAAAGAGCGACAATCGCGGGCAGGGCAGGCCCGCGGCGCATGACCAGGCACGGTGACGGCCGGGTACGTCAGGGCAGCAGGGGGAGCGATGGACGGTGTACCGCGAGTACCGGACCAACGGCGTCCGGCCCCGGGGAACGCCCCCGAGGAACTGAGACCGCACTTCAGCGTGCTCGGCCCCGTACGCGCATGGCACGGCGCCGAGCAGCTCTCCATGGGCTCTCCGCAGCAGCGCGCGCTGCTCGCGGCGCTCCTGCTGCGTGACGGCCGCACGGCGACGGCACACGAACTGATCGACGCCCTCTGGGGCGAGGAGCCGCCCTCGCAGGCGCTGGCCGCGGTCCGCACGTACGCCTCGCGGCTGCGCAAGGTCCTGCCCGCCGGCGTCCTGGTCAGCGAGTCGGGCGGGTACGCGATCGCGGTGGCCGACGGCGCGCTCGACCTGGCGCTCGCCGAGGACCTGTGGGCGGAGGCGGAGAAGGCGCGCGGCGTGGCCGACCTCTGCCAGGCGCGCTCCCTGGCCAACAAGGCGCTGGGCCTCTGGGACGGCGAACCCCTGGCGAACGTCCCCGGGCCGTACGCGGAAACGGAACGCACCCGCCTGGAGGAGTGGCGCCTCCAGCTCCTCGAATCCCGCCTGGACATGGACCTGGAGGCCGGCTGCCACGCCGAAGCCGTCTCGGAGCTCACGGCCCTCACGGCGGCGCATCCCCTCCGCGAGCGCCTGCGCGAACTGCTCATGCTGGCGCTGTACCGCAGCGGGCGCCAGGCGGAGGCCCTCGCCGTCTACGCGGACACCCGCCGCCTCCTCGCCGATGAGCTGGGGGTGGACCCGCGCCCCGGCCTGAAGGAACTCCAGCAGCGCATCCTCCAGGCGGACCCGGCGCTCGCGGGAGCCCCGGCGTCGGCCCCGGAACCGGCCGCAGCGGTGGTGCGGCCCGCCCAACTGCCCGCCACCGTCCCGGACTTCACGGGCCGCGCGTCCTTCGTGTCGGAACTGAGCGAGATCCTCTCGGCGGCCGAGGGCCGCGTGATGGCGGTCTCCGCGCTCGCGGGAATCGGCGGCGTGGGCAAGACGACGCTCGCCGTCCACGTGGCGCACGTGGCCCGGACGCACTTCCCCGACGGTCAGCTCTACGTGGACCTGCAAGGAGCGGGCGCGCGAGCGGCCGAACCGGAAACCGTCCTGGGCGCCTTCCTCCGTGCCCTGGGAACGGCCGACTCGGCGATCCCCGACTCCCTGGAGGAGCGGGCGGCGCTGTACCGCTCGGTGCTCGACGGCCGCAGGGTGCTGGTGGTCCTGGACAACGCGCGCGACGCGGCCCAGGTACGTCCGCTGCTCCCCGGCATGGAGGGCTGCGCGGCGCTCGTGACCAGCCGCATCCGCATGGTGGACCTGGCCGGGGCGCACCTCGTCGACCTGGACGTCATGTCCCCCGAGGAGGCCCTCCTCCTCTTCACCCGGATCGTCGGCGAGGAGAGGGTGACGTCGGAGCGCAAGGCCGCCCTTGACGTGGTCGCGGCCTGCGGCTTCCTCCCCCTGGCGATCCGCATCGCCGCCTCCCGCCTGGCGGCCCGTCGTACGTGGACGGTCTCGACCCTCGCCGCGAAGCTGGCGGACGAGCGGCGCCGCCTGGACGAACTCCAGGCGGGCGACCTGGCGGTCAAGGCGACGTTCGAACTGGGCTACGGCCAGCTGGAGCCCGCGCAGGCCCGCGCCTTCCGGCTGCTGGGCCTGGCGGACGGCCCGGACCTCTCGCTCGCAGCTGCCGCCGCGGTGCTCGACCTGCCGGCCGAGGAGGCCGAGGACCTGCTCGAATCCCTGGTCGACACGTCCCTGGTCGAATCGGCGGCCCCGGGCCGCTACCGCTACCACGACCTGGTCCGGCTCTACGCGCGTGCGTGCGCCGAGCGGGAACTCCCGGCGGACGAGCGGGAGGCGGCGACGTCACGGCTGCTGAACTTCTATCTGGCCACGGCGGCACGGGTGTACGCGATGGAACGGCCCGGCGACCGGACGGCGGACCACCTGGAGACGACCCCGCAGGTCGGCCTGGAGTTCAGCGACGGCGCCAAGGCGTTCGACTGGCTGCACGCGGAGGCCTCCTGCATCCTGGCGTGCATCCAGCAGTCACTGAGGCCCGGCAGTCTGCAGCGCGCGGTGGACCTGCTGCTCGCCGCGAAGGACCTGGCCGAGTCCGGCGCGAGTTCGCACCGGTACGAGGTCGCCACCCGCATGGCGCGCGAGGCAGCGGCCGCCGAAGGAAACGCACGCGCCGAAGGGCGGGCCCGGGTCAGCCTGGCGCAGGTGCTCAACAAGTTCGGGCGCTTCGACGACGCCGCCGTGGAGCTCGAGTACGCCGCCGCGCTCGCCGAGGAATCCAGGGACCCCTGGACCAGCGGGAACGCCCTCAACGAACAGGGCATCGTCAACAACTGCATCAACAACCCGTCCGCGAGCGAGACATACCTCCTCGAAGCGATCGCCGTCTTCCGGGCCGACGGCAACCGCCACAGCGAGGCCAGCGCGCTGTGCAACCTCTCGCGGGCCCTCCTCGCGATGGGTCGCACCGCGAAGTCCATCGATCTGGCCCGGCAGGGAATGGCCATCTACGGCGACCTCGGCGTCACCTTCCGGCTGGCCAACGCCAAGTACACCCTCGGGCTCGCCCTCAGCCAGGCGGGCCGCCACCCGGAAGCCCTCGACCAGCTTGAGGACGCCCGGCGGATCTTCGAGGTGAACCGCCAGCGTCTGTGGCAAGGCGCGACCCACTACCGCATCGCCCAGGTCCACTTCTCGGCGCTCCGCCCGGCACAGGCGGCTCAGCACGCGGAGCAGGCCCTGAGCACCGGCTGCGTCGGCGGCGACTGGATGCGGGCGAACGTCCTGACGATCCTGGGCAGGGCCCTGGACAACCTCGGTCAGGTCGACCGCGCACGGGCCTGCTGGCGCGAGGCCCTGACCATCCACGAGACGGCGGGCGCGCCGGAAGCGGCTCAGGTGCGGGACCTCCTCAAGCCGGTCGCCGCGGTCTGACCGCCCTCCAGGGGTGTTCCCACAGGCGTTCATCGAACGTTTATGGGCGGCTGCCACTCTCATGGAGTCGATCCGTCGCGTCGGGGGGCAGACGGGTCGCAAGGGCCCTTTGGATACAGTGAGCGGCCCAAACGCCCGTTCGGCGACCCTCGGGGGAGTTGCCGAACGGGCGTATCCGATGTCAGGCCCCAGCAATTCCATAGGAGTTGTCACATGAGCGAGATCAACAAGAACGACATCACGACCATGGGCGAGGGCCACACGCCGGCTCCGCCGAAGGACGGCACCGCGACCACGCAGGGCGAGGGCCACACGCCCGCCCCGCCCAAGGACGGCACCGCGACCACGCAGGGCGAGGGCCACACACCCGCCCCGCCCAAGGGCTGACCCAGGACCTACATCCCGACGGGGGACGATCGGCCGCGGTGGCGCGGAGGGGGAGCCACCGCGGCCGATGCATGTCTGGGGGGTATTACGGGGTGGAACGGCTGGCGCCGGGCATTACTCGATGGAAGGGCTCGCGCCACGCGGCGCCGAGCGTTACGGGATGGAACGGCTGGCGCCACGCAGCGCCGAGCGACGGAACCGAACATTCAGCTGCCCCGTCACTAGGGTCACTTGACGCTGATAGTCCACTAGTCCGCCTCATCAAGGGAGTTGGCATGACTCGCGCCAAGAAGATCCTCGTCATTGTGGCCGTCGCGACCGCCACCGCCGTCGGGGCTGCCGCTCCGGCCCTCGCGGAGGGACACAGCCCGGTACCGCCGGGTGGCGACCACATAGCCGTCAGCCCGCTCGGCGACGGGCATACGCCGACCATGCCGCAGGACTGACCTCGGGCGGGCCGCCCGCCACCCCGATGGGGCCGAAGCATCGGCTCGGCCCCATCACGCTGCCCGCGCCCCGCCCCGCCCCCGAGGGCGGTCAGTCCGCCAGCCGCGCGCCGCGACGCCAGATGGCGCGGGTGTTGAGGGTGTCGCCGATGTCGCTGGTCGGGTCGCCGTCGACCAGCAGGAGGTCGGCACGGAGCCCCTCGGCGATACGGCCCCGGTCGCCGAGGCGGAAGCGCCGGGCCGTTGTCGCCGTGGCCGCGCGCAGGGCGCGTGCGGGCGTGAGGCCGGCTGCCACCAGGTACTGCAGTTCGTGGTGCAGGCTCGCTCCGTGCGCCAGCCCTCCGAAGAACGTCTCGGACATGGACACGTCGGTACCGGCCAGCACGTCGACGCCGGCGGCGTCCAGGGCACGCACGGTGTCGTACACATCGTCGAGTTTGCCCTGCGGGTAGCGGTTGTAGCTGGACCGCAGGGTCTCGTCCCACTTGCTGTCGAGGCGGGTGGCGACCCGGGGGTCGTCGGCGAGTTCGCTGCCGGTGATCCCCATCATCGAGGCGTTGAGGCTGATGCAGGGAACGACGAACATGCCCGCGTCCTTGATGAGACCGATGATCTCGGCAGTGTGCGGCTGGTCCATGAACACGTGCGCGAGGCCGTCGATACCGGCCTCGGCGGCCATCCTGGTGGCCTCCACGGTCAGCGCGTGGGCCACGGTGAGGGCCCCGTACTTCTTGGCTTCCGCCACACCGGCGTTCACGGTGGCCTGGTCGAGCATGGGCAGCCCGGGGTGCCCCTCCACGCTGCCGTCATCGATCATGAACTTGATGAAGTCGGACCCCCGGGCCAGCAGCTGAGGCACGAAGGCGGCCGCCTCCTCCGGCGTGCTGGAGAACGGCATCAGGGGCATCACCGGGGGCAGCTCCCACTTCGGCCGGAACCCCTCAGGCATCAGCTCGCTCGGGTGCCCCCCGGGCGGGGTGATGCCGAAACCGGCGGAGCGCACGTCGGCAACGGTGTCGTCATCGGTGATGGCCCCCCGGTTCTCCCGGGTGTTCATCCCCTGCATCTCCAGCTCGGTCGTCACCCCGAACCGCAGGGCGAGTGCCAGGGACCCCGGGGCGGAATGCACGTGGGCGTCGATGAGCCCCGGCAGCAGCGTGGCCCCACTGCCATCGACGACGTCGCTGCCCCGTGGAGCCTCACCACCGACACGGGCGATCCGCCCGCCGTCGATGACCACGGTCTGCACGCCGACGGCCTTCTCCCCGTCGAAGACCCGGGCGTTGGTGATCGCGGTAAGTGCCACAGGAGCCACCTCATGTCCTTGCTCTTTCACATTTACATACCTGATGCTATGCACATACTTACGACCATGCAACTACACACCCCCGCACCCCTAGACTCGGACACATGAGCAGCGCGTCTTCCCCCGAGCAGCCGGCCGACGACCCGGCGCTGGACCAGATCGGCCCGGCCCTGTCCCGTCTGCGCCGCCGCGCGCCCGCTTCACCCAAGGACCTCTCGCGCAACCTCGTACTCAACGTGATCGCCGACGCGCCGGGCGAGACGACCGTCGGCGGCCTCGCCGCCGAGATGGGCGTCGCCCAGCCGGTGGCCAGCCGAACCGTCGCCGCCTGCATCGACGACGGGCTGCTGCGCCGCGCGGCGTCCCAGGCCGACGGCCGCCGCACCGTGCTCGAACTCACCGAACACGGCGAGGCCGAACGCGCCCGCTTCGCCGCCGAACAGCGAAAGGCGTTCCAGGAAATCACCGCGGCCTGGCCCCCGGAGGACCAGGTCACGTTCGCCCGCCTCTTGGTCCGCTACGGCACCGACGCCACCACATGGTCCAAAAACCAGCCCCCGAACGGGACCTGACGACGCGGGGCGCCCCCCGGCAACGTCGCCGGGGGGGGCGCCCCGGCGACGGAGCGGCGTCGGCGACGGAGCGGCGTCGGCGGCGGAGCGGCGTCGGCGGCGGAGCGGCGTCGGCGGCGGCATCGAGGCCGATGCCCAGGAGCGGGGCCTGGGAGGGCTGGTTGGCGCCGCCTGCAAGAAAGTCCCACAACCTGCAGGCAAAAAGCGCCCCACCCCGGGATTTTCCTGCACCCCACCCCCTCTCCACCGCTCGCAGCCTCTCTCCCCTCCCCCGCCCCCGCCCCACCCCCATCCCCATCCCCCGCCATCCGACCGAGCAGCGGCTGCTGCGATCTCCCGTGACGCTCACATCGAAAATCGACGCTCGCACCAGAAGAGCCAGTCCGCACCCGGCAGGAAACCTCTCACCGCCACCCACCCCACCCCTACGCCCCTCCCCTGGCCGCCCGGTCAGCAAGCGTTTCTGCGGTGGAGGCGGGGCAGTCAAGGGTGGAGCGGAGCGGAATCGGCGGAGCCGACGCGACGCAGGAGCGCCCTTTACTGGGCCGCCGGAACCGCCACACTTCCGAGCACCGGGCGGCCCCGTCCACCTCCCGACCCCGGCACATCGAAGCCCCCGCCCCGCGCGCGGCCCACCGCGGCCCGCACCCTTGCCACGAACGCCTCCGGTGCGCCGAAGACCTCCTCGGCGCCGAAGCGCAGCAGCACCCGGACCTCGGGGCAGGACGCGAGGTCGTTGTACCGGGCCAGGTCCCGGCGGTGGGCCTCGCGGGTGCCGTGGTAGGCGTAGCCCTCGATCTCGACCACCACGCCCTCCCCCCGGAAGAGGAAGTCCGCGCGCAGCAGGCGGCCCGACGGCGTCAGGATCTCCGCCTGGGTCTCCGGGCACAGCCCCGCATCACGCATCCGGAGCCGCGCGACCGTCTCCGCAGGTGAGCCCGCCCCCGGGTCGGCCAGCGCCAGCCACCGCCGCGCCCTCACCACCCCGGCCGCCCCCGCCACCGGCGGCGCGTCCAACGCCTCGGCCACGGCGTCGACACCGCCGATCAACGGGCCCCGCCGGCAACGCCCGCCGTACCGGCGGCTACTCAGCGCCGAGTCGAGCGCCACCAGGGCGTCCTCCCTCGGGCCACCGCGCAGCAGATCCGCCAGCGTACGCACGACCGTCGTCACCCTGAGGTCCCCCACCACCGCGATCCCGACCTGCGGCAGCGGAAGCCAGTGGACGCGAGCGCCAACCTTCCGACGTGTTCCCAGTGGGTCAGTGAACTCCAGCTCCTCCCGCAGTACCTCAATGCGCCACAGCGCCGCCGCCGACCGGTGGCTCGCCACCAGGCCCGGCATCGTCAACTGCCCGGCCCACAGGCGCACCGCGAGATCGACCGCGCGCCCGGGTTCCGCCCAGCCGCCTCCCGGAATACGCGTCCACCCCTCGGCGGCCAGGCTTCTGGACAGCGCGCTCGCCGACCATCCCGCCTCCCTGGCCCAGCGCGTGAGCAACACCCCCTCAACAGCCAACTCCCCAAGCCCACCCCGCTCCCCCGCACTCTCCGGCTCCCTCGAACCCCCCATGACCCAAGGCTGCCGCACACCGGCCTCACGCGTTCCAGCCTGTGGATAACCACACTCCTGTGGATAACCACGGCTCCCACTGCTCCCACCGGCCGCTCGCAGTGGCACACCGTGGCCGTGGCAGGAAAGGTGGGCTGCTCGTCATTGCAGACATCGGGGTGCGACACAAGACTTGGCCGTGACGACGCACCGCACAACGCGCACACCACACCGCGTACACCACACCGCGCACACCACACCGCCTCCGGGAAGGGACCCCATGCAGATCGCGATACTCCTCTACGACAAGTTCACCGTCCTCGACGCGATCGGCCCCTTCCAGACCCTCGCCGGGCTTCCCGGTGCCGAAGTCGTCTTCGTGGCCGAGGAGGCGGGGCCCGTTCTCGACGACACCCGGAACCTCTCCCTCGTCGCCACCAAGTCCCTCGCCGAGGTGAGCAGCCCGGACATCGTCGTCGTACCCGGGAGCCCCGAGCCCGATCTGAAGAACGAGGCCGTCCTCGACTGGCTGCGGGCCGTCGACGCGACCAGCACCTGGACGACCTCCGTCTGCACCGGCTCCCTCATCCTCGCGGCCGCAGGCCTCCTCAAGGGCCGCCGCGCCACGTCGCATTGGCTGGCGCTGGAGCAGATCAAGCAGTTCGGGGTCGATTCGACGGGGCAGCGCGTCGTCTTCGACGGTAAGTACGTGACCGGCGCGGGCGTCTCCGCCGGCATCGACATGGGCCTCACCCTCGCCGGGAAGATCGCGGGCGACGAGCACGCGCAGACCGTACAACTGCTCATCGAGTACGACCCCCAGCCGCCGTACGACGCCGGCTCACCGGAGAAGGCCCCGGCCGCAATCGTGGAGAAGTTCCGGGCGCAGACCGTCTCCTAGCCGCACTCCGCGCAGACCGCACCGTGTCCTAGCCGCCCTCCGCCCTCCGCCCTCCGCACAGACCGTGTCCTGGTCGTGTCCCGGGCGGGACTTGTGCCTGACACAGTCTCTGCATGGTCACCTCAAAGCAGCGGCGGCGTCTCGGCACGGCATCCGCTCTCCTCATGGGCGCCGCCATCACCGCACTCACCGCCTGCGGCACGTCCCGGCACGACGCCACCGCAGGCTCTCCCACCGCGCCCTCCCCCACCTCCTCGCCCAGCGGCGCCTCCCCGTACGTGGAACCCGGCGTCGTCGACGGCGCGCCCCACAACGGGGAGAACAACGCCTACCGCCGACCCGGCGACATGTCCCCGGCGAGCGAGGAAGCGGCCCAGGCCGAGGCCGCCCGCATCGAGCCCGTCCTCAAGCGGCTGCACGGCAAGGGGAAATGGGACCCGGAGAGCGTACGGGCAGCCCTCACCGGTGAGCTCGGGTACGAGGTCGTGGAGTACGGCGGCAAGGGCAAGGTCCTCGGCGGCGAACTCATCGTCCAGGAGATGCGATCGCGCTACGAGAACGGCGAGTACGTCACCCCCGAGGGCACCATGATCGGCCTACGCGTACGCGACGACGCCTGCGTCACCGCCTTCGTGCAGCCGAGCAACTACGAGGCGAAGGCCAACGGCCCCTTCATGGAAACCGGATGCCTCGAAGCGCCCACCGGCCACTGACGTCACGCCACACAGCCACCCAGCCTCACACCGCCTTCAGCCACTCCACAAGCAGCCGGTTCACCTCGTAGGCCCGTTCCTGCTGCACCCAATGCCCGCACCCTTCGAGGATGTGCGAGGACGCCAGGCCTGGCAGGGTCTCCGGGTACGCCTTGATCGCGTCGGCCAGCCACGTCGTCGACGCGTCCTGGTCGCCGCCGATGAACAGTGACGGCTGGGCGACCGGCGCACCGTCCCACGCCGCCAGGTCCTCCCAGTCACGGTCCACGTTGCGGTAGCGGTTGAGCGCGCCGGTCAGGCCGGTGCGCTCGAACTCGGCCGCGTAGAAGTCGAGATCGGCCTCCGTCAGCCAGGAGGGGAGGGACTGAGCGACACCGACCTGACCCTCTCCAGCCGGGAAACGGTCCGACATCCTTCCGCCCGGAGCCACGAAGTGGAGGCTCGGACCGTCGGCGGCCGACGGCATCGTGTCGGCCGAGAGGCTCGCGTAGAACCCCGCGAGCCATCCCCGCACATCCGGCTCGATCTCCGCCTCCGCCCTGCCCTCCTCCTGGAAGTAGCTGACGTAGAACTCCTCGTCGCCGCCGATCCGCGCGAAGGCGTCGGTCGGCCGGAAGCCGTTCCGCGGCGCGTACGGAACGCTCAGCAGGCCCACCGCGGTGAAGACGTCCGGCTTGAGCAGCGCGGAGTTGGCGGCGATGGCCGAGCCCCAGTCGTGGCCCACGATCGTCGCGGACTCCTCGCCCAGCGCACGTACGACCCCGACGTTGTCGGCGATGTGCTCCGTCATCCGGTACGCGGCCACCTCACGCGGCTTCGACGAGCGCCCGTAGCCACGCACGTCGATCGCCACCGCACGGAAGCCCGCCTCGGCGAGCACGGGGAGCTGGTGGCGCCACGAGTACCAGGACTCGGGAAAGCCGTGGACCAGGAGGACGAGCGGGCCCGTGCCCTGCTCCACCAGATGGATCCGCCCGCCGGGAACGTCCACCAGTCGGTGATGCTGCGGGTAATGCGTCACGTTTCCTCCCGGACCGAAGTCAGAAATCAGGAATCAGGAATCAGGAATGAGGAATGAGGAATCCAGATCCACAGACACGTTCACGTTCACGTACACGTACAGAACAACCGCGTACGCCGTGATCCTGATCCTGTCCCCCGCCTCCCCCACCCGCGAGCAAATTTGCCGACTCGGCAAATGGCTCACCAGCGCGGCGAGAGCAGCTAGGCAGGCTTCGGGACGGAAACCCGAGATGCCGCAGACGGCACCTACCCCTTCCAGCTACCCTTTCCAGCACCTCAGTTCCCGTTTCAGGACCTTCCCGCTCGCGTTCCTCGGCAGTTCCGTGACGAACTCGATCTCCCTGGGGACCTTGTAGTTCGCCATCTCGCGGCGGGACCACGCGATCAGATCGTCCGACGTCAGGACGGCCCCCGCGCGCCGCACCACGTACGCCTTGCCCACCTCGCCCAGGCGTGGGTCCGGGACGCCGATGACCGCGACGTCGGCCACCTGTGGGTGTACGCCGATGAGTTGCTCTATCTCTGCCGGGTAGGCGTTGAAGCCGCCGACTATGAACATGTCCTTGATCCGGTCCGTGATGCGGAGGTTGCCCGCCTCGTCGAGGACGCCGACATCGCCCGTCCGCAGCCAGCCGTCCGGAGTGAGCGCCTTCTTCGTCTCCGCCGGGTCCTCGAAGTAGCCCTGCATGACGTTGTGTCCGCGTACGAGGACTTCGCCCGCGTGGCCCGGGGAGAGGTTCTCGCCGGCGGGGCTCACCACCCGTACCTCCGTGTCCGGGATGGCCCGGCCCGAGGTCGACGCGATGACCCGGGCGGCGTCTCCCTGGCGGCACATGGTGACGATGCCGCTCGCCTCCGAGAGGCCGTACGCCGTCAGGACCGTGGCGATGCGCAGTTCGGTGCGCAGGCGCTCGACCAGTTGCAGGGGGACCACCGCCGCGCCCGTCACGACCAGGCGCAGGGCCGTCAGGTCGTGCTGGTCGCGGGCGGGGTGGTCGAGGAGCGACTGGTGCAGGGTGGGCGGGCCCGGGAGGACCGAGATGCGTTCCGCCGCGACGTTGGCCAGGACGGTGTCCACGTTGAAGACCGGCTGCGGGATCATCGTCGCGCCGCGCATCAGGCAGGCGATGATGCCCGCCTTGTAGCCGAAGGTGTGGAAGAAGGGGTTCACGATCAGGTAGCGGTCGCCCTCGCGCAGGCCCGCGAGTTCGCTCCAGATGCTGTAGCAGCGCAGGGTCTGGGCGTGGGTGATGATCGCGCCCTTGGGGCGGCCGGTCGTGCCCGAGGTGTAGACGATGTCCGAGGGTGCCTCACTTTCGACGGCGTCCGCCCTCGCCCATACGTCACCGCCCCGCACCCCGTCGCCGCCGGCCACGAAGTCCTTCCAGGTGCGGAAGTCCTGCGGGGCGTCATCGGACAGGACCACCACCTGCTCCAGGTGCGGGAGGCCGGGCAGGGGGCCCTTCCCCTTTCCGTCCGCGGCGGCCCGGCGCAGCGAGGCCACGTACGACGTACCGAGGAACGTGCCCGTCACGAAGAGCAGCTTCGCCCGGCTGCGTTGCAGTACGTAGGACGCCTCCGCGCCCTTGAAGCGGGTGTTGAGGGGGACCAGGACGGCGCCCGCCGACACCGCGCCGAGCGCCGAGACGATCCAGTCCAGGGTGTTGGGGGCCCAGACGGCCACTCGGTCACCGGAGTTGACGCCGTTCGCCATGCACGCGGCGGCGGCCCGCTCCACGCGTCGGCCGAGCTCGGCGTACGAGACGCGGGTGCGGCCCTCGACGACCGCCTCCCGGTCGCCGTACCGCTCGGCTGCCGCCCGGACCAGTCCCGGGATGCTGCCCCACTCCAGGTCGCCGCGCATCACAAGCCCCTCCGCCGCAGTAGCTGACTATCCGTCAGATTAGCTGTAACCTGACGCGCTGTCAGCAGTCGGGACGACGTATGGCGAAGCCCTGGGGCCTCGCCTGTGGCGGAGGTGTCTTGCCCATGGCTTCACTCAAAGACGCTACAGCGATAGTCGGGATCGGGCAGACCGCCTTCGCCAAACAACTACCCGAGGACGAGAAGACGTTGGCGTGCCGGGCGATCGTCGCCGCGCTCGACGACGCGGGCATCGCCCCCTCCGAGGTCGACGCGTTCGCCTCGTACACGATGGAGGAGACGGACGAGGTCGAGGTCGCCAAGGCGATCGGCGCGGGCGACGTGACGTTCTTCAGCAAGGTGGGCTACGGGGGCGGCGGTTCCTGCGCGACCATCGCGCACCTCGCCTCCGCCGTCGCCACCGGGCAGGCGAGCGTCGGCATCGCGTGGCGGTCCCGCAAGCGCGGCAGCGGGCCACGCCCCTGGAAGAACACGGCGGTCCAACTCCCCACGCCCGCCCAGTGGACGCGCCCCTTCGGACTGCTCCGCCCGGCCGACGAGATCGGGATGCTGGCCCGCCGCTACATGCACGAGTACGGGGCGACCCGCGACCACCTCTTCAACGTCGCCCTCGCGTGCAGGAACCGGGCCAACCAGAACCCGGCCGCGATGATGTACGAACGCCCGCTGACCCGCGAGATGTACATGTCCTCCCGCTGGATCAGCGAGCCGCTCTGCCTCTTCGACAACTGCCTTGAGACCGACGGGGCGTTGGCGTGCGTCATCGTGTCCGCCGAGCGCGCGCGGGACTGCCGGCAGAAGCCCGTGTACGTCCACTCCGTCGCTCAGGGGCTGCCCGCGCAGCACCACGGGATGGTCAACTACTGGAACGACGACCCACTGACCGGTCCCGCGTGGACTGCGGCCCGCCAGCTCTGGAAGCAGGCGGACTTCTCGCCGGAGGACGTGGACGTGGCGCAGATCTACGACGCGTTCACCCCGCTCATCCCGCTATCCCTGGAGGGGTACGGGTTCTGCGGGCGCGGCGAGGGCGGCGCGTTCACGGAGGGCGGCGCGCTGGAGAGCGGGGGCCGCCTGCCGATCAACACCGGGGGCGGCGGCCTGAGCGAGGCGTACGTCCACGGCTTCAACCTCATCAACGAGGGCGTGAAGCAACTGCGGGGCACGAGCACGGCCCAGGTGCCGAACGCGTCGACGTGCCTGGTCACGGCAGGCGAGGGAGTCCCGACGTCGGCGGTACTGCTGCGGGCCCCCTAGGGGCGCGAGGCAGTGACATCTGCGGCTCCGCCGCGTGAGCGCGAGCAACCACGACGCATCCCGCACCCGAAAGAGGCCAGCCACATGGCAGACGCGACAACCTCGACGACCGAGCCCCTGTTGACCCCCACCATCGACACGGACGGCGCCCCCTTCTGGCAGTACGCCGCCCAGGGCGAACTGAGAATCCAAGCCTGCACCGCCTGCGGCGAGCTCCGGTTCCCGCCCAGGCCCTGCTGCCCCCACTGCCAGTCCTTCGACAGCGAGTGGCGCAGGATGAGCGGCCGGGGCCGCATCTGGTCCTATGTCCGCCCGCACCCGCCCCTGCTCCCCGCCTACGCCGCGCAGGCCCCGTACAACGCGATCATCGTCGAGCTGGCCGATGCCCCGCAGATCCGGCTCGTCGGCAACCTCGTCGCCGCCCCGGACGCCGCGCTGGACTCCGTCGACCCCGAGCGTCTCCGCATCGGCGCGAAGGTGCAGGTCGCGTTCACCGATGTGGACGGCATCGCGATGCCCCGCTGGCTCCTGGAGCGGCCATGACGGCTGCCGCGAGCGCCCTGCGCTCGGAGACCGACAAGGACACGGGCGTCGCGGTCGTCACCCTCGACCGCCCCGCCCGGCACAACGCCATCGATCCCGAGACGGCCGAGCAACTCGCGGCCGTCTGGCGGGAGTTCCGCTTCGACGACTCCGTACGCGCGATCGTCCTCACCGGAGCCGGGGAGAAGGCGTTCTGCACCGGCATCGACCGCGACACGGACGTCCCGCAGCCCGGCTCCCCGTACTCGATGGACGATCCGCTCCTGACCATCGGCCCCAAGGCGAACGACCTGTGGAAGCCGGTCATCGCCGCCGTCAACGGCATGGCGTGCGGCGGCGCGTTCTACCTCCTGGGCGAGGCGGAGTTCATCATCGCCGCCGAGCACGCCACGTTCTTCGACCCGCACACCACCTACGGGATGGTCAGCGCGTACGAGGCGATCCTCATGGCGCAGCGCATGCCGATCGGCGAGGTCGCCAGGATGTCGCTGATGGGTACGGCCGAGCGGATCTCCGCCCGGCGGGCGTACGAGACGGGTCTGGTCTCCGAAGTCACCGCGTCCGCCGGCCTGTTGAAGTCCGCCACCCGTGCGGCCGAGGTCATCGCCGCGTGCCCGACCGAGCCGGTTCAGGGCACCGTGCGCGCGCTCTGGTCGGCGAAGGAGGCGGCCCGCACCCAGGCCCTGGCCCAGGCGCCGCACCTCATCGCGCTCGGCAACCTGCCCCCGGAGCGGCAGGCGGGCCTCTTCACGGGCCGCAGCCCCGGCTTCCGTACGAGGTGAGGGGCGTGACCAGGTGAGGGGCGTGACCAGGTGAGAGCCGTACCGGGCCCGGGCCGTCGCCTGGCGACGTTCATGCACTCGGCGTAACGTCACGAGTGGACGGCCGCCGTCCGGACCCCTTCCAAAGCCGGCACGACGGCCGTCACGGCGACGACGCCATGAGGGCCCGCGCCTACGACCGAGCCGTGCCGGTCCCCCGCTCGGCGTCCAGCGCGTACACGCACCGGTCCTTGCTGCACGCGTACACCACCCCGTCCCGCACCACCGGCGCCCCGGTGATCTCGCCGCCCGTGGCCAGCTTCCAGCGCAGGCGGCCGTCGTCCGCCTTGAGCGTGTACAGCAGGTGGTCCGTCGACCCGAAGTGGATCCGCCGGTCGGCGACGACGGGTGTGCCGACGACCTCGCCGCCCGCCTGGAAGCGCCACTTCGGCGTGCCCGTCACCGCGTCCAGGGTGTAGAGCCCCTTGCCGCTGCCCACGTGGACGTGCCCGTCGGCGACGAGCACGGGCTCGATCGACGCCCGGGACTCCGTGGCGATGCGCCAGCGGTCACGGCCGTCCGTGGCGTCGAGGGCGTACACCGTGCCGAGGTAGTCGGCCAGGTACACGCCGCCGCCGGTGACGGCGGGGCCCGGTGCGAACGCCGGCGGGCACAGGAAGGCGGCGGGTGCCTCGAAGTGCCAGCGGACGTGCCCGCCGACCACGTCGATCGCGAGGACCCGGGAGCCCGCGGACACGTACACGTAGCCGTCCTGGGCGGGAGCGAGCCGCACCGGGACGCCGCCGCAGGAGGCCGCGTCGCCGACGGGGTACGACCAGCGCTCGTCGCCCGTGCGGGCCTCCAGGGCGCGCAGCCGCGCGTCCTTCCAGACGTAGACCGTGCCGTCGTGGACGACGGGTCCCGCCTCGGGGGTCTCGAAGTCGGTCTGGGCCCCGGTGATCTCCCAGAGCTTCTCGCCGTTCGCGGCCTCCCAGGCCTGTACGCCGCCGCCGCGCGTCCCGGTGACGACGGTGCCGCGGTCGGCCTGCAGGGAGTACACCCAGGCGTCGGTGTTCAGGCGCCACAGGTCCGTGCCGTCGGCGCCGTCGAGGGCGTAGAGCGTGGGGCCGTCCGAGGCGTGGATGCGTCCGTCGGCGACGCCCATGGACCAGGCGACGTCCCGTGTCTTGAAGCTGCGGCGGCCCGTGCCGACGTCCAGGGCGTGCACCTCGAAGGACGTGACGTACACGAGGTTCCCCGCGACGGCGGGCGTGCCCCAGACGTCGTTCGACATCCGGAAGCGCCACGGCCGCCAGGCGGCCCCCGCGTCCGGCGCGGCGGCGGGGGCGGGCACCACGGGGTCGGCGCCGTTCGTCACGGCCCTGGACCGCGACCAGGAGGCGGCGAGCCCGGTGTCGATGGGCACGGAGCTGACGGCGGCCCGTGCGTCGGCGACCCGGGGGCCGGGCCCGATCGGCACCTTCGCGCCCGCGAGGTGTACGGGTCCGGCGTCCGGCACGCCCCCGAAGGGGGGCGGCTGCGTGGGCGGGGCCGGCGGGGCGTGCCGCGGAGGGGGCGGGGCGACGGCGGGGGCGCCGCCGCGGCCTCCGCTGCGGCCCGATGAGGCGAGCGCGGGCCGCGCGGGCGGACGGCCGCCACGGCGGGCCTCGATGAGCGCGACGGCGCGCTCCGGGAGCCAGGCGGATGCCGTGCCGCTGTCGCCGTCCTCGCTCTCCGAGGCGAAGAGGTGCGGGGCGAGCTGGGCCTGGAGGTCGGCGGGGCTGGGCCGCAGCACCGCCTCCATCTGCATGCAGGTCTCGATGAGCGGACGGAGCTCGTCCGGGAGTCCTGCCAGGTCAGGGCCTTCACGGAGCAGCATGAAGACGGTCTCGACGGGGTTCGCCCCGTGGAAGGGCGCGTGCCCGGTGGCGGCGAAGACGAGCATCGAGCCGAGGGAGAAGACGTCGCTGGCGCCGGTGACGCTGCGCGAGTCCTTCGCCTGCTCGGGCGACATGTAGGCGGGCGTGCCGACGGCGACGTTCGTCATGGTCAGGCGGGTGTTGGAGACGCCGGACGCGATGCCGAAGTCGATCACGCGCGGGCCGTCCTCCACCACGAGGACGTTCGACGGCTTGAGGTCACGGTGGACGAGGCCCGCGCCGTGGATGGACTCCAGGGCCTCGGCGACGCCGGCCGCGAGCCAGCGCACGGCCTGGGTGGGCAGCGGCCCGTGTTCATTCACTATTTCTTCGAGCGATGGGGCGGGCACATAGGCGGTGGCCAGCCACGGCACGGCCGCGCGCGGGTCGGCGTCCACGACGGCGGCCGTGTAGAAACCGGACACGGCCCGTGCCGCCTCGACCTCGCGCGTGAAGCGGACGCGGAACAGCTGGTCCTCGGCGAGCTCGGTCCTGACCGTCTTGATCGCCACGCGCCGCCCTGACGCGGAGCGCGCGAGGTAGACAAGGCCCATGCCACCGGCTCCGAGCCGGCCGAGCACCTCGAACGGGCCGATCCGCCTCGGATCGTGCTGCGTCAGCTGATCCACCACTTGCCCTGCCACCTCCCCGTACGCGGGCGCCGTATGAGCGGCCCCGTGCAGCGTCTCACCACCGAGCCGCTACGGCGGCACGCACCCTGATTCTTCCTGTCCGGGGCGGCGGTTGCGAACCCGGGGCGGGATCGGGGTGTTGTGGGACAAAGGAGACGCAAGAAGAAGGAGATATGCGAGCGAAACCTGATTCGAACGTGTGACCTATTCGATATCGGCTCCCGAGCAGCGCGCGAATACGAAGCGGATACGAGAGGAATACGGCCCGCAACCCCATTTGCACTCGGCCGAATCGCGCTCCGATCACCCCTCGGTAAGCTGACGGCATGACAGGACAGGTACGTACCGTCGACGGCCGCGTGGCCGGTCGACGCGGTCAGGCGACGCGTCAGAAGCTGCTCGACTGCCTCAGCGAGATGCTCAGCTCCTCGCCCTACCGGGACGTCAAAGTCATCGACGTCGCCCGGAAGGCGGGGACTTCACCCGCGACCTTCTATCAGTACTTCCCCGACGTCGAGGGCGCCGTCCTCGAGATCGCCGAGCAAATGGCGGCCGAGGGCGCCGAGTTGACCCAGCTCCTCGACGGCCGTTCATGGGTCGGCAAGGCGGGGTGGCAGACCGCACAGGAGCTGGTCGACGGCTTCCTCGACTTCTGGCGCAAGAACGACGCGATCCTCCGGGTCGTCGATCTGGGCGCCGCGGAGGGCGACAAACGCTTCTACAAGATCCGCATGAAGATCCTGAACTCGGTCAACAACTCCCTTACGGACACGGTCAAGGAGCTCCAGTCCAAGGGGAAGGTCGACAAGGACGTCAACCCCGCGGCGATGGCGGGCTCCCTGGTGGCGATGCTCGCCGCGGTCGCCTCGCATCAGCGGGGCTTCCAGACCTGGGGCGTCAAGCAGGCCGAACTCAAGCCGAACCTCGCACTGTTGGTGCATCTGGGCGTAACAGGAAAGAAGCCGACGAAGTAGGGCATCAAGTACGTCATCCAGTACGTCTCTTCTGACCCTTCTCAAGTCCTGTCACCTCAGCGGCGGATCACTGATGGACCGTGATCCGCCGCTGTGCTACCCGGACGTTCGTCACGGCGGCCGGTCCGCCCGGCCACTCCGTGCGCCTACTCCGTGCGCCTACTCCGTGCGCCGCTCCAGGCGGAACAGTCGGATCTCCCGGTCCACGCGGGACTGGTACGTCGCGTACGGCGGCCAGAACTTCAGCACCGCCTCCCATGCCGCCTTCCGTTCCTCCCCCGCCAACAGCCGTGCCCTGACCGGGATGTCCGCACCCCGCCAGCTCACGTCGGCATCCGGATGGGCGATGAGATTGCCGGTCCAGACGGGGTGCCCCGGGCGGCCGAAGTTGGAGCCGATCAGGATCCAACTCCCCGATTCCTCCGGCATGCAGGCCAGAGGAGTGCGCCGGGGAAGCCCGCTCTTGGCGCCGCGCACGGTCAGGATCACCCCCGGCAGCATCTTCGCGCTGAGCAGCACCTTGCCGCGCGTGAGGCGGTGCACCGTGCGGTCCATCGCGGGGATGAAGTGCGGGGCGATCTTCGCGAAGGTCCGGGTGGACGACACCTTCTGCATCAGGCGCACGCCGGGGGCCATCAGACGGCCACCGTCGGCTGCGCGGGAGTGAACAGCTCGGCGCGTTCCGCCGCGCGGGCCCGCAGCCGGTGCACGGGGCCGAAGAGGAGTTCGTCGCTCGACGCCCGCTTGAAGTACAGATGCGCCTCGTGCTCCCAGGTGAACCCGATGCCGCCGTGCAGCTGCACGGCCTCCGACGCGGCCGTCCGCAGCGCGTCGAGGGACTGCGCGAGCGCGAGCCCTCCCACCTGCTCGGAGCCGTCCCCGGTCGCCCACGCCGCGTAGTACGCCGCCGACCGCGCGGCCTGCACCTGTACGTACACGTCCGCGAGGCGGTGCTTGACCGCCTGGAAGGAGCCGATCGCCCGCCCGAACTGCTCGCGCTGCTTGACGTATTCGACGGTCCGCTCGAGGGCCCGGTCCGCCGCGCCCACGGCCTCCGCGGCGAGCACGGTCGCGGCGACGTCACCGACGGCGGCGAGCGCGCCCGGCACGTCCGCGTCGTCGGCGGCACCGAGCAACTCGGCTTCCACGTCGCGCAGTTCGACGCGGGCCTGCGGGCGGGTCTCGTCGAGGGAGGTCTGCCGGGTCCGTACGAGTCCGGCGGCCCCCTCGCGTACGAGATAGAGGAGCGTACGGGAACGGGCGAAGCCCCCGGTGTGCGCGGCCACCACGAGCAGCCCCGCGCTGTGCCCGTCGAGGACCTGCTCGGCCTGGCCGTAGAGCCGCCAGACGCCGTCCGCGAGCGTGGCCTGCACGCCGCCCGCACGGCCGCCGCCCGACCAGTCGCCGAGGTTGTCGCCGACCAGGCCGAGCGCGGTGGCGAGCCCGGTGCCGGGCACGGCGAGCGCCGCGGTGAGGCCACCCGTCGCGATGCGGGGCAGCAGATCCGTCCGCTGCTCGTCGGTGCCGATGCGCTGGAGGAGCGGGGCGACGAGCGCGGCGGTGGCGAAGAGGGGCGAGGGGGTGAGGGCGCGGCCCAGCTCCTCGCTGCTGAGGGCGAGCTCCGCCGAGCCGCACCCCACTCCTCCGTACGCCTCGGGGACGGCGATGCCGGGCAGGCCGAGCTGTTCGGCGAGGGCGGACCAGAGGGCGGAGTCGTGTCCGGCGGGGGTGCGGACCGCGGCCTTCACCTCGTCCGGCCCGCAGCGTTTGGTGACGAGCTCACGAAGGGTGCGGCGGATTTCTTCCTGCTCCGCGGTGAAGGCGGCGTCCATCGGCGGGCTCCTCCCCCGGGTCGCGGACAAGTCCCTCGGCGTCGTGCACGAGGGCGAACCGACCCAGATCTGACGGGCCGTCATGCTAGGACGGCACCCGCGAGATGCACAGGCCCGCGACGCCACGTAACACCCTGCCGGGACCCGCCCTATCTGATGTACCGTCAGATTCATGCCAACTACCCACTCCTACACCCCTGGTGAGACGGTGGCCCGCCCGCGCAAGGTGGCCGTCGTCGGCATATCCCTCTCCGACTGCGGGCGTGTCGACGAGGCCACGCCCTACGCCCTGCACGCCCAGGCGGCCCGCCGCGCCCTGGCCGACTCGGGCCTGGGCCGCGAGGTCATCGACGGCGTCGCGTCGGCGGGCCTGGGCACGCTCGCCCCGGTCGAGGTCGCCGAATACCTCGGCCTGAAGCCGCGCTGGGTCGACTCCACCTCCGTCGGCGGCTCCACCTGGGAGGTCATGGCGGCGCACGCGGCGGACGCGATCGCGGCGGGGCGCGCCAACGCCGTACTCCTCGTCTACGGATCGACGGCCCGTGCCGACATCAAGGCGAGGCGGCGCACGTCGAACCTCTCCTTCGGCGCGCGCGGCCCCCTCCAGTTCGAGGTCCCCTACGGCCACTCCCTGATCTCCAAGTACGCGATGGCCACGCGCCGCCACATGCACGAGTACGGCACGACGCTCGAACAGCTCGCCTCCGTGGCGGTCCAGGCACGGGCGAACGCCGCGACCAACCCGGACGCGATGTACCGCGACCCGATCACGGTCGACGAGGTCCTGGACGGCCCGATGATCGCGGACCCGTTCACCAAGCTGCACTGCTGCATACGTTCCGACGGCGGCTGCGCGGTGCTCCTGGCGGCGGAGGAGTACGTGGCCGACTGCGCCTCGACCCCCGTCTGGGTGCTCGGCACCGGCGAGCACGTCTCGCACACGACGATGTCGGAGTGGGAGGACTTCACGGTCTCCCCGGCGGCGGTGAGCGGCCGCCTGGCGTTCGAACGGGCGGGGGTACGGCCCGAGGACGTGGACGTGGCCGAGATCTACGACGCCTTCACCTACATGACCCTGGTGACGCTGGAGGACCTCGGTTTCTGCGCGAAGGGCGAGGGCGGCGCGTTCGTGGAGAAGGGCCGCCTGCTGCGGGACGGCGAACTCCCCACCAACACGGACGGCGGCGGCCTGTCAGCCCAACACCCGGGCATGCGGGGTCTGTTCCTGCTGGTGGAGGCGGTACGACAACTGCGGGGCGAGGCGGGCGAGGGCCGCCAGGTACGAAAGGCGGGAGGAAAACTGCCGGAGGTGGCGGTGGCCTCGGGAACGGGCGGCTGGTTCTGCTCGTCGGGGACGGTGGTGCTGGGGCGGGGGTGAGGGGGGCTCTGCCGGGGGGCCGGTAGGGGGCGCGGCTGACGGCGTTCGGGGCCGGGCTCGGCGGAGGGCCGGAGTCGAGCCCGGCCCGGCCCCAGAGTCGGCGGCAGCGGCGAGGCCTGACCCGGAATCGGCGTCACAGCCGAACCCGAGACCAAGCCGGGACCGGGGTCGGAGCCGTGCGGGGCCGGTGTCCCCGGCGGAGGCGGTGTCCCGGCAGGGGCGGTGTCCCCGGCGGAGGCGGTGGGTGTGGCGGAGAGGGGCCGCCAGCGGCGATCCCGGCGGAGGCCGTGTCACTGGCGGAGACGCCGAGCCCGGCAGACGCGGAGCCACCAGCACGGACGACGAGCGCGGCAGAGGTCGGTCCAACGGCCCAGACGGCGAGTCCGGCCGAAGCGGGGCCACCGGCGGAGGCCGTGGGTGTGGGGGGCTCGCGTAGATTCGGTGGATGGATGACTCCGACACCCGGCCCGATGACACCGCCCACGGCCGTGCCCTCCTTCGTTCCCTCCGTGTCTGGGACACCGAGCTGCCCCTGTTCGACCTGGAGGCCGCCCCCGCCGACCCGCTGGCCCTCTTCTGGCAGTGGTTCGTGGACGTCGCCGAAGCGGGTCAGGTGGAGCCGCACACCATGAGCCTGGCGACGGTCGACGATGCGAGTCGACCGGACCTGCGCACGCTGATGCTGCACGACGCGGACGAGGCCGGCTGGCACTTCGGCTCGCACTCCGGCAGCGCGAAGGGCCGCCAGCTCGCGGGGAACCCGGAGGCCGCGCTCGGGTTCTACTGGCCCGTGCAGGGCCGCCAGATCCGAGTGCGGGGCCGGGTCACGACGGCGAGCGCCACCGAGAGCCGCGCCGATCTCGCCCGCCGTTCGCCCGGGGCCCTCGCGTCGGCACTGGTCGGCAGGCAGAGCGAGGTGCTGCCGTCGTACGGGGACCTGGTGGCCGCGAGCCAGGCGGCCTGGGAGCACGCGCAGGCGGAGCCGGACGCCCCGGCGCCGAGCTGGACCCTGTACGTGCTCGAACCGGCGGAGGTCGAGTTCTTCCAGGGCGAGGCACGGCGCAGGCACGTGCGGCTGCGGTACGTGCGGGGCACGGACGGCAGCTGGACCAAGGAGCTGCTGTGGCCGTGAGCCCGTGAGACCCCGCGCCACCGGCCGACCGGGTCACTGGACGGGGGGCGGGTCACCGGACTGGTGCGGGTCACCGGCCGACGGGCGGGTCACCGGCCGGGTACGGGTCACCGACCAGCGGGCGGGTCACCGACCGGGTGCGAGTCACCGACCGGATGCGGGTCACCGACCAGCGGGCGGGTCACCGGCCAGCGGGCGAGTCACCGACCAGCGGGCGAGTCACCGACCGGATGCGGGTCACCGACCAGCGGGCGGGTCACCGACCGGATGCGGGTCACCGACCAGCGGGCGGGTCACCGACCGGATGCGGGTCACCGGCCGGCGGCCCGCGCAGGTCAGCGCGTGAAGCTGTACTGCGTGAAGTCCCGCACCGGGCGGAACCCCAGCCGCTGATACAGCTCGTTGCTCGTGGGGTTGCCGACGTCCGTGAAGAGCAGCACCTCGGCCGCGCCCGCCGCCAGCGCGGCACGGCTCACCGCCGTGGTGACCGCGCCCGCGTAGCCCCGCCCGCGCAGGTGGGCCGGGGTGTAGACGGGAGCGACCCGGACCTGGCCCGCGACCTGGCGGGTGTTGCCCGCCATGGCGACGGGGGTGCCGTCGGGAGCCTCCCAGAGGGTGGCGCCCCCGTAGGAGATGCGGGCGTCGGCCCACTCGCCTGCGTCCATCCCGGCCTTCTCCCCGATGGCCTCGTGGAACTCGCCGTGCCAGCGCGCGAGCAGCGCCCGGTCGGCGTCGGTGGCGACGCGTGCGCTGCCCTCCGGTGCGGGGTCGGGAGGGGTGAGGGTGCCGAGACGGTACAACCGCTGGGGGAAGCTGACGGCGGCGTCGGCCTTCGTCCGCCGCTCCCAGGCCGCCGCGAACGCCGCTGCCGTGGCGCTCTCGGCCCCGACCCCGGCAGGTTCCAGGCCCGCGTCGGCAAGGACCCCGGCGAGCTCGTCGGCGACGGCCTCGTCCGCGAGCGGGCTCAGGGCGAGGAAGTGCGGCGGGGTCCAGAGGAACGCACCGCTCACGGAGGCCTCCCGCGGCCCCCGCGCTCCGTCACCGCCGGTGCGGATCCCGAAGAGGGGGTCGCTCTCCCCGTATACGTGGAGCCCCCGCGTCCGCAGCATGTCGGTGACGCTGAGCAGCGCGGTGTGCAGGGCTGGCGCCGAACGCAGGAAGGCCCCCGCGCGGGAGTGGAACTCGTCGAGGTCGGAGGTCAACTGCCAGCCGGAATACGGCGATGAGGGCGGAGAGGAAGCCATGGGCCATGTTCCCCCGCACCACCCCTACGACAGAAGCGAATTACGGGGCGGGGCGGGGAGGGGCAGGAGAGGGCGGGGCGGGGTGCAGGGCAGCAGAGCGGCAGGGCAGTGGGGCGGCGGGGCGGCAGGCGGCAGGCGACAGGCGACAGGCGACAGGCGGCAGGCGGCAGGCGGCAGGGCAGTAGAGCGGCGGGGCGGCAGGGGCAGGGCGGCAGGTGGCAGGACAGCGGAGCGACAGGTGGCAGACGGCAGATGGCAGGCGGCAGGCGGCAGGACAGCCGAGCGGCAGGCGGCAGGCGGCAGGGCGGCAGAACAGCAGGGCGACGGAACAGCAGGCGACAGGGCGGCGGAGCAGCAGAGCTGCGTCCTCACCGCACCCGCCGGAACACCGGCACCACCACACCCCCCTCACCCTCCCCCGCCTCGCGGAACGCGACCTCCAGCGCCATCCCGATCCGGAGCCCGCGCCCGCTCTCCTCGCGGTCGACGATCTCCGTCATCATGCGCGGACCTTCGGCGAGGTCGACGACCGCGGCGACGTACGGGACGCGGGAGCCAAAGGGGGGCAGGTCGTTCCGGTGCACCACGGACCAGGTGTAGAGGGTGGCGTGGCCGCTCGCCCGCTCCCAGGTGACGTCCTCGCTCCAGCAGTGGGGGCAGAACTCGCGCGGGTAGTGGTGCGCCTTGCCGCATCCGCCGCAGCGGCGGATCAGGAGGTTTCCCTCGGCCGCCGCGTCCCAGTAGGGGCGGGTGAAGGCGTCCGGCTCGGGGAGGTCGAGACGCGGGGCCGGAGGCGCGGTCGGAGATGCGGCCGAGTCCTTGGTGCTCACAGAATAAGTCCCATCACCTTGAACTCCCGGCCGCCTGGCGGCCACTGACAGCACGTCACGCAATTCCCTGACGGTACGTCAGTTCAGTTCAGCGCATGCCCGACACGTACGCAAGAGGCGATCGCAAGAGGCGATACACGGCGGACGCGCACACAGCGGACGCGCACGCGGGGGACGTCCACGCGAAGGACGTACACGCAAGCGGCACACCCGCAGACCCGCGCGCGAGAGACGCACCCAAGAGGCCGTACGTCGCTCGCGCCCACCGACGTCACTCACGCCCACCCACGTGGCACGAAACCCACGGACAGAGGGTGTGCCGCGCATACCCGTGATCAATTCGCAACCGGTTTGGGGCTTGACCGTCCCCCATCAAGTGACCGCGTGATTACTCTCAGATTCATGGCCGACACCACTCCCCCACAAGCGCCACAGCAAGACCGCCCTGTGTACGTCGTCGGCGGCGGACCCGGCGGGCTCTCCGTCGCGGCCGCGCTGCGCGCCCGCGGCGTACGTGCGGTCGTGCTGGAGAAGTCCGACCGCGTCGGCGCCTCTTGGCGCACGCACTACGACCGCCTGCACCTGCACACCACGCGCCGCCTCTCCGCACTGCCCGGACTCGCGATACCCCGCTCCTTCGGGCGCTGGGTGTCACGTGACAACGTGGTCCGCTACCTGGAGAAGTACGCCGAGTTCCACGAGCTGGAGATCGTCACCGGCGTCGAGGTGTCCCGCCTGGAGCGCTCCGCCGACGGCACCGGCTGGCTGCTGCACGCCAGCGGCGGACGGGAGCTGACCGGCAGCGCGGTCGTGATCGCCACCGGGTACAACCACACGCCCCACCTGCCGGACTGGCACGGCCGCGACACGTACACGGGCGACCTCGTGCACGCGAGCGCCTACCGCGACCCGCACCCCTACGCGGGCAAGGACGTCCTGGTCGTCGGCGTCGGCAACACCGGCGCCGAGATAGCCGTCGACCTCGTCGCGGGCGGTGCGGCCCGCGTCCGCCTCGCGGTGCGCACGGCGCCGCACATCGTGCGGCGCTCCACGGCGGGCTGGCCCGCGCAGCGCACGGGCATCCTGTGCCGCAGGCTGCCCGTCGCGCTCGTGGACCGGCTCGCGGGTCCGATCGCCAAGGTCAGCGTCCCCGATCTGTCCGCGCAGGGGCTGCCCCGCCCCGACACCGGCCTGTACTCCCGGGTCAAGGAGGGCGCGATCCCGGTCCAGGACGTGGGCCTGATCGACGCGGTGCGCAAGGGCAAGGTCGAACCGGTCGCGGCCGTCGACTCCTTCGAGGACGGCAAGGTCGTCCTGGCCGACGGGACCCGGATCGTCCCCGAGGCGGTCATCGCGGCCACGGGCTACCGTCGCGCCCTGGAGCCGCTCGTCGGCGACCTCGGCGTACTCGACCCACAGGGCAGCCCCCTCGTACGCGGCGCCCGCACCTCGAAGTCGGCCCCCGGTCTCTACTTCACCGGGTTCACGAACCCCATCAGCGGGATGCTGCGCGAGATGGCACTGGACGCCGAGAAGATCGCGAAGGCGGTGGCGAGAACGGCGAGAACACTGAGCACCAGCCGCTGACAAGCCAAGCACCACGGGCCCCGGACCCCGGACCCCGCACGCCTCCGCAGGAGCACACCAGAGGTCGACACCGCCGGCCCCGGTGGCCGGTACTGCCCCCTCCGGCGGCCCCGCCCGCCGGGAGGGGAGTAGCCCCCCGGGGCACCTGGGTACGGCTAAAGGGCCGACCCCACTCCAGGCTTTGCGTGCAGCCCTGTTCCTGACACAGCGTCAGTTCAGTAATCTGACCATGCGTCAGTTGAGTTGCTGTCACACAGGAGCGGGCGGACCGATGCTTGGATCGACTTACGGCACCTTCACCACCGACCCCCGCCGCGCGCGTGTTGTGGCCTGCGGCGAAGCCCCGGCACCCGCCGTCCACGGACAGGCCGCCACGGCGGACGACCTGGACGTCAGCGGACGACCCCTGCACGCCGACATAGCGGACCTCGACCGGTTCTTCCGGCCCGAGTCCGTCGCCGTCATCGGCGCGTCGGACGCCGAGGGGCGTCCGAACACCGGCATCACGCGTCAGCTCATGGACTGGGCCGAGCGGGGCGGCGCCCGGCTGCATCCCGTGCACCCCACCCGGCAATCCGTCTTCGGCACCCCCTGCTTCCCCTCCGTCGCGGACCTGCCGGAACAGGTCGATCTGGCCGTACTCCTCGTCAGTGACCCCCTTCCCGTGATCGAGGAACTCGCCGAGTCCAAGGTGAAGTTCGCCGTCGCCTTCGCCTCCGGCTTCGCGGAGACCGGCGAGGAGGGCGCGGCGGCCCAGGCCCGCCTGGCCGCCGCCGTGGAACGCTCGGGCATGCGACTGCTCGGGCCGAACACCAACCTCAACGCCTTCGAGAAGTTCCGCGACGACCTCGAAGGACCGGCGATCGCGCTGATCACCCAGTCCGGCCACCAGGGGCGCCCCGTCTTCACGATGCAGGAGATCGGCGTACGCCTCTCGCACTGGGCGCCCACCGGCAACGAAGCCGACCTGGAGACCTCCGACTTCATCTCCTACTTCGCCGAACGCCCCGAGGTCGGAGCCATCGCCTGTTACGTCGAGGGCCTCAAGGACGGCCGCTCCTTCCTGCTCGCCGCCGACCGCGCCGCCCAGCGCGGCGTTCCCGTCGTCGCCGTCAAGGTCGGCCGCACCGAGGCCGGCGCCCGGATGGCCGCCTCACATACCGGCAAGCTCACCGGCGCCGACACGGTCGTCGACGCGGCGATGCGGCAGTTCGGCGTGATCCGCGTGGACGGGCTCGACGAACTCCAGGACACGTCCGCCCTGTTGGCGCGGGCGAGGCCGCCGCAGGCCGAGGGTGTCGTCGTGTATTCGATCTCGGGCGGCACGGGCGCGCACTTCTCGGACCTGGCGACCGAGGCGGGGCTGCGGCTTCCCGCCCTCTCGGACGCCAAGCAGGCGGAGCTGCACCAGTGGATACCCGACTACCTGAACGTCGCCAACCCCGTCGACAACGGCGGTCACCCGGTGGGCGACTGGCGCGGCCGGAAGATCATCGACGCGATCCTGGACGATCCGGAGGTGGGGGTGCTGATCTGCCCCATCACCGGCCCCTTCCCGCCGATGAGCGACAAGCTGGCGCAGGACCTGGTGGACGCGGCGGAGCAGACGGACAAGCTGGTGTGCGTGGTGTGGGGCTCGCCCGTCGGCACCGAGGAGGCCTACCGCACGACGCTGCTCGGCTCCTCGCGCGTCGCCACCTTCCGCACCTTCGGCAACTGCATCACGGCGGTGCGGGCCTATCTGGACCACCACCGGTTCACGACCCGCTACCGCTCCCCCTTCGCCGACGCCCCGCGCACGGCCTCGCCGTCCTTCCGCAAGGCGCAGGCCCTGATGCGGCCCGGCCAGCAGCTGAGCGAGCACGCGGCGAAACAGCTGCTGCGCGCGTACGGGATTCGCGTACCGCGCGAGCAGTTGGTGACCAGCGCAGCGGCGGCCGTGCGGGCGGCGGGGCTCGTCGGCTACCCGGTGGTGATGAAGGCGTCCGGCGCGCGGCTTGCCCACAAGAGCGATCTCGGCCTGGTGAAGGTCGGGCTGACGTCGGCCAGCCAGGTGCGGGACGCCTATCGCGAACTGACCGACATCGCCCGCTACGAAGGGATCGCCCTGGACGGCGTACTCGTCTGCCAGATGGTGGAGCGGGGCGTCGAGATGGTGGTGGGCGTGACGCAGGACGAGCTGTTCGGACCGACGGTGACCGTCGGGCTCGGCGGTGTGCTCGTCGAGGTCCTGCGGGACGTGGCCGTACGGGTGCCGCCCTTCGGGGAGGACCAGGCGCTCGCGATGCTGTCCGAGCTGCGCGGGCGGCCGTTGCTCGACGGGGTCCGAGGGGGGCCGCCGGTCGATGTCGACGCGCTCGTCGAGGTGGTGCTCCGGGTCCAGCGGATGGCTCTCGAGCTCGGCGACGACCTGGCGGAGCTGGACATCAATCCCCTGATGGTGCTCCCTCGGGGGCAAGGGGCGGTCGCGCTGGACGCCTTGGCCGTCTGCCGGTGACCGGCGCCCCGCGACGCCACCGGGCGCCGTTCCCCTCCCGCGCACCCACCCGCGCATCCCGCGTACTCCGCGCCACTCGCGTACCCGGCGCCACGCGAACACGCCGCGACGCCACGCGAATACCTCGCGCCGAAACCCGCGCCGAAACCCGCGCCGAAACGGAGCCCGTCCGCTCATGACCACTCCCCCCGACAGGCCAGTTGCCTCCCTCGACTCATTGGTACTCCACGCCACTGACAACGGCGTCTCGTGGATCACGCTCAACCGCCCCGAAGCCATGAACGCCGTCACCTGGGACCAGCGCGAACGCGTCATCTCGCTGCTCGCCGAAGCCTCCGCCGACCCCGCCGTCCGGGCCGTCGTGATCACCGCGACGGGCAAGGGTTTCTGCGCGGGCGCGGATCTGCGCGGCGCGCCGAGCACCGGGGAGCGCGTGCCCGGCGACGTGGCCCGCACCATCAAGCTGGGCGCCCAGCGGCTCATCGCCGCCGTTCTGGACTGCGAGAAACCGGTGATCGCCGCCGTGAACGGGACCGCGGCCGGGATCGGCGCGCATCTCGCGTTCGCCTGCGATCTCGTCATCGCCGCCGAACAGGCCAAGTTCATCGAGGTGTTCGTGCGCCGGGGCCTGGTGCCCGACGGCGGCGGGGCCTATCTGCTGCCGCGCCTCATCGGCCCGCAACGCGCCAAGGAGCTGATGTTCTTCGGCGACTCCGTGCCGGCCGGGGACGCCGAACGGCTCGGGCTCGTCAATCGCGTCGTACCGGCCGGCGAACTGGAGAAGACGGCCCGCGCCTGGGCGGAACGCCTCGCGACGGGACCGACCCGCGCCATCGCCATGACCAAGCAACTGGTCAACTCCGCCCTCGAATCGGACCGCGCGACGGCCTTCGCGGCCGAGGCCGCCGCCCAGGAGATCAACATGACGACGACGGACGCGAACGAGGGCGTGGCCAGCTTCGTGGAGCGGCGTTCACCTTCGTACGAAGGCCGTTGAGGTATCCACACGAACGGACGTGCGCCCGTATCCGCACTCACCCGACGCGACGCTACGCCTGCACAGGGCTTCCTATCTGACGGGCCGTCAGCTTCAATGGCTGGTGTGATGGGACATGCAGGGATGGCGGCCACCGTCGTCCGATACCTCAGGTCGGTCGGCGCACCGACCACCGCCGGCCCGGTCGAAGCCCTTCCCCGCCCGCAGTTACGGGCGGTCGGCGACGACGAGCGGGCGCCTCTCGACGCGGGCGAGTTCCGGCGCGTCCTCGGGAACTTCGCGACCGGCGTGACCGTGATCACCGCACCGGCGTCCGAAGGAGAGGCAGGCCCGGCCGGATTCGCCTGCCAGTCCTTCTCCTCGCTCTCCCTCGCCCCACCCCTGGTCTCCTTCATGGTCGCGCGTACGTCGACGACGTGGCCGCGCATCGCGCGCGCGGGCGTCTTCTGCGTCAACGTCCTGGGCGCCGACCAGGGCGCGCTGTGCCGCGGCTTCGCGGTGAGCGGCGCCGACAAGTTCGCCGGGGTGGTCTACGACGCGGCTCCCGTCACCGGCTCGCCCCGCCTGGCCGGCGTACCGGCCTGGATCGACTGCACGATCCAGGCGGTGCACACCGGGGGCGACCACCTGATCGTGGTCGGCCGGGTGGACGCCCTGGGCGCCACCGACGACGGCGAACCGCTCCTCTTCCACCGAGGCAAGTTCGGCAGGTTCGAGGCCCCCGCCACGTGAACGACACCCCCGCCACGTGAACGGGCAGCCCGCTACGTCAGCGCGGGCGGTCGCACGGCCGACTCCTCGCCGCCGTCGGCCCGCCGGATGACCAGGGCCATCAGCGCAGCCGCCGCGCACAGTGCCCCCGAGGCGATCCACATCACGTCGTACGACCCGAACGTGTCCCGTACGACGCCACCGATGACGGCCACGAACGCGGCCCCCACCTGGTGCGATGCGAGCACCCAGCCGAAGACGATGGCGCTGTCCTCGCCGTACTGCTCCCGGCACAGGGCCAGGGTCGGCGGCACGGTCGCCACCCAGTCGAGTCCGTAGAAGACGATGAAGAAGACCATCGGCGGGTGCACGGCCGAGTCGAGCAGCAGCGGCAGGAAGAGCAGCGAGACGCCGCGCAGCGCGTAGTACACGGCAAGCAGCCGCCGCGCGTCGAAGCGGTCCGTGAACCAGCCGGACGCGATCGTCCCCACCACGTCGAAGACGCCGATGACGGCGAGGAGCGACGCGGCCGCCGTGATCGGCATGCCGTGGTCGTGCGCGGCGGGCACGAAGTGCGTCTGGATCAGCCCGTTCGTCGAGGCCCCGCAGATGGCGAAGGTCCCGGCGAGCAGCCAGAAGGGCCCGGTGCGGGCCGCCTTGAAGAGCACGCTGACCGCGCGCCGCGCCGCACCCGTGGCGGGCGGGGGCTTCTCCACGAACTCCTCGGAGCCGTACGGCTTCAGGCCCACGTCCGCGGGGTGGTCGCGCAGCAGCAGCCATACGAACGGGACGACGGCGAGCGCGGCCAGGGCGACGGTCACCGCGGCGGGCCGCCACTTGAACGCCTCCACCATCCAGGAGAGCAGCGGCAGGAAGATCAGCTGCCCCGAGGCGGATGCCGCCGTCAGGATGCCGGTGACGAGTCCGCGCCGCGTGGTGAACCAGCGGTTGGTGACGGTGGCGGCGAAGGCGAGCGCCATCGACCCCGAGCCGAGCCCGACGAGCAGCCCCCAGCACAGCAGGAGCTGCCAGGCGGACTGCATCCAGACGGTGAGTCCGGAGCCGAGCGCGATCACGATGAGCGCGACGGCGACGACCCGCCGGATGCCGAAGCGGTCCATCAGCGCGGCGGCGAACGGCGCGGTGAGCCCGTACAGCGCGAGGTTGATGGAGACCGCGAGGCCGATCGTGCCGCGCGACCAGTGGAACTCCGCGTGCAGCGGATCGATGAGCAGGCCCGGCAGGGAGCGGAACGCGGCGGCGCCGATGATCGTCACGAAGGTGACGGCGGCGACGAACCAGGCCCGGTGGATGCGGCGGCGCCGGACCGGCGCCTCCAGGAGCGGCTCGACCGGCTGATTCACGTCTGTCTGGGTCACGACAACCAGCATCCGGACCCGGCCGCGCCTGAACGAGTGGCCCGAGGGACAGCATTAGCTAGAATCGGGCCATGGCCTCACCGACCGGCGATTCTGGAGTGCCCGGCGCCCCCGGGCCGACCGCCACCACCCGCCACCGGGTGGTGGTCCTGGCCCTGGACGGCGTCATCCCCTTCGAGTTGGGCATCCCGCAGCGGATCTTCGGCCGGGCGCGAACCGCTGACGCCGAGCCCCTCTACGAGGTCGTGACCGCGTCCGTCCGCCCGCCGGGCCCGGTGCGCACGGACGCCGACTACTCGATCCTCGTGGAGAACGGCCCGGAATGCCTGGCCACCGCCGACACGGTGGTGATCCCGGCTTCGTACGAACTGGGTCCGGTCTATGAGGAAGGCCGCCTGACCGAGGAACTGGCCTCGGCCCTGGCCCACATCACCCCGGGCACGCGCCTGATCTCCATCTGCACGGGTGGCTACGTCCTCGCCGCCGCGGGCTACCTCGACGGCCGCACCGCTACGACGCACTGGTCGGCGGCGGAGCACTTCCAGCGCCTCTTCCCCCGGGTCACGGTGGATCCGGAGGTCCTCTTCATCGACGACGGGGACGTCCTCACCTCGGCGGGTGTGGCAGCGGGCCTCGACCTCTGCCTCCATGTCGTACGCGGCGATCACGGATCGGCGGTCGCCAATGACGTGGCCCGCCGTACGGTGGTGCCTCCACACCGGGACGGGGGCCAGGCCCAGTACATCCAACGCCCGGTCCCCGAGCCGCAGTTCGCGACGACCACCACTGCGCGCGCGTGGGCCCTGGCCCGCCTCCACGAGCCGATCCAGCTCCGCGACATGGCGGACCAGGAGTCCATGTCCGTCCGCACGTTCACGCGGCGCTTCCGGGAGGAGGTGGGGATCAGCCCCGGCCAGTGGCTCGCGCAGCAGCGGGTGGAGCGGGCGCGGCACCTCCTGGAATCCAGCGATCTTTCCGTGGACCGGGTGGCGCGGGATGCGGGCTTCGGTACGGCACAGTCCATGCGGGGGCACTTGCAGGCGGCCCTGGGTGTGACCCCGACCGCCTATCGCCGCACTTTCCGCGACGGCGCGTGCCTCTCCTGAACGGGGGGGGTTGCGCGGGCCGGCACCCGACTGAGGCCTCCCACCCACCCGATTGCCCGGCAGCACCAACGACCAGCCGCAGTCGGCAGCGCTCGCGAAGGGACGTGCCGGTATGTCCGCCCGGAGCACGGCTCGCGGCACTCCAGAACCGAAGCGACCCCGCGGCCACCGGACGATAGCGAGGACGGACATACCGGCGCGTCCCCGCACCCCAAGGCGGACCGCACCGCACCCCGCACCCGCCCCCACCAGCGGTCCCGCTCAGAACGTCAGAACCCCCCGAGCCACCCGCCCCGCCTCCGCGTCCCCCACAGCCTTGGCGAAGTCCTCCACCGGATACGTCTCCGTGACGAGCTCGTCCAGCAGAAGGCGCCCCGCCAGATAAAGCTCCGCGTACAGCGCGAAGTCCCGCTGTGGACGCGCCGAGCCATAGCGGCAGCCCAGGATCGACTTGTCCAGGAACAACGACGACACCAGGAACGACGCCTCGGCCGTGGCCGGCGGCACCCCCAGCAGGATCGCCTGCCCATGCCGGTCCAGGAGATCGACCGCCTGCCGGATCAGCTCGACCCGGCCCACGCACTCGAAGACGTGGTCCGCGCCCGTCGGCAGCAGCTCCTTCACGCCCTCCGCCTCCGCCGACGAGAAGAAGTGCGTGGCACCGAACTGCCGCGCCACGCCCTCCTTCTCGGGGTTCGCGTCGACCGCCACGATCCGCGTCGCCCCGCCGATCCTCGCCCCTTGCAGCACGTTCAGCCCGATGCCCCCCGTACCGATCACCACCACGCTGTCCCCGCGGTCCACCTTCGCCCGGTTCAACGCGGCCCCGACCCCGGTCACCACCCCGCACCCGATCAACGCCGCCGACGTCAGCGGAATCTCCTCCGGGATCTTCACCGCCTGCACGGCCTTCACCACCGTGCGTTCCGCGAAAGCGGAGTTCGCCGCGAACTGGTAGATCGGCTCGCCGCCCCGCGAGAACGGCCGGTCCGGCATCCCGATGGCGCGCCGGCACATGGTCGGCCGCCCCCGGTTGCACTCCCCGCACGTCCCACAGCTGGCGATGGTCGAGAGCGCCACATGATCACCGGCCGCCACATGGGTCACCCCCGCACCGACCGCCTCCACCACGCCCGCCCCTTCGTGCCCGAGGACCACCGGCGAGGGGAAGGGAATGGTCCCGTCGATCACCGAGAGGTCGCTGTGGCACAGCCCGGCCGCCGCGACGGCGACCAGCACCTCCCCCGGCCCCGGATCCCGTACGTCGAGGTCGTCGACGACCTCGACCCTCGCACCCTCGGCCTTGCTCCTGTCGAAAACGACACCCCTCATCGCGCCTCCCGCGGCAGGCCGAGCACGCGCTCGGCGATGATGTTGCGCTGAATCTCGTCCGAGCCGCCGTAGATGGTGTCGGCCCGCGTGAAGAGGAAGAGCCTTTGCAGGGCGTCCAGTTCGTACGGGTCGCTCTCGCTCCAGTCCCCTGGACCGACCGCCCCCGCGGCCCCCCGCACCGCCATCGCCAGCTCGCCGAGCCGCTGATGCCACCCGCCCCAGAGCAGCTTGGCCACACTGGGCGCACCCGCGTCGGCCCCGGGGCCAGTCCGGGAGCCGCCCGAACTACCCAACGTACGCAGGGCGTTCCACCGCATGACCCGCAGCTCGGCCCACTGCCGGACGAGGCGGTCCCGCAGCACCGGATCGTCGACGGCCCCGCTGTCGAGGGCCTCTCGGACGACGCTCCCCAGTTCCTCGGCGAACCCGATCTGCTGGACGAGCGTGGACACGCCCCGTTCGAAGCCGAGGAGTCCCATGGCGACGCGCCACCCGTTTCCGGCACCGCCGACCACGTGCGAGGCGCGAGCGACCGCACCGTCGAAGAAGACTTCGTTGAACTCGCTCGTACCCGTCAACTGCCGTATGGGCCGCACCTCGACGCGTCCTGGCTGATCCATCGGGACCAGCAGGAACGAGATCCCCCGGTGTCCGGTGGACCCCGGCTCCGTCCGCGCAAGGACGAAGCACCAGTCCGCCTCGTGGGCGAGCGAGGTCCAGATCTTCTGCCCGGTGACGCGGTACACGTCGCCGTCCCGTACCGCCACCGTCCGCAGCCCCGCCAGGTCCGACCCGGCGCCCGGCTCGCTGTACCCCTGGCACCACAGGACCTCCCCGCGCGCGATGGGCGGCAGGAACTCGTCCTGCTGCTCCCGCGTGCCGTGGGCGAGGAGGGTCGGGGCCAGCAGATTCTCGCCGATATGCCCATAGCGCCCGGGAGCCCGCACCCGTGCGTACTCCTCGGCCCAGACGACCTGCTGGGTCAACGAAGCCCGCCGATTCCCATACACCCCAGAACCCGCACCGGAGCCGCCCCCCGCACCATCACCGGCACCCACCCCCCACCCAAGCCCAATCCACCCGTCCCGCCCCAACTCCCGCTCCCACGCCCGCCTTTCCTTCGCCCCCTCGTGCTCGCTCCCGGGGCCGCCCCGCCCCGCCGCCCCGGCGAACACCCCCGTCAGGTGCCCGTTGAGCCAGGCGCGGGCCTCCTCGCGGAACTCCTCGTCCTCCGGGGTGAATCCGAACTCCACCGCCCGGCCTACGCGTTCGGCCGGTCTTTGGTGGCGGCGGCCTTCGCCATCGCCTCCAGCTGGGCCAGCATCGGCATCGGGTCGACCCCCACCGTCCCCGGCAGGAAGTCGGCGATCTTCTCCGGGGTCCAGCCGCCCTCGGCATACCCGGCCCGCAGCTCACGCGGCTGTGCCCAGACGGCGATCTTCGGGCCCGCGACCGTATAGACCTGCCCGGTGATCTTCTCCTCCCGGGCCCGCTCGCTCAGGAGATACGTGACCAGCGCGGCCACGTCCTCCGGTTCCCCGATCTCCTTCAGCTCCATGGGCACGTTGGCGGACATCCGCGTGCGCGCGACGGGCGCCACCGCGTTCGCCGTCACCCCGTACTTGTTCAGGCCGAGCGCGGCGCTCCGCACCAGCGAGATGATCCCGCCCTTGGCGGCGCTGTAGTTGGCCTGCGCGACGGACCCCTGGTGGTTGCCGCTGGTGAAGCCGATCAGCGTGCCCGTCCCCTGCTTCCGCATGACCGCCGAAGCGGCCCTGAAGACGGTGAACGTGCCCTTGAGGTGGGTGGCGACCACCGGGTCCCACTCCTCCTCGGACATGTTGAAGAGCATCCGTTCGCGCAGGATCCCGGCCACGCACACCACACCGTCGATGCGCCCGTACTCGGCGAGCGCGATGTCCACGATCCGCTGCCCGCCCGCCATGGTGGAGATGTCGTCGGCGACGGCCACGGCCTCGCCGCCCGCCGCCTGGATCTCCTTGACCACGCCGTCGGCTATCTCACTGGTCGGTTCCGCCCCCTCCATGGAGACGCCGTAGTCATTCACGATGACCCTGGCACCCTCGGCCGCGGCGGCGAGCGCGACCGCCCGGCCGATGCCGCGTCCGGCGCCGGTCACGGCCACCACCTTGCCTGCCAAGAAGTTCCCCACGTCCGGCCCCTTCCCGCGGTTTCTGACGGACCGTTAGATTCTATGACCCGTCAGATACCGGAAGACAAGCCCCGCGGAGGACCCATGTCAGACTCGGCACCCACAGGTTCCACCGATCCGGTTCCGGCATCCGCCCTGCCGCCCGAGTTCCACGACATCGCCAAACGCGTGAACAACTGGGGCCGTTGGGGCTCCGACGACGAGATCGGCACCCTCAACCTCATCACCGACGAGGTCGTACGCGAGGCCGCCGCCACCATTCGCGCCGGTAGGCGCATTCCGCTCGCGCTTGCCCTCAAGGAAGACGGCGTCCAGACCGGTCTGATACCCGGCCGGATCAACCCCCTCCACACGATGGTGCAGATCAACCAGGAGCTCTTCGGCCCCGGCACCGTCGCCACCAGCGACGACGCCGTCACGATGGGCCTCCAGACGGCCACCCACTGGGACGCCCTCACCCACGCCTCGCACTCGGGAAAGATCTACAACGGCCGCCCGGCGGACACCATCACCGCCCACACCGGCGCGCGGTTCAGCGGCATCGACAAGGTGCCGCACCTCGTCTCGCGCGGCGTACTGCTCGACGTCGCCCGCGCCAAGGGCATGGACCGGCTGCCCGGCGATCACGCGGTGACGCCCGAAGACCTGGCGGAGGCCGAGGAGTTCGCGGGGACCACCGTCCGCGTCGGCGACATCGTCCTCGTACGCACCGGACAGATACAGACCTACCTGGCGGGCGACAAGCACGCGTACGGATATCCGTCCCCCGGCCTCTCGGTCCACACCCCGGAGTGGTTCCACGCGCGCGATGTCGCGGCGGTCGCCAACGACACCCTCACCTTCGAGATCTTCCCGCCCGAGATCGAGAACCTCTGGCTGCCCGTGCACGCGCTCGACCTGGTCGAGATGGGGATGCTGCAGGGCCAGAACTGGAATCTCGAAAAGTTGTCCACAGCCTGTGCAGAAGTTTCCCGCTACAGCTTCCTGCTCTCCGCGATGCCCGAACCGTTCATCGGTGGCACGGGAACACCCGTCGCGCCCGTAGCGGTGTTGTGAGCCCTCTCCCGCGAACCTTGCCGTGAGTCCGTGAGCCTTCGGATGGCGGCGGCCCGGCTTCCACCCCGAGCGCGTCGCCGCGCGCGCCGCCATCCGGCTCCGGCGCACTGGTCCTGCTCTCCGGCCACGAAGGGACCGGCGCCGACGGCGACCCACATCTCGCCGAGGACCGGGTCACAGACCACCGTCCCTCGACGTCCCCTCGCGGCGAATCGCTGCACACAAGCGTGATCAATCGGACACGGTACGTCAACAGCCGTCCGGTGATTAATGAATTATGCCGCTTATGCACCGGCCGCGCATGACCGCGCACCGTGGCACGCGACGGCGCATACGGGCGCCCGGCACCACCAAGGCACCTGCCATGAACACCGCCAGGGATGCCGCCAGGGACGCCGCCACGGACGCCGCCATCAGCACCGCCATGATCACCGCCACGCGGCGCTCAGACCGCTTCGTACGCGACGTCCTCGTAGGTCGCCCCGTCGAACGCGACCGCCTCGACGCCCGGCTCGCACCGGTCCACCTCGCACCAGATGCTCTTTCCCGTGCCCTCGGTCTGCCAGCCCCAGCGGTCGGCGAGGCCGTCGACGAGTTCGAGGCCCCGGCCGTTGGTCGCGTCGCCGTCAGCGTGCCGCTGCTTCGGGGGACGTGCGCTGGCGTCGGCCACCTCGACCCTGACCGTCCCCGGTCCGGCATCGGCGGCCTCCTCGGGCTCCTCCGGGCCGTCCGGTAGCCGCATGCGCAGCACGGCCGGACAGCCCGTGTGCACCACCGCGTTGGTGACCAGCTCCGAGATCAGCAGGATCAGCGTCTCGGCCAGTGGCTCGTCGACCCCTATCCCGGAACCGGCCAGCCGTGAGCGCGCCCACCTTCGGGCCCGCCCCACCTCGGCCGGGTCCGGCCTGACCTCCAGCTGAACTTGAAGCACCTGCACCGCTCACACCATCCGAACCGGCGGACACATCGCCTCGCGACTCCACAGGGTCACGGAACGTGATCCCCTTGAGAGACAGCATGGTTGACGTTCAGTCACCCCAACAAGCGCTTCAGGCATATTCCAGCGCGAAGGAGTACGCGTGCGGCATACTGTGCGACGCGCGCTGCGGGGGGTCGAACAGGCGGGCATACAGCCCCTTCCTGCACTGCGAACGGCACGCATTGCCGGGCCCGGCGCCGCCTCAGGGGCAGCACCGGCATGGCTCGACCTCAGAACCACTCGCATCTCACACAAGGTACCGGAGCCGAAGCCCGACTCCATGCCGTGACGAGTCACGCATAGGACACAACCCGATATCGACGCTCAGTAGCCTCCCCCCACTTCGGGAGCTCCACAAGTCGATCACTCTCCGCACTCCGCCCCCCACGACGATCCCGCGGCCCCACGAGCCCCACAGCCATCCAAGCCGTCAAAGCGCCGCCGCCAGCTCCTCCTCCGCCCGAGCCGCGGACTGCCCGAGGCCGGCCCGTACCCAGGCCCGCTTCAGATGCAGATGCACGTCGGCCTCCCAGGTGAACCCCATCCCGCCGTGCACCTGGAGGCAGTCCCGCGCGTTCTTCACGGCCGCCTCGTCGGCGAGCAGCTTGGCCCCGGCGATCTCCAGTACGTCACCGGTGACGGCCGCGGCATACACGGCGCCGCGGGCGACCTCGGCCCGGACGAGCATCTGTGCGCAGAGGTGCTTGACGGCCTGGAACGCCCCGATGGGCTGGCCGAATTGGATACGTTCCCGGGCGTACTGGACGGCCGTCTCGCAGGTGCGCGCGGCGCTGCCGAGCTGCTCGGCGGCGAGCAGGAGATCCGTCTCCGCCCCGCCCTCACTCCCCTCACGCGACGAAGGCGACGACACAGGCACAGACACCGGCACCCGATGCAGCGGCGTCAGCGGGTCGACGGACCGCAACGGAACCGCCCCCGAGACATCACCCTGTGCGACATCCGCCGCGTCGAGCCAGGGGACGAGTCCCCCGCACGGAGCGGTCACCACGGTCACGCCCTGTGCCGCGCCGGCGACGTCCCGTGCCGCGAGGAACGTGGCCACCAGCGGCCCCGGGAGCAGCACCCGCCCCGCCTCCTCGAAGGCAAGGACGGCCTCCGGAAGCCCGAGGCCGACCCCGCCCTCCGCCTCCGGCACCAGCAGCGAGAAGAACCCGGCGTCCCCGAGCTCCCGCCAGAGGTCCCGGTCCAGAGCCGGCGCCTCCGAGCCCGCCGCCGCGTCCCCCGGGCCCACCGCCGCCCGCAAGGCCTCCCCGCCGAACCGCCCCTCCAGCAGGTCGCGCACGCCGCTCTGCAACGCCCGCTGATCTTCCGTGAGTTGAAAGTCCATGCGAGCCCTCACCGCCCCTTCGGGAGGCCGAGTATCCGCTCGGCCACGATGTTCTGCTGGATCTGCGAGGTCCCGGCGGCGATCGTGTAGGAGAGGGAGGAGAGGCGGTCCAGGGTCCACTCGTGGTCCAGGTCGAGGGCGCCCGCCCCGAGGACCTCGCCGGCCGCCTCGTACAGCTCCTGGCGTGCGTGCGAGTAGCGGAGCTTGAAGACGGATCCGCCGATTCCCGGCACCCCGGTCCCCGCCCGCTGCGACTCGCTGACGTTCCACTGCGTGAGCCGCCACAGCGCCGCGAACTCCGCGCTGAGCCTGCCGAGCCTGCGGCGCAGCACGGCGTCGTCCCAGCGGCCGTTCTTGCGGGCCTCACGGGCGAGCTCGCCGAGGACCCGGCGGCAGGCTACGACCTCCCCCACGAAGGCCGTCCCCCGCTCGTAGGAGAGCGTCACCATGGTCACGCGCCAGCCGTCGTTCTCCGCGCCGACGCGGTTGGCTGCCGGGACCCGCACCTCGTCGAGGAACATCTCGGCGAACTCGGTGGAGCCCGCGAGCGTGCGCAGCGGGCGGACCGTGATGCCGGGGGCGTCCATCGGCATCGCGAGCCAGGTGATGCCGCGGTGCTTGGGCACGTCCTCGCTCACCGGGGTCGTCCGCACGAGGAGTTCGCACCAGTCGGCGACCTCCGCGTGCGAGGTCCAGATCTTGGATCCGCTCACCACGTAGTCGTCGCCGTCGCGCCACGCGCGCGTGCGCAGTGACGCGAGGTCGGAGCCCGCGTCCGGTTCGCTGAAGCCCTGGCACCACACCTCGTCGCCGCGCAGCACGGGCGGCAGCCAGCGGGCCCGCTGTCCGGGGGTTCCTTCGGAGGCGATGGTGGGACCCGCGTGCAGCAGGCCCACGAAGTTCGCCCCTACATAGGGCGCGCCCGCCTTCTCGGTCTCCTCCAGGAAGATGAGGTGCTGGGTGGGGGTGGCGCCCTGCCCTCCCGTGTCGACGGGCCAGTGCAGGCCCGCGTATCCGGCGTCGTACAGCCTGCGCTGCCACCCCATGTCGTACGCGCGGCGCCCAGGCCAGTCCAACGGGTCGGGGCGCGGTGGCAGCTGGGGGAGCGTCCGGGACAGCCACTCGCGCAGGCCCGCCCGGAAGGATTCCTCCTCCTGCGTGTAGGTGAGGTCCACGTCGCCCCCTCCGGTCATCTCTCCGGTCCCTCCGGCCAATCTGATGACCCGTCAGACCGCAGGCTAGCTCCGCGCCTCTGGACCGACAAGGCGGTGAGCCTTACGCTCTCGGCACGATCTGACTGCCCGTCAGTTAGGTCGGTCCGTCAGCCGGACTCCGGTCGCGAGGGGATCACATGAGCACCTCAGGGAACGCGGGGATCGAGACCGCGCACACACTCGGCGCCTCCCGCACCCTCTGGGAGCTCATCGAGCGGCGCGCCGCGCTCACCCCGGACACGGCAGTGCTGCTCCAGGCGGCCGCCGACCCCGCCGACGACCGGCGCCTCACCTTCGGCGAACTGCGCGACCGCTGCGAGCGCGTGGCCGCCGGCCTCTACGAGAGGGGGGTGCGCCCCGGCTCCGTGGTGGCCTGGCAACTGCCCACCCGCATCGAGACCGCCCTGCTCTCCTTCGCGCTCGCCCGTATCGGCGCGGTCCAGTCGCCGGTCATCCCCTTCTACCGCGACCGCGAAGTCGGCTTCGCGCTGCGGGAGTCGAAGGCCGAGTTCTTCGCCGTGCCGGGGGTGTGGCGCGGCTTCGACCACACGAAGATGGCCGAGCGGCTCGGCGCGCGGGGCGTCTTCAAGGCGTACGCGTACGAGGACCTGCCCGACGGCGATCCGTCCGTCCTGCCCCCGCCGCCCTCCGACGGCACGTCGGTGCGCTGGATCTACTGGACGTCGGGCACGACGTCCGACCCCAAGGGCGTACTGCACACGGACCGTTCACTGATCGCGGGCGGCTCGTGCCTGGCGCACGCGCTGCACCTCTCCGCGGACGACGTCGGCTCGATGGCGTTCCCCTTCGCGCACATCGCCGGCCCCGATTACACGGTGATGCTGCTCCTGTACGGCTTCCCCTCGGTGATGTTCGAGACGTTCGCGCTGCCGGACGCGCTGGACGGCTACCGGCGGCACGGCGTGACCGTGGCGGGCGGATCGACCGCGTTCTACTCGATGTTCCTCGCCGAGCAGCGCAAGCTCGCGCCCGGCGAGCAGCTCATCCCCACCCTGCGCCTCCTCGCGGGCGGCGGTGCGCCGAAGCCGCCGGAGATCTATCACGCGGTCGTACGCGAGATGGGCTGCCAGCTCACCCACGGCTACGGCATGACCGAGGTGCCGATGATCACCATGGGCGCCCCCGACGACACCGCGGAGAACCTGGCGACGACGGAGGGAATGCCTCCCGATGGCATGGAGATCCGGGTCACGGACGCCGAGGGCAAGGAGGTGCCCGCCGGGGTCGACGGCGAGGTGCGGCTGCGCGGGGAGGCCGTCTGCCAGGGGTACTTGGACCCCGAGCAGAGCGCGGGGGTCTTCGACGCGGACGGCTTCCTGATCACGGGCGACCTGGGCCACGTACGGCCGACGGGGCACCTGGTGCTCACCGGCCGGGCCAAGGACATCATCATCCGCAAGGGCGAGAACATCTCCGCCAAGGAGATCGAGGACCTGCTGCACCGGCATCCGGCCGTGGGGGACGCGGCGGTGATCGGCCTGCCGGACCCCGAACGGGGCGAGCGGGTCTGCGCGGTGATCGAGCAGCGGCCGGGCGACCACGACGCGCTGACCCTGGAGTCCATGACCGGCTATCTCCGCGGGGAAGGACTCTCCACGTACAAGCTGCCGGAACAACTGGAGCTGGTGGAGGCCCTCCCCCGCAACGAGACGCTGCGCAAGGTGCTCAAGTACAAGCTGCGGGAGCGGTTCACGCGGAGCTAGCGCTCACCGCGCGGCTCACTCGGGGACGGTGAAGTACGCCGCGAACGCCGCGACGATCTCCTCCTCCGTCACCCGTCCGTCCCCGTCGGTGTCGAGCGAGCTGCCCGCGGTGCCCGCGATGTCCTCCGGGACACCAAGTGCCTTGAGCACGCGCGCCAGTTCCTGGGGGCTGACCGCACCGTCACCGTCGCCGTCCGCGACGGCGATCACGGCGTCCAGGAACGGCCGCGCGATCTCGGCGAACCGGGCCGGGTTGTCCCGCAGCCGCTTCACGGCGCCGCCCACGAACTCCGGCTTGGTGATCCGCTGGTCGCCGTCGCGGTCGGCGATCCCGGCCATGCCCTGCCAGAAGGCCTCGGCCCCGATGTAGAGCGCCTGCCCCTTGCTGGAGCGTGCCGTGGCGCCGAACTCGCTGAGCAGGGCGGCGGCCGCCGTGCTGAAGTCCTCACGGGAGATGTAGCCGTTGCCGTCCTGGTCGAAGGTGGCGAAACGGGCCGCGATCTTACGCTCGTACTCGGCACTGTCCATGGTGTTCGGGCCGCCTCACTTCTGCGGTTGGGTGCGTGTGCACAGGGGGTTCCCTGGGTGTCTCTGGCAGCGAGCGTACGTCTTCGGCGACCGCCCGGAGGCGGGAAGCCGACGCTTGTGCCAAGACCGGGACAAGAGAGGTTGTACCAGGAACCGGCTCTCGGTGATCTTTTGGGTCGCCCTTGACCCTGGCGGCTCCGCACGGCCCCGTTCCCGCCCGTCCGCGGCGCTCATCTGCCCCTCGCACGTGGCGAGATCGGGCACGGTCGGCGGCGCGGGACGGCCGGGTCACGCGGAGAGCGGGATGGCCTCGTCGTCCACCGCGGCCGCCACGTCCGGGAAGACCTCGAAGAGGCGGCGTACGCCGAGGGCGGCGAGGACGCGGTTCACGTGGGAGCCGTCCTCGGCGCCCTTCGCGGGCAGTATCAGGCGCAGCCGGCCCTGACAGGAGCGGAACAGACGGCGCGTCGCGATCAGTACGCCGACACCGCTGGAGTCGCAGAACAGGACATCCGAGAGGTCGAGGACGAGGCTGTGCCGACCGTCGGCCACAGCGTCGTGCACGCGCTGGCGCACGACAGGCGAGGTCACCAGGTCCATCTCGCCGGACACCCGCAGCACGGCCCAGCCGTCCTGCTCGTCCACGGCCACCTGCAGCGTCACTCGCACGCCTCTCGCTCGCTGATACCGCTCGCTCGTAGCTCGCCGATGCGGAAGCCTTCCCTACGCTTCCTACGTCGCGGCTGCCCCAGCTCTTCTCCATGAAACACCAGCAACACTGCTCCCTATCATCCGAGGCCGGGAGCAGACGCACTTTGCCTCAAAGGCAATACGTTGTCGGTGGTGGCGACTACATTCGATGGAGGGTTTCGGTCGGGACGGGGATCGGGACGCGTACGGAACGGCACGCGCAGAGGGGGCCGCATGGCGAAGGACGCGCCGCGCCGGTGGGACCGCCGCATGCAGCAGCGACTGGCGCACGGGGAGGCTGCCGCCCTCGGCGAGCTGTACGACCGCTTCGCCTCGCTCGTGCACGGCCTCGCCCACCGCGTGCTCGGTGACGAGGACGCCGCCGACCGCATCACCCGCGACGTCTTCGCCCACATCTGGGAGAACCCCGACGCGTACGACCCCAAGCAGGGCCCCCTGCGCTCCTGGGTCGCCACGCTCACCCACCAGCGGGCCGTCCGGCGGTTGCGCCAGACCGAGTCCGCCGCCCTGGCCCGTGGCGGCGAGGGCACCACGGAGGACCTGGAGCGCAGGGTCCGCCGCGCTTCGGCCGCCGCCCGCGCGGACTACATCGTCACGGCCATGCCCGCCCCGCTGCGTGCCGCCCTGGAGCTGGCCTACTTCCAGCGGCGTGACTACCGCCAGACGGCCGCCGACCTCGGTGTGACGGAGGACGAGGCGCGCCGCCGCCTCCGCCTGGGCCTGCAGCTGCTCTCCACCGCGAACGACGCGGCAGGACCGGCGGAGCCGCACCCCGCCCCGGGCGCGCGTTCCGGTTACGGGAGAGCGCTGTGAACGGGCCCGACCGGCAGGAACCGTTCGATGAACCGGACAGGGACCGCTCTGAGGCTGAGCCTGGGCCTGAGAACGGCGACGGTGCGGGCGGCGCGGGTGGCCCCGGTGGCCGAAGTGAGCAGCCCGATGCCCGGCGCCCGCCTCGCATACCGCTGCCCCGCACCTCCATAGAGGACAGCGGGCAGCCCTTGCCCGACCCTCCGCTCGCCCTCGACCACCGCGTCCTGAAGTCCCTGCTCGGGGCGTGGGCGCTCGCCGCCTGCTCGGTCGAGGAGGCCATCGCCGTCGAGGAACACCTGGGCCACTGCGGGCCCTGCGCGGAAGAGGCGCTGCGGCTGCGCGACGCGGTGGGCCTGCTGCACCAGGAGGAGAGCCTCGACCTCGACCCGGGCCTGCGCAACCGCGTCATCGAGAACTGCCTGGGTCGGCGTCCGCCCCGTATCCCGGTGCCCGAGTGGGCCGTTCCGTACGACGCCGAGACCGCCCGGCTCGACGCCCTCCTGCGCGACATCGGCGACTCGGAGTGGCACGCCCCGGTGCGCCTGCGCTGGTTCGACGAGGACCATCCGGTCAGCCGCAAGACGACGGTGGCCGGGGTGATCGCCCACCTCCTGGCGGTGGACGGCATGGTCGCGCTGGCCCTCGGGCTCGACGACCCGCTGGGCAGGGATGCGCCGCCGCGGGCCGACCCGGGCCGGCGCACCGAGGCGTACTGGCGCGCCTCGTACTTCCCACCCACCCGCGCGGTGCGCGGCCCCTGGCGCGAGCAGACCCACGAGCTGATCCGCACGGTGTCCTTCACGGCGGGCCGCACGCAGGGCTCCGGCTCCGGCGGCCTCACCGTTCCGTACGGCGCCCCGGACGAGCACGGCCGCCGCGTCGAGCTGCCGCTGCGGGACTCGATGCTGGACCGCGCCTTCGAGTGCTGGATCCACGCGGGCGACATCGCGCAGGCGGTGGACTATCCCTACGAACCGCCGTCCCCGCGCCATCTGCACCGCATGATCGACCTCGCCGCACGGATGCTCCCCGGCACGCTCGCCGAGCGCCGCCGCGCGGGGCTCGCCGCCCCGTCGCAGGGCCTGGTGGCGGCGGGCGCCCCGGGCCGGAGCCTGCGCCTCGAGGTCGAGGGCATGGGCGGCGGCGAATGGTTCATCCCGCTGGACTCCCCCGGCGCCGACGCGTCGCCGGACCGTGAGGTGGCACATGTCGCGCTGGACGGCGTCGAGTTCTGCCGCCTTGCCGCGGGCCACGTGTCTCCGGAGGAGGCCGCGGCGGGGCAGGTCGGCGACCGCCAGGCGATCAGGGACGTGCTGTTCGCGGCGGCGTCACTGAGCCGGATGTGACCTGTTCGCGGGCCCGGAGGGCCCGCTTCAGGCGCTTCACCCGCTGCCTCAGGCAAAGACGACCGTGCGGTGGCCGTTCAGCAGGATCCTGCGCTCGGCATGCCACTTCACGGCCCGCGCGAGCGCCTGGCACTCCACGTCACGGCCGATCGCGACGAGCTGGTTCGGCGTGACGTCGTGGCCGACCCGCTCGACCTCCTGCTCGATGATCGGCCCCTCGTCGAGGTCCGCCGTCACATAGTGCGCGGTCGCACCGATCAGCTTCACACCGCGCGCGTGCGCCTGGTGGTACGGCTTAGCGCCCTTGAAGCTCGGCAGGAACGAGTGGTGGATGTTGATGATCCGGCCGCTGAGCTGCTTGCAGAAGTCGTCCGAGAGGACCTGCATGTAGCGGGCGAGGACGACGAGCTCCACGTTCTCCGCGCGCACGAGCTCCAGGATCTGCGCCTCGGCCTGCGCCTTGTTGTCCTTCGTCACCGGGATGTGGTGGAAGGGGATGTCGTACGAGGCGGCCAGCTCGGCGAAGTCCGTGTGGTTCGAGACGACCGCGGCGATCTCGACCGGCAGCGCGCCGATCCGCGAGCGGAACAGCAGGTCGTTCAGGCAGTGCCCGAACTTCGAGACGAGGAGGACGATGCGCATCTTGTCGTCGGCGCGGTTCAGCTGCCAGTCCATGTGGAAGGAGTCGCCGATCGCGGCGAAGCTCGCCCGCAGCTTCTCCACCGTCACCGGCGGCTCCGCCGAGAAGTGGACGCGCATGAAGAAGAGCCCGGTGTCGTGGTCGCCGAACTGCTGACTGTCCTCGATGTTGCAGCCGGTCATGAAGAGATAACTCGACACGGCGTGCACGATGCCCTGCTTGTCCGGGCAGGAGAGGGTGAGGACGTACTGCTCAGCGGGGTCGGCGGACGCGGCGACGGACGGCTCGTTCATGCCCCCAAGGTTCCCACAACCGGCACCCGCCGCGGTCCGCCGTTCCGCGGGTCGGGACCGTCGGCGGGCAGGGCGGCAAGGAGGTCGGCAGGAAGGCGGCGGGCAGGCCGGCGGGAGGACGGCCGACAGATCGGCGGGGCAGGCCTAGCTCGCCGTCCGCGTCATGATGCGCAGCACCTCGAGCGTCCGCGGCGGCACGTCCGGATCCTCCCCGTCGCTGACGGAGAGCCGCACATGCGCTTCGCGCGCCGCACGGACCGCGTCCGGCCATCCCGGGTGATCGAGATAGGCGGACACCAGCGCGTCCGGCCCCACCTCGTGCATGATCCGCAGGACCCGCAGCACGGCCGCGTCGGCCAGAGCCGCCTCCTCCGCGTCACGGAAGATCGTCCCGACGTACTTCTCGGCGGACCAGTTGTCGAGCCACGTGTCCTCGACCAGGCGGTACACGGCGTCGGTCACGTCCCCGTACTCCTCGCGCCCGGCGAGCCAGCACTCACGCTGGAACCCCGGGTCGGAGAGCATGTGGAGCGCCGAGCGCACGTTGCTTCGCCACCGCCACCACGGCATGTCGTTCGTTGGCATGCCGCCCATGGTGCTTGAGCGACGGCCACGACGGGAAGAGTTCTCCGAACCTTGCACGGTCATCGATCGTACGTTCCCCCTCCGCGCAGCCGAATCGGCCCCTGTCATTCACCTTCTTGTCACCATGCGTTGAGAGCGCGTCACTCCTTGGTTGGCACTGCGACGGAATCGTGCATGACCATGCCCGTCTCGCGACGCACCCTGCTTACCCGCCCCTCCAAGACCGCAGCACTCGGCGCGGCCGCCCTGGTGGCGGCGTGTGCGTCCCTGACCGCCGCGTGCGGGGTCATCCCTGGTTCCACGGGGGGATCCAGGGAAGACCCCGTGACCGTCATGACCTGGGCCCCGGAGAAGACCAAGGCCACGAACAAGCCCGGCGTCCCCGCGATGGCGCAGGCCTACGCGCGCTGGGTCAACGCGAACGGCGGCCTCGACGGCCGCGAGCTCAAGGTCATCACCTGCAACGACCACAACGACCCGGTGGGCGCCGCCGACTGCGCCCGCAAGGCCGTCGACAGGAAGGTCGCGGCCGTCGTCGGCTCCTACAGCCAGCACGGCCGGTCCTTCCTCTCCCCCCTCGAAGTCGCCGGCATCCCCTACATCGGCGGGTACGGCGTCACCGACGAGGAGTTCAGCAGCCCCCTGTCGTACCCCGTCAACGGCGGCGAACCGGCGCTCATGGCGGGCAACGGCCGCCAGCTCGCCGCCCGCTGCGAGCACGTCTCCCTCGTACGCCCGGACACCATCGCCGGGGACGATCTCCCGGGGCTCCTGGACGCGGGCCTCGCGGAGGGCCACCGCAAGTCCTCCGCCGACATACGGGCGCCCGAGGACGGCACCGACTTCACGTCGCAGGCCGAGCAGGCACTGCAGCGCGCGGGCACCGGCGGCTGCGTGACGGCGGCGCTCGGCGAGCGCACGGACACGTTCTACGACTCCTACCGGCGCACCGAGGACGCCTACCCGCCCGCGAAGATCTCCTCCGTGCTCGGCAGCGTCGACCAGTCCCTCGTCGACCGCACGGGCGGCGGCAACGGCCCGTACGAAGGCGCCTATCTCACCGGCTGGTACCCCGCCGCAAGCGATCCCCGCTGGGACGGGATGCGCGAGGTCATCCGTAGGCAGGCCTTCGGCGACAACCGGGTCGACCCGACGGACGCGGGCGTGCAGACGACGTGGATCGCCTACACCGTCCTGAAGCAGGCCGTCGAGTCGCTCGACGGCGGCGAGGTCTCGTCACGGACGCTGCGGCGGGCACTCGACGACGGTCTGGAGGTGCGGACGGGCGGGCTCACGCCCACCCTGAGCTGGCGCTTCAAGGACATGCTCGCGGCGAGCGACTTCCCGCGCCTGGTCAACGCCGACGTCACGTTCCAGATGGTGCGCGACGGCCGCCTGGTGCCGGCGCGCAAGGGGTTCGTGAACGTCTCGAAGACCCTGGAGCAGGTGCGGTGACGGTGCCCCTAGAGCTGTGACTTGTCGCGCGCGGTGAGCCCGTACTGCTTGGCGATGGCGTTCCAGAGACCGGCGGCTTCCTGCTTGGCCGTGGTCGCCTCGCCGCTCGACTTGTTGGCGGCGACCGCCTGCGGCGTGATGCGGGCGTGGCCCTTCTTGCAGCCCTTCTTGCCCGCGACCTGGCCCGCCCACGCGGCGTAGTGGTTGTCGGCCGCGGCGGACGCCTTCCAGGCCTTGGTGAGGGACGCGGTCAGCTGGGCGTTGGCCGGGAGCTTGTCCACGGAGAGCCCCGAGAGGCGCGTGACCAGGCCGTTGCGCTGCTTGGCCGCGTTGCGCAGATCGGTGGCCGACTTGGCGAGGTCGGCGCACTTTCCGACGTTGCGTACGGCGCCGATCACCGAGTCACGGCTGTTGTTGCTGTCGGCGAGGAGCTTGTCCAGGGCAACGGCCTGCTCCTTGGCCGGGTCGACGGAGGGCGAGGGTTTCTCGTCGCTCGGCGAGGAGTCGGAGACCGTCTTGGGGCTGTCCTTCTCGTCGTCACCGCCACCGCTGAGGAGGGCGCCGGCGCCGACGCCGATCAGCGCGATGACGACACCGATGGCCGCGAAGAGCGGCACCTTCGACCCGGTGCGGCCCCCGCCGCCGTTCCCGCGGGCCGGGGCGGCTGCCGCGGCGCGGCGTGCGGCACGGCCCCCGCCGTCGCCGTGGGCGGCGGGCTGCGGCGGCTCGAAGCGGGGCATCTGCTGGGTCGACGCGGGGCCTTCGGGCTCCGCCTGCTCGGTACGGAAGAGGCTGTCGAACTCGGCCGGCGGCTGCCGGTCGCCCGGGGTGCCGGGCCGTATCCCGAAGGGTGCCTTGCCGGGCTCGGCGGGCACGGGGGCGATGAACTGCGTGGGCTCGTTGTCGGAACCGGCCGCCGGGGGCATCGGCGCACCCGGCATGGGCGAGCGTCCCAGGAACTGCGTGGCGTCGCCCGCGGGTGCCTCGGGGGGCAGGGCGCCGGGGGCGACGGGGGGTATGTACTGCGTGGCGCCTTCGTCGACGCCTGCGCCTGCGGCGGGCGTCGCGGGTATGTACTGCGTCGCGTCCGCGTCACCCGCGGCGGCGGGCGGCAGCGGCGCGAGGCCTCCGGCGACGGGCGGCAAGGGCGCTCCGGCACCGGTACCGGTGTTGCCGGGGGGCAGCTGCCCCGCCTGAGCGGCGGGCGGAAGCTGACCTGCCTGGCCCGCCTGCGGAAGCGGCTGGCCGTGCTGGCCGTGCTGTCTCTGCTGACCCGGATAAGCGGCGTCGGCGGGCTGCCCCGCGTGGGCTCCGCCCGCCTGATGTCTCGCGTGGGCGCCACCCGCGGGCTGCCCCGCGTGCGCCCCGCCCGGACCCTGCCCCGCGTACGGCATGTCGCCGGCGGGCCGCCCCGCGTGCTGGCCGCCCTGCGTGTGCTGACCGGCGTGCTGGCCGCCCTGAGCGTGCCCCGCGTAAGGCCCCGCCTGGGGCTGCTGGCCGCCGTACGGCGCGCCCGCGCCCTGCGCCTGGGCTCCGTACGCGGCGTCAGGAGCCTGCCCGCCGTACGAGCCGCCCTGCGGCTGGCCTCCGTAGCCTCCCTGACCCCCGTAGGAGCCGTAGGAGCCGTCCGCGGCCTGGCCCCCGTAGGAACCGCCCTGCGGGTGGTCCTCATGGTGCTGGGCGCCCTCGGCGGGCAGCGGGGTGCCCGCTCCGTACGACTGCTGCTGGCCGGGTGCGGGGTCCCATGCCTGGCCCGCGCCGGGCGGCGGCGGGTCCGCGGGGGCCGGGCCCCACGGCTGGCCCCAGGGGCTGCCGCCCGCGGGAGCCACGTGGTCGCCGGTGGTGCCGGGCATGAAGGGTTCGCTTCCGTCGGCAGGCAGCACGATGCCTTCGTGCGCGTGCCGGTCCGCGGAATGCGGATCGGAGGAAGCGGCGCCCTGCCCGCTCTGCTGCGTCACCGGGACTCCTACGAGTGGGGGACCTACGGAACCGTCGGCTCACGCTACCGGGTCGCCACAGCCGTCTGCCACGCAGCTCAAACCTCCGGCGCCGCATCAATCGCCGAAGTAACAAAAGCTCTCCGCGAAACGCTGATTACGTCACCAGGGCGGATCGCTTGCGTACGGGAGTTGGCCGTTCACGGTACGGAAAGGGCGGGGACGGGCCACGTTCACCGGTGCGCGACACATGTCACAAACCCTTCACGCGCCCGGTCCCGCACTCCTTCACGCCGCCTGGATGTCCATCCGCGCCCCGAACTCCCTTACCACCGCCTCCTCGCGGTACGGCGCGAGCCGCTGCTGGAAGTCCTCCAGGTATTCGGCGCCGCGGTTCGACCGCAGCGTGCCAAGCAGTTCGACCGCCTTCATGCCCGTGTGGCACGCCTGCTCGACGTCGCGCCGCTGCACCTGCGCCGTGGCGAGCAGGACGAGACCGATCGCCCGCCGCCGCGCCCGTGTCTCCGGATGCCCCGCCAGGGACTCCTCGGCACTGCGCGCCGCCGCCTCGGCCTGCCCCAAGTCACGGTGACAATGCGCCAATTCATCGGCCAGATACGCATGGTCGAAGTGCCGGATCCACACCGGGTCGTCGCCCGAATCCGCTTCCCCGGACGCCCGGTCCATCGCCTCGACCGCACGGCCCGCGACGACCTGGGTCGACCGCCCGTCCCCCAGCAGCGCGTGCCCCCTCGCCTCGGCGGCGTAGAACATGGCTTCCGCGCGCGGGGTGACCCGCCCGCGCGTCCCCTCCTGGGCCGCCCGCGCCAACTGCGCGATCTCCCGCGGGTTCCCGAGCTGGGCCGCGAGATGGCTCATGGACGCGGCCAGCACGTATCCGCCGTACCCGCGGTCGCCCGCCGCCTGTGCGAGGCGCAGCGCCTGGATGTAGTAGCGCTGGGCCAGGCCCGGCTGGCCCGTGTCCACCGCCATGTACCCGGCGAGCTCCGTCAACCGCGCGACGGCGGCGAACAGTTCGCGCCCCACCGCCTCGCGGTACGAACCGGCGAGCAGTCCGGAGACCACGCTGTTCAGGTAGTGCACGACGACCGGCCGCACATGCCCGCTGCCGTACTGGTGGTCGAGCTGGGTCAGCGCCTCCGTCATGGCCCGCACCGCCGCCACGTCGGAGAGCCCGACCCGCGGCCCGGCCATCCGGCCGACCTGCGCGTCCGGGGAGGAGATCAGCCAGTCGCGGCTCGGCTCGACGAGCGCGGAAGCGGCGACGGACGAGCCGGACAGGAAGTCCCGCCGCCCCACGTCGCTGCGCCACAGCTCGCAGACCTGCTCGATGGCACCGAGCACGGTGGGCGAGAACTGCAGTCCGACGCCGGAGGCGAGGTTCTTGCCGTTCGCCATGCCGATCTCGTCGATCGTGACCGTCCGGCCCAGTTTGCGGCCGAGGGCCTCCGCGATGATGCCGGGCGCCCTGCCGCGTGGCTGCTGACCGCGCAGCCAGCGGGCGACGGATGTCTTGTCGTAGCGCAGATCGAGACCGTGCTCCGCGCCGCACATGTTGACCCGGCGGGCCAGGCCCGCGTTCGAGCAACCCGCTTCCTGAATGAGTGCCTGCAGCCTTTCATTGGGCTGCCGCGCGACGAGCGGCCTTGCGGCCATGGCGTACCCCCTGATGTGCACCGTGGTTCATCTGGACGGAGGGGCCGGAATCGGCCACCCCAGATGATCAATGCCCTTGGAACAAACGGAAGATGCACCACAAACGGACGATAAGTCAGCAACTGGGCATCTTCGGAGTGCCACAGCCTTGCTACCCGCACATGGAACCCATTCCCCATGCGCGCCCCCGCCCGTGCACCCATGCGCCCCACATGCAGGATCGATGCTCCGCCCCCGCGCACACGACAGCCGTAACCGTAGGTGTCGGGCGGAGTTGAGAAGTCCGTGGAAGAGACCATGGGAGTCACGTCAGCCGCGCACATCCCGAAGCAGCGCGGGGAATCCTTGCTGGACACGGCCGTGCGATACGCGGAAGAGCGCCACTGGGACGTGTTCCCCGGGACGTGGCTCGAGTCCGTCGAGGGGGCCGAAATCTGCTCGTGCGGTGACGCCGCGTGCACGGCACCCGGTTCGCACCCGGCGCGCGAGGACTGGGCGACACAGGCGACGGGCAGCGCGACCGTCGCCAGGCGGCTGTGGTCCAAGCAGCCGAAGTCGTCGATCCTGCTGCCGACAGGCCGTACGTTCGACGCGATCGACGTGCCCGAGACCGCCGGGTTCCTCGCGCTCGCCCGCATGGAGCGCATGGAGCTGACGCTCGGACCCGTGACCTGTACGCCCGACCGCCGGATGCAGTTCTTCGTCCTTCCCGGCGCTACCGCAAAGGTCCCTGACCTGGTGCGCAAGCTCGGCTGGCCACCCGCCGCGATCGACCTGATCTCGCTCGGCGAGGGGGCGTACGTGGCCGCTCCCCCGACCCGCTTCGGCGCATCGGGCGCCGTGCAGTGGGCCTGCCGCCCCACCGCGGCGAACCGCTGGCTCCCCGACGCGGAAGAGATCATCTCGCCGCTCGCCTACGCGTGCGGGCGCGAGGCGCGGCGCTAGGGGCTCCCCCCGTGGGGCCGCGCGCCCCCGACCCTCTTCTTCAACCGCCGGAGGGGCTGGACAGATCAGCCCGTCCGGCGTGGGAGGACGAACTCGGCGAAGCCGGTGACGACGGTGCCCAGGACGTATCGTGCACAGTCCAGAGACGGGGCGACGAAGGGCGGCACCGTGACCGAGGCAGCACCGGCGACAGCACCCGGGCCCGCGGCCGTACGGGTGCAGGGGCTGTGGAAGGCCTTCGGGCAGCAGATCGCCGTCGCCGGGATCGACCTCACGCTCCCCGCGGGCAAGTTCATCGGCCTCGTCGGCCCGAACGGCGCAGGCAAGACCACCACCCTCTCCATGGTGACCGGCCTCCTCCGGCCCGACCGGGGCACCGTCGAGGTCGTCGGCCACGACGTCTGGACCGACCCCGTCCAGGTCAAGGCCCGCATCGGCGTACTGCCGGAAGGCCTGCGCCTCTTCGAACGCCTCTCCGGACGCGAACTCCTCGCCTACACCGGCCGGCTGCGCGGACTCCCCGGCGACGAGGTCGACAAGCGAGCGACCCAGCTCCTCGACGTACTCGACCTCGCGGGCGCCCAGCACAAACTCGTCGTCGACTACTCGACCGGCATGCGCAAGAAGATCGGCCTCGCCGCGGCCCTCCTCCACAACCCCGAAGTCCTCTTCCTCGACGAACCCTTCGAGGGCGTCGACCCGGTCTCCGCACAGACCATCCGCGGCGTCCTGGAGCGCTACACCGCCTCCGGGGCCACGGTCGTCTTCTCCTCGCACGTCATGGAACTCGTCGAGTCCCTCTGCGACTGGGTCGCCGTGATGGCCGCGGGCCGCATCCGCGCCCAGGGCACCCTCGCCGAGGTCCGTGGCGCCGCACCCTCCCTCCAGCAGGCGTTCCTCGAACTCGTCGGCGCGGGCGGGCGCGACACCGGATCGCACCTCGACTGGCTGGGCGGCGGCACCCGATGAGCACGGCACCCACGGCCGCGCCCGCCCCCTCCATCACCCCCGTCTTCGTACGGCTGAAGCTCTCACTCCTGCGCAACGGCCTGCACCAGTCCTCCGGCCGCCGCGCCGCCTATATCGCGTCCGTCGCCGCCGCGCTCCTCGTCGCCGCCCTCCAGCTCCTCGGCCTGATCGCCCTGCGCGGCAACGAACACGCCGCCACCGTCTCCGTCCTGCTCACCGCGGTGCTCGCGCTCGGCTGGGCGGTGATGCCGCTGTTCTTCCCCAGCGGCGACGAGACCCTCGACCCCACCCGCCTGGTGATGCTGCCGCTGCGCCCCGGGCCCCTGGTCCGCGCGCTCCTCGTCGCGTCCCTCGTCGGCATCGGCCCGCTCTTCACCCTCTGCCTCGCGCTCGGCTCGGTCATCTCGCTGGCGCACGGCACGGCAGCAACGATCACCGGCATCCTGGCCATCACCCTCACGCTGCTCACCTGCGTGGCCCTCGCGCGCACGGTCGCCGCCGCCAACATCCGCCTGCTCACCAGCCGCAAGGGACGCGACCTCGCCGTCCTGAGCGGCCTCGTCATCGCGGTCGGCGCGCAGGTCGTCAACTTCGGCGCGCAGAAGCTCGGTTCGTCGGGCCTGTCCCAGCTCGACCCGGCGGCGGACGTCGTCCGCTGGATCCCGCCCTCCTCCGCGATCGCCGCCGTCGACTCCGTGAGCGAGGGTTCGTACACCACCGGGATCGCCCAACTCGCGCTGGGCGCCGCCGCTCTCGCCGCGCTCCTCGCCCTCTGGCAGCGCAGCCTGACCCACCTGATGACGACCCCGGACGGCTCGACGCTCGCGGCGGCGGAACCCACCAAGGCGCGCGGGGCGCGCGGCCCCGGCCGCCTGCTCCCCGGCGGACGCACCGGCACGGTCATGGAGCGCAGCCTGCGCTACGTCTGGCGCGACCCGAAGACGAAGGCCGCCTGGGTGACGTCCCTGGCCATCGGGCTCATCGTGCCGCTCTTCAACGCCCTCCAAGGAACCGGCTCGATCTACTTCGCGTGCTTCGCGGCCGGCATGCTCGGCGTCCTCATGTACAACCAGTTCGGCCAGGACACCTCGGCGTTCTGGATGGTCGCGATGACGATCTCCTCGACGTACGACGCGTACATCGAGATCCGCGCCCGCGCCCTGGCCCTCCTCGCGATCACCCTCCCGTACGCGACGCTGGTCACGGTCATCACGGCGGCGGTGCTCGGCGACTGGACCGGCCTGCCGGAGGGACTCGGCCTCTCCTTCGCCCTGCTCGGCGCGATGCTGGCCACCGGGGCCTGGTCATCGGCCCGCTTCCCCTACTCGATCCCGCAGGAGGGCTACAAGAACGTGGCCCCCGGGCAGGCGGGCCTGGCCTGGATCTCGATCTTCGGCGGAATGGTCGCGGCGGCCCTGCTCTGCGCCCCGGTGCTCGCCTTCACCATCTGGCTGCACGTCTCGGGCGCGAGCGCCTGGTCCTGGGTGCTGCTGCCGCTGGGCGGGGCATACGGAGCGGTGATCACTTACTGCGGCCTACGCCTCGCGGCACCGAGGGTGGCACGACGCCTGCCGGAGATCCTGTCGGCGGTCAGCAAGGGCTGAGGTCGAGCGTTCGCCCGCCCTGGAACCACCCCGAACCCCCGCGGCACGCAGACGACCCGCGAGCCGTGGTTCCCGCCGTACGAAACGGCGGGAAGCCGGCCGGACGTACCGGCGGCTCGCGGGTCGGGTGACTGCTTGGGATTGGGCCGGCTGCACGCACATCACACGTGCTGGTCCGGCGCCGAAATCGAGTTGCGACGACGGGCCACTAGCCCGCAGTCACCTCACGCGTCCGGTTTCCATACATCTGCCGAACCACCTCCTCTCCGTGATGACTCACAGACTAGGAACCGGCTCCGCCCGGCTCAACCGGTTTTTCGAGCGCATGGTGAGAACGGCGATTCCAGGTGCCCGCCCACTTTCCGGTGGGCACGGTCGCACGGACGAGGTCCCCGGTGGCGTATCCGAAGTGCTGCTTGGTCCAGGCCCGTATCCTTCAGCGCAGCTGGAGTTCAGCCTTTCGTGCGGAACATCGGACTGGAGTTCGATGTCGCTTGTGCAAGGCCATGGGGGAACCTCGGGGCACGCCACGACGTTCATGCGGGGCAATGATTTCGTCCAACTTCTGGGAAGTACCTGTGGGCTGCGTCACGTTCGAGTTCAATGATCTGACGTGCGGTATACGCGGAACTCGCAGAACATGCAGCTCATGAGGACACGGCCTGCAGGGGGTGCCAGGTGAGTGCTTCCCGGCGCAGCGGAACCACCGACGAGCTGGGGCCTGAAGAACCCGAGCCCGGTGGGGCCGAATTGCTCGCGGCATTGCTGGACGGGATGGACGCCGCTTTGTGCGCGTTCGACGCCGATGGGGTGGTGACGCACTGGAATCGTGAGGCCGAGCGGATTCTCGGGTGGTCGGCGGAGGAGGCCGTCGGGCGGCAGGGGTTCGCGGGGTGGGCCGTGCGGACGGCCGACGCCGAGGAGGTCGAGGCGCGGCTGATGTCCTCCATGGAGGCTCATGGGCGGCAGGTGCACGAGTTCGCGCTCCTGACGAAGGACGGCGGGCGGGTGCTGGTGCGGACGCAGTCCGCGGCGGTGCGGGGCGGGGACGGGAAACCCTCCGGGGTGTACTGCGCGTTCAGCGAGGTCCATGCGCAGATCGACCTGGAGCGTTCCATCGCGTTGAGCGAGGCCCTTCTTGAGAACGCGTCGTGGGGTGTCGTGCTCGTCGACGCGGATCTGCGGCCCGCCGTGGCGAACGAACATGCCGCGCGGTCTCTGGGGATGGGGCGTACGGCGTTGTTGGGGCGGCCGCTCGGGGAGCTGCTCGGGCAGGGTGTGGAGGAGCTGGAGAGCGCGCTGAGCCATGTGCTCGCCGAGGGGGCGCCGCCCGCGCCCGCCGAGATGTGGGTGTCCGTGCGGGCCACGGAGAGCGGTGAGCCGGAGCGGCGTTGCTGGCGCAGCGGCTTTCTGCGGCTGGCGTCGCCGCTCGCGGAGGAGCCGGTGCCGCTGGGGGTCGCGTGGCTGTTCCTGGACGTGACGGAGGCCAGGCAGACGGAGCAGGAGGCGGCGCAACTGCGGTTCCGTTCGCAGCAGTTGCACCGGGCGGCGCGGGCCGCGGGTGAGTGCGAGGATCCGATGGAGGCGGCGACGGTCCAGCTGGACTTCGCCCTGGCCGGTTTCGCCGACCACGCGTTGATCGATCTGGTGGCGGGGACGGGGGAGGAGGAGCCGGCTCGGCTCATCCGGGTCGCCGCGACGCCTGCCGGTGCTCCTGGTCCCTGTCTTCCGGTGGCCAAGGCGGGGCTGCCCGTCCGCTATCTGGAGGGCCACCCGGCCCCGCAGTGCGTGGACCGGGTGGGTTCCGTACGGACCAGTGCGGGCACCGCGCCGCCCGACCGCGCCCGGGAGTGGGCGGCGGCCAGGCAGTGGCCGGAGGATTCCGTCCACGCGTTGTGCACGGTGTTGCGCAGCCGGGGGCGGACGTTGGGGGTGGTGACGTTCCTGCGGGGCGCGAGCCGCAGCCAGTTCGAACGGGCGGACGCGACGTATGCGGAGAGCGTCTCGGCGAGGGTTGCGGCCTCGCTTGATCTGGCGGGTGTGCTGGGTCCGGGGTGAGTTCTCCGGGGCCCCTGCGGGGTGCGCTGGGCGGGTCCACCGCGGGGCCCCCGGGTGGGCCTGCTGGGTGCGTTCTCGGCGGGTGGGCCGGGTGCCCTCAAGGCCGCCGCTTCGCGGGGGTCCGGGTGTGCCCTCTGCGAGCGCGGGTGCCTTCGAGGCCGCCGCTTCGCGGCGGATCTTTCCCGCCCGCCCACCCGGAACCCCGTGGTGCCATCGGGATGCTCCTGCTCAGCCGTTGTCCCGCCGGGTGATCGGGTGGGTGGGCGGGAAAAATCGCCGCGAAGCGGCGGCAAGGTGCCGCGACCGGCGGCGGCCCGCGGCTCGGCCCGGACCGGCAGGGACCCAGGGTCGGGCACGAACCGGCAGGGGCCCACGGCTCGGCGACCCGGCAGGGGCCCACGGCTCGGCACGAACCGGCGGAGACCCGCGACTCGGCACGAACCGGCGGAGACCCGCGGCTCGGCACGAACCGGCAGGGACCCAGGTCGGGCGCGACCCGGCAGGTGCCCCGGGCCAGGCGCGAACCGGCGAGGGCCCCGGGCTCAGCGCGGCGGCACCCCCCGCCCCGCCCCCCCCTAAGCCGCATGCAGCGCCAGCGTCGGTGAGAGGCGTGCCGCCCGTACCGCTGGGTACAGGCCCGCCACCGTTCCGATCGCCAGGGTCGCGCCGAAGCCGCCGGTCACTGCCCAGAGGGGGACCACCCACGGCAGGCCTCCCGACCAGGCGTACGCCGCCGTCGCTGCCGCGCCGAGGGCGATTCCCGCCAGGCCGCCCAGGCCGGACAGCATCAGGGACTCCGTCACGAACTGGATGCGGATCTGTCCCTTCGTGGCGCCCATGGAGCGGCGCAGGCCGATCTCGTAGCGGCGTTCCAGGACCGAGATGATCATGGTGTTGGCGACTCCGACCCCTCCCACCAGGAGGGCGATCCCGCCGAGGCCCAGGAGCAGCGTGGAGAACGCGCCTTCCGTCGCCGCCTTCGCCTTGAGTGCCGATGACGGGTCGGAGACCTGGACGTTCCGGGGGTTCTCCGGGTCGATCGACGCGGCGAGCAGGCTGCGGACCTCGTGCACGGAGGCGTCGGTCGACCGCTCGTAGACCGAGGTCGGGCGGCCGTCGAAGCCGAGCTCGCTCTTGGCCGCGTCCCAGCCCACGAGGGCCGAGCGCTCCACGTCGGGCGAGAGCGGCAGCGGGTCGAGGATGCCGACGACCGTGAAGTAGCGGTCGTCGACCCAGACTTGCTGGCCCGGTCGGGTGATGCCGAGGCGGTCGGCCGCTACGTGGCCCAGGACGATCGAGGGGTAGCGGCTGTTGGCCGCGTTGAACCACGTGCCGTGGCCCATCTCGCCGCGCAGCACCTTCAGGAGCCCTTCGGTCGCCGCCTTGACGCCGATGCCGCCGGTCTCGTCCTCGGGGATCTTCTCGGTGCGCCGCACGCTGTTCTCCAGGTCGCCGGTCGCGCCGACGTCCTGCACGCCCTTCACTCGGGAGACGCGGCCCGCCGCGTCGCGCGGGAGCACGACCTTCTCCCCGGAGAACATGGGCTCCCCGGGAGCGGCCACCAGCATGTTGGTGCCCAACTGGTCCAGCTCACGCATGAGTTGGGCCTTGCTGGACGACGAGATGCCGACGACCGCGATCATCGTGGCGATTCCGATGGCGATGCCGAGCGCGGAGAGCACGACCCGTACGGGCCGGCTGCGCAGTCCCGCCGAGCCGACGTGGAGGACGTCCCGCGGTCCGAGCCGCGCCGCCTTCAACCGCCCCCGCGCCATGCGTTTCGTACGGATCATCGTGCGAGCACCTCCGCACCGGGCCCGGCGGCGCGGACGTCCGCCACCACCTGCCCGTCCCGGATCCGCACCTGCCGCGGCAGCCGGTCCGCGATCTCCGTGTCGTGGGTGATGACGGCGATGGTCGCGCCCTCCGCGTTGAGGTCGTGCAGGAGTTCCATGACCGCCTCGCCGGACGCCGAGTCCAGCGCCCCGGTCGGTTCGTCGGCCAGGAGCAGGTCCGGCGCCCCGACCACCGCGCGGGCGATGGCGACGCGCTGCTTCTGGCCGCCGGAGAGTTCGTGCGGGCGGTGCTTCATGCGGCCCGCGAGGCCGACCCGGTCCAGGGCCTCTGCCGCCCGCGCCCGGCGTTCCGCGCGCGAGAGCCCCGAGTACAGGAGCCCCTCGGCGACGTTGTCCCGCGCGCTGATCCCCGGCACCAGGTGGAACGCCTGGAAGACGAAGCCGATATGCCGGGCGCGCAACGCGGAGAGGCTGCGGTCGGCGAGCGTCGCGACGTCGTGTCCGGCGATCGCCACCGAGCCCTGTGAGGGGCGGTCCAGGGTGCCGATGATGTGCAGCAGCGTCGATTTGCCGGACCCGGAAGGGCCGACGATGGCGAGGAGTTCGCCCTCCTGGACCGTGAGGTCCACGCCGCGCAGGGCGGCGACCCCGCCCGGGTACTCCTTGGTGACCCCGGCCAGCTCCACGACGGCGCTCATGTCCGCGACTCCACTACGGCGCTCATATCTTGGGCACCCCGACCTTCGTGCCGTCCTGCAGACCGCCGCCGGTGACCTCGACGCGTCCCTGGCCGAACATGCCGAGCTCGACCTTCACCTGGCGGGCGCGGCCGTTCTCGACGACCTGGACGCCGTAGCCGCCGCCGGGCAGTGCGAGGAGGGCGTTGACGGGGACGGAGAGGACGTCCTCGCGGGTCTCGCCGGTGAGGTTGACGGTGACCGGGGACTGGTCGAAGCCGTCGACCTTGCCGGGGTCGTCGAAGGAGACCGTCACGGGGACCTTCGGGGTCTTGTCGGCGGGGTCGTCGCCCGGTTTGGCGGTCTTGCCGACGGAGGCGACCTTGCCCTTGGCGGTCGTGCCGTCCGGCAGGTCCACGGTGACCTTGGTGCCCACCTTGGCGAGCTTCCCTTCGGCGACGTCGAGCTGGAAACGTACGACGCGCTCGGACCCCGTGGTGGCGAGCACCGGTTTGCCCGGCGCGACCTGGTCGCCGACGGCCGAATCGGTGGACTTCACGCGGACGCCGCCGGGCGAGAAGGCGATCTGGTCGGGGCCGACGCGGCCCGTCTGCTTCTGCTCGTGCGCCTTCTGCCACTGCTTGACGGCGGCGGCGGTGCCCGCCGTGTACGCGTCGTCGACGGCGAGCCCGGTCCCGTACCCGAGCGCCTGGAGGTTCTCCTCCAACTGCCGTACGTCGTTGCCCTCGTCGCCGGTCTTGAGCGTGCGGTACATGGGTTCGGTGCCGTACATGAGGCGCACGGGGACGCCGTTGACCTCGTACAGGCGTCCGCCGCGCTCGATGGTGGAGCCGCTGCCGGCGGACCACGTGAGGGTGCCGGCGGTGCCCGCGTTGATCTTGCGTTCCTTGGCGTAGCCGAGGGTGCCGTCGGTCTGGGTGCCGCTGCTGAGGTCGCCGCGTTCGACGGGGGCGGTGGCGGGCGGCAGTCCGGCGTCCCGGTGCGTGGACTCGTCCTTGCCGTTGTCGGCGAGGGCGGTGACGGCGACGCCGCCGCCGGTGATGGCGAGCAGGGCCACGACGGTGGCGACGACGGCGGTGCGGCGCCTCACGCGACGATGTCCTTGCACGCCTTGGCGGCCTTCTCCATCTTCTTCGCCTCGGCGCCCTTGGGTATCTTCTGGGCTGCCATGCCGCCGCCCTCGAACTTCGGGTCGGGCATGTTGAAGCCGTTCTCGCGCATGCACCGGGCGTACTTGAGCATCTTGTCCTTGTCGGCCTGCGAGACCGATCCGCCGCTCCCCATGCCGCTCTTGCCGGTGCAGGCCTTCATGGCGGCCTCCATCTTTTCCTTGCTCATGTCGCCGCCGATGGTGATGCCGCGGGTGTCCTCGCCGGACTTGGGCTCGGCCACCTTGACGCCGTGCTTGCGCAGGCACTCGCGCTCCTTGAAGGCGGCGTCGGCCTGCTTGCCCTTGCCACCGTCGGCCTTGTCCTGGCCGCTGCTGTCGCCCCCGCCGGGGGAGCAGGCTCCGGCGAACAGGGCGAGTGCGGCGAATCCTGATGCGATGGCCGCCGAACGCGTACGAGTCCTCATGGCAGTCCTCATGGCTTCCCCTTCACTGGTCGCGTCGGCGCGGCAGCGCGCCGACGCGGACAGGCTGGCGGGAAGGGAGGTTTCGTTTCTCTCAACGGAGACGCTTACACCGACGAAAGGTGCACTTCAGGTACACAGGGCCGCATGCGCGTACTGCTGGTGGAGGACGAGGAATTCCTGGCCGAGATGATCGCCGTCGGGCTGCGCCGCGACGCGCTGGCGGTCGATGTCGCGGCCGACGGCCTGACGGCACTGCGCAAACTCCAGCTCGGCGAGTACGACGTGGTCATCCTGGACCGGGATCTGCCGGGCCTGCACGGCGACGAGGTGTGCCGCAGGGTGGTGAGCCAGCGGCTGCTCACCCGGGTCCTGATGCTGACGGCGTCGGGCACGGTCCGGGACCGGGTCGCGGGCCTCGGCCTGGGCGCCGACGACTATCTGCCGAAGCCGTTCGCGTACGACGAGCTCCTGGCCCGCGTCCTGGCGCTCGGCCGCCGCACGCGCCCCGCGCTGCCGCCCGTCATCGAACGCGCGGGCCTGGTCCTGGACACCGCCCGCCGCCAGGCCAGCCGCGACGGCCGTCATCTGGCGCTCTCCCGCAAGGAGTTCGCGGTGCTTGAAGCGCTGCTGCGGGCGGAGGGCGCGGTGGTCAGCGGCGAGGACCTGATCGAACAGGTCTGGGAGGAGGACACCAGCTACCGCACGAACGCGGTCCGCGTCACCCTCTCCAAGCTGCGGACGAAGCTGGGCGATCCGCCGGTGGTGGAGACCGTCCCGGGCGCGGGGTACCGGATCCCGGGCTGGTCGGCGTGAGGCGCTTCGGAGGCGGGATCGGCCTCAAGAGCCTCAGGGACCGCAAGGGCCTCACAGGCCTCATGGGTCTCCGCGGCCTCAGCAGCGAACGCGGCCGTCTCACCGCCCTCTACGGCGGCATGCTCCTCCTGGCGGGCGCGCTGCTCACGGGGCTCGTCTACTTCCTGGTGCGGCAGGGGCTGTACTCCTCGATCAGTTCCGCCGTCACGACGGCCGTGCCCGCGAGCAGGCTCGGCCCGCCCTGGCGGATTTCCGTCCAGGCCGACACCACCTCGGTTCCGCGGGCGGTGCCCTCGGGCACCGCCCTGCCCACCGAGGTCACGCAGGGCCTCGCCGTCACAAAGATCAGCGACGTCGCCGAGCAGGCGGCGCTCAGCAGGCTGCTGACCGTCTCCGTAGTGGTGCTGTTCGTGTACGCGGCACTCTCCATCGTCCTCGCCTGGTGGATGGCGGGCCGCGTGCTGCACCCGGTGAGCGTCATCACCGGCACCGCGCGGCGCCTGTCGGGCGAGAACCTGCACGAGCGGATCGCGCTCGACGCACCGCCGGGCGAGCTGAAGCAGCTCGCGGACACCTTCGACGAGATGCTCGGGCGGATAGAGCAGCTGGTCAGCGCGCAGCAGCGGTTCGCCGCCAATGCCGCGCACGAGCTGCGCACCCCGCTCGCCGTACAGCGGGCCGCCGCCGAGATCGGTCTCGCGGGTGAGCCCGACGCGGAACAGGTGGCCCGCATCCGTACGAAGCTGATCTCCGTCGCCGAGGACAGCGAGCACCTGATCGAGGGGCTGCTCCTGCTCGCCACGACGGAGCGCGGTCTGGAGCGGCGCGAGCCCGTCGCCGTGGACGTGATCGCGGACGCGGTGGCGGAGGGTCTCGCGGACGAGGCGGCGCGCCTCGACGTCACCCTCTCCCTGCATGCCGAGCCACTCACCGTCCACGGTGACGGGGTGCTCGTGGACCGCCTGGTGCACAACCTGGTGGCGAACGCCGTGCACTACAACGTCAAGGGTGGCCGGGTCGAGGTGCGCACCGGCCCGGACGGCGTCGAGGTCACCAACACCGGGCCCGCCGTGCCGCCCGAAACGGTCCCGCGCCTCTTCGAGCCCTTCCGGCGCGTCGGGGAACGTACGCACGCGCGCGGGGAGGGCGCGGGGCTCGGCCTGTCCATCGTCGCCGCCATCGCCCGCGCACACGGCGCTCGGGCGACCGCGTGGGCGAACGGGGAGGGAGGAGGGCTCACGGTGCGGGTGCGCTTCCCCACGGGCCCGCAGGAGGCTCACCGACGGTAGGAGATCCGGTTGCCGCAAGGCTCTCAGCGGCGGTAGAAGATCCGGTCGCCGTACTGCTCGAACACGCGGCCGTTCCACTCGTGGCCGCCGTCCACGTTCCCCGACCGCAGGAGCGGCGGCTCGACCCCGCGCGCGGCGAGCTGCTCGACGGCGGTCGCCATCATGGCCTGCATGATCGCGTTGGTGACGACGCTGGAGGCGGGCCCGAAGGGGGCGTCGACCGTGTCGAGGCTGAGCTCGGCGTCACCGAGGGCGATCTTGGAGTCGATCACGACGTCGCAGTGGTCCTTCAGGAAGGTGCCGGACACGTGCCGCGACTTCGTCTCCGTCGCGTACGCCACCGACGTCACCCCGATGACCTTCAGGCCCAGCGCGCGGGCGTTCATCGCCATCTCCACGGGCAGCGAGTTCCGCCCGGAGAGCGAGATGATCACGAGTACGTCGCCGGGGCGGGCCGGTGAGGAGTCCAGGACGGCGCCCGCGAGCCCGTCGACGCGCTCCAGGGCCGAGCCGAGCGTGGCGGGCATGACGTCGATGCCGACGACGCCGGGGACGGCGAGGAGGTTCATCAGGGCGAGCCCGCCCGCGCGGTAGACGACGTCCTGAGCGGCGAGCGAGGAGTGTCCCGCGCCGAAGGCGAAGAGCCTGCCGCCGGCCTCGACGGCGTCGGCGAGCAGCGTGCCCGCCGCGTCGACGTTGCCGCCCTCCTCGTCACGCACCCGCCCGAGCAGTCCGATCGCGGCGTCGATGTACTGACCGGCCAGCTTGCTCTCGCTCTTCGAGCCCATGCGCCGAGGAACCTTTCCGGGTACGTATGTGTTCTGTACGTATGCGCGTATGCGTTCTGTACGCATGTCCTGCACGTATGTCCTGCACGCTTTTCCTGTGTGCCGCGGATCACGTTGCGGTCTGGACCAGTGCCCTGTCAATACGGCCCGAGCACCCCGTCAAGGCCGCCCCGACCGGGTTTTCCCCTGGCGCGACCCGGTTGTCAGCGGTATGCGTCAGACTTGAGGGCAGGGCCGGCCGCACGAGCGAGATCTGAGGGGCACCCATGTCGGGGCTTATTGACACCACTGAGATGTATTTGCGCACCATCCTCGAGCTGGAGGAGGAAGGTGTGGTCCCCATGCGCGCCCGGATCGCCGAGCGTCTCGACCAGAGCGGGCCGACGGTGAGCCAGACGGTCGCGCGCATGGAGCGCGACGGCCTGGTGGCCGTCGCGAGCGACCGTCACCTGGAGCTGACCGAGGAGGGCCGCAGGCTCGCGACCCGCGTGATGCGCAAGCACCGCCTGGCGGAGTGCCTCCTCGTCGACGTGATCGGCCTGGAGTGGGAGCAGGTCCACGCCGAGGCGTGTCGCTGGGAGCACGTGATGAGCGAGGCGGTGGAGCGCCGCGTCCTGGAGCTCCTGCGCCACCCCACCGAGTCTCCGTACGGCAACCCGATCCCGGGCCTCGAGGAGCTGGGCGAGAAGGACGGGGCCGACCCGTTCCTGGACGAGGGCATGGTCTCCCTGGTCGACCTCGACCCCGGCACGGAGGGCAAGACCGTCGTGGTGCGCCGCATCGGCGAGCCGATCCAGACGGACGCCCAGCTGATGTACACGCTGCGGCGCGCGGGTGTGCAGCCCGGCTCCGTGGTGAGCGTGACGGAGTCCGCGGGCGGCGTGCTCGTGGGCAGCAGCGGTGAGGCCGCCGAGCTGGACACGGAGGTCGCCTCGCACGTCTTCGTCGCCAAGCGCTGAGGGCGCCCGGGAGCCGTTACCGGGAGTTCGGGTCAACTGGCGGTAATCGTTGGGCAGTTGTGAAGACCCCGGGATCGTACGGGGTCCAAGATTCAGTGTGCCGAATCGCAGCGCCCGGACGTTTTGCGTGCGAGGCTGTCGCGAGAGGCATATGACCTGAGGGCTCTTGACCGGGTCGCCACCGGTCTGGCCGCCACGGCCGTGGGAGGGGGCAGGAAGATGTGCCCATCTGGCGAGCGGGAGCGTGTTCGCGAGCGGTGCGGATCAGTGCGTCCTCCGTGCGCGGAGGCGTACGCAGCGGCGCACGCGGAGTCGTACGGAGAGGTGTACGCAGAGGGCCCCGGCGCCCTTGAGCGCCGGGGCCTGTCCTCCCCTGTTCCGACCCGGAGCCCCGAGCTCCCAGGGTCATCCCCTTCGGACCGTTTTCCCCGAGCGGCCCGCCCCCCGTTGAAGATCTCCCCTCGGCAGCGGCGGCCAATCCTTGAGCGTGGTCACTCGAATGAGGGGTGTTGCCGGCGATCTGGCCGCTTTCGAAAAGGGGTTCGATAGCGTGCGGGGGTGCGTGACAGAACCAGGCGTTCAGCCCGAGAGGATTCAAGGGGGGTGCCAGGAACCATGGTGCGGCGCATTGACGTGACAGGCGCGGGTGGCGTACGCCTCGCCGCCTGGGAGTTCGCCGATCCTCCCAAATCCAGGGAGACCGACGGGTCGCCCGGCGGCGTGCTCTTACTGCACGGCCTGATGGGCCGTGCGTCCCACTGGGCGGGTACCGCCCGCTGGCTCGCCGAGCGACATCGCGCGGTCGCACTCGACCAGCGCGCGCACGGGCAGAGCGACAAGCCCCCCGAGGGCCCCTTCACCCGCGAGGCCTACGTGGACGACGCCGAGGCCGCTCTCGTCCAGCTCGGCCTCGCCCCCGCCGTTCTCATCGGCCACTCCATGGGCGCGCTCACCGCCTGGCAGCTCGCCGCGAAGCGCCCCGACCTCGTCCGCGCCCTGATCATCTGCGACATGCGGGCCTCCGCGCTCGGTGCCGCGTCGCAGCGTGAGTGGGAGGACTGGTTCAAGGCCTGGCCCGTGCCCTTCGCCACGCTCGCCGACGTACGGAAGTGGTTCGGCGAGGACGATCCCTGGGTCGAGCGGCCCAACCCCTCCCGCGGTGAGTTCTTCGCCGAGGTGATGACCGAGGGCCCGGACGGCTGGCGCCCCGTCTTCGACCGCGACCAGATGCTGAAGTCCCGCGAGACGTGGGTGTACGACGCCCACTGGGAGGATCTGGCCCAGGTCCAGTGCCCCGCCCTGGTCGTCCGCGGCCTGGACGGCGAGCTGGGCCGTGCCGAGTCCCAGGAGATGGTCCGCGTGCTGCCCCGCGGGGCGTACGCGGAGGTGGCCGACGCCGGGCACCTGGTGCACTACGACCAGCCGGAGGCCTGGCGCGAAGCCATCCAGCCGTTCCTGGACGGGGTCCTGACGGGGTAGGCCTCGGCCCGCCCCGGGCTGAGCGGAGCAGGACCCGGCCTCACGGGCTGACCGGAGCGGGCCCCGGCCTCACGGGCTGAGGCGCTCCACGGTCCAGCCCGGAGCGGCCGTGGCACTGTCCTGCTCCGTCCGTACGTAACGCAGCCGGTCGTGCAGGCGGTTCGCCCTGCCCTGCCAGAATTCCACGCTCCGCGGAGCGACCCGGAAGCCGCCCCAGTGCGGGGGTGCGGGCACCTGCTCGCCCTCCGGGTAACGCGCCTCCAAGTCGGCGTACGCGCGGTCCAGTTCGTCGCGCGTGGCGATGACCGAGGACTGGGCGCTGGCCCAGGCGCCGAGCTGGGAGCCGTGCGGGCGGGTGCGGAAGTACGCCACCGTCTCCTCACGGGCGACGCGCTCCGCCGTGCCCGTGACGATGACCTGGCGTGCCATCGGGTGCCAGGGGAAGAGCAGCGCGATGTTCGGGTTGGCGGCCAGTTCACGGGCCTTGCGGGACTCGTAATTGGTGAAGAAGACGAAGCCGCGCTCGTCGTATCCCTTCAGCAGGACCGTGCGTGAGCTGGGGCGGCCCGCCTCGTCGACCGTCGAGACGACCATGGCGTTCGGCTCGTGCAGCAGGCCCGCCTCGGTCGCGGAGAGCGCCTGCGCGAACCACAGCGCGAACAGCCCGCCGGGCGTGGCGGGCGCCTCCGCCTCGATGAGTCCGTCGACGCCGTAGTGGGCACGTATGGCGGCGGGATCGGACACGGGCGAGGCGGGTGCGGCGGATGATGAGGCTGATGCGGAGGCGGCGGCTCGATCGGTCACGCCGTCATCTTGCCGTATACGAAGGGCTGTCCGACGGGCTGTCGTCCACCACGGGGAGGTGACGTGTGGCACTGAGTGCCGCAGACCATCGCCAAGGGTGGCACCAAGGGATATCGTGCGGCTGCCGAATCGGTTGGGTGACCACCAGCCGCACGGGGCATCACCGGGATGACCGATCCGGACCGCGAGTCGAAGGCCGGAAGCCAGCAGCGCGCCGGCAGACCGCGGAACCGGACCGATAATGCCCACTTCTGACACATGGTCACGAGCTGTCTGTCACCACCATCTGTCGTACACATCACGAGGAGCCGCCTGATGTCCGACTTCGTACCCGGACTTGAGGGAGTCATCGCGTTCGAGACGGAGATCGCCGAACCGGATAAGGAAGGCGGCGCGCTTCGCTATCGCGGCGTCGACATCGAGGATCTGGTCGGCCACGTCTCCTTCGGCAACGTCTGGGGCCTGCTCGTCGACGGCGCCTTCAACCCCGGCCTGCCGCCCGCCGAGCCCTTCCCCATCCCGGTGCACTCCGGCGACATCCGCGTCGACGTCCAGTCCGCCCTCGCGATGCTCGCCCCCGTGTGGGGCCTGAAGCCGCTCCTGGACATCAGCGAGCAGGAAGCCCGCGACGACCTCGCGCGGGCCGCCGTCATGGCGCTCTCGTACGTCGCCCAGTCCGCCCGCGGCCAAGGCCTGCCGATGGTGCCGCAGCGCGAGATCGACAAGGCGGACACGGTCGTCGAGCGCTTCATGAAGCGCTGGCGCGGCGAGCCCGACCCCAAGCACGTCCAGGCCGTCGACGCGTACTGGACGTCGGCCGCCGAGCACGGCATGAACGCCTCCACGTTCACCGCCCGCGTCATCTCCTCGACGGGCGCGGACGTCGCGGCGGCGCTCTCGGGCGCCGTGGGCGCCATGTCGGGCCCCCTGCACGGCGGTGCGCCCTCCCGCGTCCTCGGCATGATCGAGGAGATCGAGCGGACCGGCGACGCGGCCGCGTACGTGCGGCAGGCGCTGGACAAGGGCGAGCGGCTGATGGGCTTCGGCCACCGGGTGTACCGGGCCGAGGACCCCCGCGCGAGGGTCCTGCGTCGCACGGCACGCGAGCTGGGCGCTCCGCGCTTCGAGGTGGCCCAGGCGCTGGAGAAGGCCGCGCTCGACGAGCTGCACGCCCGCCGCCCCGACCGGGTCCTGGCGACGAACGTCGAGTTCTGGGCCGCGATCGTCCTCGACTTCGCCGAGGTGCCCGCGCACATGTTCACGTCGATGTTCACGTGCGCGAGGACGGCCGGCTGGTCGGCGCACATCCTTGAGCAGAAGCGCACGGGGCGGCTGGTCCGCCCCTCGGCCAGGTACGTGGGTCCCGGTACGCGGGACCCGCGGGAGGTCGAGGGGTACGGGGAGATCGCGAAGTAGGGCGGTCAGCCACGACCTCGGACGCCGGGCGGGCGGGACAGCGGCCCGCCCGGCGTCCGGGGTGGGCCCCGCTCAGGACAGCGCCACGTCCAGCAGCCGTGCCCACTCCCCCACCACGCGCTCCCGCCGGGCCTTGTCGTCCGTCAGCAGGTTCGCCAGGCCCAGACCCCGCGCCATGTCCAGGAGCCCCTGGACGGTCTCCCGGACGCCCGGCCGGGACTCGTCGGCATCCAGGAGCTGTACCGCGATCCGGTGCGTCTCACGGCCCACCCGCGCCTCCAGCTCCGTCACCCGGGAGCCGAGCTGGGGCTCGTTCGACGCCGCCACCCACAGATGCAGCGCCGCCCGGAACAGCGGCCCCGTGTAGAGATCGACCAGGGCGGCCACCACCGAGACCCGGTCCTGCGCGGGAAGCTCCCGCAGCGCGGTGGACCGCTGCTCGGCCACGTACTCCACCGCTGCCGTGAACAGGTCCTCCCGCGTCGGGAAGTGATGCTGGGCGGCACCCCGCGAGACCCCGGCCCGCTCGGCGACCACGGAGACCGTGGACCCCGCCCAGCCGCTCTCGGCGAGGCACGCCACCGCGGCCTCAAGGAGCCGCTGCCGCGTGGCACGGCTGCGGTCCTGCTTGGGCGAGCGGTCGGCCGCGGTCACAGCACCCATGGGCACTCCCGTCGTTCGAGGAACGCCCCCATCCCGTCGCGCGCCTCCTCGGAGCCGAAGAGCCGCGCGGACAGGGCGATGAGGGAGTCCGTGTGGTGGTCGAATGCGTCGAGCACCCTAGCCGTGAGCAGCTTCTTCGTCTCGGCCAGGGCCTGCGGCGCACCCTTCCGCAGCCCTTCCAGGAGGGGCGAGAGCTCCGCGTCCACGTCGTCCCCGGCCGCCGTCACCAGTCCGATCCGTGCCGCCTCCGCCCCGCCGAAGCGCTCCCCGGTGAGGAAGTAGCGTGACGCGGCGCCCGGGTCCAGGCGGGCGAGCAGCGGCATGGAGATCACCGCGGGCGCCACCCCGATCCGTACCTCGGTGAGCGCGAACGACGCCCCCGGCCCCGCCACCGCCATGTCGCACACGCCGAGCAGCCCGAGCCCGCCCGCCCGCACATGCCCGTCCACCCGCGCCACCACCGGCTTGGGCAGTTCCACGATCTGCCGGAGCAGCCCCACGAGGACGGCCGGGTCCGGCGGCTCGCGCAGATCGGCGCCCGAGCAGAACGTGGAGCCGGTGTGCGTGAGGACGACCGCGCGTACGCCGGGGTCCTTGCCGCAGGTGTCGAGTGCCCCGGCGAGTTCCCGCAGCAGCCCGGCCGAGATCGCGTTGCGGTTGGCGGGGTTGTCCAGGGTGAGCGTGACGATGCCGCGCTCCGGGGGCGTGTGCACGAGTGCCATGCGTTCTCCAGCGGGTGGCGGGCGGGGCGGGCGGTGTCCCGTGGCGGTCAGTACGACTGGTCAGTACGGCTGGTCAGTACGACTTGGGCAGGCCGAGCGTCTGGTGCGAGACGTAGTTCAGGATCATCTCCCTGCTCACCGGGGCGATCCGCGCCACCCTCGATGCCACGATCAGCGAGGCGAGGCCGAACTCCTTCGTCAGGCCGTTGCCGCCGAGCGTGTGCACGGACTGGTCGACGGTCTTCACACAGGCGTCGGCAGCCGCGAGCTTGGCCATGTTGGCGGCCTCGCCCGCGCCCATGTCGTCGCCCTCGTCGTAGAGCCTGGCCGCCTTCTGCATCATCAGACGGGCCAGCTCGATGTCGATGTGGGACTGCGCGAGGGGGTGCGCGATCGCCTGGTGGGCGCCGATCGGGCTCTTCCAGACGCTGCGTTCCTTGGCGTAGCCGACGGCCCGGGAGAGGGCATAACGCGCCATGCCGATCGAGAACGCCGCCGTCATGATCCGCTCGGGGTTGAGTCCCGCGAAGAGCTGGAGCAGCCCGGCGTCCTCGTCGCCCACCAGGGCTTCCGGGGGCAGCCGTACGTCGTCCAGGGTCAGCTCGAACTGCTTCTCCGGCGCCTGGAGTTCCATCTCGATCTGCCGCCGCTGGAAGCCCTCGGTCTCGCGCGGGACGATGAAGAGGCAGGGCTTGAGGCTGCCGGTCCTGGCGTCCTCCGTACGGCCCACGATCAAGGTCGCGTCGGCGATGTCGACGCCGGAGATGAAGACCTTGCGGCCGGTCAGGAGCCAGTCGCCGCTCGCCTCGTCCTTGCGGGCCGTGGTGGTGATCCGGTGGGAGTTGGAGCCCGCGTCGGGCTCGGTGATGCCGAACGCCATGGTGCGGCTGCCGTCGGCGAGACCGGGCAGCCAGGCCGCCTTCTGCTCGTCGGTGCCGAAGCGGGCGATGACGGTGCCGCAGATCGCGGGCGAGACGACCATCATCAGGAGGGGGCATCCGGCGGCGCCCAACTCCTCCAGGACGATGGAGAGTTCGGCTATGCCACCGCCCCCGCCGCCGTACTCCTCGGGCAGGTTCACGCCGAGGTAGCCGAGCTTGGCGGCGTCGGCCCACAGCTCGTCGGGGTGGCCCTCGTCCCGGACGACGCGGGTGAGGTAGTCGCGGCCGTAGCGCTTGCCGAGTGCGGCGACGGCCGCGCGCAGTGCCTGGTGCTCTTCGGTTTCGAGGACGGTGCTCATACGGATTGCTCCTCCTGTACGGCGGCTACGACGTCTACGACTGCGAGCAGCGCCCCGACCTCGACCTGGCGGCCGGGCGCGGCGTGCAGGGCGGTGAGCGTGCCGGAGGCGGGAGCGGAGATGCGGTGCTCCATCTTCATGGCCTCCAGCCAGATGAGGGGCTGCCCGGCGGTGACCCGCGCGCCCTCCGTGAGCCCTTCGGCCAGGCGCACGACGGTGCCGGGCATCGGGGCGAGCAGGGATCCCGGCTCCTGCCGGGCGGTGGGTTCGGGGAGCAGCGGGAGCGCGGTGAGGGCGGTGTTGCCGACGTACACGCGGTCGTCGCCGTACCGGCTCACGGTGAACTTCGTTCGTACGCCGTCGACTTCGAGCACGACGAGCTGACCCGACACGGAGAGCACGCGCACCCCGTCCGCGCTCGGCCCTTCCCGCGTGTGCCGGTAGCGCGCCTCGTGTTCGGTGCCGTCCGGCTCGCTCCGGAAGAGCTTGACCTGCGGCTGCGACGCGAGGTTGCGCCAGCCGCCGAACCGCGAGCGCCCGTGCGCGTCGGCGAGGGCGGCGGCCAGCGGGGCGTGCGGGTCCGGGGCGGGGGCCGCGAGCTCGGTGACGTGCCGGTCGTAGAAGCCCGTGTCCATGCGGGCCTCGACGAACTCCGGGTGCCGCAGGGACCGTACGAGCAGCTCCCTGTTGGTGACGGGCCCGTGGACGACCGCGCGGTCCAGCGCTCCCGCGAGGGTGCGCAGGGCCTCCGCCCGCGTGGGGGCGTACGCGACGGCCTTGGCCAGCATCGGGTCGTAGTGCACGCCGATCGTGTCGCCGTCCACGTACCCGGTGTCCAGCCGCACGCCCGGCACGGAGAGCCGGTGCAGGGTGCCGGTCTGCGGGGCCCACCCGGCCGCCGGGTCCTCGGCGTAGAGGCGGGCCTCGACGGCGTGGCCGCGCGCGGGCGGCGGTTCCTCCGCGAGCCGTGTGCCCTGCGCGACCTGGATCTGCAGCGCCACGAGGTCGATGTCGAACACGGCCTCCGTGACCGGGTGTTCGACCTGGAGCCGGGTGTTCATCTCCAGGAAGTGCGCCCGGTCGCCGTCGACGAGGAACTCCACCGTGCCCGCCCCGCGATATCCGGTCACGCGCGCCGCGCGCACGGCCTGCGCGTGCAGCTCGTCGACGAGCGCGTCGGCCAGACCGGGTGCCGGGGACTCCTCGATGACCTTCTGGTGTCTGCGCTGGAGCGTGCAGTCCCGCGTGCCGAGCGCCCACACGGTGTCGTGCGCGTCGGCCATGATCTGCACCTCGACGTGCCGGCCGCCCTCCAGATAGGGCTCGACGAAGACCTCGCCGTCCCCGAAGGCGCTGGCGGCCTCCGCGCGGGCGGCCTCCAACTCACCTTTCAGCTCGCCCAGTTCCCGTACGACGCGCATGCCGCGTCCGCCGCCACCGGACGCCGCCTTCACCAGGACCGGCAGATCGGCCTGGGTGACGTCTTCCAGGCCCATCGGCGCGATGCCCATGAGTTCCTTGGCTCGCGTCTTGGAGGCCATGGACTCGATCGCCTCCGGCGGCGGACCGATCCACACGAGCCCGGCGTCCAGGACGGCGCGCGCGAAGTCCGCGTTCTCGGAGAGGAAGCCGTAGCCGGGATGGACGGCGTCCGCGCCGGCCGCCTGTGCGGCCTTCACGACGAGTTCGCCGCGCAGGTACGTCTCGGCGGGCGCCGTGCCCGGCAGCCGTACGGCGGAGTCGGCCTCGCGGACGTGCAGGGCGTCCGCGTCGGCGTCGGAGTACACCGCCACGGTGGCGATGCCCAGGTCGCGGCAGGTGCGAAAGACGCGGCAGGCGATCTCGCCCCGGTTGGCGACGAGTACGGATTTGATCATCGTGGGGTTGGCGGGGTTGGCGGGGTTGGTGGGGTTGGTGGGGGTGGGGTTCATGGGGTTCGTCATGGAGGTCCTCACATCCGGAAGACGCCGAAGCCACCGCGCGCGCCCTCGTAAGGGGCGGTGTGGATCGCGGACAGGCACAGGCCGAGGACCGTGCGGGTGTCACGGGGGTCGATGACGCCGTCGTCGTAGAGCCGCCCGGAGAGGAACATCGGCAGCGACTCCGACTCGATCTGCTGCTCCACCATGGCGCGCAGACCCGCGTCGGCGTCGTCGTCGTAGGGCTGGCCCTTCGCGGCGGCGGAGGCGCGGGCCACGATCGAGAGCACGCCCGCGAGCTGCTGCGGGCCCATCACGGCGGACTTGGCGCTGGGCCAGGCGAAGAGGAAGCGCGGGTCGTAGGCGCGCCCGCACATGCCGTAGTGCCCGGCTCCGTACGAGGCGCCCATCAGGACGCTGAGGTGCGGCACGCGCGAGTTCGACACTGCGTTGATCATCATCGCGCCGTGCTTGATGATGCCGCCCTGCTCGTACTCCTTGCCGACCATGTAGCCGGTGGTGTTGTGCAGGAAGAGCAGTGGGATGTCGCGCTGGTTGGCCAACTGGATGAACTGGGCGGCTTTCTGGGACTCCTCGCTGAACAGCACGCCCTGCGCGTTGGCGAGGATGCCGATGGGATAGCCGTGCAGCGAGGCCCAACCGGTGGTGAGACTCGTCCCGTAGAGCGGCTTGAACTCGTCGAAGTCGGAGGCATCGACGATGCGCGCGATGACCTCGTGCGGGTCGAAGGGCACCTTGAGGTCGCCGGGCACGATGCCGAGCAGCTCGTCCTCGGCGTACTTGGGCGGCTCGACGACGGTGACCGGATCGGCGTACGTCTTGCGCCAGTTGAGCCGTTTCACGACCCGGCGAGCCTGCCTCAGCGCGTCGCGTTCGTCCTCGGCGAGGTAGTCCGCGAGGCCGGAGGTGCGGGCGTGCATCTCGGCGCCGCCGAGCGACTCGTCGTCGCTCTCCTCGCCGGTGGCCATCTTCACGAGCGGCGGCCCGCCGAGGAAGACCTTGGCGCGCTCCTTGACCATGATCACGTGGTCGCTCATGCCGGGGACGTACGCGCCGCCCGCCGTGGAGTTGCCGAAGACGACCGCCACGGTCGGGATACCGGCGGCGGACGACTGGGTGAGGTGTTTGAAGAGGGCGCCGCCCGGGATGAAGATCTCCTTCTGGGACGGCAGATCGGCGCCCCCCGACTCCACGAGGTGGATGGACGGCAGCCGGTTGGCGTGCCCGATCTCGTGCGCGCGGAAGGCCTTCTTCAGGGTCCAGGGGTTGCTGGCACCGCCGCGCACGGTCGGGTCGTTGGCGGTGATCAGGCACTCCACGCCCTCGACGACGCCGATGCCGGTGACCATGGAGGCACCTACGGGGTAGTCACTGCCCCACGCGGCGAGCGGCGACAGTTCGAGGAACGGCGTGTCCGGGTCGAGCAGCAGCTCGATGCGCTCCCGGGCGAGGAGCTTGCCGCGCTTGCGGTGCCGGGCGACGTACTTCTCGCCGCCGCCCTCAAGGGCCTTGGCCTGCTCGGCGTCAAGCTCGGCGAGCTTGGCCAGCATGGCCTCGCGGTGCTCGGCGTACTCGGCGCTCGCGGGGTCGAGCGCGGACGCGAGGACGGTCACGGGTGTACCTCCGTCGGTTCGGTCGCTTCCATCGGTTCGGTCGGCCCGAGCAGTGCGGCCGGTACGTCGACGTGGCGGGCGCGCAGCCACTCGCCGAGGCCCTTGGCCTGCGGGTCGAAGCGGGCCTGGGAGGCCACGCCCGCGCCGAGGATTCCCTCGACGACGAAGTTCAGCGCCCGCAGGTTCGGCAGGACGTGGCGCACGACGGTCGACTCCGCTGCCTCTGGGATGAGTTCGCGGAACCGCTCGACGGTGAGTTCGTGGGCGAGCCAACGCCAGGCGTCGTCCGTCCGCACCCAGACGCCGACGTTCGCGTCCCCGCCCTTGTCGCCGCTGCGGGCCCCGGCGACGAGGCCGAGGGAGGCGCGGCGGGTGGGGCCGCCCGGCGGGAGCGGTGCGGGCAGGGGCGGCCGGCCGAGGTCTTCGAGTGCGCGGCTGCCGCCGGGAGCGTGCACCGGGAGGCGCTCGCCGCCGGGCAGGACGGCCACGTGGTCGACGGTGCCGCGTGCGACGTACGCCGCTTCGAAGACTCCGTAGGGGGCGCCCTCGCCCGGGGGTGCCGTGACGTGGAATCCGGGGTAGCTGCCGAGGGCGAGCTCGATCGCGGCGCCGCTCAGGGCGCGGCCGACGGGGTCCTGCTGCGGGTCGCGCACGACGAGGCGCAGGAGGGCGGATGCGGTCTCCTCGCTCGGGGCGTCGGGGCGATCGGTGCGGGTGAGTTCCCAACGCACCTTCTGTGGACGCGACTTGGAGCGAGTGAGCGCGTCCTCGACCTGGGCGCGGACGAGACCGGCCTTGGCCTCCACGTCCAACCCGGTCAGGACGAAGACGACTTCGTTGCGGAAGCCGCCGAGCCGGTTCAGGCCGACCTTGAGGTCCGGCGGCGGCGCCTCTCCGCGTACGCCGGAGACGCGGACCCGGTCGGGTCCCTCCTGCGTGAGGGTGACCGTGTCGAGCCGGGCGGTGACGTCGGGCCCCGCGTACCGGGAGCCGGAGGTCTCGTACAGGAGTTGCGCGGTGACCGTGCCGACGTCGACGAAGCCGCCCGTGCCGTCATGCTTGGTGATGACGCTGGAGCCGTCCTCGTGGATCTCGGCGAGCGGGAAGCCGGGCCGCAGCAGTTCTCGCGCCGAACGCTCGCCGAAGAAGGCGTAGTTGCCGCCGGTGGCCTGCGTCCCGCATTCGAGGATGTGCCCGGCGACGACGGCACCGGCGAGGCGGTCGTGGTCACCGTCGCCCCACCCGAAGTGCGCCGCGGCGGGCCCGGTGACGAGGGCGGCGTCGGTCACGCGCCCCGTGACGACGACGTCGGCCCCTGCGCGCAGGCAGGCGGCGATTCCGGTGCCGCCGAGGTAGGCGTTGGCGGTGAGGGCGTCCGGGAAGCGGCTCCCGAGGTCGTCCCCCTCCACGTGCGCGACCCGCACCCCGATCCCGAGCCGGCCCGCCAACTCCCCTACAGCGTCGGCGAGTCCACCGGGGTTGAGCCCGCCCGCATTGGCAACGATCTTGACGCCCCGCTCCTGGGCGAGCCCCAGGCACTCCTCCAGCTGACGCAGGAAGGTCTTCGCATAGCCGCGCGCGGGGTCCTTGAGGCGGTCGCGACCGAGGATGAGCATGGTCAGCTCGGCGAGGTAGTCGCCGGTGAGGACGTCGAGGGGACCGCCGGTGAGCATCTCGCGCATGGCATCGAAACGGTCACCGTAGAAGCCGGAGGCGTTGCCTATGCGGAGGGGTGGGGTGGAGAGAGGGGCGGTTCGGGGAGTGGACGGCGGGGCGGTCATCGCCCGCCCTCCCTGGCCGGGCGCCCCGGCCCCGGTGGTCCCGCGAAGGCCTGGGCGATGGTCAGCCACCGCTCGGCGTCGGCGCCTTCCGCGCGCACTGCGAGATCGTCCCGGTGCGCGCGCTGCGTGACGAGGAGGCAGAAGTCGAGCGCGGGCCCGGTCACACGCTGGCCGGCGTCCTCGGGTCCGCCGGCCCACAGTTCGCCGGAGGGCAGCCGGAGCTCGACGCGGAAGGGGGCGTCCGGCGCGCTCAGCCCCCGTACACCGAACGAGAAGTCCCGGGCCCGGACGCCGATGTGGGCGATGTGCCGCAGCCGGTCCGTCGGCACCCTCACGACTCCCAGCGCGTCGGCGACGTCCTGGCCGTGGGCCCAGGTTTCCATCAGCCGGGCGGTCGCCATGGAGGTGGCCGACATGGGCGGCCCGTACCAGGGGAAGCGGGTGCCGCGCGGGGCGGCCGCCAGGGCCTTGTGCAGGGCGTCGCGCCCGGCCCGCCACTGGGAGAGCAGCTCACCCGGCGGCAGCGCGGCGCCCTCGTCGGCGCCGTCGTCGACGAACGAATCGGGAGCCGCGAGGGCCTCCTCGACGAGCCGCCCGAAGGCCTCGCCGTCGGTGACGGCGGTCAGCGCGGCCCGGTCGGTCCAGGCGAGGTGGGCGATCTGATGGGCGACGGTCCAGCGGTCGGCGGGGGTGGGCAGCGCCCAGCGGCTGCCGCTCAACCCCCCTACCAGGTGGTCGAGTTCCTCACTCTCACGGCGCAGATCGTCGAGTACGGGCACGGCTTCGGACACGGAGCGCTCCCCTCGGGCACGAATGGGGTCTCCCCTGCTCGAACGAAGTCGAGAGGGGAAGTGCCCCGGAGCATGGCAGCGCCCGGAGAAACAAGCAAGCGTGCTTGCATTACTTTCCGGACGGCTCCGGAACGGAAGCAGCGGCGCCGACCCCTTCGCCTTCTCCCTCGCCCTGCCCCTCTCCCTGCCCTTCTCCCAGTCCTTCCCCCAGCCCGGCGGCCTCCGCGGAAAGGAGTGCGGCCTCGGGGGCGGCCCCCGACACGACGTCGCCGGACTTGCGGGCCCGGCCACGACCGACCTGGGTCCGGACGGCGCCCATGCTGGCGGCGATGACCAGCGAGATGGCCATGGCCTCGTTCACGGAGAGGGCCTGGTTCAGCACGAGGAATCCGGCGATGGCCGCGATGGCCGGTTCCAGGCTCATCATGATCGCGAAGGTGGAGGCGGGAAGCCTGCGCAGGGCGAGCAGTTCGAGGGTGTACGGCAGCACGGAGGACATCACGGCGACGGCCGCGCCGAGCCCGAGCACCTCGGGCCTGACCAGCTTCTCCCCGGACTCGATGAGGCCGAGCGGCAGGAAGAGGACGGCCGCGACGACCATCGCGAGGGCGAGCCCGTCGGCCTGCGGGAAACGACGCCCCGTACGGGCGCTGAACATGATGTACGTGGCCCACATGGCACCGGCGCCAAGAGCGTAGGCAACACCAACGGGATCAAGCCCGCTGAACCCGCCCCCACCCCCCAGCAAGAAGACACCGCAGAGGGCGAGCCCGGCCCAGATCAGATTGACCGCACGCCGCGACGCGAAGACGGAGAGGGCCAGCGGCCCGAGCACCTCCAGCGTGACGGCGGGGCCCATCGGGATGCGGGCGACGGACTGATAGAAGAGCCCGTTCATCCCGGCCATGGCCACACCGAAGGCGATGACGGTCCCCCAGTCGGCGCGCGAGTGCCCGCGCACCTTGGGTCGGCACACGATCATCAGCACCATGGCGGCGAAGGCGAGCCGCAGGGTCACGATGCCGAGGGCTCCGGCCTTGGGCATCACGCTCACGGCGATGGCCCCGCCGAACTGGACGGAGACGCCGCCCGCGAGCACAAGCCCGACGGGCCCGAGGGCACCCCACCGCCCACCGGGTGCCGCCTCCTGACCACTCCTCGACGCGTCCACAGCCAACCCTTCCGCTTCTCCGACCCGATCCAGTCCACTCACCTGAACTACTCCGTCCAAGGTAGTAGACCACGACAGGATTGTGGAGCCCTTTCACTGCTGTACGCAAACCGCGTCCACATGGCGGGTGCGGGCGGATGGACCACCCCGAGGCGACGAGGCCTCACACAGGCGTGAACTCGTACTGCAGCTCGTAGAGGTGTCCGGACTTGACCATCACGGTCGCCTCGATGGGCAGTTCGTCGTCGCTGTAGACCACGCGCAATGTGCGCAGGACCGGAAGACTGCCGGGGAGCTGGAGAATCGTGTACTGCTCCTGCGTGGGCACCCGCGCCGAGACACGGTCGACGCTCAGCCGGGGCGGAAACCCCAGGTCGGACAAGAGCGCCGGGGTACCGCCGCAAATCCTGCGACGCCTGGTGATCGCGGTGCCCTCGGCGATGCCCACCGGGTAGTAGGAGGCGACCAGCTCAACCGGCTCGCCGTCAAGGGAGAGGAGCTGTCGACGCACGACAGCCGTACCACCGTCAGCGAGCTCCAGCACCCCCGCCACATCCGTCGGCGGAACCACCTCCGCAACCTCCAGCAGCGTGCTGCGAGGCTTCGTACCGCCCTCTGCCACCTCCGTGAGCCAGCGGTAGGACCCACCTGCTTCGGCAGGAGCCATGTACGTGGCAGGGCGCAGAGTCCGCTGCCGGTGCTCGCGGACGGTTACCGCGGAGCCCGCGCGCCCCACGGCCAGCCCCTCGTCCTTGAGCAGCTGCAGAGCCTTCTGCACGGTGGCACTGGATGCGTCGAATCTGGCCTTGAGCTGCGACGTCGAGGGAAGCCTGGCGCCCGGCGCCAGCTCCCCACTCATGATCTCGTCCCGCACGTCGGCGGCGATGCGTTCATGCAGGGCCCGGCGATCGAATGCGGCGGCGTCGGTACGGGGCACGGTCATCCGTTCCTGATCTCGTAGCGCAGGCGCTGGCGGGCGGCGGGCATGGTCATCAGGTCGGCCTGGATGGGCCGGCCCTCGCCGTCCAGAGTCACCCGGGCCAGCCGCAGAACGGGTTCGTCCACGCCGATGCGCAGGACCGCCCGTTCCTCCTCGGTAGGCATCCGCGCGGTGACGTCCTCGCGCACGGTGACGCCGGTATGCCCCAGCTCGGCGAGCAGCGTCACCGCACCGCCCCGGATCTTGGCCGTGGCGGCGAGTGGTGTCCCCCGGGCGACCTCGGTGGGGTAGTACGTGTCCGTCAGCTCATTGGGCTCCCCGTCGAGCTCGATGACCCGCCGCCGCACGACGACCGCGTCGCCTTCGGCCACCCCGAGCAGCTCCGCGAGTTCCGGCGGCGCCGGAACCTCACCGGCCTGAACGATGCGCTGAGTCCCCCTACGTCCGGCTGCCGCCGCTTCGGCGGCCCAGGCGTCGCCGCTCGCCCGCCCTCGCGGCGTCAGATACGGCATCGATGTGCTGACCCAGTCCCCGTTACTGATCATGGTGAACTCCCGTACGCCGGAGGGCTTGTTGCCGCTTTATGCCGCCTTCGTACCGTAGCCAACTCACCAGCCGGCTCACCCTAAGTCGTCACCTTGACCCAACCATACTGCTATTCGTGAATAGCAGTATGGTCCTCCACGATCATACAACCTCCCGGCACAAGGCGGTGGTTCACTGTGCATCTCTCACAGCAACGGCAATTCCCCAGGTCCCTCAGATCTGTCGGCGAAGCCCGCGCCTTCGCCATCGGCACCCTCGCCACCTGGGGCGTTGTCGACCGGCACGACGAGATCAAGCTCTGCGTATCCGAGCTGGCCACGAACGCGCTGCTGCACGGAGTTCCCAAAGGACGCGCATTCGAAGTGAGCTTCTTGATCTCGACCGACGAGGCAGAGCTTCGCGTCGAAGTCCGAGACAGCGGTGACGGCCGTCTCGTGGCAACCGCCCCCACAGGGGATGCCTGCACCGGCCGAGGACTGCACCTCGTACGGGAACTGGCCGACGACTTCGGAGTCATCGAACATGTGGTGGGCAAAACGGTGTGGCTCACGTTCAAAGCCCTACACCTACCCGCAGTGCCGCATCGGAGTGGAGGCCCGAGTTCCCCCGACCGGCACGAGGGCGATCGGCGTGACCCCGGTCCCACGGAAAGCGGAACCTCGCGCGCCCCGCACGGCGGCTTGGGTTCAGCCACCACGGAACCGCACGGAGGTCAGGTCAGGTAATGACGCACGACGGAAACCGTCCGACCGACGAGCCGGGCGACCAGCCGGGCGGCAGCCTCGGTGTGACGCTCGGTGGGGTTCGGGGCGTCGGTGGGCACTACCGGGGCGCGCTCTACGGCTTCACGGTTCGGGTGTCCACCCCTGACGGTTCTCCTCGGCTGCGCGATCGTGGGGGCGGATAGGGGACGCCGAGCCACAGTCCGCACCCCACAGCCCGTGCCCCCGAGGCTGACAACGACGCGGCAACGCACGGCACCGCCAGGCCACCGGGCCGCCGGCACCGCAGCCCGTCCCGGCAGGGCACAGCGCCCCGCAGCCCAGAAGCCCCCCTCCTCAGCCCTCCCCCCTCAGCCCCTCGGCCAACACCTCCGCCAAATGCCGCCCCCGCACCCCGCCCCCCAGCTGCTCCAGCTGGGTTCGGCAGGAGAAGCCGTCCGCGAGGACCACCGCGCCGCCCTCCGCCTCCGGGACGGAGCCCCGTACCGCCGGGAGCAGTTGTTCCTCCGCGCATGCCACCGATACCTCGTAATGCCCCGCCTCGAAGCCGAAGTTGCCCGCGAGTCCGCAGCAGCCGCCGCTCAACTCACCCGTCAGGCCCGCCTTCTCCCGCAGGCGGCGCTCAGCCGCATCGCCGAGCACCGCGTGCTGGTGGCAGTGGGTCTGGCCCACCACCGGGCGCCCGATCCGCGGTGGCGTCCACTCCGGGGCCAGTTCCTCCAAGGCCTGCGCGAACGTCCTTACGCGGCCCGCGAGTTCCCCCGCCCGCGCGTCCTCCCCCAGCAGCTCCACCAGGTCCGTCTTCAGCGCCGCCGCGCAGCTCGGTTCGAGGACCACGAGCAGCGCCCCCGAGTCGAGGAGCGGCGCCATCCGGTCCAGCGTGCGCCGCATCACCGCACGGGCCCGGTCCAACTGGCCCGTGGAGACGTACGTGAGGCCGCAGCAGACATCCCCCGGCGGCACCACGGGCCGCAGCCCCGCGTCCTCCAGGACCCGCACCGCCGCCCGGCCCACCGCCGGGGACAGGTGCTCCGTGAAGGTGTCCGGCCACAGCACGACCGAGGGGCCGACCGAGGGGCCGCGAGAAGCCCCCGCAGCCCCCCGCGCCCGGAACCACCGGCGGAACGACTCCCCCGCCAGCCGCGGGATCTCCCGCTCCTGCGCGATCCCGCCCGCCCGCTTCGCCAGCGACGCCAGCACCCCCACCCTGGCCACCGCGTTGGCCACCCCCGCCGTCCGCGTCCGCGAGGCAAGCCGCAGCCACACCGGCAGCCAGCCCATCGCGTAGTGCGCGGCGGGGCGCCTGCGGCCCTCGTAGTGGTGGTGCAGGAACTCCGCCTTGTACGTGGCCATGTCCACGCCCACCGGACAGTCCGACCGGCAGCCCTTGCAGGACAGGCACAGGTCGAGCGCGTCCTTGACCTCCTCCGAGCGCCAGCCGTCCGTGACGACCTCGCCCGCCAGCATCTCGTGCAGGAGCCGGGCCCGGCCCCGCGTGGAGTGCTCCTCCTCGCCCGTCGCCCGGAAGGACGGGCACATCACGCCACCTCCCGAACCCGCCGACTCCGTACGGCACTTGGCGACTCCCACGCACCTGCGCACCGCCGCCGAGAAGTCCCCGCCGTCATGCGGGTAGCCGAATGCCACGTCCACCGGCTCCCGCGGCAGCGGGGCGAACCGCAGGTTCGAGTCGAGCGGCGCGGGGCGCACCAGCATCCCCGGGTTCAGGAGATCCGCCGGGTCCCACACCCCCTTCACGCGCTCGAACAGCCGGACGAGGTCAGCCCCGTACATCTTCGGCAGCAGTTCGGCCCGCGCCTGGCCGTCCCCGTGCTCGCCCGAGAGGGAGCCCCCGTGCGCGACCACGACCTCCGCCAGGTCCTCGGAGAAGCGCCTGAAGCGCCGCACACCCGTCTCGCTCATCAGGTCGAAGTCGATGCGTACGTGGATGCAGCCGTCCCCGAAGTGCCCGTACGGAGTCCCGCGCAGCCCGTGTTCGGTGAGCAGCCCCCGGAAGTCCCGCAGATACGCACCGAGCCGTGCGGGCGGCACCGCGCAGTCCTCCCACCCGGGCCACGCCTCGCTGCCGTCGGGCATCCGCGTCGCCGTCCCGCTGGCGTCCTCGCGGACCCGCCACAGCGCGCGCTGCCCGACCGGGTCCGTCACGACCACCGAGTCCACCGTGTCCGCGGAGACCGCCCGCGCGATCGCCTCGGCACGCGCGCGTGCCTCGCCCTCGTCCGCGCCGCCCGTCTCCACGAACAGCCAGGCACCGCCCTTGGGCAGCCCTTCGGAGCCCCGTACGAGGTCGGCCGCCATGCCCTCCACCGTCAGCGGCCCGTGCGGAAGCAGTCCGGCGGCCGCTTCCGCCGCCGCGCTCTCGTCGGCGTAACCGAGGACCGCGAGCGCACGCGCGCGTGGCGCATCGACGAGGCGTACGACCGCCTCCGTCACCACGCCGAGGGTGCCCTCCGAGCCGCAGAAGGCGCGGGCCAGATCCACCCCGCGCTCGGGGAGCAGGGCGTCGAGCGCATAGCCGGAGATACGGCGCGGCAGCTCCGGGAAGCCGGTGCGCAGCAGCTCCAACTCGCCGTCCAGGAGCGCCCGGAGGCCGTCGGGGGCGCCGGACCAGCCCTGGCCGAGCGCGAGCCGGGCGCCCGCGCCGCTCACGACCGAGAGCGAGGCGACGTTGTCGGCGGTCGTGCCCCAGGCGACCGAGTGGGACCCGCAGGAGTTGTTGCCGATCATGCCGCCGAGGGTGCAGCGGTTGTGGGTGGACGGGTCCGGGCCGAAGGTGAGGCCGTGCGGAGCCGCGGCGCCCCGCAGGCCGTCGCAGATCACGCCCGGCTGGACGACCGCGGTCCGTGACTCCGGGTCCAGGGACACGATCCGGTTCATGTGCCGGGTGAAATCGAGGACGAGCCCCGTGCCGGTCGCCTGCCCGGCGATGGACGTACCGGCGCCGCGGGCCACGACGGGCACCCCGCGCTCCCGGCACACGGCGAGCGCCGCCGCCACGTCGTCCGCGTCGCGCGGGGCGAGGACGCCGAGCGGCACGCGACGGTAGTTGGACGCGTCCATGGTGTTCAGGGCCCGTGCGGTGACGGAGAAGTCCACCTCCCCCCGCACCGCTGCCCGCAGTTCCGCTTCCACGCCTCCGAGATCACTCATGCCCATATCCATGCCCTCAGGATGCCTCCGCGAAGTCCCTCACCGGCCACGACCGGGCGCCCCGCCCGCACCGGCCGTCCGCACCGGCCATCCGCGCTCCGGAGCCCCGCGGTGTCCACGCGTCGTACGGGGCGGTCTCACCCGACGGACACTCCTGAGACGGCGCGGGCGGAGCCGTTAGGCTCACCCCGTGGCTGAGATCCAGATTCCCGCTGACATCAAGCCCGCCGACGGACGTTTCGGCGCGGGCCCCTCCAAGGTGCGCACGGAGGCGCTGGACGCGCTCGCCGCCACCGGTACCTCTCTGCTCGGCACCTCCCACCGCCAGGCCCCGGTCAAGAACCTGGTCGGCAAGGTGCGCGAGGGTGTGCGCGACCTCTTCTCCCTCCCCGAGGGGTACGAGGTGATCCTGGGCAACGGCGGCTCCACCGCCTTCTGGGACGTCGCGACGCACGGCCTGATCGAGAACAAGTCGCAGCACCTGAGCTTCGGCGAGTTCTCCTCCAAGTTCGCCAAGGCCTCGAAGCTCGCCCCGTGGCTGGCCGAGCCCACCGTGATCACCAGCGAGCCGGGCACGCACCCGGACCCGAAGGCCGAGGCGGGCGTCGACGTCTACGGCTTCACCCACAACGAGACCTCGACCGGTGTCGCGGCCCCCATCAAGCGGGTGGCCGGCGCGGACGAGGGTTCACTCGTCCTGGTGGACGCCACCTCCGGCGCGGGCGGCCTGCCGGTCGACATCGCCGAGACGGACGTCTACTACTTCGCCCCCCAGAAGTCCTTCGCGTCGGACGGCGGCCTGTGGATCGCCGCGTTCTCCCCGGCGGCCATCGAGCGCGCCGAGCGCATCCACGCGAGCGGCCGGCACGTCCCGGAGTTCTTCAGCCTGCCCACGGCGATCGACAACTCCCGCAAGAACCAGACGTACAACACCCCGGCGCTCGCCACGCTCTTCCTGCTCGGTGAGCAGCTGGACTGGATGAACGGCCAGGGCGGTCTGGACTTCACCACCGGCCGCACGGCCGCCTCTTCGCGCACCCTGTACGGGTGGGCGGAGGAGTCCAAGTACGCGACGCCGTTCGTCACCGACCCGGCCAAGCGCTCGCAGGTCATCGGCACGATCGACTTCGCGGACGAGATCGACGCTGCCGCTGTTGCCAAGGCTCTGCGGGCCAACGGCATCGTTGACACGGAGCCGTACCGGAAGCTCGGCCGCAATCAGCTGCGCGTGGCGATGTTCCCGGCGATCGACCCGGCGGACGTCGAGGCGCTGACGAAGTGCATCGACTACGTCATCGACAAGCTTTAGTACCCGGCGTTTCTACGAAGAGGGGGCGTCCGGCAGGTATCACCTGCCGGACGCCCCCTCTTCGTCGACAGAGCTCAGCCCCTCATCTGCGGGTGCTTCGTGGCTGGTCGCGCAGTTCCCCGCGCCCCTGATCCGTCACCGGCTCAGCTGCTTGAACTTCCGCACGGCCAGCGGCAGGAACACCAGCGAGATCACCACCGGCCACACCACCGCCATCAGCACCGCGTTCTGCTCGACCCAGCTCGCCCCGCCCGCCCCGGGGTTGCCGAACAGTTCGCGGGCCGCCGTGCCCGTGGAGGAGACCGGGTTCCAGGCGGCGATCGGTGCCAGCCAGTCCGGCATCAGGGAGGGCGCGACGAAGACGCTGGAGATCATGGTGAGCGGGAAGGCGACCGCGTAGAGCCCGCCCGCCGCTTCCGGTGTCGGCACCACGAGCCCCAGGAACACGCCCACCCAGATCAGGCTGAACCGCAGGAACAGCAGCAGCCCGAAGGCCGCCAGGGTCTGTGCGACGCCCACGCCAGGACGCCAGCCGATCGCGAGGGCGGTGAGCGCGAGGATCGTCAGCTCGGCGCAGGCCACGATCAGGTCGGCGAGTCCGCGCCCGGCGGCCACCGCGGAGGGCGCCATCGGCATCGAACGGAAGCGGTCGATGACACCCTTGGTGGAGTCCGTGACCACCGCCATCGCGGTGTTCATGAAGCCGAAGGCCATGGTCATCACGAACATGCCGGGCATCAGGAACTGCTTGTAGTCGCCGTCCTCGCCGCCGCCGGGCACCTTCATCGCCTCGCCGAAGACGAATCCGTACAGGAGCACGGAGATGATCGGGAAGCCGAGCTGCCAGGCGATGTTGGCGGGCTGGCGCTGGAAGTGCGTGAGGTAGCGGCGGGTGACGTTCCAGGTGTCGGCGAGCGCCCAGTAGAGGCCTCCGTGCGGCGGCCGGGGGTCCGTGGCATCCGCGGTCAGTACGGCGCTCATGCCGCTACTCCCGTCTTGTCGTCGATGTCGCTGGAGCGGGTGCGGGTGCGGGTGCGGGTGCTGTCGGCGTCGGCGTCGGCCTCGTTCTCCGTGCGGTGGCCCGTCAGCCGCAGGAACACGTCGTCGAGGCTCGGCCTGCGCAGGCCGATGTCCTCCACGGCGATCCCCTGGTCCTGCAAGGTCCGCGCGACATCCGTCAGGGCGCCGACCCGGTCGGTCACGGCCGCCTGGACCCGACGGTCCAGGTCGACGGCCTCGGGCACCCCGGCCGCGACGCGAGTGACCGCCTGCACGGCGGCCGGCAGATCGGCGGCCTCGCGCACCACGACCTCCAGATAGCTGCCGCCCACCGTGTTCTTCAGGCCGTCCGGGGTGTCGTCGGCGATGGCCCGGCCCTGGTCGATGACGGTGATCCTGGACGCCAGCTTGTCGGCCTCCTCCAGATACTGGGTGGTGAGCAGGACGGTCGTGCCGTCCGCGACCAACTTCCGTACGGTGTCCCAGACTTCGAGGCGGCCACGCGGGTCGAGCCCGGTGGTCGGCTCGTCCAGGAAGAGGACCTCGGGCGAGAGGATCATCGAGGCCGCGAGGTCGAGCCTGCGCCGCATGCCGCCGCTGTACTGGCCCGCGCCCTTGCCCGCCGCGTCCACCAGGTCGAACTGTTCGAGCAGCTCCTGGGCGCGCCGTGCGGCCCGCTTGCCGCCCAGGTGGAAGAGGCGGCCGAACATCTCCAGGTTCTGCCGGCCGGTGAGGACCTCGTCGACCGCCGCGTACTGGCCGGTCAGGCCGATGCGTCCGCGTACGGCATCGGGCCTGCGCACCACGTCGGCGCCCGCGACCTCGGCGCGCCCGCCGTCGAGCCGCACCAGCGTCGAGAGGATGCGCACGGCGGTGGTCTTGCCCGCGCCGTTCGGGCCAAGCAGTCCGTGCACCGTGCCGCGCTCCACGCGCAGATCGAAGGCGTCCAGGGCCTTCTTCTCGCCGTAGCGCTTGTCGAGCCCCTCGGCCCGTACCGCGTATGCGTTCCGTGCCGCGTATGCGTTCGTCTCGCTCACTGCCCCTCCAGCTCTTCCCGTCCCGACCGTCCCGGAGGTACCGACCTCTCCGGCACCTCTCTGGGTACGCCGTACCCAATTGAGAGTACACCGTACCCAGTTTTGTGGGTACACCGTACCCAATTGCTGTCCGGACGATTAGGCTGAGCGACATGACGAGCACCAGCGGCGGCGACACCCAGCGCACCGGAAGCGACATCGCCCGCAGCCTGGAGCTGCTGTGGGGCGAGGGCGAACGCCCCACGCGGGGCCCCAAGCCCGTACTCACCCTGGACCGGATCATCACCGAGGCGGTGCGCCTCGCGGATGCCGAGGGGCTCACGGCGGTCTCGATGCGCCGCCTGTCCACGGAGCTCGGCACCGGCACGATGTCCCTGTACCGCTACGTCCCTGGCAAGAGCGAGCTGCTCGACCTGATGCTGGACCGGGTGTTCATGCCGGCCCCGGACGCCGAACCCCCGACCGGCGGCTGGCGCGATGCCGTGGAGGCGTACGCACGGGAGACCCTCGTCCTCTACCGCGCGCACCCCTGGCTGCTCCAGGTGAACCAGGCACGACCGGTGCTCGGCCCCGGCTCCGTCGGCGGCCTCGAACGGACCCTGTCCGGCATCAAGTCGATGGGCCTGACCGACCCCGAGCTGATCGGCGTGATCGTCATGGTCGAGGGGTACGTCACCGGGGTCGCCCGCACCCAGGCGCACGAGACGGAGGCCGTCAAGAAGACCGGCCTGACGGACGAGGTGTTCTGGGAGGCGCAGACACCGGCCCTCGGGCGGATCATGACCAGCGGCCGCTACCCCCACCTCGCCGGGCTCTCCGAGGACGCGTTCGGCTCACACTTCGACCATTTCGAGTTCGGCCTGCAGCGCCTGCTCGACGGCCTCGACGTGCTGGTGGCGCGACGCGAGGCAGGGGGCGGCGCCCCGGAGGTGTGAGCGCCCCCCCGCCCCCGCCCCGCTACTTCCGCCGGAACACCCGCTTCAGCCCGAAGAAGGCGGCGAGCACGACCGCGACGGCCAGGGCGCCCGTCTTGACGTCACTCCCGAGCCCGAAGCCCTCACCGCTCCCGCCACCGGCCGAACTCCCTCCTCCGGAGGGCGAGTTGTGGCCACCGCCCGCACCTTCGACCTCGACGGGCTCGACGTCGCCCTGCTGGCCCTCGGTGCCGTAGAGGAGGGTCGTCCCGTCCAGGGTGTACGTCACGGACTCGCCCTGCCGTTGCAACGGGACGCTCAGCCGCCCCTCGCGCTTGGGCATCGTGCCCTCGCCCTTCCAGGTGTACGAGACGCCGCCGAGGTACCCGCGCAGGGCGAGCTGTTTGCCGTCGGGCGAGAAGGCGCCGTCCGTGGTCCAGAGCCCGGTGGTGCCCAGGCGCTTGAAGACGTTGACCCCGGAGGCGGACATCCGGGCGGGCCCTTCGTACAGGGCGCCGCCCTCCTCCTTCTTGTCGGCGATGTAGATGCGGCCGGTCTTGGGGTGCACCATCATCGCCTCGGCGTCGCGCGCCCCGTCCGCGTACTTCACCGTGTACTGGGTGGCGCGGACGGTCCGGTCGCCCAGCTTCTTCGGCTCGGGCAGCTTGTAGATCCACACGTGGGACCAGGTGCCGCCGAGGTTGTCGCCGATGTCGCCGACGTAGATGTTGCCGTCGCTGCCGACCGAGACGGCCTCCACGTCGCGGGGTTCGCCGACGCCGGTCATGGTGACCGTGGCGACGGTCTTGCCCGTCTTGCCGTCCACCGCGTAGAGCAGCGCCCCGTTCTTGTCCTGGTCGTTGTGCGTCCAGTAGACGCCGGGGTGGGCGCGGGACGCGGCGAGGCCGCTGGACTCGATGATGCGGGGGTCCTTCATGGTGAACCCGTCGTGGCCGTCGTCGGCGGCGGCGGGGCCGGTGGCGGCGGCGAGAAGGAGCAGGGCCCCGGCACCGGCGGCGACGACACCGCTGGCACCCGTCGAAGAACGCTGTGAACGCATGGGCCAAGCCTGCCACCCCCGCGCCGGGGGGCGGACGTTCGCCGGGTGTTCAGCCTCACATCGCAGGCCGGGGCGTTGATCCGCGATGATGAGCGGATGCTCAGGTTCATGTTCGTCGGCGACTCGATGACGATCGGCAGCGCGGGGGAACACACCTGGCGCTACCGGATGTGGCAGCACCTGCGGGCCTCGCTCGGTGAACAGGACTTCGCCGTGGTGGGCCCGCGCCGTGCGCTGCACGACAAGGCCACCGGCGAACCCGTCTCGTACGCCTATGCCGGCAGCGACCCGGACTTTCCGCGCGAGCACTTCGCGGGCTGGGGCGAGGGCTGGCTGCACATGGCGCCGCAGATGGCCGACGCGGTACGGCAGGACCGGCCCGACGTGCTGCTGATCTCGCTGGGCCTGATCGACCTGGGCTTCTACACGAACGCGGAACAGACGGCGGAGAACGTGCGCCGCTGCGTCGCGGCGGCGCGGTCGGCGAACCCGCACGTCCGCCTCGTCGTGCTCCCCGTGATCCCGAACATCCGGGCCAGGACGGACGCCGCGTTCGCCGCGGAGGTGGCCCGCTTCAACGTCCTGCTCGCCAAGGCGGTGGCGGACCTGGACACCGGGGCGTCCCCGCTGCTCCTGGCCTCGACGCCGCCGTCGTACGACGTCGACGGCGACACGTACGACGGGACGCACCCCAACGCGAGCGGCGAGCACAAGCTGGCGGCGGCGTTCGCTGACGCGATGCACCAGGCGTGGGGCGTGGGGGCGCCGTACGAAAGCACGCCCCCGGCCCTGCACGAGCTGACCGAGCTGACTGCCTGACCGAGCTGTCGGCTACCGGCTACCGGCTGAAGTTGGCCTTCAGTGCCTTGAGCCCGGCGATGTCCCACTTCGTGTACTGCCCGGCGTACTTCTTGCCGCGGGTCACGCTGCCGCCCTTGCCCATGGCGTGACCGCCGTTGGGCGAGCACATCACCGGCAGGTCCTTGCTGCTGTTGGTGGCGCACTCGTACGGGTCGGCGGTCCGGTTGGCGTCCGAGCCGTCCGTGTTGGCGTGGTCGAGCCCGATCGAGTGCCCGAGCTCATGGCTGATGAGGTTCTGCAGACGGTACGGGTCGATCTTCCACGAGCCGTTCCAGTACTCGCTGTCCATCCATATCCACCCGCCCCAGGCGCTCTGGTTGCCGCTGGCCGAGCAGGGGTGGGCCTGGGAGTAGCCCGGCTTGTTGCCGGGGGTGAAGGGCCGGTACTTCATGCCGACGGCTATGACGTGCCGCTCGGCGGTGGAGCAGGCCGTGACTTCCTTCTGATACCCACTGGCGAGCGTGAACTTGGTCCCGGTGATCGAGGTGAGCTGGGCGGCGCTCTTCTTCAACTGCGCGCGCAGCTGGGCCTCGGCGGTCCTGGCCTGGGCCGCGGTGAGCTTGCTGCCCGCGCCCGGCTTGACGATCTTGATCACGTACGGATCAGGGCTGAGCGACTGGATCCCCCGCCCGGACAGGATCCGCCATCCGGTGCCCTTGTACACATCCCCCGCGGCATAGGCCGGATTGCTCAGCGCGACGAGCCCCGCGGCAGCGGCCACCACACCCACGGAGCGCACGATCTTCTTCTTGACGGTCATGCCGAGATCCTCACCCACCCCACCAACAACTCCCCAACGCCCCTTCGTGCAGGGCCCCCGGGCCGCCCAAGGTCGCGCGGCGTCGCGCGGCCCGTAGCCCTTTGGCCTGTGGGGCTAGACGGAAGGCTGATGTCGGGGTTCGGGGGGTCTTCCTAGCGTTCAGGCATGACCGTCGAGAGTGCTGATCAGGCCCCGCCCCGGACCACCGCGCGCACCGCACCCCGCCGCGCGGGCGTACTGCCCGGTGAACGGGCCCTCGCGCCCGACCTCGCGCGCGGGATCATGCTGCTGTTCATCGTGCTGTCCAACACCGCGTTCCACCTGACGGCGGCCCGGCACGGGCCCTCCGGGTGGCAGCCGGTGAATGGCGGATGGGCCGATCACGCCGTGCAGTTCACCATGATCACCGTCCTTGACCTGCGGATCTATCCGCTCTTCGCGTTCCTCTTCGGCTACGGGATGATGCAGCTCTTCCTGCGGCAGACGGCCGCGGGGACCCCGGAGCGCGAAGCCGTGCGGCTGCTGCGGCGGCGCAGTCTCTGCCTGATCGTCATCGGGCTGCTGCACGCCACGCTGCTGATGGCCGGGGACATCGTCGGCTTCTACGGGCTGATCAGCCTCGCTCTTGGCTGGCTCTTCCTGCGGCGCGGCGACCGCGCGCTGAAGTGGTGGATCTGGATCGCCACCGCCCAGTTCGTGCTGCTCGCCGCCCAGCCCGTCATCGCGGCAGCGCTGTCGGGCGAGTTGGGGACCTTGGGCGACGCGGGCGCGGAACCGGGGGCGGACGCGTACGCGGCGGGCGAGGGGAACTGGCTGACGGCGGCCGGCACCCGCTTCACGAGCGGCCTGTTCGTCACGTTCGCGGCGGCCCCGCTGTCCCTGGTGGGCGGCGCGTACGTCATCTTCCTGCTCGGCTTCTGGGCCGCGCGCAGGCGTGTGCTGGAAGAGCCCGGCCGTCACCTGCCCCTCCTGCGCCGGACCGCCGTGACCGGCATCGCGGTGGGGTGGCTCGGAGCGCTGCCCGCGGCGCTGGCCCACGTCGGGGCGATCACCGTCCCGGACGACGCGCAGAGCGAGAGCGGGGTGCTGACCCTGCTGCGGGACGCCACCGGGAACGCGGCGGGGCTGGGGTACGTGGCAGCCGTAGCGCTGTTCGTCCACTGGTGGACGGGGCGCGAGTCCCGCCGCGGGACGAGGGTCTCCACGGGCGCCGTTGCGGTCATCGCCGTCACCGCGGTCTCCGCCGTCGGCAAGCGCTCCCTCTCCTGCTACCTCGCCCACTCCCTGATCTTCGCCCCCGTCCTGGCCGCCTGGGGGCTCGGACTCGGCCAGCACCTGACGAGCGCGACCATGGCGCTGTTCGCGGTGGGCGTGTGGCTGGTGACGGTGGCGGGGGCGTACGCGATGGAGCGGGCAGGGCGCCGGGGGCCGGTGGAGGCGGCACTGCGGCGGGTCATGTACCGGTCGCACCCCACACGGCCGACTGCCGCCGACCCCTCCCCCCGCGCCACCGGCGGCCCCGTCACGTAGCCCGCGTCAGCCGGTTCGCCAGCGTCGACATCGTGTACGTGCCGATGCCCATCACGACCTCCAAGGCGTTCCGCTCCGTATGACCGGCCGCAAGGAACTTCTTCAGCTCCTCGTCCCGGACGCCACCGGCGGTCGCGAGCACCTCCAGCGTGAACTGCCGTACCGCTTCAAGCCGTTCATCGCTCACCGCCCGCCCCTCGCGCAACGCGGCGATCAGCTCGGTGCCCGCTCCGAGCTTGCGCAGCTTCGCGGTGTGCATGGTCACGCAGATGTGGCAGTCGTTGCGTACGGCGACGGTCATGATGACAGCTTCGCGGGCCACCGGCTCCAGCGTCGTCCGCTCGAAGGACGCGCTCAACTCCAGGAAGCCGTTGAGCAGTTCGGGCGACTCGGCGAGCCGCGCCACCGCGTTCGGCGTCTTCCCGAAGGCGGCGGCCGTGCGCTCCATCGCGGCGCGGGACTCGGCGGGCGCGGTTTCCACGGTGTGCTCGGTGAACAAGAGGTACCCCCTACGATGGACAACGTGGTTGACGAACAAAAGGTAAACCAGGTTGTCGATTCCCGCAAGGGTGTTCCGGTGGAGGAGTCGGAGAGGAGCAGGGAAGCGGATCGCGACGGACGCGGCTTCGAGCTGCCGCTGCTCCTCTTCGCCGGGTTCCGCACCCTGATCGACCGGCTGCACGCCGAGCTGGCCCGCCAGGGCCACCCGGACCTGCGCCCGGCCCACGGCTTCGCGATGCAGGCGATCGGCGCCTGGGGCGCGAGCGCCAGCGAGGTCGGCCGCAGGCTCGGCGTCTCCAAACAGGCCGCGGGCAAGACGATCGACCGCCTCATCACCCTCGGCTACGCGGAACGCACCGACGACCCGTCCGACGCCCGCCGCAAGCTGATCCGCCTCACTCCGCACGGCATCGACGCGCTGCGCCGCTCGGCGGCGGTCTTCGACGAACTGCACGCGGAATGGGCCGTTCAGCTCGGCGCGGGACGCCTGCGCACGATGGAGGACGACCTGCGCACGGTCGTTCCCCCAGAGGCGTTCCGGCTCGACGCGGCCGGGTGGCTCGGCGGCTCGTGACCTTGTCTCCGTGCGTATCGTTGTACTGCGCGGCTGCGGACAATCGATCGGCGGCCGGGGAGAAGCGCCACAGTGACTGTTCTTGAAGACAGGACCCAGATGGCCGAGATCACCAACGAGCAAGCCCTTGACCAGATGTTCGAGGCGCTTGAGCGGGAGCCCTTCCTCGAGGGATACAAGATCGAGATCGTCGAGGGAGCCGTCTACATGACGCCGCAGCGGACCAACCACTGGGACATCACGCTGGGCATCGTCGAGCAGCTGAGGACCAAATATCCGCGTCAGCGTGTGCTCTCCGACGTCCGTATCGACTACCCCGGCGACCTCAACGGCCTCTGCAGCGACGTGGCACTGGTCGCGGAGAAGGCCGAGCGCACGAAACAGGGCGGTTTCCTGTGTGAGGACGTCGAGTTCGTCGCCGAGGTGATCTACCGAGGCACCGGCCAGAACGACTACGGCCCCAAGAAGGCCGCTTACGCCACCGCGGGAGTCGCCCTCTACCTCATCGTCGACCCCTACCAGGGCAAGTGCCACGCCTACACCCAGCCCAAGGACGGCGGCTACCACGTCGAGACGAACGTGGACTTCGAGGAAGAGGTCGACCTGACCCACACCTTCCTCGGCCTCACCTTCGACACCTCCGACTTCGCCCGCGACTGACCGCCCCACCGGCCCCGCACCCTTGCCTAGAGCGCACTTCAAGCCGTTGGCTGGGTTCCCATGGAGTACACGCAGCTGGGACGCACAGGACTCAAGGTCAGTCGACTCGTGCTCGGGACCATGAACTTCGGGCCGCTCACGAACGAACCCGACAGTCACGCGATCATGGATGCCGCGCTCGACGCGGGCATCAACTACTTCGACACCGCCAATGTCTACGGGTGGGACGAGAACAAGGGCCGCACCGAGGAGATCCTCGGCACCTGGTTCACGCAGGGCGGCGAGCGGCGCGACAAGGTCGTCCTCGCCACCAAGATGTACGGGAACATGGCCCTCGACGGAAAGCCGGCGTGGCCCAACCACGACCTGCTCTCGGCGGTGAACATACGCCGGTCCGTGGAGGCCTCGCTCAAGCGGCTGCAGACCGACTACATCGACATCTACCAGTTCCACCACATCGACCGCCGCACTCCCTTCGAGGAGATCTGGCAGGCGATCGACACCCTCATCACCCAGGGCAAAATCCTCTACGCGGGTTCATCGAACTTCCCCGGATACAAGATCGCCCAGGCCAATGAGATCGCCGCGCGGCGCGGCAGCTACGGCCTCGTCAGCGAGCAGTGCCTCTACAACCTCGCCGAGCGCAGCGCCGAGATGGAGGTGATCCCGGCCGCCCAGGACTACGGCCTGGGCGTCATCCCGTGGTCGCCGCTGCACAGCGGACTGCTCGGCGGCGTCCTCAAGAAGGAGGGCGAGGGCAAGCGCCGCGCCGCCGGACGGGCCGCCCAGGAGCTCGCGAAGCCCGAGCGGCGCGCGCAGGTCCAGGCGTACGAGGACCTGCTCGACAAGCACGGCCTCGCCCCGGGCGAAGTGGCGCTGGCCTGGCTGCTCACGCGGCCCGGCATCACCGGCCCGATCGTCGGTCCGCGCACCGCCGAGCAGCTCACCAGCGCGCTGCGCGCCGTCGAGCTGAAACTCTCGGACGAGCTGGTCGACGCCCTGGACGAGATCTTCCCGGGCCCGGGCCCCTCGCCGGAGTCCTTCGCCTGGTAGCGCGTCCCGCGCCGGATTACGCGGCCGCGGTCATCGCCTCAGCAATCACTGGCCGACCGCGGCCGCCACCGCCACGACGACGAACATCAGCACGAGCACACCGGCCATGATCCGGTTCCTGGTTTTCGGGTCCACGTAGTCGAGGTTAACCGGCTCCGCCCAGTGGCCATCGACCGACCACCTCATAGCGGGGCCGCTCCCCCGGCACCCCGCTCACGGGCAGATTGCTCCGTACGAGGGTCAGCTCGGCCACGGTCCACTCCGCGCCCCCGAACTCCGCGAGGCCATCGGCGTACGCGCGCAGGGACGGCTCCCCGTGGCCTCGGGCCAGCGTCAGGTGCGGACGGTAGTGGCGGTGCTCCTCCATGGTGATGCCGGACCCGCGGGCCGCGGCGTCCGCCCGCCCGGCGAGGAGGCGCAGGGCGTCCACGTCACCGCGGGCGCCGGCCCACAGGGCGCGGTCGCCGAAGTGGCCGCCGCCGTGCAGGGCCAGCGGGAAGGGGGCCGTGCGCCCGGCCGCGCGGGACAGTCGCTCGGACAGCTCGGGGACGGTGCCGTCCTCGACCTCGGCCATGAACGCCAGCGTGAAGTGCCAGCTCTCGCGGCGCGTCCAGCGCAGGGCTTCGGCGCCCGGCAGGGCCTTCAACTTGTCCGCCGCTTCGGCCAGTTCATCCGCCACTGCGGGGGGCGGCAACACCGCCGCGAAGAGTCTCATGGGGGTGAGTCTGGCCTCCGGCGGTTCTTTCCCCCATCCCGCCCCTTTCCGAAACTGGGGCTCCGCCCCAGACCCCGGTGATCTACGGCCACTGTTGGCGGCGAAGCCGGTTTCGGGAAGGGGCGGGGTTGGGGAAGGCATCCCGCATGGACAGCCACATAACCATCCGCCCCGCCGGCCCCGACGACATCCCCACCGTCCTCACCCTCTTCGACGAGGCCGTCGCCTGGCTCGTCTCGCAGGGACGCACCGGACAGTGGGGCGACAAGCCCTGGTCGGCCAACCCGAAGACCATCGCCCTGGTCGAGAAGTACCTCACCACCGGCTCCGCCTGGATCGCGGAGATCGGGGGCCAGCCGGTGGGCACGCTCACCCTGACCGACGGCCCGGGGTCGTACATCGCGCCGGTGGAGGAACCGGAGCGCTACATCCACCTGCTGGCATCGCGGCACGGCACCGGCGCCGGCGCCGCTCTCCTCGCGCACGCGGCGGAAGAGACCCGGAGGGCGGGAATCTCCCTGCTCCGGGTCGACTGCTACGCGGGCGACGACGGAAAGCTCGTCGCGTTCTACGAGCGCAACGGCTTCACGCGGACCGAGGCCTTCCGCGCCCAGGAAGGCACCTGGCCGGGCCAGATCCTGGCCCGGCGCGTCTGATCCGGAGTGCCGCAGTGCCGCAGTGCCGGAGTACGGATCACGGACGGACTACGCCGCCGTGGCCATCTCCCGCGGCACGAACTGCACGTGCTGCTGACCGCGCCGCAGATCCACCTTGAGCCGCAGGTTCGCGGCGCGGGCCAGCATCAGGCCGACGCCAACCGCGGCCACGGCGCAGATGAGGCCACCGGCGGCCATGCTGAGGCGCACTCCGTACGCGTCGGCGAGCCAGCCGAAGAGGGGGCCACCCAGGGGCGTGCCGCCGGTGAAGACCATCATGAACAGCGACATGACCCGGCCCCGCATCTCCGGGTCGGTGGCCATCTGGACCGAGGAGTTGGCGGTGACGTTCACCGTCAGGCCCAGGATGCCGATCGGGACGATCAGCGCGACGAACATCCACAGCTCGGGCGCGAAAGCGGCCACGATCTGCAGGACGCCGAAGGCGATCGCGGCCCCGGCGAGCAGCCGCAGGCGTGAGGTGCCGCGGCGGGCGGCGAGCAGCGCACCCGCCAGCGAGCCGATCGCCATCAGGGTGTTGAACAGCCCGTACATCCCCACGCCGCCGTGGAAGATGTCGTCCGCGAAGGCGCTCAGCCAGATCGGGAAGTTGAACCCGAAGGTGCCGACGAAGCCGACGAGGACGATCGGCCAGATCAGCTCGGGATGCTTGGAGACGTAGTTCAGGCCTTCCTTCAGCTGTCCCTTGCCGCGCGGCTTGCGCGGGGTGGGGTGCAGCTCGCGGGTGCGCATCAGCATCAGGCCGGTGAGCGGCGCGAGGAAGGACAGGCCGTTGGCGAGGAACGCCCAGCCGGGGCCGACGGCCGCGGTGAGACCACTCGCCACGGCGGGGCCGATGAGGCGGGCGGACTGGAAGTTCGCCGAGTTCAGCGAGACGGCGTTGCGGACCTGGTCGGGTCCCACCATCTCGGACACGAAGGACTGCCGGGTCGGGTTGTCGACGACCGTGACGAGGCCGGTGAAGAAGGCCGCGAGGTAGACGTGCCAGACCTGGACGTTGCCGCTCAGGGTGAGCGCCGCCAGGAACAGGCCGCTGATGCTCATCGCGCCCTGGGTGCAGAAGAGCAGCTTCCGCTTGGCGAAGCGGTCGGCGATGACGCCGCCGTACAGGCCGAACAGGAGCATCGGCAGGAACTGCATCGCGGTGGTGATGCCGACCGCGGCGGAGGAGCCGGTGAGGCTCAGGACCAGCCAGTCCTGGGTGATGCGCGCCATCCACGTGCCGGTGTTGGAGACAACGGCGCCGGAGGCGAAGAGCCGGTAGTTGCGTATCTTCAGCGAGCTGAACATCGACGACTTGGCGGCAGGGGACTTGTCGAGGGTGGTTGGTGCGGGGGCGGAGTCTGCTCCGGATCCCGTACTCAAAGGCGATTCGCCTCCTTGGCGTCGTACGGCACTGTCACATGCAGGCCGAGGGGCTGTTGGGTTGTGCTGTTCCTACAGGTGCGCGAGCTTCTCCAGGACGGGCGCGGCGGCGCGCAGGCGCTCCCACTCGTCCTCGTCGAGGTGCTCGGCGAGGCCGGCCAGCCAGACGTTCCGCTTGCGGCGGCTCTCCTCGAGCATGGCCTCGGCCGTCTCCGTCTGGGTCACCACCTTCTGGCGGCGGTCCTCGGGATGCGGCTCGAGCCGGACGAGACCCTTGGCTTCGAGCAGCGCGACGATGCGGGTCATCGACGGCGGCTGCACGTGTTCCTTGCGGGCCAGCTCACCGGGGGTGGCGTGGCCGCAGCGGGCGAGGGTGCCGAGCACCGACATCTCGGTCGGGCTCAGCGACTCGTCGACCCGCTGGTGCTTGAGTCGACGGGACAGGCGCATCACGGCGGAGCGCAGGGAGTTCACGGCGGCGGCGTCGTCACCATGGGAGAGGTCCGGCATGTTCGTTAGAGTAACTCATTACTCTAGCTAAAGACCACCTGGCTTCCCGCGTCTCGGGTCACAGAACCCTTTAGTCACCCATATGAGTGAGGTGACTTCGGAAAGTGAGACACGGCCCGCGGCGTGGCGGCGACCCTGTCACCCATGGGATCGACAGTGCTCAGCCTGCGGATAGACGGTGAGCTGCTCGACCGGCTCAAGCAGCACGCCGCCAAGAGGGGAATGAGCGTCCAGGACTACGTGGCCGGGACACTCATCCGCAATGACTTCGACGAGCGCTTCCAGAGCGCCGTCGAGGAGACGGAAAAGTTCTACGGGGCGGCCTGATGGCCGCCCCGTAGGCACTGACGCGAAACCCGCTCTCGCCGTTACGTGAGGCCCAGCGCCGGCATCAGGTAGTAGAAGGCGAAGACGGCCGAGACGACGTACATCGCGATCGGCACCTCACGGCCGCGGCCCGATGCGAGGCGCAGCACGGTGAAGCTGATGAAGCCGATGCCGATGCCGTTCGTGATCGAGTACGTGAACGGCATCATCATCATCGTCAGGAACGCCGGGATGGCGATGGTGAAGTCGGCCCAGTCGATCTGGGTGATCGAGCCGGACAGGATCAGGAAGCCGACCGCGAGCAGCGCGGGCGTGGCCGCCTGGGACGGCACCATCGTGGCGATGGGCGTGAGGAAGAGCGCCACGGCGAAGAGACCGCCGGTGACGATGTTGGCGAAGCCCGTACGGGCGCCTTCGCCGACGCCCGCCGTGGATTCCACGAAGCAGGTGGTGGCCGAGGAGGACGAGGCGCCGCCCGCGGCGACCGCGATGCCGTCGACGAACAGGACCTTGTTCATGCCGGGCATGTTGCCCTTGGAGTCGGTCAGCTTGGCCTCGTCGCCGATGCCCATGATCGTGCCCATGGCGTCGAAGAAGCAGGACAGCAGCACGGTGAAGACGAAGAGGATGCCGGTCAGCAGGCCGACCTTGCCGAAGCCGCCGAACAGGCTGACCTGACCGACGAGGCCGAAGTCCGGTGTGGCGACCGGGTTGCCGGGCCACTCGGGCGTCGTCAGGCCCCAGGACGGGACGGTCGCGACCGCGTTGATGATCATCGCGACGATCGTCATGACGACGATGCTGATGAGGATCGCGCCGGGCACCTTGCGCACGAGCAGGCAGAGCGTGAGCAGCGCGCCGAGCACGAAGACGAGGACGGGCCAGCCGTTGAGGTGTCCGTCGCCGCCGAGCTGCAGCGGGACCGTGGTGTGCGCGGCGTCCGGGATGCGCGAGACGAAGCCCGCGTCGACGAGGCCGATCAGCATGATGAAGAGGCCGATGCCGATCGCGATGCCCTTGCGCAGGCCGAGCGGCACGGCGCTCATCACGCGTTCCCGCAGGCCGGTCGCCACGAGCAGCATCACGACGAAGCCCGCCAGGACGACCATGCCCATCGCGTCGGGCCACGACATGCGCGGCGCGAGCTGGAGGGCGACCACGGTGTTCACGCCGAGACCGGCGGCGAGCGCGATCGGGACGTTGCCGATGACGCCCATGAGCAGCGTGGTGAAGGCGGCGACCAGGGCGGTGGCGGTCACCAGCTGGCCGTTGTCGAGCTGGTGCCCGTACATGTCCTTCGCGCTGCCCAGGATGATCGGGTTCAGCACGATGATGTAGGCCATCGCGAAGAAGGTGGCGAAGCCGCCGCGGACCTCTCGGACGAGCGTCGAGCCCCGTTCGGTGATCTTGAAGTAGCCGTCGATGCCACCTTGCGGGGGCTTCGGCGGCTCTTTGCTGGCGTCGACCGGAGCTGTGGCCGAGGAAGGCATGCGGGACCTCGTGAACTCAGAGAAGGGGAAGATCGTTAAGCGGCGATTAATGATCGATTTGTTTGTTCTTACGAAAACAACCAGCCATTAACGAGCCGTTTCAGTATGAATACATGAAGGGGAATTCGCTATCTCCGCGCGTAGACCCTTGTGATTCCAAGGCACGGCGGCCCCCTCGTGGGCCCGCCCCGGCTACTCGTAAACTGTGCCCATGGAGAAGTGGACCCCCAAGCACGACGCGCCGGAGCCCCTGGAGGGCCCCGTCGTCGCCACCATCACGGGGGGCACGATCCTCTGGTTCGTCCTCTTCCTGGTGCAGCTGCCGTTCTACGGCTGGTTCGACGACCGCGACGCCACCTGGTGGGTGTGGACCTGCCTGGCCGGTGCGGGCCTCGGCCTGATCGGCATCTGGTACGTGCGGGGCCGCGACGCCGCGATCAAGCGGGACGCGGAGCGCAAGGCGGCGACGGCCGCGGAATAACCCGTCCCCCGGGCGGGTCACTGGGGTTGATCGACCCCCGGGTGCTCGTCGCGTACAACCACGGGACTGTCCGTGTCCTTCCGTGTCCTACCGTGGTCGGATCTTTGGGCCGCTCAAGGGGTGAACCCCCCATACCGCCCGTACCGTCGATGCCATGACGCATATCGACGCGGGCGCCGAGCTCGATCCGGTCCACCCGGCGGCACCACCCGCCGGACGCGCGACGGGTCTGACGGCCGCCGAGGTCGCCGAGCGGGTCGCACGCGGCGAGGTCAACGACGTACCCCTCCGCAGTTCCCGGTCCACCACCGAGATCGTCCGGGCGAACGTCTTCACCCGCTTCAACGCCATCATCGGCGTGCTCTGGGTGATCATGCTCTTCGTCGCGCCGATCCAGGACTCCCTCTTCGGCTTCGTCATCATCGCCAACACGGGCATCGGCATCATCCAGGAGCTGCGCGCCAAGAAGACCCTGGACGGACTCGCGGTCATCGGCGAGGCCAAACCCACCGTGCGGCGCGACGGCAGGGCCGCCGAGATCTCCACCTCCGAGATCGTCCTCGGCGACCTCGTGGAGCTCGGCCCCGGCGACAAGATCGTCGTGGACGGCGAGGCCGTCGAGACCGAGAGCCTTGAGGTCGACGAGTCGCTCCTGACCGGTGAGGCCGACCCGGTCATCAAGAAGCCCGGCGACCGGATGATGTCGGGCTCCTTCGTGGTCGCGGGCGGCGGCGCGTTCACCGCGACGAAGGTCGGCCGCGAGGCGTACGCGGCACAGCTCGCCGAGGAGGCGAGCCGCTTCACGCTCGTCCACTCCGAGCTGCGCAACGGCATCTCCACGATCCTCAAGTACGTGACGTGGCTGATGATCCCGACCTCGATCGGCCTCGTCATCAGCCAGCTCGTCGTCAAGGACGACAACTTCAAGGAGTCCATCGCCTACACCGTGGGCGGCATCGTCCCCATGATCCCGGAGGGGCTCGTGCTCCTCACGTCGGTCGCCTTCGCGATCGGCGTGATCCGGCTCGGCCGCCAGCAGTGCCTCGTCCAGGAACTCCCCGCGATCGAGGGCCTGGCCCGCGTCGACACGGTCTGCCTGGACAAGACCGGCACCCTCACCGAGGGCGGCATGGACGTCACCGAGCTGCGTCCGCTCGGCGGCACGGACGAGGCGTACGTACGCAAGGTCCTCGGCGCCCTGGGCGAGTCCGACCCGCGGCCGAACGCGTCGCTCCAGGCGATCATCGACTCCTACCCCGACAGCGAGGAGTGGCGCTGCACGGAGTCGCTGCCCTTCTCCTCGGCCCGCAAGTACAGCGGCGCCTCCTTCAGCGAGGGCGACGGCGACAACTCGACGTGGCTGCTGGGCGCCCCGGACGTGCTCCTTCCCGACGGCGACCCGTCCCTCACGGAGATCGAGGACCTCAACCAGCAAGGCCTGCGCGTCCTGCTGCTGACCCGCGCCGCCGGTGAACTGGATGACCCGGACGTGGCCGCCGGGGCCGAGGCCACCGCCCTGGTCGTCCTGGAGCAGCGGCTGCGCCCGGACGCCGCCGACACCCTGCGGTACTTCGAGGAGCAGGACGTCAGCGCCAAGGTCATCTCCGGCGACAACGCGGTCTCGGTGGGCGCGGTGGCGGGGAAGCTGGGCCTGCCGGGCGCGGAGAACACCGTGGACGCGCGCAAGCTGCCCGCCGACCAGGGCGAGATGGCCGAGGCCCTGGACGCCAACTCCGTCTTCGGCCGGGTCACCCCGCAGCAGAAGCGCGACATGGTGGGCGCCCTGCAGTCACGCGGACACACGGTCGCGATGACGGGCGACGGCGTGAACGACGTCCTCGCCCTGAAGGACGCCGACATCGGCGTCTCGATGGGCTCGGGCTCGGAGGCGACGCGGGCCGTCGCCCAGATCGTGCTCCTGAACAACAGCTTCGCGACGCTGCCCTCGGTGGTCGCGGAGGGCCGCCGGGTCATCGGCAACATCACGCGGGTCGCGACGCTGTTCCTGGTGAAGACGGTCTACTCGGTGGTCATCGCACTCCTTGTGGTCTGCTCACAGGTGGAGTACTTGTTCCTGCCGAGGCACCTCACACTGCTCTCGACCCTGACGATCGGCGTCCCGGCGTTCTTCCTCGCGCTGGCGCCCAACAAGGAGCGGGCGAAGCCCCACTTCGTACGAAGGGTCATGCGGTACGCGATCCCGGGCGGCGTCGTCGCGGGCATCGCGACCTTCTGCACATACCTCCTGGCGCGGCACCATTACGCGGGCGCGGGAGCGCGGGAAGCCGAGACCAGCGCGGCCACGCTGGCGCTGTTCCTGATCGCCATGTGGGTCCTCGCGATCATCGCCCGCCCCTACACGTGGTGGCGGGTCGGGCTGATCGGCGCGATGGGTCTCGGCTTCCTGCTGGTGCTGACCGTGCCGTGGCTCCAGGACTTCTTCCAGCTGAAGCTGGTGGGCACGACGATGCCGTGGGCGGCGGTCGCGATCGCGGCGGTGGCCTCACTGGTCATCGAGGTCATCTACCGCTGGGTGGACCGCCGCTTCCCGGCGTAGCCGGCTACTGCTCGCGTACTAGTTGACGTCGACGAAGTCGCTGGTCGAGGTCACGGCCGGGGTGGTGGAGGTACCGGCGAAGACGTAGCGGAAGTAGCCGTCCGCGGAGGCCTTCACGGTCGTCTTCAGGTTGCCCTTGGAGTCGGACGTGATGGTCTTGAGGGTGGAGTAGGAAGCCGCACCCTTCTTCTTGTACTGGAGCTTCACGGGCTGCTGGGTGTAGCCCGCGTACTTCGAGGTGTCCCAGTTGGCGCGGGTCAGGGCGCCGGTGACCGTGAGGGTCTTGCCCTTCTTGATGGGCTCGGGGGAGGCGTTGGTGGTGAGGCGGGCGTAGCGCTGGACGTTGGCGTCCGACTTGTACGCCTCGTTCGTGGCCGAGTCCTCGTCGTTCGCGCCCGCGACGGCGTAGACCTTCCAGCCCGACCCGGCCAGGCCGTTGTAGAGGTCCGTCTTCGGGTCGGCGACGACGGTGACGGTGCAGGTCGAGGTGGTGGCGTTGACGACCGTGCACTTGCCGTCGAAGTCGTCCGGCGCCAGAACGCCGTCCGCGGTGTCGACGCTGCCGCCGTGGTAGAGGAAGGCGCTGCCGGCCGCTATGCCCTCCGGGTCGGTGGCGGTGACGGCCACACTGAACGTCACCTTGTTGGTGGTACCGACCACGATGTCCTTGCCGCCGTTGACGGTGACCTTCGTGATCTCGGTGTCGCCCTCGTTCGCACCCGGCACGGCCTGCTCGGCCTTCGCGGCGAGACGGGGGGTGGACGACGGGCCGTCGGCGGCCTGGGCGGCCGGCACGACGAGTGCGGACAGGGCCAGGGTGCCGGTCAGTGCGGCCACGGTGGCACGAATGCGCATGTGTTTCCCCAGTTGGGAAGGGGGCTCCGCGGTGCATTGGGGGCTGTCACGCGGGTCCCGGTGATCTAGGAGTCTGTTGACTCGCAAGATCAGACTCACGACCTGGGCGCCTGGTTGTACGCCAAGTGAAGATTTCGTGACCGGTTCCTGGCGTACGAGATCACGCCCGGCTGCCGGGCGGACCCCAAAGGGGCGCGAGGAACGGCGCGCCCAGCCCCCACACACCCGCAGACGAGACAACTCAGGCGGGATGCGGGCCCGGAAGGGGCGCGGGGAACTGCGCGGCCGACCCCCACGCACCCGCACCCGCACCCGCCTCAGTCGAACCAGCGGTCCCGCTCAAGCTCATCCGTCCGCGAAGGATCCTCAAGCAGCGCCGCCACCTCGAACCGCCGCGGCCACTGCCCCGCCGCCCAGGCGAGACCCGCGGCGACGCCCTCAAGCGTGGCGGCGTGCACGGTGCCGTCCGGCGTCCTGCGCCAGTCCAGCTCGACGTCCCCGGCGAACAACTCCTCGTACTCGGTGTACGTCCGAGGAGTCGCGGGCCCGAGCAGGATCCGCACCGCTTCCGGCACCGGATGCACCTCGCCCTCACCCGCGGGCTCCACGGCCGCCGTCTCGCTCAGCCTGCGCACCTGGAGCAGCTCGGCCAGGTCCCCCGCCCTGCGGGGCTCCACCGGCAGCAGCGCCACTCCTCCGGCCAGCGGCAGCAGGTCGGGTGCGTCGGCGACGACCGCGTCCGCCACGTCGACCACCACGACCTCACCGTCCACGACGGCCCGCACCTCGTCCGGCAGCGTCACCTGATCCGGGTCCAGATCGGCCAGAGCCCCGTACAACGCGTGCAGTTGGGCCGCCGAAACGGTCCTCCCCGGGTCCGCGAGCCGGTCGAGCAGCTCGGCCGCGCCACCCGGCTCCGACAGCAGGGCGGCAACGGACGTGCGGACGCCGAGCGCGCGAAGCACCTGCTCGTCGTCGAACCCCGATGCGTCGGCGGCGTCGTACAGCCCTTCGAGCAACGGGTCGCCGCCCGAGGCCCGGAGACCGGCCGGACGCCGACCGCCGAGCACCGGATTCCCGCGCAGCCACCACGCCGTGTACGACCGGACGCTCTCCGTCGTGCCGTCCGGCAGCAGGATCCGCAGCGGCTGCGTCAGCGCGTCCCGCAGCGGCGGGCGCGAGAGCATGGCCAGGGCCTGCGGCCAGCAGTCCTCGTCGACCAGGTCAAGATCCCGTACGGCGATGATCTCGGTCGCGACGGGCGGCACCGGAGTCTCGGGCAGCCGGTCGAGCACGTCCTCGCACCACACGTCGACGGCGTCCAGCAGACCCGCGTCGTCGGGCTCCGCGAAGTCACCCTCGCGCGGCTCCAGTTCATCGGGGTCGAGTACGACATCCGTGGCGCGGACCAGGGCGAACGTGGCGAGGACACCGCACGCGGCCAGCGGCTGCTCGCCCCAGCGCTCGGCCAGCTCGGCGTCCACCGTGGCGAGTTCGTCCTCGCGCATGACCTGCGCGAAGGGGCTGCCGGGATAGACGAGTTCACCGGCCGGAGCGAGGTCGCCGTCCTCGTCGTCGGGGAGGGCGAGCGCACCGAGCCAGGGCTCGTCGCCGGGCGCGAGGTTCGCGTCGCGGACGAGCGCGAGCACGATGTCCGCGAGCTCCTCGGCGTCGAGCGCGTCCTCGTCCCACGTGTCGTCGTCGAGGGACGCGGCGACGGCGGCACGGACCTGCGGGGTCGTCAGGACGGCGCGGGGCGTGGCGGGCAGGGCGCCGAGCTTCTCCAGGAGGGGATGCACGGCGTCGGGGTGGGCGACCTTCAGGCCGAGGCGTACGAGGGCCGCCGGATCGCTGTCGTCGCCGGTGACGGGCAGGAGCACCTGACGGGGCCCGATGGTGGTGCGTCCGTCGGCGAGCGGGACAGGGAGCCCGGTCAGGCGGTCGGGATCGACACCGGCAAGGGCGTCGTAGAGCCGCCGCCACCAGCTCGCCTCCCGCTCAAGGCCCGCGAGCCGGTCGATCGCCTCGGTCAGCGGCACGCGGGCGACACCGAGGGTGCGCAGCTCGGCACGCCGTTCGAGACCGGCGGGCAGCAGGCTCGGCAGGACATCGGCGAGCACGCGTACGGTGTCGGCGCTCGCGCCCTCCACGACCTCCGCGTCACGCGGACGCAGCGCGACGGGGGCCTCCCACTCGGGTACGTCGGGGTCCTCTTGGGGGACGGCCTCCACCGCGGGCGGCAGGAAGGCGGTGCGGGGCAGCCGGTCGAGGATGGCCTGGCGCAGCGCGCCGTCGAGCTCGCTCTTGCCGAGCGGACCGGGGACGAGGCTGATGATGCCTTCGCCGACGGGCCGCCAGTCGGCGAGGAGTTCGGCGTACGCGTCGGCCGCGCGCTGCACGAGGAAGTCGGTGAGGGGCCCGGGCGCCGCGTGCCGCCGGGTCGTGTCGAGCGGGAACGAGGCGATGAGCAGGGCGGGCACGCCGAGCGGCTCGTCACTCGGGGTGGGCGCGTGCAGGACGGGAGCACTACGGGGAGCTTGCGGGGCACCCTCCCCGTCCGTGGGGACGGCCCAGGTGACGGACCAGTGGGGCCGCAGCCGCTCCTCGACGGGCCGGTCGGCGAGGAGGTCCCGCTCCAGGGAGCCCTGCCGGCTGACGGTGCGCCAGCGGGTGGCGCCGTCACGGCTGTCCTCGATGTCCACGTACCCGGGTTCGGCCGTACGGCGGAGGGTGCGGACCGGGCTGTCGCCGACCTGGACGAGCACCTCCTCCACCCCCGGAAGGGCAAGAAGCAGAGCGTCATCGATGTCACCGAGCAGCCGCAGGACGAGGTCCTCGGCGGCGGCGTCGCGCAGGGGCAGGATGACGACGGTGTCGTACCCCTCCGGGGCGGTCCCTTCGGCGGCGAAGGGGAGCCGCAGCAGCGGCACGTGTCCGTCGCGCCGCCGGACCTCGTCCCCGAGGCCCGGGCTGAACCGGGCGGTGTCGGCGGCGAGTTCACGGGCCTCGCTCAGGGACCAGCGGACCCCGCCGGTACGCCCCACGACGGCGGGCTCGTCCGAGACGGCGAGCACGGCGGCGAAGCCGACGCCGAAGCGGCCGACGGCGCCGTTGTTCTGCTCCTCGCGCTTGGCGGAGGCGCGGAGGGTGGAGAGGGATTCGACGCCGGTGGCGTCGAGGGGGGCGCCGTTGTTGGCGGCGGCGAGTACGCCGTCCCGGAGGGTGAGGGAGAGCCGCCCGGGGGCGCCGGCGCGGGCGGCGGCATCCGCGGCGTTCTGCGCGAGCTCGACGATCAATCGATCCCGGTAGCCGCCGAGGGCGAGGTCCTCCTCGGCGTTGGCGTCCTCCCGGAACCGGGCCGGGCTGGCCGCCCAGGCATCGAGGACACCCCGCCTGAGCCGTGCCGTGCCGAACGGGTCAGTACCCTCGGCCGCCGGCCGCACGGTCTTGCTCACGGTGTCGTCTCCCTCGCTTGGTTCGCGGGGCGAACGGTATCGCGTCCCGCGGCTCCCTCCGACGGCCGGTGGGCGCGCGACTGGCCGGGGGCGTCTGCCGCCGGGAGACTTTCGCTAGGACCGCGTGGCCCTCCCGCACTCGTCCTCGGAGGGATCGTCCCGCCCGACCGGCACGCTGCGGTCGTACGGGTCCATCTCCGTGCCGGTCGCGTCCGCCCGGCGGTCCGTGCCGAAGGGCGGGGTGAGGTAGCCGGTGGGGGCGCCGCAGCCGCCGTTGGTCATGTCGAATGTGTTCGAGACGATCGAGAACGTGCCCGGCTCGGTGATCACCTTTCCGGGATCGTCCCAGCTCATGACCAGCTCGCGCCGGACGATGGTGCGCACGATCTCGTCGTCGCCATCTGCGTCCGCGCGGGTGGCCGGGTAGACGTAGGTGACGTCGGCGGTCACCTGGAGGGCGCCGCGCTTGCCCTCCCGGTAGGTGAGCAGGCCCCGGGTCTTCACGATGTCGCCGACCAGGTGGGTGCGGGAGGGCCGGAAGCGGCTGAAGAGGAGGAGGGGGTCGTTCTTCTCGCTCGGGCTCCGGAAAGCGGTCTTCAGGATGCTCTGGACGTCTTCCTGGTGGGGGTTGATCAGGGCGATCGCCTTCTCGGGGCGCTCGCCCCGCAGCACCCTCCGGTCCAGGCTGGACGCGACGAGAAAGTCCCGGCTGCGGTCGAGGGCGCGCTCGACCTCGGCCTCGCTCATCCAGCCGACGGCCCTGGCCTTCGGCACGGTGATCCCGGCCGCTCCGTTCGCCCATCCGGCGGCCGGTGAACCACGGAACGGTTCGTCCTTGGTGGGGCGTTGGGCGGCTTCCGAAGGGGGCGGCTCGGTGGGGCGGGCGGTTTCGGCGGCTGCCGAGGGGGAGTCGGGGTCGTCACCGGAGAACAGGTCCACGACCCGCCCGGGGGCGAGGGCAACGGCCAACAGGCCCAGCGAGGCCAGCAGCCCGAAGACGTACCAACCGGTGCGGCGCTTGGCCTGCTTGGGCTGCTTGGGCTGCTTGGGCTGCGCAGGCGTGTAGCTGCGCCAGCCTTCCGTCCGGCCGCGGCCGGACTCCGCGCGCAGCCGCTCTGTCACTTCGCGGGCGCGTGCCGAGGGTTCCTTGGGCGCGTCGGGGGTGCCTGCCGCCGACTCGCGCAGGAACCGTTCCCACTCCTCGTCGGACGTGGACGAACCATCCGGCTCCGTACCCGCCGCCATTCCCCAACCCCCTTGCACTAAGCCGACAGCGTCCCTCTCCCCAGAGGCGCGTCCGCATAATGCCACAGGGCACTGCCAGCCAGCCCGAACGCTACGGACGCCTCACCTCGCCTCCGCCCTGCCTCCCGCGTCACGCACTCCCGCAGGGACCTCTCCCACCCACCCACCCGATTGCCCCGCAGCACGGACGCTTACGTAGGGACAGCTATGCGCGGTGCAGCTCTTGCCCACCCGATGCGGGGCAAACGGGCGGGCAGGCGGGAAAAACCTGCAGGGCAGCAATCCGGGGGGAAACAGAAGAGGCCGCCCCCGACACCACGGGGCAATCGGGTGGGCGGGCGGGAAAAATCCGCGCGAAGCGCGGGCCTGAGACCACCCAGCCGCAGACAGACGACAGACGCACGCCCACGACAGCACCCCCACACCCCAGGGCAATCGGGTGGGTGGGTGGGAAAAATCCGCGCGGAGCGCGGGCTAGGAGAGACCATCCAGCCGCAGCCGCAGGCCGACCCCGGCCCCTGGCCCCCGGCGGCGCCCCCGGTGGAAATCCCGCGCGGAGCGCGGGGGAAGTCAGGAGTGCCCCAGATCCTCCGCCGCACCCTCCAACGGCACCGACCCGGAGTCCCGCGCGGGCCGCAGCGGGAGGACGTCGACGCGGGTTTCGTCGAGGACGGGCGCGGCGGGCCGCGACGGTTTGGGCATCACGGCAGCCTCGGAGTGCCCCCCACAGCCGTACGCGAGGGACACCACATGCCCGTCCGCAGGACCGAACTCATTCGCGCACACCCCGAACGCCTGCCCGAGCGATCCGCCGATCGGGGCAAGGAAGCCACAGCTGACGCAGGACGCGGGCGCGGCCTGCGCCATCGCCGTCTTCGCGCCGTGCGACTCCTCCCAGCGGTCGGCCGCGGCATGCAGGCCGTAGCGGGAGAGGACCCGCGCCCGGCGCATGCCGAGCTCGTCCGCGAGCGCGGCGATGGAGCCACGCGCGGGCACCGCCGGCAGCTCGGCGGGCGAGCCCGCCGTCACTTCCACGTCCTCGGCCTCGACCAGCTCCGCCATCTGCTCCGAGAACACGGAGTTCGGCGGCGGCTCCTCCTCGCCCGAGTAACCGGGCTCCAGACGCAGATCCTCCGCGTCCGTGGGGAGCAGGTCCCCCGGGCCCATGTCGCCCGGCCGGAGCCGCTCGCTCCACGGCACCCACTCGGGGGCGAGCAGCGCGTCGGGACCCGGCAGCAGCACCGTCTCGTCGAGCGTGACCACCTTCCCGCGGGAGGCGCGGGCGACCGTCACGGCCCAGCGCCAGCCCCGGTAGCCGAAGTCCTTGCACTCGAACAGGTGCGTGACCACGCGGTCGCCCTCGACCACGACATCGACGTGCTCGCCGACCACACCGGGCGCGGCGGCATCCTCGGCCGCGTCACGGGCCAGTCCCACCGCCTCGGCGCACAGGCGGTCGGGAGTACGCGGGGTACGCGGGGTACGGCTTCGCGTTGTCGCTGCGCTCACAGGTATCGCTTCTCCATTACGCCGTCTCACGAGTGCGCCACCCATACGCGGGAGTGCGGACGGAGCGGACCAAAGGGCCGCGTCGACGTCCGCGCCCTGACGTCCTCGGGCGCACCTACGTCATCCATTCTGCGGGATGACCGAGAGGCGCGCGGCCAAGAACAACCGCCGCAGGCGCGCTACGCACGCTACCTTCTCCCGGCGCCTGGGCCTACACCGGCGTGCGGCAGCCCTCCTCCGCCGGTCGGAGCGTTTCGCCGCTTCGCGGCGTTTCTCCCACCCACTCACCCGTACATCGCGCCTTTAGGGGGCACTATGACGAGGTGGCAGCCGCAAGGTCGTCGTCCCGGGGAACAGGCGGGCGGGGCCCGGTGCTGAGCCGGGCCGCCCGTCGGGTCGGCCGCGCCCTGCACCTGCCGTTCACCGGCACGGCCCGCGGCATCCGCAAGGCCACACACGCGCACGGCGCGGGCGAGTCGGGGCTCGGCAAGCTCATCGAACTGCACGCCGTGAACGGCGCGGGCGACGTCATGATCACCATCGCGCTCGCCTCGACCGTCTTCTTTTCCGTGCCGACGGACGAGGCCCGCGGCCGTGTCGCCCTCTATCTCGCCATCACCATGGCGCCCTTCACCCTCCTCGCCCCCGTCATCGGCCCCCTCCTGGACCGCCTCCCGCACGGCCGCCGCTATGCGATGGCCGCGGCGATGCTGGCCCGCGCCCTCCTCGCCCTGCTCCTTTCCGAAGCGGTGATCACGGGGAGCCTGGAGCTCTATCCCGCCGCGCTCGGCGTCCTGGTCGCGTCCAAGGCGTACGGGGTCGTCCGCAGCGCCGTGGTGCCCCGGCTGCTGCCCAAGGGGTTCTCCCTGGTCAAGGCCAACTCCAGAGTCACGCTCGGCGGACTGCTCGCCACCGGGATCGCGGCCCCGATCGGCGCGGGGCTGCAGGCCCTTGGACCACGCTGGCCGCTCTACGGCGCCTTCGTGATCTTCGTCGTCGGGATGCTCCTCTCCCTCTCGCTGCCGCCCAAGGTCGACTCGGCGAAGGGCGAGCACAAGGCGCTGCTCTCGTCCGACGAGGAGCATCTGCATCTGCACGCGCGCACCGAGGCCGCGACGGACACGTCCAAGAAGCGGCGCCTGGGGCTGCGTACGGTCGGGCCCGCCGTCACGCACGCCCTCACCGCCAACGCCGCGCTGCGCTGTCTCTCCGGCTTCCTCATCTTCTTCCTCGCCTTCCTGCTGCGCGAGGAACCGCTCGGCGGCCAGAGCGCCGCGGTGTCCCTGGGAATAGTGGGTGTCGCCGCCGGAGCGGGCAACGCGCTGGGCACAGCCGTCGGCGCGGGTCTGAGATCGCGGGCGCCGGAGGTCATCATCGTGACCGCCGTCGCCGTCGTCCTCGGCGTGGCGATCACCGCGGCGGTGTTCTTCGGGGCGGTGGGCGTCGCCTGCCTCGGCGCGGTGGCGGGCTTCGCGCAGGCCATGTCGAAGCTGTCCCTGGACGCGCTGATCCAGCGGGACGTGCCGGAAGAGGTGCGGACCTCCGCCTTCGCCCGCTCGGAGACCATCCTTCAGGTGGCGTGGGTGGTGGGCGGCGGAATCGGCATGGCCCTGCCGCTGAACGGGTCACTGGGGTTCTCGGTGGCCTCGGCGATCGTGGCCGTCGGCTGGCTGTCGACCGTGCGGGGCCTGCTCTCCGCGGCCCGGCACGGCGGGCAGCGCCGCCATCGGGTGGCGTGAGCCCGACAAATCAACGGGTGCGGCACGCCGCGACCCCCACGTGGCGGGACGGCACGGGGCGCCCGATAGCCTTCGCCCATGACCTCCCTGCTCCGCGGCGGAGCCGCACACGTTCACAGCTCGGCGCGCCGTCGCCGTTCCGTGGCCGCCATTGGCGCTGTCTCCGCCGGACTCCTCGTCCTGTCGGCCTGCGACAAGCCGACGCCCCTCGCCACCGTCACGGTCGGCAGCGACTCGGTGAACACCGAGGCCTCCTGCTACAACGACGGCAAGGAGCTCAAGGAGTCCCAGATCCAGAGCTGCCTCAAGGAAACCGACGTCAAGTCCATCAAGGTCGACCCCGACGAGAAGGTCCGCTTCGGCGTCGACCCCGAGGTCGCCGAGAAGGGCTGGACGCTCCTGATGAACGGTCAGGCGCTCACCGAGGCCAGCAAGAAGACGTACGTCGTCATCCCCGGCAGCGTCTTCTTCAACCAGCAGTACGGCGGCGGCAAGAACTCCACCACCGTCAGCCTGCTCGAAGGCGGCAAGGGCACCTCGGCCAAGGCGACCGGCCTGTGGTCGTTCAAGCTCAAGAAGGACTCCTGACCCTCCCTTGGAGTCCTCTCCCCGCGTACTGGTAGCCACCGCCGTCCCGGCCGAACGGGACGCGGTGGCCGACCGGCTGCCCCCGTACGCCGACGCGGTGGCCGTCGGTGTCGGACCCGCCGCCGCCGCGGCGCACACGGCGGCCGCCCTCGCGCGCGCCCCGTACGACCTGGTGGTCTCCGCCGGGATCGGTGGCGGCTTCCTGCCCGACGCGCCCATCGGCTCCCTCGTGTTCGCCGACGAGATCACCGTGGCCGATCTGGGCGCCGAGACGCCCGACGGTTTCCTGCCGGTCACCGAACTCGGGTTCGGTGCCGTCACCCACCGGCCCCCGGGTTCCCTCGTACGGGATCTGGCCGCCGTCTGCGAAGGCACCTCCGCCACCGTCCTCACCGGCACCGTCCTGACCGTCTCCACCGTGACCGGCACCGCCGAGCGCGCCGCCGAGCTCCGGCGCCGCCATCCGCGGGCCCTCGCGGAGGCGATGGAGGGATTCGGGGTGGCCGAGGCGGCCGCCACGTACGCACTGCCCGTCCTGGAGATACGCGCGGTCTCCAACGCCGTCGGACCGCGCGACCGCGCCGCCTGGCGGATCGGCGAGGCGCTGGGCGCGCTGGGGGACGCGTTCGGGAAATTCGCGCCCGTACTGGAGAGTTGGAAACGGCATGACTGAGACGCCCGCAACGCCCGCGCAGGACGCGCACCCCAGCCCGACCTCGCTGCAGATCGCCTACTCGCCCTGCCCGAACGACACGTTCGTCTTCGACGCCTGGGCCCATGGCCGGGTGCCCGGCGCGCCCGCGCTCGATGTCACGTTCGCCGACATCGACATCACCAACGGCATGGCGGAGCGCGGCGAGTTCGACATCCTGAAGGTGTCGTACGCCGTCCTGCCCTACGTCCTTGACGAGTACGCGCTGCTGCCGTGCGGCGGTGCGCTCGGCCGTGGCTGCGGGCCGCTGGTGCTCACCCGGGAGGCCGGAGCCGACCTGACGGGGAAGACCGTCGCGGTGCCGAGCGAGAAGTCGACGGCGTACCTGCTGTTCCGGCTCTGGGCCGCGGACACCCTGGCCGACGGCGTCGGCGAGATCGTCGTGCTGCCCTTCGACCAGATCATGCCCGCGGTGCGGGACGGCAAGGTCGACGCGGGGCTCGTCATCCACGAGGCGCGCTTCACCTATCAGAACTACGGGCTCAACTGCCTTGCCGACATGGGCGAGCACTGGGAGCGGACGACGGGTCTGCCGATCCCGCTGGGCGCGATCATCGCCAAGCGGAGCCTCGGCACGGAGCGCCTGGAGCAGCTCGCGGACGCCGTCCGTACGTCGGTGCGGATGGCCTGGGACGACCCCGAGGCCTCGCGGCCCTACGTGCAGGAGCACGCGCAGGAGATGGACCCGGCCGTCGCCGACCAGCACATCGGCCTGTACGTGAACGAGTTCACGGCCGATCTGGGCGAGAACGGCCATGCCGCGATCCGCGGACTGCTGACGCGGGCCGCGGCGGAGGGGCTCGTACCGCCCCTTCCGCCGGGTGCGCTCGACTTCGGCTGAGGCTCTACACGTCCAGTTGGTCCGCCACCGCACGGAGCAGGCCGGCGATCTTCGCGCCCGACGCCTTGTCGGGGTAGCGCCCCTTCTCCAGCATCGGTGTGATGTTCTCGAGCAGCGTCGTCAAGTCCTGGACGATCGACGCCAGTTCGTCGGGCTTGCGCCGCTGCGCGGCGGCAACGGACGGCGTCGGGTCGAGGATCGTCACCGACAGGGCCTGGTCACCGCGCTGACCGGCGACGACGCCGAACTCGACGCGCTGGCCGGGCTTGAGTGTGTCGACACTGTCGGGCAGTACGGAGGAGTGCACGAAGACGTCGCCGCCGTCATCGCGGGAGAGGAAGCCGAAGCCCTTCTCGCTGTTGAACCACTTGACCTTGCCGGTAGGCACCTGAAGTCCTCGTCCTCGTACTTGTCGTCGTACGCGTCTATGCCGCGGAAAACGGCTCTGGATAGCACTACAGCGGGTCGCCCGACCCGCCGCCACCAAGACTATGGGTCCGGGGGCCGGTGACAAGACGTCCCCGGATTCTTCCTTCGCGCTGGGAACTACCCTGGTCGGGTGCGTGACAAAACCCCAGCGAATTCCGCCGGACCGGGCGATGGCCTGGTCCGGACCGGAGCAATCATCTTCTTCGTCGGAGCCGTGGCCACTCTGGTCACGGTGGCCCCGCTGTTCCTCGGCACCGACCCGTTCCCGTCCATCGCGTACGCGGTGTGCATGCTGATGGGCGTCGGGTTCCTCGTCGCCGTGGCGGGAGTGCTGCGCGGTATCGCCGTTCAGCGCCGCCAGGCCAGGTCGGCGACTACTTAGCGGCGGCGCCCTCGACGTACGCGGCGAGCCAGGCGGGGAACTCCGTCAGGTCGGGGAGCACGGCATCCGCTCCCGCCGCGCGCAGTTCCGCTGCGTCGCACGGCCCGGTGGCCACCGCCACGGAGAGCGCGCCCGCCGTACGCGCGCCGCGTACATCACCGGTGTGGTCCCCGACGTACACCGCCGCGTCGTGCTCGCTCAGTGCCTCCGCCTTCGCCTCGGCCCACAGCCAGCCGATCACCGCGTCCGCCTCGATGCCGAGGTGCGCCAGGTGGAGCTTCGCGTTCGGCTCATGCTTGGCGGTCACCACGATCGCCCGGCCGCCGTGGGAGCGCACGGCGGCGACCGCCTCGCGGGCCCCGGCCATCGCGAGCGTGGGGGCGATGGCGTATGTGGGATAGATCTCACGGTAGCGGTCGCCCATCTCCTGGATCCGCTCCTCGGGGAACCAGTTGCGCAGCTCGTCCTCGAGCGGCGGGCCGAGCCGGGTGATGGCGAGGTCGGCGTCTATGTACGTGCCGGTCTCGGCGGACAGGGCCAGGTAGGCCTCCCTGATGCCGGGCCGGGAGTCGATCAGAGTCATGTCGAGGTCGAAGCCGACTGTCGGAGCGCGTGAGGTCATGAGGCCATTGTGCCGAGGCCCGACGGCCCGGAACGGGGCCGAAGGGCCCGCCCTTAGACTTAGCCAAGCCTTACCTCTGACGCACTTCCCCGTCTTTTCGATTCCTCCGAAACGAGCTCAGCCGATGCGTGTGCCAGCCAGACGCGCTGTCGCGATGACGGCGGCCGTCCTGGCCCTGCTGCTCGCGGTCCTGCTCAGTCTCTCCGTCGGCGCCCGCGCGATCGCGCCGTCCGCCGTCATCGACGCCCTGCTGCACGGCGGGCACAGCGACGCCGCCGAAGTCGTCCGCGAGATGCGGGTACCGCGCACGCTCATCGGCCTGATGGTCGGCGCCGCGCTCGCCTTGGCCGGCACGGTCCTGCAGGGCATCACCCGCAACCCCATCGCCGACCCCGGCATCCTCGGCGTCAGCCAGGGCGCGTCGGTGGGCGTGGTCATGGCGATCGCGTTCGCGGGCGTCCACACGCTGACCGGATACGTCTGGTACGCCTTCGTCGGCGCGGGCCTCGCGTCCGTCGCGGTGTACGCGATCGCCGCGAGCGGACGGGGCGGTGCGACCCCCGTGAAGCTCGCCCTCGGCGGCGCCGCGATCAACGCGCTCCTGGTCTCCCTGACCACCGCGGTCCTCACCACCAAGGCTTCGGCCCTGGACGAGTTCCGCTTCTGGCAGGTGGGCTCGCTCTCCGGGCGCGACGCGGAGATCGTCGGGCAGATCTGGCCGTTCCTCCTTGTGGGGCTGGTTCTTGTGCTGTCCGTGGCCCGCGGCCTCGATGCGCTCGCCCTGGGCGAGGACGTGGCCAAGGGCCTCGGGCAGAAGGTCGCCACCGTACGGATCGTCGGCGGTCTCGGGGCGACCGTGCTCACCGGTGCGGGGGTGGCAGCGGCCGGGCCCATCGCGTTCATCGGGCTCGCGGTCCCGCACATCGCCCGCGCGATCGTGGGCAGCGGGCATCGCTGGGTGCTGCCCATGGCCGCCGTCATCGGGCCCGTGATGCTGCTCGTCTCCGACACCGTGGGGCGCGTGGTCTTTCCGCCGAGCGAGGTGCCTGCCGGGGTGATGACCGCGCTCATCGGGGTGCCGTTCCTGGTGACGCTGGTGCGTCGGAAGGCGGTCGCGGCATGAGCGCCCAGCCGATCGCTGCGGGGCGCATACGCCCCGCCGGGTACTCCGTCCTCCGGGTCCGCAGGGCCGCGTTCCTGGTGCACCGCAGGGCAGCCGTGGTCGCCGTACTCCTCGCGCTGCTCCTGGCGGCGAGCTGCCTCGCGTACCTCTGCGTAGGCGAGTCGTTCGTCGCACCCGGTGAGGTCCTGAAGGTCCTGACGGGGCAGCCCTCCCCCGACGAGCTGGTCGTGGGAACGCTGCGCGAACCCCGCATGGTCGTCGGCCTCCTCGTCGGCGCCGCCTTCGGAGTCGCGGGCGGGCTCATCCAGACCGTCGCCCGCAACCCCCTGGCCAGCCCCGACATCATCGGCATCAGCCAGGGCGCGAGCGCCCTGACGGTGGGGGCGATGGCCCTCGGGGTCACCTCGGCGACCGTCCTGCCCTACCTCTCCGTGATCGGCGGCGTCGCGGCCGCCGCCCTCGTGTACGTCTTCGCCTGGCGCGGCGGCCTGCACGCGACCCGCTTCGTGCTCATCGGCATCGGCTTCGCGATCGCCCTGCGGTCCGTGACCACGCTGTTCATGACCAAGGGCGACTACCTCGTCGCCCAGCAGGCGCAGATCTGGATGACGGGCTCCCTCAACGGCCGCGGCTGGACGGAGGCGGCGCCGCTGGGATGGACCCTCCTCGCCCTGCTGCCGTTCGTGTTCTGGGCCGCCCGCGCCCAGCGCTCGGTGACCATGGACGACGACACGGCGACCGCGCTCGGGGTGCGCCTGGGGCACGTACGCCTCGGTCTCGTGCTGCTCGGCGTGGTCCTCGCCTCCGTGGCGACCGGCGCCGCCGGGCCCGTCGACTTCGTGGCGCTGCTCGCCCCGCAGATCGCCCGCCGCCTGACCCGCACCGCGCAGATCCCGCTGTTCTGCTCGGCGCTGCTCGGCGCGCTGATCATGGTCCTGGCCGACCTGCTCGCCCGGCGTCTCTTCTCGCCCACCGAGCTGCCGGTCGGCGTCCTCACGGCGGCCGTCGGAGCCCCGTACCTGATCTGGCTCATCGTCCGAAGTCACAGCTCCCGCAGCCGTTCCGTCCGCAATGGAGGCACCTCGTGACCGCCGCCCGCCTCAGCGCCCGCGAGCTGACCCTCGCCTACGAGGACCGCGAGGTCGTGCACGAGCTCGACCTCGCGGTGCCCGACGGCAAGGTCACGGTCATCGTCGGCCCCAACGCGTGCGGGAAGTCGACCACCCTGCGCGCGCTCGGCCGCCTCCTGAAGCCCAGGAGCGGCGCGGTCCTGCTCGACGGCGAAGCGCTCGCCAAACTCCCCACCAAGAAGATCGCCCAGCAGATCGGACTGCTCCCGCAGACGCCCGTCGCACCCGAGGCGATCACCGTCGCCGACCTGGTCGCGCGCGGCCGTCAGCCGCATCAGCACTGGTGGCAGCAGTGGTCCGAGGAGGACGAGAGGGCGGTGCGGGAGGCGATGGAACGCACCGACGTCGCCACGCTCGCCGAGCGCTCCGTGGACGAGCTGTCGGGCGGTCAGCGCCAGCGGGTGTGGATCGCGATGGCGCTCGCGCAGGAGACCGAGCTGCTGCTCCTGGACGAGCCGACGACGTATCTCGACATCGCGCACCAGGTCGAGGTGCTGGACCTGGTGCGCCAACTGAACCACGACCGCGGCCGGACGGTGGTCGTCGTGCTGCACGACCTCAACCAGGCCGCTCGGTACGCCGATCACCTCGTCGCCATGAGGACGGGCCGGATCGTCGCCGAGGGCGCGCCCGCCGACGTCGTCACCGAGGATCTGGTCCGCGATGTGTTCGGTCTGGAGTGTGTGGTGGTACCGGACCCGGTGACGGGCTCGCCCCTGGTCGTCCCCGGGGCTCCGTGGGCCGCGGATGCGCGCCCGCAGCCCTCGTCCGACCGAGAGGTGACCCCCAAGCCATGACCACCAGGATCAATGGGTCCGCAAGGACCGGCTTCACTGCCCTCGCCCTGAGCGGCGCGCTCGCGCTCTCGCTCTCGGCCTGCGGATCGTCGGACTCCGATGATCCGCGGGCCGGTTCGGGCAGCACGCACGTCATCAAGACCGCGATGGGAGACGTGAAGGTCCCGGTGGCCCCCAAGCGTGTCGTGGTCCTCGACACGGCCGAGCTGGACTCCGCGATCACGCTGGGCGTGCAGCCGGTCGGCGCCACGCACGTCGAGGCGGCGTCGGGCTTCCCGGGCTATCTGCCCAAGGACGAGGTCAGCGGCATCAAGGACGTCGGCGAGATGCTGAACCCGAACATGGAGGCCATCGCGGCCCTCAAGCCGGACGTCATCCTCACCAGCAAGATCCGGCACGGGGCGAAGTACGAGCAGCTCAAGCGGATCGCGCCGACCGTGATGACGGAGAACACGGGCTACCCCTGGAAGGAGAACTTCCGGATCCACGCGGACGCGCTGGGCAAGAAGGCGGAGGCGAAGAAGGCCGTCTCCGCGTACGACGCACACGCCGAGCAGGTGACCACCGCGGTCGGCGGCCCGGCGAAGGCCAAGGCGACGGAGGTCAACGTCGTGCGGTTCGTGGAGGGCGCGGACATCCGCGTCTACGGCGAGAAGACGTACATCGCCACGCTCCTCAAGGACGTGGGTCTGGGCCGCCCCGCGATCGCCGCCAAGGCCAAGGACGGCTTCTCGTACGACGTGTCGCCCGAGAAGATCGACCTCGCCGACGCGGATGTCATCTTCCGCGCCACGTACGGCGATCCGAAGAAATCGAAGCAGACGCAGACCGTCGGCAGCAGCCTGTGGAAGAGCATGGACGCGGTGAAGAAGGGCAATGTCCACACCGTCGACGACGAACTGTGGATCCAGGGCATCGGGTACACGGCGGCGAACAGGATCCTGGACGAGATGCAGAAGGCGCTGACGCGCTAACCCCTCACGGCCGTTGCCGCTGGGACCTCCACACCAGGTAGAGCGCGGAGGCGATGGCCGCGCCGCGCACCACCCACGGCCAGGTCTCGGCCATCGCGTCGCTCATGTGGCCGTCGCGGACGGGATCGCCCCAGCGGCCTTCGTTCCTGCCCCACAGCCAGGTGATCCCGGCCGCCACGGCCAGCCCCGGCAGACCCATGACGGCCCACTTCGCCTCGGCGCGGCTCAGCCTGCGCGAGGCGTAGGCGAGAAGCCAGCCACCGCCCAGGGCAAGCCAGTTGCCGAGGATGGCGCCGACGGTGAGGAGGGCTGCGGCGAGCAGGAGGAGGGGGTTGGTGAAGCGGGGGGTGGCGGGGGTGAGGACGGCGGGCCGCCTCAGCCGAAGCCGCCGGGGAGCCTCGACGTGTTCCTCGCCGACTTCCTCGCCGTCCTCTTCCTCTCCCTCTTCTTCCTCTTCTTCCACCGGGTCGAGGCGCTTCTTCGGCGGGGGCTTGAGGATCTCCGGGATTTCTACGCCGCCGGTGAAGCCCGGCACGCTGTCGGCGAGGCCGAAGGGACTGCTGTCCACGCGCCACCAGTCGGGCTCGGAGCCGCTCTCGCCGAGTTCGTCGGTGCCCGCGAGGTGCGGCGGGGACGGCACGTCTTGCTGGGGCGGCTCCGGTTCCTCCGCCGCCGGGCGGGGGCGGGGGCGGGGTACCACGCGGCGCAGGCGCTTGGGGCGTGGTTCCTTCGGCTCCGGTGTGCGCTGGGTGGGGACGGCGGGGCTGGGGGTGGCCGTCTCCGCCACGTCACCGGTGCCGGTGCCGGTGCCCGCGGCTTCCACCAGGTCCTCGGGGGAGCCGAGGCGGTCGAGGATGCGGCGTATCGCGGCCGGGCTGTCGACCGTGGTCTTCGCCCGGCTCCGGTCGATCTCGTTGCGCAGGCCGGAGACCAGGCGCATGCGGGTGCCTGATGGCAGCTGCTGTTGCTGGGCCAGGTCGCCGACGCGGCTCAGATAGTCGAAGACGAGCTGATCGCTCTCGATCCCCACGAAGTCCCCTCCGGGGCGGCCCCGTTGACGCACCGCCCTTTGTACCCGGTCCCCCGACGTTACCGCGTCCCCCGCCACCCGGGGGCCCGGCACCTCATTCCCCCCTGCCCTCGCCCCGCAGCCTCCACCTGGACGAACAAGCTTTCCCGCCCACCCACCCGATTGCCCGGCAGCACCATCGATCAGCCAACGATGGCCCGCGGCCGGCGACGCTCGCGAGGGGACGTGGCGGTATGTCCGCCCGGAGCACGGCTCGCGGCACTCCAGCCCCGAAGCACCCGAGCGGCCACCGGACGATAGCGAGGACGGACATACCAGCACGGCACCGCACCCACAGACGATGGACCCCGCAGCCACGCACGCACCCGCAGCCGGCATCGAGACCCAAGGGGCCGTGACGGTATGTCCGCCCGGAGCACGGCTCGCGGCACTCCAGCCTCGAAGCAGCCCCACGGCCACCGGACGATAGCGAGGACGGACATACCGGCACGGCACCGCACCCACAGACGATGGACCCCGCAGCCACGCACGCACCCGCAGCCGGCACGGTTCGCGGCGCGGCACCCCGCCCCCAGACGGACCCCCAGACGGAGCGGACCCGCCCCCGTCCCGGCCCCCCGCCACAGGCACAGCCCCCAGGAACGCCCAGCCCCGCACCCCAACCCGCTACCGTGAGCCTGATGAGCACCGACGAGCAGCCCCAGCGCCCAGCGGACACCCCCCGGTCCCTCGCCGAGGCACTCCGCTCCCGTGACGACGCGTCCCTCGGCGCGCTGCTCCACGCCCGCCCCGACCTCCTCACGCCGGTCCCGAACGACCTCACCCAGCTCGCCACGCGCGCAGCGACCCGCGCATCCGTGGTCCGCGCCCTGGAGCGGCTCGACCGGTTCGCCCAGCAAGTGGCCGAGGCACTCGCCGTGGCCCCGGAACCCGCCACGTACGAAGAGCTGCACGCCCTCGTCGCCGGCGACGAGGGCAGCGAGGGCGGTGACGCCACCGTCGATGCCGCGCTCGGCCGTGCCCTCGCCGTCCTCCGCGAGCAGGCCCTCGTCTGGGGCGCCGACGACCGCCTCCGCCTGGTCCGCACCGCCCGCGAACTCCTCGCCCCCGCCCCGCAGTACCCCTCCCCCACCGGCCTCGGCCCGACCGTCGCCGAGGCCACCGCGGGCATGTCCCCGAACCGTATTCAGGACATCGTGGCGGCGGCCGGGCTGCCGTCCACGCACGACGCGGTCTCCGCGGTGCGCTCGCTCACCGAACTGTTCACGGACCGCACCCGGATGTCCGCGCTGCTCGACGAAGCCCCCGCCGAGTCCGTCGAGGTGCTCTCGCGGCTCGTCTGGGGCCCGCCGTACGGCCAGGTCACCGCCGACCCGGCGCGCCACCTGCGCTGGCTCCTGGACCGCGGGCTCCTGCTGCCCACCTCGCCCGGCACCGTCGTACTCCCCCGCGAAGCGGCCCTGCACCTGCGCGCGGGCCGCGCCCACCGGGTGCTCGAACCGGCACCGCCCGCCATCGAGGTGCTGCGCGAACACCGTCCACAGGCTGTGGACGCCGCGGCGGCGAGCCAGGCGTACATGGCGCTCGACACGGTCGAGGAGCTCTTGAAGGACTGGGACGAGGGCGGTCCCACCGTGCTGCGCGCGGGCGGCCTCAGCGTGCGCGACCTGAAGCGGACCGCGGTCGCCCTGGACCTGCCCGAGCCGGTCGCGGCGTTCTGGGTCGAACTGGCCTACGCGGCGGGCCTCGTGGCATCGGACGGCGAGGCCGACGAGCGCTACGCGGCGACCCCCGCGTACGACGACTGGCAGGAGCTGCCCGCCGCCGAGCGTTGGTCGGTCCTCGCCACGGCCTGGCTGACGGCGACCCGCACGGCGGGCCTGATCGGCGGCCGTGACGGCAAGGACCGCACGCTCTCGGCGCTCGGCCCGCACCTGGACCGCTCGTCGGCGCCGGAGATCCGGCACCGCGTGCTCACGCTCCTCACGACCCTGCCGGACGGCGCGAGCCCGACGCCCGAGTCGATCCTCGCGCGCCTGCGGTGGGAGCGCCCGCCGCGCGGCTCGGTAGGCGGCGGCACGGCCCCCCACTCCACGCCCGGCGGGCCCGGCACCGGCGCCGGCACCGCACCCATGGAGCTGCGCGCCAGGATCGCCCAATGGACGCTGAACGAGAGCGAGTTGCTGGGCATCACGGGGCGCGGCGCACTGTCCGCGCACGGACGGGCCCTGCTCGGCTCCGAGAGCGGGTCGGGCGAAGAGACCTCGGCGGGGGCGGCGGCGAACCCGGGCACCTCCCAGCCCGGCGCCCACGCCTCCCAGACCGGTACCCACACCTCTCAGACCGGCACCCACGCCCTCCCCATCCCCCGGGCCCCCCACCCCTCCCCCTCCGAACTCGCCGCCCAGGGCGCGAGAGCCGCCAGACTCCTCGCCCCCCTCCTCCCCGAACCCCTCGACCACGTACTGCTGCAGGCCGACCTCACGGCGGTGGCCCCCGGCCCGCTGGAGCGTCCGCTCGCCGAGACGCTCTCCGTGCTCGCCGACGTCGAGTCGAAGGGCGGTGCGACCGTGTACCGGTTCACGCCCGGCTCCGTGCGGCGGGCGCTCGACGCGGGGAAGTCCGCGTCCGACCTGCACGCCTTCCTGGCCGCGCACTCGCGTACGCCGGTTCCGCAGCCCCTCGCGTACCTCATCGACGACGTGGCCCGTAAGCATGGCCACCTGCGGATCGGCGCCGCGTCCGCGTACGTGCGCTGCGACGACGAGGCGCTCCTGAACGAGATCCTGGCCGACAAGCGCTCCCAGGGCCTGCGGCTGCGCCGCCTCGCGCCCACCGTGCTCGCCGCGCAGGCCGACCCCGGGGCGCTCCTCGAAGGCCTGCGCGGGATGGGCTTCGCGCCCGCCGCGGAGAGCGCCGAGGGCGACGTACTGATCACGCGGGCGCACGCCCACCGCTCGCCGCCCCGCACCGCTCCCGAGCCGGTCCACGACGGCCCGCCGCTGGCCGACACCACGCTGATCGGCGCGGCCGTACGCGCCATCCGCGCCGGCGACCTGGCCTCGACCATGCCCCGCAAGGCGACCCCGGAGAAGGGCGACGCGCTGCCTCGCACCACGGCGGCGGAGACCCTCGCCACGATGCAGGCCGCGGTCCTGACCGGTGAGGCGGTGTGGATCGGCTACGTCAACGCGGAGGGCGCGGCCAGCCAGCGGGTGATCGCCCCGATCCGGGTGGAGGGCGGCTTCGTCACGGCGTACGACCACACGGCGGACGAGGTGAAGACGTATCCGCTGCACCGGGTCACGGGAGTGGCGGAGCTGGCGGACGACTAGGGCGGTCGGAACGCGGGCCGGAACGGAGCCCGCGCCCAGACCGGAACCCAGCCGGCGCCGCGGACCGGAACCCAGCCCGCGCCCCGACCCGGAACGCAGCCCGCGCCCGGCCCGGAACGTGAGCAGAAACGCAGGCCGGACCGTATCGGCGCGCCATGCGGCACACTGGACGTTTGGCTTACCGAAAGGGTCGCGCGTGAATGGTCCACTGATCGTCCAGTCGGACAAGACTCTCCTGCTCGAGGTCGACCACGAGCAGGCGGAGGCCTGCCGCCGTGTCATCGCGCCCTTCGCGGAGCTGGAGCGTGCTCCCGAGCACATCCACACCTACCGCGTGACGCCGCTGGGCCTGTGGAACGCCCGTGCGGCGGGGCACGACGCCGAGCAGGTCGTGGACGCCCTGGTGGAGTTCTCCCGCTATCCCGTGCCGCACGCGCTGCTCGTGGACATCGCCGAGACGATGGCCCGCTACGGCAGGCTCACCCTCTCGAAGCACCCCACGCACGGCCTTGTCCTGACCACCACCGACCGGCCGGTCCTGGAAGAGATCCTGCGCTCCAAGAAGGTGCAGCCCCTCGTCGGTGAGCGCCTCGACGCGGACACCGTCGCCGTACATCAGTCCGAGCGCGGCCAGATCAAGCAGACGCTCCTCAAGCTGGGCTGGCCCGCCGAGGACCTCGCCGGGTACGTCGACGGCGAGGCGCACCGCATCGACCTCGCGGAGGACGGCTGGGCGCTGCGGCCGTACCAGAAGCAGGCGGTCGAGGGGTTCTGGCACGGTGGCAGTGGTGTGGTCGTGCTGCCCTGCGGTGCGGGAAAGACGCTGGTCGGGGCGGGCGCGATGGCCGAGGCCAAGGCGACGACGCTCATCCTGGTGACCAACACGGTCTCGGCCCGGCAGTGGAAGCACGAGCTGATCAAGCGGACGTCGCTGACCGAGGAGGAGATCGGCGAGTACAGCGGTACGCGCAAGGAGATCCGCCCGGTCACCATCGCCACGTACCAAGTCCTGACGACGAAGCGCAAGGGTGTCTACCCGCACCTCGAACTCTTCGACTCCCGGGACTGGGGCCTCGTCATCTACGACGAGGTGCACCTGCTGCCCGCCCCCGTCTTCAAGTTCACCGCCGACCTCCAGGCCCGGCGGCGGCTCGGCCTGACGGCCACGCTGGTGCGGGAGGACGGCCGCGAGTCGGACGTCTTTTCGCTGATCGGCCCCAAGCGGTTCGACGCTCCGTGGAAGGAGATCGAGGCGCAGGGGTACATCGCGCCCGCGGACTGTGTGGAGGTGCGGGTCAACCTGACGGACGCGGAGCGGCTCGCGTACGCGACGGCCGAGGCCGAGGAGAAGTACCGCTTCTGCGCCACGACCGCCACGAAGCGCAAGGTGACGGAAGCTCTCGTCAAGAAGCACGCGGGCGAGCAGACGCTGGTCATCGGCCAGTACATCGACCAGCTCGACGAGCTGGGCGAGCATCTGGACGCGCCGGTCATCAAGGGCGAGACGACGAACGCGCAGCGCGAGAAGCTGTTCGGGGCGTTCCGGGAGGGCGAGATCTCCGTACTCGTCGTCTCGAAGGTCGCGAACTTCTCGATCGACCTGCCCGAGGCTACGGTCGCGATCCAGGTGTCCGGGACGTTCGGCTCCCGGCAGGAGGAGGCACAGCGGCTCGGTCGTGTGCTGCGTCCGAAGGCCGACGGTCATGAGGCCCGCTTCTACTCCGTCGTGGCGCGGGACACCATCGACCAGGACTTCGCGGCGCACCGGCAGCGGTTCCTCGCGGAGCAGGGGTACGCGTACCGGATCGTGGACGCGGACGAGCTGCTGGCCGACAACTGAGGATCAGGGCTACGGCGAGCAGCGGGTAGGGCGAGGCCAACGGCTGCTGCCACTGGGGCAGCCGCAGGTCGAGGTCCCCCTGGTGCGGGACGAGCCACAGGGTGCGGGCCGTGAAGAGGGTCGCCACCGCCGCGGTCAGGCGGGGGCGGCCCTCCGCCATGAGCAGGGCCAGGAGGGGTACGCACCAGATCCAGTGGTGGGACCAGCTGATGGGCGAGGCGAGGAGCGCGGTGGCGGCGGCGAGGAGGATGCCGCGGGGTTCGCTGGGCGTGCGGGCGGCCAGCCACAGCCCGGTGCAGGCGAGGAGGGCCGCGGGCAGGGCCCACAGGAGCACGCCCGGGTGGGGGTCGTGGGCAACGCGGGCGACGAGCCCCTGGAGCGACTGGTTGTCGACGATCCACGCCTTGCCCACGCGGCCCGTCTCGAAGATCCGGTGCGTCCAGAAGTCCACGCTGGCCCCGGGCAGCGCGAGCGCGCCGAGCGCGATGGTGCCGGTGAGGGCGGCGGCGGCGGTGAGCCCTTCGCGGACGCGCCCGGTGACGAAGAGATACGCGATGAAGACCGCCGGGGTGAGCTTGATCCCGGCGGCGACCCCGATGCCGAACCCCTTCCCTACTGCGCCCGGGGTCCTGGTCAGGTCCCAGAGGATGAGGCAGGCGAGGGCGAGGTTGATCTGCCCGAAGAGGACGGTCTGGAACACGGGCTCCAGCCACAGGGCGAGGGCGGTGCCCGCGAGGAGGGGGGCGATGCGGGTGGGGAGCGCGGCGAGGCGGCAGGAGAGGTGGACGAGGAGCGCGAGGAGGGCGAGGTTCCCCAGGATGAAGGCGAGCTTGAGGGCGGGGAGGGGGAGCCAGGTGGTGGGTACGAAGAGGAGCGCGGCGAACGGCGGATAGGTGGCCGGAAGCTCCCACTGGGTCACGGTGAACCCGTACAACTCACTCCCCCGCACGACGGCGTCCCCTTCGGCCCGATAGACGAGGGCATCGGCCATGGGAATGCGCTGCACGAAACAGAGGCCGGCGAAGACGCCGAGGGAGAGCCCCAGCAGCGCAACTGCCGCACACGCAGGCCACTTAACACACCGTGACAATCCACTAACAGAAAGTTCCACCACGGCGGCGACCCTAGTGGATCTCGGGAATGCCCGGCCGCGGGCGCGGGCCGGCCGCGGGTTCCCCACCCCGCTGCACGAATCACCCACCCACCCGCGAGATCCCTCCTCCCCCCTCGGCACCGCGGGGCAATCGGGTGGGTGGGTGGGAAAGGCTTGTTCGTTCGCAGGGGATGCGGGGTGAACGGGTGGGTGGGTGGGGAGCCCCCCCCCCCCGGGAGGGGTCCCGGCCCGGGGGGAAAAGTGGTGGCCCCGCCCTGAGGCGGGGCATAAGATGCCCGGTCTGCCCGCGTGCCTCGCGCCCGCCGCTGACCGGACGGCAACCGGCAGCCCAGACCCGCACCCCGCCGGAGGCAACCGTGCACGCCCACCCCGACCCCCTCTCCCGAGAGCGGAACCACCTCGCCGCATCCCGCTCGGCCCTCCGAGCCATGCGCGAGGACGCCGAGGCGCTCGACATCCGCGACGTCACCGCGAACTGGGTCAACGCCGCCGTCCTGCAGAGCCAGATCGACGAGCGGATCAAGTCCCTCGCCGATCTCTCCCACACCCCGCTCTTCTTCGGACGGCTCGACTACCTCCACGCCCCCGGCGCCGATCAGGCGGAGGGCGCCGAGGGCGAGCAGTTCTACATCGGGCGCCGGCACGTCCACGACGCCGACGGCGACCCCATGGTCATCGACTGGCGCGCCCCCGTCTCGCAGCCCTTCTACCGCGCCTCCAAGAAGGCGCCGATGGACATCGCCCTGCGGCGCCGGTTCGGATACACGGGCGGCGACCTCACCGCGTACGAGGACGAGCACCTCAGTGACGCCGACGAGGTCGAGCGGACCAGCAAGCTGCTCCAGCAGGAGATCGAGCGGCCCCGCGTCGGCCCCATGCGCGACATCGTTGCCACGATCCAGCCCGAGCAGGACGAGATCGTACGGAGCGGCCTCGGGGGGTCCGTGTGCGTGCAGGGCGGGCCCGGGACCGGCAAGACCGCCGTCGGTCTACACCGTGTGGCCTACCTCCTGTACGCCCACCGCGAGCGCCTCGCCCGGACCGGCACCCTGGTCATCGGGCCCAATAGGTCCTTCCTCCATTACATCGAGCAAGTGCTGCCCGCCCTCGGCGAGTTGGAGGTCAAGCAGGCCACCGTCGACGACCTCGTCGCCCACGTGGAGGTACGCGGAGCCGACGAGGCCGCCGCTGCCGTCGTGAAGGGCGACGCCCGCATGGCCGAGGTCCTGAGGAAGGCCCTGCGGTCGCATGTGACCATGCCCCAGGAGCCCGTGGTCGTGGTCCGCGGATCCCGGCGCTGGCGCATCCCCGCGTATGAAGTGGAGGAGATCGTCACAGAGTTGCTCGCTCGCGACATCCGGTACGGGGCCGCCCGCGACGCCCTGCCGCAGCGCCTCGCGCACGCCGTGCTCGTACGGATGGAGCAGGCGGGCGAGGCCCCGGACGACCGCGTCCAGGATGCCGTCGCCCGCAACCCCGCGGTGAAGGCGGCCGTCAAGGCCGCGTGGCCGCCCGTCGATCCCGCCAAGCTCGTCCTGCGGCTGCTCTCCGACGCCGAATTCCTTGCCGTGCACGCCGAGGGGATCCTCGATCACGAGGAGCAGAAGCTGATCCTGTGGGCGAAGCCCGCGCGAAGCCTCAAGGCCGTCAAGTGGTCTGCTGCCGACGCCGTGTTGATCGACGAGGCCAATGATCTCGTCACCCGTACTCATTCACTCGGGCACGTCGTCCTCGATGAGGCGCAGGATCTCTCCCCGATGCAGTACCGCGCCGTCGGGCGCCGCTGCACCACCGGTTCCGCCACCGTCCTCGGCGACCTCGCGCAGGGCACCACCCCCTGGGCCACCCGGAGTTGGGACCAGGCCCTGGAACATCTGGGGAAGGGGGACGCGGTCGTGGAGGAGCTCACCGCCGGTTTCCGTGTGCCCCGGGAAGTCATCGCGTTCGCCTCCCGGCTGCTTCCCTCCATCGCGCCCGGTCTCGCCGAGGTGAAGTCCGTCCGTGAGTCGGCGGGTTCGCTCGTGGTGCGCCGCGTGCAGGACGCCAGTACCGCATCCCTCGACGCCGCCTCCCTGGAAGCCTGCGTCGAGTCGCTGCGCCACGAAGGCTCCATCGGGCTCATCGCCGCCGACGCCCGCATCCCCGCGCTCGCCGGAGCACTCGACGCCGCCGGGATGACGTACCTCTCGCCCGGCGAGGAGACCACCCCCGACACGCGGCTCACGCTCGTGCCCGCCTCCCTCGCCAAGGGACTCGAGTACGACTACGTGGTCCTCCACGAGCCCGCCGCCGTGGTCGACGGCGAGCCCGACGAACGGACCGGCCTGCGGCGGCTGTACGTCGCCCTGACCCGTGCCGTCTCGGGACTCACCGTCGTGCACTCGGCCGCGCTTCCCGAGCAGCTCGCCCGCTAGGGCCTCTCGCTTCCCTTGGAGCCGTCCGCCGACGCACCGGCGGACGGCAGGTGCGTGACGATCAGCACGATGCCGGCGAGCGTCACGACCCGCGTGGCCGCGTCCAGGCCGTTCCAGTCCTCCGACTGCCACATGGCGAACCATTCGCCGCCGATCCCGATGAACCCCGCCCCGAACAGGACGAGGAGCATCAGCAGGCCGATCGTGCCCGCCCGCCGGGCCCGGTCATGGCCCTGGGAGCGGCGCAGGGCGCCGACCCACAGGACCGTCGCCGTGAGGAGGACCAGGGCGGCCAGGGTCTCCCAGACGATGATCGCGACGTACGCGGCGTCCTGCAGCGCGGTGGACCCCACCGCGCGCCACATCAGGTCGTCGTCCTTGAAGGTGGTGTCCATGGCCAGGACATGGCGTACGAACTGCTGGTTGGAGTCGAAATCGGTGATGTTCCCGAACGCGACGAGTGTGATGTAGAGCGCCACCGTCCCGGTGAGGAGCGTCGCGGCGACGGGCAGTGCCCCCGCCGCGAGCATCCGCTCGGCAGGACGCGTCTTGGCTGCTGGTTTCGGCATGAAGTCCCCCTTGCTGTCCGCCCAGTTGTATCGCGCCCCGCGAGAACGCGATCAGCCACCCCGCGAGAACGCGATCAGGCGCCACGCGGGAACGCGGTCAAGCACCCCACCCGCAGCGAGAGCAAGTACCCCCGCGCGCAAGGGAATCAGGCGTCCAGCGCCTCGCGCCACGCGCGCACCGCGTCCGCGGACACCGGCGCCGACCAGCCGTCCGGCCGCGACGCCCCGCCGATGTGGAACGCGTCGACGCCCGCCGCCTTGAGCCGCGGCAGGTGGTCGAGGCGGAGGCCGCCGCCGACCAGGATCTGCTGCTCGTAGCCCGGTTCACCGGACCGCGCCGCCTCGTCGAGCAGCGTGGGCAGGCCCTCGTCCACGCCCTCCGCCGCACCCGCGGTGAGGTAGGTGTCGAGGCCGGGCAGGTCCGCGAGCTGCTTGCGCAGGGCGTCGCGGGCGGGGGTCCTGTCGATGGCCCGGTGGAACGTCCAGCGGCAGCCGTCGAGCGCGCCCACCACGGCCTCGACCGCGGCCAGGTCGGGTCCGCCCGTCTCGTCGAGGAAGCCGAGCACGAATTCGTCGGCTCCCACGCTCCTGAGCTCGCGCGCACGGCGTACGAGGGTGTCGACGTCCCCGGCGGCGAAGCCGTCCGCGAGGCGCAGCATCACGCGCAGGGAGATGTCCACGGCGGCGCGGATCTCGGCAAAGGTCTCGCGGGACGGCGTCAGGCCGTCCGCGGCCATGTCGGTGACCAGCTCGAGGCGGTCCGCGCCTCCGGCCTGGGCGGCGACGGCGTCCTCGGCGTCGAGGGCGATCACCTCCAGGACTGCACGCTTGCTCATGGATGTCTTCCTTCGGGTCCGGGGCCGCGGGGACCGGCGGCGCGGGGGCGGGGGCGGGCGGCGCGGAAGCCTCGAAAGCCACCACACACAGGTCTAGTCCAATTACCCAGCCTACGCGCAGATCACCCCGGCGCGACCCAAGCGCACCGGGGTGATCGTAAAGACATGTACACGTCGATCTTTCCGAGGGTTGGCACGATCGCCCCCCGACCGTTCAGCTCAGCGGCTTGAACCCCCTCAGGCGCAGGCTGTTGCCGACCACGAAGACCGAGGAGAAGGCCATCGCGGCGCCCGCGATCATCGGGTTCAGGAGGCCGGCCGCGGCCAGCGGCAGGGCGCCCACGTTGTAGGCGAAGGCCCAGAACAGGTTCGACTTGATCGTGCCGAGGGTGCGGCGCGAGAGACGGATGGCGTCGGCCGCCGCACGCAGGTCTCCTCGTACGAGAGTGAGGTCGCCCGCCTCGATCGCGGCGTCCGTGCCCGTGCCCATCGCCAGGCCCAGGTCGGCCCGGGCGAGCGCCGCCGCGTCGTTCACGCCGTCGCCGACCATCGCCACGCTGCGGCCCTCCGCCTGGAGGCGCTTGACCACGTCGACCTTGTCCTGCGGCATGACCTCCGCGATGACGTCCTCGGGGGCGATGCCCACCTCGGCGGCCACCGATGCCGCCACCGCCTTGTTGTCGCCGGTCAGGAGGATGGGCGTAAGGCCCAGGGCGCGGAGGCGGCGGATCGCTTCCGGGCTCGTCTCCTTGACCGCGTCCGCGACCTCCAGGACGGCCCGCGCCTCCCCGTCCCAGGCGACCGCGATGGCCGTACGCCCGGCTGCCTCGGCCTCGGCCTTCGCCCGCTCCAGTTCGACAGGCAGCCGGATCGCCCACTCGGCGAGCAGCGCCTCACGGCCGACGAGGACCGCGTGCCCCTCGACGATGCCCTGCACACCCAGACCCGCCACGTTCGCGAAGTCCTCGGGGGCGGGCAGCGTGCCGACCCGCTCCGCCGCCCCGGCGGCCACCGCTTGCGCGATGGGATGCTCGGAGGAGTGCTCCAACGCCCCCGCGAGCCGCAGGACTTCACCCTCGTCGACGCCCTCCGCCACGCGCGTGGCGAGCAGGGTCATCTTGCCGGTGGTGACGGTGCCGGTCTTGTCCAGGACGATCGTATCGACCTTGCGGGTCGTCTCCAGGACCTCCGGGCCCTTGATCAGGATGCCGAGCTGGGCGCCGCGTCCGGTGCCGACCATGAGTGCGGTCGGCGTCGCGAGCCCCAGGGCGCAGGGGCAGGCGATGATCAGTACGGCGACGGCGGCGGTGAAGGCCGCCGTCAGACCGGACCCGTTGCCGAGCCAGAAGCCGAGGGTGGCGACGGCGAGGGCGATGACGACCGGCACGAAGACGGCCGAGATCCGGTCGGCGAGGCGCTGGGCGGCGGCCTTGCCGTTCTGCGCGTCCTCGACGAGCTTGGCCATGCGGGCGAGCTGGGTGTCGCCGCCGACGCGCGTCGCCTCGACGACGAGGCGTCCGCCCACGTTCAGGGTGGCACCGGTGACGGAGTCACCAGTGGCGACCTCGACCGGTACGGACTCGCCGGTGAGCATGGAGGCGTCGACGGCGGAGGCGCCCTCGACGACCTTGCCGTCGGTGGCGATCTTCTCGCCGGGCCGTACGAGGAAGCGGTCACCGACCTTCAAGTCCCCGACGGGGATGGTCTCTTCACGACCGCCGTCCCGCAGAACGGTGACGTCCTTGGCCCCGAGCTGGAGCAGCGCCTTCAGGGCGGCGCCCGCCTTGCGCTTGGAACGGGCCTCGAAGTACCGCCCGGCCAGGATGAAGGCGGTGACGCCCGCCGCGGCCTCCAGGTAGATGTTCCCGGCGCCGTCCGTGCGGGAGATGGTCAGTTCGAAGGGATGCGTCATGCCGGGCGTACCGGCCGTACCGAAGAACAGCGCCCACAGCGACCAGATGAACGCGGCCGACGTGCCGACCGAGATCAGCGTGTCCATCGTCGCCGCGCCGTGCCGCGCGTTCGTGTACGCGGCCTTGTGGAAGGGCCAGGCGGCGTACGTGACGACCGGTGCGGCCAGGGTCAGGGACAGCCACTGCCAGTACTCGAACTGCAGGGCCGGGACCATGGCCATCGCGATGACGGGCACGGAGAGCAGGACGGCGGTGATCAACCGCTCGCGCAGGGGCCGCAGTTCGTCGGCGGCCTGTTGCTCCTCGTCGGCCGGGGCCGGCTCGTTACGGGCCGGGGCGGGCTCCTGCGCGGTGTAGCCGGTGGCCTCGACGGTCGCGATCAGGTCCTGTACGGCGATGTCCTGGCCGCGGTAGCTGACCTTGGCCTTCTCGGTGGCGTAGTTGACGGTCGCCTCGACGCCGTCCATGCGATTCAGCTTCTTCTCGATACGGGCGGCGCACGAGGCGCAGGTCATGCCACCGATGGCGAGTTCGACCTCGGCCACCTCGGTGGCGCCGGGAGGGGGAGTGGTGGACATGGCTGCGGGCTCCTCACTCGGAGGTACCCGGGATGGGTACCGCTGACGTGATCCATATATACCCCTAGGGGGTATCGACCGCAAGAGCCGCCCCGCCTTGACTTAATACCCTAGGGGGGTATGGTCGGAATCATTGAGGAGCCGCCACCCGGCGCACGCCACCCACTCCATTCACCCCCCGGGAGCCGTCATGAACACCGGATTGAAGATCACCGCCTTCGCGGCAGCCGTCGCCGCGACGTTCGGCACCGCGTACGGGGTAGGCCGGGGTGTCGACCCCGTGACCGCGGAGAAGAAGCCGGCGAGCGAGCACGGCGGGCACGGGGGCGAGGGCGGGGCCGAGCAGGAGAACCCGACGGAGACGGCGCCACCCGGCGGGCTGCAGATCTCGGAGCGCGGCTACGCGCTCGCCCTGAAGACCCCCCGCATCGACGCCGAGAAGCGCGAGGAGCTGCGTTTCGCCGTGGTCAGGGACGGCAAGGGCAAGAACGTCACGGCGTACGAGATGCAGCACGGCAAGGAGCTGCACCTGATCGTCGCGTCACGCGACCTGACGACGTACCGCCACCTGCACCCGACGCGCGCGGCGGACGGCACGTGGTCGACGCCGGTCGAGCTGCCGCGGGCGGGCGGCTACCGCGTCTTCGCCGACTTCAAGCCCACGGGCGCGAAGGAGGGCCTGACGCTGGGGGCGGACCTCGCGGTGGCGGGGGAGCACGAGCCGAGGGCGCTGCCGGAGCCGAACAGGAAGGCGTCGGTCGACGGCTACGAGGTGAGCCTCAAGGGCGAGCTGAAGCCGGGCAAGTCGAGTGCTCTGACCTTGGACGTGGAGAGGAACGGCCGGCCGGTGACCGACCTCCAGCCCTACCTCGGCTCGTACGGCCACCTGGTCGCCCTGCGCTCCGGTGACCTCGCCTACCTCCACGTGCATCCCACCGGTGAGCCCGGCGACGGCAGGACGAAGCCGGGTCCCGGGGTCTCCTTCGCGGCGACCGTGCCGAGCGAGGGGTCGTACCGCCTGTTCCTCGACTTCAAGCACGAGGGAAAGGTGCGAACGGCGGCATTCACCGTCCAGGCCGGCGCCACCGCCGGGGGCGGGGCCGAGGCCGGGGAACCCCCCGAGTCCCACGCGCACTGAGGGGGACGGGACGCTGCGAACTCTCCTGCGGGCGCGTGGTGGCTGGTCGCGCAGTTCCCCGCGCCCCTAAAGGGGCAACCCCAAGCACCCCCGCAAGGGACGCGAGGAACGCCGGCGTCCCGTAAGGGGCGCGAGGAACGGCGCGAGCAACCACAACGCACCCGCAGACGTACCCAGCCCCCGGACAGCCCCACCCCGCAAAAAGCGAGACCCCCGGTAGGGAAACGGAACCCTCAGGTAAAGATCGGCAGCTCCGCCTCCCGCACCCCCGCCAACTCATAGCGGGTCCCCGCCAGGGGCCGCCCCGTATACAGCCGAATCAGAGTCGCCGCATCGCCGATGTACCGGCCCGGAGGACGGGACCCATCACTCGCCCCCAGGACAAGCGGCTCATCCAGCCCCTCCACATCCGCATGCAGCGCCGGCGCCCCCGAGACCCTCCCGCTGTACTCCCCCAGCAGCACCAACGCGTCCCCCAGCCCCGCCCCGCCATACGCCCCCGGCAACCCCCACGCCTCCCGCACATCCCCCGCGTGCACCCACTCCCCCAGCGCCACCCCGTCAAGCCGCCCCTTCGCCTTCGTGATGAACGGCCCCGCCTCCGTCATCCCGCGCTCCAGCTCGTCCACCACACGGGAGTTGGACCAGTCGGCTCGCTCGGCGATGTCGCGATCGTTGGCCTCCGGGGAGTACACCCCCTCCTCGAAGCGGCTCTCGACCACCCGCATCAGCGCGGAACCGCAGTGGGCGAGCACATGCCGCACCGTCCACCCCGGACAACAGGTCCGCACACCGAACGCGGAATCGTCCGCGTCCCTCAACAGCGGTATGAGCAGGTCACGTTCGGTCAGCAGCAGCCGCCCCGGCCGCTCGGCGTCGTACGTCTCTTGGGTCCTCGTGGTCGTCATGTCGGCAGCCAACCGCGTCGTGCCGCGCATGGCAACGGGGCACGGCCAGGTGACACCCAGTGGCACCCAGGTGACACCCCACCCGGGTACCCCGGCGTTTAAGGTCACCCCATGCCCCATGACGACCCCAGGCCCAACCAGGACAAGGAACTCCGCGCCCGCTGGCACGCGACCCTGCTCCGTGCGAGCGAGGGAACGCCCGACCCCGCGCCCTACGCGGACAACCTGCTCGCGCGCTGGGCCGAGCCGCAGCGGAGGTATCACACCACCGCCCACCTCTCGGCGGTCCTCGACCACATCGACGTACTGGAGGAGCACGCCGACGACCCCGAGCTGGTGCGGCTCGCGGCGTGGTTCCACGACGCGGTGTACGCGCCGGACCGCTCCGAGAACGAGGAGCGCAGCGCCCGCCTCGCCGAACGCGCCCTCCAGGAGGCCGGTTTGGCGCCCGCCGCCACCGCGGAGGTGGCCCGTCTCGTACGGCTCACCGTCAGCCACGACCCCGCCGACGGCGACCACAACGGCGAGGCGCTGTGCGACGCCGACCTGGCGATCCTGGCCGCGGCCCCGGACGCCTACGCCGCGTACGCCGCCGCCGTCCGCGAGGAGTACTCCTTCGTGCCCGACGAGGACTTCCGCGCGGGCCGGGCCGCCGTGCTCCGGCAGCTCATCGCGCTGCCACGGCTGTTCCGCACGCCGTACGGAGCGGCCGAGTGGGAGGGTCCCGCGCGGGAGAACCTCGCGACGGAAATGGAGCTGCTGGGCCCCTGAGGCTCCCGTACGCTCGGCGCATGATGCCGATGGGCGGGGACCAGATCGAAGAAGCCGTGGCGTATGCGGCGAAGGTGTTGCGCGCGACGGTGGGGCTCGACTGGAGCGTCAAGGCGGGTGGCCTCGAATGGAGTTGCCTGGAGACGGCCGAGCACATCGCGTGCGATCTCGTCTCGTACGCGGGGCAGTTGACGGGCCGGGCGACCGACGGGTGGGTCCCCTTCGAGATCGCCTTCGACGAGGGCTCGGGTCCCGACGACGCGATCCGCGTCATCGAGTCGACCGGCGGCCTGCTCTCCGCGGTGGTGCGGACCACGCCGCCGGGGGTCCGGGCCTACCACCCGTATCCGCACGGCAGCGCGGACGCGGTGGGCTTCGCCGCGATGGGGGTCGCGGAAGTACTGCTCCACACGTACGACATCGCGCAGGCCCTCGGCGTGGACGCGGAGCCGCCCGCCGCGCTGTGCGAGGCCGTGCTCGCGTGGCTCTTCCCGCAGGTCCAGCCCGCGCGGACGTCCGCCGACCAGTGGGCGACGCTGCTCTGGGCCACGGGGCGCGGGACGCTGCCGGGGCGCCCCCGGCTCGACTCCTGGCGCTGGCACAACTCCCTCTCGATCCCCGCCGGACGGGTCGTTCTGCGGGAGGTACCCCCCGCGGCGGCGGCCGATCTCGCGGCGGGCGGCACCGGGGGTTTCACCTGGATCGAGGGCGGACCCTTCGAGGGGACGCGCAGGGCCGCGGAGATGGTGACGAAGGCGTACGCGTCCGGGGTGCACCGTCCCGAGTGGGGCATGTTCGCCCTGGTCCGGGCGGAGGACGAGGTCGCGGTCGGCGGCATGGGCTTCCACGGGCCGCCGGACGAGGAGGGTGTCGCGGAGGTCGGCTACGACCTGGCGGTCGCCGCGAGGGGCCAGGGCTACGCCTCAGAAGCCCTCGACGCCCTCTCCACCCTGGCCCTGTCCCGCCCCGGGGTCACGTCCCTGCTGGCAGTGATCGACCCCGAGAACACCCCATCGCAGGCGGTGGTCACCAGGGCGGGCTACGTCCGCATCTCGGACCGAGAAAACACCAGAGCCTACGCCCGCCGCCCCTAGCCCAGCCGTTCCCTCCAGGGAATGCCTGGTGCCACCCCAGCGTTCTCAACAGTTATGCCGATACCTGACCCAAAGGCCTCCCAGGCCCCAAAGGCCCCTGCCCCCGAGGCTCCCCAGGCCTCGGAGGCCTCCGAGGTCCCCCGGCCAGGGAAAAGCATGCCCGTAGCCGTTTACATCCTCGGTCTTGCCGTCTTCGCGCTCGGTACCAGTGAGTTCATGCTCTCGGGGCTCCTGCCCCCCATCGCGGACGACATGGACGTCTCCATCCCCCGCGCGGGCCTCCTCATCTCCGCCTTCGCCATCGGCATGGTCGTCGGTGCGCCGCTCCTCGCGGTGGCCACCCTGCGGCTGCCCCGCCGTACGACCCTCATCGCGCTCATCACCGTCTTCGGGCTCGGCCAGGTCGCCGGGGCCCTCGCGCCGACCTACGAGATCCTCTTCGCGTCCCGCGTCGTCAGCGCGTTCGCCTGCGCCGGGTTCTGGGCGGTCGGCGCCGCCGTCGCCATCGCGATGGTCCCGGTGAACCAGCGTGCCCGCGCCATGGCCGTGATGATCGGCGGCCTCTCCATAGCGAACGTCCTCGGCGTCCCCGCCGGCGCCTTCCTCGGCGACAACTTCGGCTGGCGGTCCGCCTTCTGGGCGGTCGGCGCCGCCTCCGCGATCGCCCTCGTCGGCGTACTGACCCTCATCCCCCGCATCCCGCTCCCCGCCGAGAAGCCTCGCCTCAAGCAAGAGCTCGCCATCTACCGCGACCGGCAGGTCTGGCTCTCCATCGCCATCACCGCGCTCGCCGCGGGCGGCGTCTTCTGCGCCTTCTCCTACCTCTCCCCGCTCCTCACCGACGTCGCCGGCCTCGACAAGGGCTGGGTCCCGACCGTCCTCGGCCTCTTCGGGGCGGGCGCACTCCTCGGCACGGCGATCGGCGGCCGCTTCGCCGACGCCCACCTCTTCGGCGTCATGCTGAGCGGCGCCGCGGCCTCGACGGTCTTCCTCGTGGCCCTCGCGCTCTTCTCCGGTACGGCGGCCGTGGCGATCGCCCTGTCCTTCCTCCTCGGCGTCTCCGCCTTCTACACCGCCCCGGCCCTCAACGCCCGTATGTTCAACGTCGCCGGAGCCGCCCCCACCCTCGCGGGAGCGACCACGACAGCCGCGTTCAACCTCGGCAACACGGGCGGCCCCTGGCTCGGCGGCACGGTGATCGACCTCGACCTCGGGTACGCCTCCACCGCCTGGGCGGGCGCCGCCATGACGGCGGTGGCCATCGCCGCCGTCACGGTGTCACTGCGCCTGCACCGCAAAACCCCGAGCCGCGTCGTCACGGCCTCCGGACCCGAAGCCGCCGGACCCGGAACCTCCACGCCCGAAGCCGCCCGCCAGGCACCCTCACTCCAGGGGCCGTAGGAACCTGCGCTCGTAACGCCGGATGCACCCCGTCCGGCGCGCCAGCTCAATCGCTTCCTGGCACTCGGGGTCCGTCGCGCTGTCGATGCGGTACTGCTCGTACGCGGCGAGGCTCGGGAAGGAGAAGAGGGCGTACGCGATGTCGCTGTCGCCCTCGCTGGGCAGGAAGTAGCCGTGATGGTCGCCGCCGAAGCGGTTGACCAGGCCGACCCAGCGGCGCCCGTACTCCTCGAAGTCGGCGACGCGGTCGGGGTCGGGATCGATCTCGTACTTCAGGTGAACGGTGATCATGGCGGCACCTTAGACACTCACCGCGTACCGCGTTACGCAGGCCGCCCCTTGGGCCTCCGCAACCCCGCATCCGTAAGCCTGCGCACCAGCTCCTTGGAGCCGATCTCGACCGCGCCCGCACGCACCGCGTCCTCGTAGCGGTGCGAGGGCAGGTCGTAGTGGTCGCGCTCGAACGCGCGCCTGGGGGCGCCGATGCCCGCCGCGAACGCGTGCAGTTCCTCGTACGAGATGTCGCTGACCAGGTGCGACCACAGGTGGCCGTGCCCCGGCCACGTCGGCGGGTCTATGTAGACCGTCACGTCAGGCCGCCCACCGGGGCCACGACCACGCCCGCCTTGCCGCACACCCAGTGCGGGTCGGGGCCCAACTCCGGTTCCACGTCCAGGGCATGCGGGTCGCCCGAGCCGCAGACCGGGCAGACCGGCCAGCGGCCGTACCGCTCCAGGAGCGCGTCCTGGACGTCCTGGGCGACGAGCCCCGCCACGTACTCGACGCCCTCGGGCCACTGCTCGACCCACCAGCGGCGGTGCGCCACCGACTCCTCGACCAGCGAGACGACCTCGGCCTGGGCGACCTCGCGGGCCACCAGGTCGGCGAGGACAAGTGCACGAGCGGCGTGCAGCGCCTGCTCCAGAGGGTCGATCGCGTCCATGCAGCCATTGTCCACCCCACGCGCAACCCGCCGGGCAACCCGCCGGGCAACCCAAGATCCACCGCCCCCGGAACCTCAACCCGGGACCAAAGGGGTCTTGACCCGTCCGCCCTCCGAAAATATCTTTCAAGCGTGACCAATGACGTGAAGGAAATTTTCGCGGGCGCCGCGCCCCCCGCCCCAGCGGCCCTCGCGGCCAAGGTGCGGACCCTCGCGCCGTCCATGACCCGCTCCATGCAGCTGGTCGCCGAAGCCGTCGCCGGCGACCCGGCGGGCTGTGCGGCCCTCACGGTCACCGGCCTCGCCGAGCTCACCGGCACCAGCGAGGCCACGGTGGTCCGCACCGCCCGTCTCCTCGGCTACCCCGGCTACCGCGACCTGCGGCTCGCCCTTGCCGGACTCGCCGCCCAGCAGCAGTCCGGCCGCGCGCCCGCCGTCACCGCCGACATCGCCGTCGACGACCCGATCGCGGACGTCGTGGCAAAGCTGGCGTACGACGAGCAGCAGACCCTGGCCGACACCGCGGGCGGCCTCGACACCGTCCAGCTCGGCGCCGCCGTCGCCGCCCTCGCCGTCGCGCCCCGCACCGAGATCTACGGCGTCGCCGCCTCCGGTCTCGTCGCCCAGGACCTCGCGCAGAAGCTGCTGCGCATCGGCCACATCGCCCATGCGCACTCCGACCCGCACCTGGCCGTCACGAACGCCGTCACCCTGCACTCCAAGGACGTGGCGATCGCGATCACGCACTCCGGATCGACCGGTGACGTCATAGAGCCGCTGCGGGTCGCCTTCGAGCGCGGGGCCACGACCATCGCGATCACCGGACGGCCCGGCAGTCCCGTCTCGCAGTACGCGGATCACATCCTGACCACCTCCACCGCACGCGAGAGCGAGCTCAGGCCCGCCGCGATGTCCTCCCGGACCAGCCAACTGCTCGTCGTGGACTGCCTGTTCGTGGGCGTCGCCCAGCGGACGTACGAGACGGCCGCCCCCCGACTCGCGGCCTCGTACGAAGCGCTCGCGCACCGCCACAGCCCGCGCGGCGGCAGCCGCTAGAACCCCGGCACCCCGGGCCCACCCCAGCACGCACCGCACGCACCGCACCCCGGGCCCACCCCGTGCCACCCCCGGACGCACAGCGCCACCCCCCACCCCCCGCCGCACACGAAAGAGCCGCACCTCATGACCTCCACCACCGACGCCGACGCCACCCCCTCGCCCGCCCCCGGTGGCGGCGAGACGTACGGCGAACTCCGCGCCCAGCTGGACACGCTCACCACGGAGGCGTTCCGGCCCGAGCTCTCCGAGATCGACCGGCAGCCCACGCTGGAGATCGCGAAGATCATGAACGGCGAGGACGCCACCGTGCCCGCGGCCGTCGCCGAGCAGCTCCCGGCCATCGCCGCCGCCATCGACGGCACCGCAGAGCGCATGGCCCGCGGCGGACGGCTCATCTACGCGGGCGCGGGCACCGCCGGGCGCCTCGGGGTGCTCGACGCCTCCGAGTGCCCGCCCACCTTCAACACCGACCCGGCCGAGGTCGTCGGCCTCATCGCGGGCGGCCCGAGCGCCATGGTCACGGCGGTCGAGGGCGCGGAGGACAGCAAGGAGCTGGCGGCCGAGGACCTGGACGGGCTCCGCCTCACCGCGGACGACGTGGTCGTCGGCGTCTCCGCGTCGGGCCGCACCCCGTACGCGATCGGCGCGGTCGAGCACGCGCGGGCCCGGTACGGCGCGCTGACCATCGGCCTGTCCTGCAACGCCGACAGCGGTCTCGCGGCAGCCGCCGACCACGGCATCGAGGTCGTCGTCGGCCCCGAACTCCTCACCGGCTCCACCCGGTTGAAGGCGGGCACCGCCCAGAAGCTCGTCCTGAACATGCTGTCGACGATCACGATGATCCGGCTCGGCAAGACCTACGGAAACCTGATGGTGGACGTACGCGCGTCGAACGAGAAGCTGCGCGCCCGCTCGCGGCGGATCGTCTCCCTGGCCACCGGTGCCTCCGACGAGGAGATCGAGACGGCCCTCGCCGCCACCGACGGGGAGGTGAAGAACGCCATCCTCACCATCCTCGGCGGCGTCGACGGCCCCACGGCCGCCGACCTGCTCGTCGCCTCGGACGGGCACCTCAGGGCCGCCCTCGACACCGCGCGCACGAACCGCACCACAAGCACCACCTGACCCACCTCCCCCAGCCGCTGGAAGAACAGCGCCACCCGCACGCACAGCAAGGCACCCCGCACATGGCAACTGACAAGAACCGCGCCACAGCCGCCGCGATCCTCCCCCTCGTCGGCGGCGCCCAGAACGTCACGTCCATCGCCCACTGCATGACGCGCCTGCGTCTGAACCTCGCCGACCGCTCCCTCGTCGACGACGAGGCCCTGAAGGCGCTGCCCGCCGTGATGGGCCTCGTCGAGGACGACACGTACCAGATCGTGCTCGGCCCGGGGACGGTCGCCCGCGTCACCCCCGAGTTCGAGGCGCTGGTGGAGGAGGGCAGGACGGCGGCTCCGGCAGTGACCCCTGCGGCGGCCCCCGAACACGTCCTGACCGCCGAGGAGTTGGCAGATCAGGGAGCGGCGATCAGGGCGGCCCGCAAGGAGAAGAACGCCACCCCGTTCAAGCTCTTCCTGCGGCGCATCGCGAACATCTTCGTGCCGCTGATCCCGGCCCTCATCGGCTGCGGCATCATCGCGGGCATCAACGGCCTCCTGATCAACCTGGAGTGGCTGCCGGGCATCACCCCGGCGCTCGCGGCGATCGCCTCCGGGTTCATGGCGCTGATCGCGGTGTTCGTGGGCTTCAACACGGCGAAGGAGTTCGGCGGTACGCCGATCCTGGGCGGCGCGGTCGCGGCGATCATCGTCTTCCCTGGCGTCGCGAACATCGAGGCGTTCGGTCAGAAGCTGTCTCCCGGCCAGGGCGGCGTGCTGGGCGCCCTCGGCGCCGCGGTCCTCGCCACGTACATCGAGAAGTGGTGCCGGAAGTGGGTTCCGGAGGCCCTGGACGTCCTGGTCACCCCGACTCTCACCGTCCTCGTCTCCGGTCTGGTCACGATCTTCGGCCTGATGTTCCTGGCGGGCGAGGTCTCCACGGGCATCGGCACGGCGGCGAACTGGCTCCTGGACAACACCGGCGCCTTCGCGGGCCTGGTCCTCGGCGGTCTCTTCCTGCCCCTCGTGATGCTGGGCCTGCACCAGGCCCTGATCCCCATCCACACCACGCTCATCGAGCAGCAGGGCTTCACCGTCCTGCTCCCCATCCTCGCGATGGCGGGAGCGGGTCAGGTCGGCTGCGCGATCGCGGTCTACAAGCGCCTGAAGAACAACACCTCGATCCGTACGACGATCAAGTCGGCGCTCCCGGCAGGCTTCCTGGGAGTCGGCGAACCCCTCATCTACGGCGTCTCGCTCCCCCTCGGCCGCCCCTTCGTCACGGCGTGCGTGGGCGGCGCGGCGGGCGGCGCGTTCATCGGGTTCTTCTCGATGATCGGCGAGAAGGTCGGCTCCACGGCGATCGGCCCGTCGGGCTGGGCCCTGTTTCCCCTCCTCGACGGCAACAAGGGCCTGGGCCTCACCATCGCGATCTACGGCGGCGGCCTGCTGGTCGGCTATGTGGTGGGATTCGTCGCGACGTACTTCTTCGGCTTCAGCAAGCAGATGCTGACGGAACTGAACGTCGACACGACGGCCCATGAGCAGGTCGTCGCGGGCTCCCCCGCCCCGACCACGTCCGAGGGCCCGGCCAAGTCGCCGGCCGCGGTCTAGCCGGGAAAATCGGCGGTATCGACGGTCGCCGCGAACGGATCCGGCAGCTTGAGGCTCTCCCCGAACGGCACCCGCTCGCCCTGACTTTGGACGCCGCTCGCGGCGCGTTGTCCGTGAACGCCCCCGGAATTGTCCGTGATCCGTAACGGACTCAACCCCGGTGCATCCCCTGCCCCGTTTTCCTCGTCATGCCAGGTGGCCGCGCGGGACCGGGGCGCGGTGAGGGACGGGACGCAAAGGGGCGGACATGGCACGGCACAGCGGCGGGCGTGGCTGGTACGGCAAGATGATCGGGGCGGCGCTCGGGGTGACGATGCTCGCCACCGGTGCGGGCGTGTGGAGCGCACAGGCCGGCACCTCGCACGACGCACCGGCAGCCAAGAAGCCGAGCGCCGTCAAGCCCGTCGCGGCGACCATCGCGCACTCCTCGGAGAAGGGGAAGCGCGGCGTCAACCTCACCATCGACGACGGCCCCGACCCCGTCTGGACCCCTCAAGTACTCGCCGTGCTCAAGGAGTACGACGTCAAGGCCACGTTCTGCATGGTCGGCACGCAGGCCGAGGCCCACCCGGACATGGTGAAGAAGGTCGTCGCCGCCGGGCACCGCCTGTGCGACCACTCCGTCTCGCACAACACCGCCATGGACAAGGACACCAACACCTACCAGTCGAAGCAGATAGTCGACGCCGAACGCATGATCACCAAGGCGTCCGGGGGCGTACGGCCGATGTACTACCGCGCCCCCGGCGGGGCGTTCACCCCCTACAGCCGCAAGCTCGCCGCTTCCCACGGCATGCGCCCGCTGGGCTGGAACGTGGACACCAAGGACTTCGAGCATCCGGGCACGGACGCCATCGTCGCCACGGTCCAGCGAGAACTGCCCAACGGGCCGACCCTCCTCTTCCACGACGCCGGCGGCGACCGCACCCAGACCGTCGAGTCCCTGCGCCGCCTCATCCCCCAGCTCAAGCAGCAGGGTTACGAGTTCGGCTTCCCGGTCCGCTGATCCCTGCCTCCGCCCCCGTCCCCGTTCCCGCGTTCACGGCAGCCGCCGCTCCCGGTTGAGCCGCCTCACCTTCTCCCGCAGCACTTCGCCCGGCGGGGCCTGCCCGAGGGACTCCGGCGGGCAGTCCCACTCCCGGCCCCCGCCGAGCGGCCTGAGATGGACGAGCCCGCCCTCGCACCCCATCACCTGCCCGACGCTGCCGTCCCGGTAGTCGACGGCGTACGTCCCCGCCTCCGGCACATCCGGGTCGCCGTTCACCTCGCCCCACTCTCAAGAACGGCGGCCAGCCGCAGCGCCGTGTCGAGGTTGCAGCGCCCCAACTCCACCAGCGGCAGGGCCCCTTCCGCCGCCGCCGTCAGCGGGTCCATCCGCAGCGACGGCAGCGTGACGCCGACTTCTTCGAGCCCCGATCTCAACTGCCGCACGGCCTCCTCCGCCGCCCGCACCCGTTCCTCCGCCGTCAGCGCCATGACCTCCGCCTTTCACACTGGGTATTGCGTTTCATCACCCAGCGTGTCCGGTGCTGCGTACCCTGAGAAGCAACCACGTCCCAACAAACGGCCTTGTTGGATGAGGAGTTGCCCGTGACGCGCCCCAAGGACCTCGACCCCTCCTCGAACCCCCGCGCCCTCCTCGGCTGCGAGCTGCGCCACGCCCGCGAACGGAAGGGGATCAGCCAGGAGGCCCTCGGCGCGCCCCTGTTCGTCAGCGGCTCCTTCATCGGCCAGCTGGAGGCCGGTACGCGCCGGATGCACCTGGAGTACGCCCAGCACTTCGACGAGGTCCTCGATACGGGGGGCTTCTTCGCCCGCAACTGCAAGGCGGTCGCCAAGTCGAAGTACCCGGATCACTTCGCTGAGGCGGCGGAGGCTGAGGCGGTTGCGACGGCCATCAAGCAGTACGCGACCTTGCTGATCCCGGGGCTGCTGCAGACGAAGGCGTACGCGACAGAGGTCTTCCGCGCCTACCACCCAACGGCAACGAACGACCTGATCGACGCCCAAGTAGAGGTGCGACTCGAACGCGCCAGTCTGCTCGACAACCCAACAACGCCGCTGTTGTGGGTGATTGTTGACGAGGCGGCCCTCAGGCGAGTGGTTGGCGGCGATGGAGTGATGGCGGAGGCCTTGCGCCACGTGGCGGGACTCGCTCGCAAGCACCGGATCATCGTGCAGGTACTGCCGTTCGAAGCAGGGGCACACGCTGCGATGGAGGGCCACCTGAAGCTGATGGAGTTCGAGGACGCACCTCCACTCACCTTCGTTGAAGGGCCGAACATGGGGAAGCTCCTCGACGACCCGGCCACTGTCGCCCGCCACACCCTGCTGCTCAACCTCCTTCAGGCTGCCGCCCTCTCCCCGAAGGAATCCCTGGCTCTGATCGAGTCGGTGGCGCAGGATTACGAGCATGGAGAACAGCACCCGTGAGTACGAGTACGACCTGAGCACGGCGGTCTGGCACAAGTCGAGCTACAGCGGCGGAAGCGGTGGCGACTGCCTGGAGGTCGCCCGCTGGCGTAAGTCCACGTACAGCGGCGCCAGCGGCGGCGACTGCCTCGAAGTGGCCGACGGGCACCCGCACCTCGTCCCCGTCCGCGACTCCAAGAACCCCACCGGCCCGAAGCTCGTGTTCCGGCCCACGGCCTGGTCCGCGTTCCTCGCGGATCTCAAGGCCAACTGACCCCGGGGCTCAAGCGACCAGCGCCGAGCCCTCTTTTCAAGGAACGGGAGGCGGGTCTCAACCCGCCCTCCCCCCCTTGGAGTTGGCGAACCCGATCACTTTCGGAAGGCGACTTGCCACGCAGCGTGACAACGCTCTAGCGTGCCCGAATAACGAACAACCCCCGCCCGGTGCTGGAACACCTGCGGGGGTCTGACCATCAAGATCGAAAGAGGCTCGATCCATGGCTGACGCCAAGCTTAGTGCTGCCTTCCGCCCCGCGCACGCAGACCCTCACCCCATGGCAAGTCCGGCCTACGGAAAACGTTCGGCACCCGAACAACTCCCCCGCACGAACCATGACTTCCGCCACCTCCCGCCCCGCGAGGCGGCCATCGCAGCCATCCTCGACCGGCTCCCCGACGGCGCGGACATCTCCGTAAAGACCCTGGCCAAGCACCTTCCGTACGGCCAGTGCGCCCTCCGTACCGCCCTCAACAGGATTCAGGCGGCAGGGCACTTGCGTCGCGGCAAGGAACACGTACACGGATCAGGCACCGCCCGCTGGGTCACTCGAACGTGGTTCTCCCGGACCGCACGGGACGACGCGTGGTGGGCGGCCTTCACGCGTGGCGACGTGCCGGAACCGGACTCGGAGAGACCCCGACATCCCACCCGCAGCCGCGCGTTCATCCTCCTCGCGGCTCTCGGCCGCACGGCTCCCGCCCTGTCCCTCTCGTACGCGGACTGCGTCGCCCTGGAACCCCAGGTCACCGAGTGGTTCACGCGCGGCGCCACGGAGCCGGACGTACTCCGCGCCCTGACCGCAGGGCTCCCCACCCCCGTCCACAGCCCGGCGGCCCTCATCCGCAACCGCCTCACGACGAAGCTCCCGCCGGAACCAGTCCCCCGCCCCGCCCTCCGTGTCCTGGAGTGCGGCAGATGCGGGACACCCGGCCGCCCCGAAGCCCTCCCCGGCGGCCTGTGCGGCCCGTGCCGGGGCGAACCCGCCCCACGCCGCGAGGCGCTCCTGCCACCCGCAACGGTCCACTCCCACGCGGCAGCGGCACGCGCCGCCGCCCGCAGCCCCCAGGAAAGGACACACGCATGAACCCATTTGCCCACCCAAGACCTGGGCCGTACAGTTTCCTGTACGTACAGGAAGCCGTACACCCCAGGAGGCCACGATGCGCACCATGACCTACACGGAGTCGCGAGCGAAGTACGCCGAGACGCTCAACGCGGTCACGGACGACCGCGAGGAAGTCATAGTGACCCGCGCGGGCCGGGAGCCGGTCGTCATCGTGGCGCTTGAGGAGTACGAGTCCCTGAAGGAGACGGCCTACCTGCTACGGAACCCAGAGAACGCCCGCCGCCTGCTGGCCTCCATCGACCGCTTGGAGAGCGGTGGCGGCGCAGTCAGGGAGCTCGCCGAATGAAGTTCGTCTGGGACGAGTCCCCCTGGCAGGACTACGTCTGGTGGCAGACGCAGGACCGCAGGGTTCTCAAGCGGATCAATACGCTCCTTCAGGACATCGCGCGCAACGGCAACGAGGGCATCGGCAAACCCGAGCCTCTGAAGCACGGTTTCCAGGGCTACTGGTCCCGCCGCATCACCGATGAGCACCGCCTCATCTACAAGCTCGTCGAGGACGAGATCCGCATCGCCTCCTGCCGGTACCACTACGAACGCTGACCCGCCGCACGATGGCGTGATGCCGGACCAGCCCCTCCCCGGGTCACCTTCGGGACATACTTCCCCGCCCCCAGCGGCCAGAAGCTGACCGAGTCGAGCATCCTCCCGGCCCACCCGTAACCGCCGCGCGCCCCCTCGCCCAGGCAGCGCGGCCCGCGCCCCCGTACCGCACAGGCGAAAGTGGCCAACTGCCCGTTGTCCGAAAGGCCCCCGTCCGCCCGGTGAATCACGGTTGCCGTCTTTCGGCGCCTACCGCGCGTATCGAGGATGGCACCTGCCGTCATCGAAGACGCACAACCGGAGGGGACCCTTCATGACCGAGTTCAACGAGCCGAACGAGCCCGACGAACAGCAGATCGCGGAGGCTCTCGGGGCCGCGGCCAACATCACGCTGGCGCCCGGCCCGAGGGAGGCCAGGGAAGCCCCCGCCGCCGCACCCGAGCCGGACCAGGAGTGGACGCTGCCGGAGGGCAGGGCCTGGGTGTATCTCGCGGACCCCGGGCGCGGGCTCACCAAGCCGGTGATCCTGGGCGACGGCTTCAACAGCGGGCCGAGCGACCTGGACTTCTCGTGGGAAATCCTTGAGCGGGGCCCGTACCCGTTCCTCACGGAGCTGCGGCAGCGCGGTTACGACGTCATCCTGCTCGGCTTCGACGAGCGCAGCGCCTCGATCCTGGACAACGCCAGGGCCGCACGGTCGGCGATCCAGGAGGCGATCGCGCGGCGCGTCGGCAACCACCCGCTGACCGTCGGCGGCTTCAGCATGGGTGGCCTGGTCACGCGGTACGCGCTCGCCAAGATGGAGCACGACAACGTCGACCACCAGACCGAGCTGTACTTCTCCTTCGACAGCCCGCACCGCGGCGCCTGGATCCCCATCGCGCTGCAGTCGTTCGCGCACTACATCCGGCGGCTCAACGCGGCCTTCTCGAACCAGATGAACAGCCCGGCGGCGCGCCAGCTCCTGTGGCAGCACATCTCCGAATGGGACGACTCCCCGGAGACCGACAAGGAGCGCATCGAGTTCCTCGCCGAGCTGGAGCGGGTGGGCGGCTGGCCCAGGCGCCCGAAGAAGATCGGCGTCGCCAACGGCGTGCGCACCGGCGTGGCCAACGGCATCGACCCCGGCGTACGGGCGTTCCACGGCAAGGGCCTCGGCATCACCGGCACCCACCTCTACACGCAGCCCGCGGGCGAGGAGAAGCTCGTCGCCCAGCTCCGCGTGGTGACCCTGCGCAAGCCGCAGATCCGCACCTCGGGCATGCCCGAGATCGACGGTGCGCCCGGCGGCACCCTGGAGGGCTTCGGCATCCTCGCCGACGAGCTGAACAAGATCCCCGCGATCATCGGCCTCGGCTCGGAGGCGGAGACCCGCGAGCACTGCTTCGTCCCCTCGGTGAGCGCGGTCGCCCTGCGCGACATCGACACCCACGAGAAGCTGCACGACCCGTTCCCGGAGGACTCCGGGGACAGCGAGCTCGACGAGTACCTCTGCGCCTCCCACAACGAGGGCCACACCCTGGTCACGGAAGAACTCTGCACCTGGATCATGGACCGTCTTTCGTAAGCCGCACGCCCCGTACGCACCGGGAAACGCCCGAGGGCGGCACCCCTTCGTGAGAAGGAGTGCCGCCCTCGGTTCGCGTGTAGCGATGAACCGCTGATCAGCCGGAGGCGGATCAGAAGTCCATGTCACCGCCCGGCATGCCGCCGCCGGCCGGGGCAGCGCCCGCCTTCTCCGGCTTGTCGGCGATGACGGCCTCGGTGGTGAGGAACAGCGCGGCGATGGACGCGGCGTTCTGCAGGGCAGAGCGCGTGACCTTCGCCGGGTCGAGGATGCCCTCGGCGATCATGTCGACGTACTCACCGGTCGCGGCGTTCAGGCCGTGACCGATGGGCAGGTTGCGCACCTTCTCGACGATGACGCCACCCTCAAGGCCGGCGTTGACGGCGATCTGCTTCAGCGGGGCCTCAAGGGCCAGCTTCACAGCGGCGGCACCGGTGGCCTCGTCACCTTCGAGCTCAAGCTTCTCGAAGACAGCGGCGGCCTGGATGAGGGCCACGCCACCACCGGCGACGATGCCCTCTTCGACGGCGGCCTTCGCGTTGCGAACGGCGTCCTCGATGCGGTGCTTGCGCTCCTTGAGCTCCACCTCGGTCGCGGCACCGGCCTTGATGACCGCAACACCGCCGGCGAGCTTCGCCAGGCGCTCCTGCAGCTTCTCGCGGTCGTAGTCGCTGTCCGAGTTCTCGATCTCGGCGCGGATCTGGTTGACGCGACCCTGGACCTGGTCGCTCTCACCGGAGCCGTCGACGATCGTGGTCTCGTCCTTGGTGATGACGACCTTGCGGGCGCGGCCGAGCAGGTCGAGACCGGCGTTCTCCAGCTTGAGGCCGACCTCCTCGGAGATGACGGTGCCACCGGTGAGGATGGCGATGTCGCCGAGCATGGCCTTGCGGCGGTCACCGAAGCCCGGGGCCTTGACGGCAACGGACTTGAAGGTGCCACGGATCTTGTTGACGACCAGGGTCGACAGGGCCTCGCCCTCGACGTCCTCGGCGATGATCAGCAGCGGCTTGCCGGACTGCATGACCTTCTCGAGGAGCGGAAGGAGGTCCTTCACGTTCGAGATCTTCGAGTTCACGATCAGGATGTACGGGTCGTCGAGCGACGCCTCCATACGCTCCATGTCCGTGGCGAAGTACGCCGAGATGTAGCCCTTGTCGAAGCGCATGCCCTCGGTGAGCTCAAGCTCAAGACCGAAGGTCTGCGACTCCTCGACGGTGATGACGCCTTCCTTGCCGACCTTGTCCATCGCCTCGGCGATGAGCTCGCCGATCTGGGTGTCGGCGGCGGAGATGGAGGCCGTAGAAGCGATCTGCTCCTTGGTCTCCACGTCCTTGGCCTGCTCAAGGAGGGCACCCGAGACGGCCTCGACGGCCTTCTCGATGCCACGCTTGAGGGCCATGGGGTTGGCACCGGCGGCTACGTTGCGAAGGCCCTCGCGGACCAGCGCCTGCGCCAGGACGGTCGCGGTCGTCGTGCCGTCACCGGCGACGTCGTCCGTCTTCTTCGCGACCTCCTTGACCAGCTCGGCGCCGATCTTCTCGTACGGGTCCTCGAGCTCGATCTCCTTGGCGATGGAAACACCATCGTTGGTGATCGTGGGGGCACCCCACTTCTTCTCGAGGACGACGTTGCGACCCTTGGGGCCCAGGGTCACCTTGACGGCGTCGGCGAGCTGGTTCATGCCGCGCTCGAGGCCGCGCCGTGCCTCCTCGTCGAACGCGATGATCTTGGCCATGTGAAGTGGTCCTCCCGGACAGGGGTGGCATGCTTCCGGATCGCGCCAGCGCCCGCGACGGACGGCCTGCAAGCCTTGTGGTTCCTTGCCCCACCCGGCCTGCGGGCCTCACCGACCCGATCCAAGTTCTGTCACTCTCACTCGGAGAGTGCTAAGCCCAATGATTAGCACTCGACCCCTACGAGTGCAAGCGCCTCTCGCGGATCCCAGACGTACGAGGGGCGCACGCACGAGGGGCCCGTACCCCTGTCGGGTACGGGCCCCTCGTGACTCTCTAAGTCACTGGCCGATCGCGCCGAGATCAGACGGCGAGCTTGACCATGTCCGCCTGCGGACCCTTCTGGCCCTGCGAGATCTCGAACTCCACTCGCTGACCTTCTTCAAGGGTGCGGTAGCCGTCCATCTGAATCGCGCTGTAGTGGACGAAAACATCCGCACCACCGTCGACCGCGATGAAGCCGTACCCCTTCTCCGCGTTGAACCACTTGACGGTGCCCTGAGCCATGCCTAACTCCCCTATTACTGGCCCTTGCACGGACCCGCACTTCGCGGACCCGGGTCAGACCTCACCCCCCCAATGGGTTGTGGAGGCGTGCGCCGGAACGCGTCGACCGCGGCTGAATGTATCTGTCCAACTGCCCTCTGCAACAGGTCAATCGGACGAGAATTCTGGGCACGCCTGATCGGTAATATGCGAAGAATTCGCCGGAGTTCAGGGCAAGTCGGGCCAGGCAAATGCCACGAGAGGGGCAAATGGGCGGGGCACTTTGGCTACTTCTTGTCGCCCTCGGGGCGACTTCGTATATGCGCTCGGCACAAACAGGGAAGCTCGCTTCCCAACTGTACCGCGCTCAACCACATGGAATTGCCCCCTCCGCTTCTCTCGCGGAGGGGGCAATGGAGATTACGCAGGGTATTTCTTTAAAGAATCAACCACCGGCGACGGCGGGAATGATGGAGACCCCGGCACCGTCCGGCGTCGCCGTCTCCAGGCCCTGCTCGAAGCGGACGTCGTCGTCGTTCACGTAAACGTTCACGAAACGCCGCAGCTTGCCCTGGTCGTCCAGGACACGGGCCGCGATACCGGCGTGGTTCTTCTCCAGATCGGCGATGACCTCGGAGAGATTCGCACCCTCCGCGGCGACCTCGGACCGACCGCCGGTGTAGGTGCGGAGGATGGTGGGGATACGGACGTTCACGCTCATGATTTCACCTCGGGGTGTGTGGGGCCCCTTTCAGGGGCGCGGGGAACTGCGCGAGGACGGACCACGACCGCCCGTCGAGGACGGCGGTCAGGCCCTACGGCAGCTAGCCGGCGAGCCCGGCGGCGCGGAACGCGTCCAGGCTGGGGCGGATCGTGGCGGTCGCCTGAGACGTCTCGGCAACAGCGTCAAGAGTCTTGAGCCCGTCACCCGTGTTCAACACAACCGTGGTCAAGGTCGGGTCGATGAGGCCCGCGTCGATCAGCTTCTTCGTGACGCCGACCGTGACCCCGCCCGCGGTCTCCGCGAAGATGCCCTCGGTCCGAGCGAGGAGCTTGATCGCGTCGACGACCTGCTCGTCGTTCACGTCCTCCACCGCACCGCCCGTGCGACGCGCGATGTCCAGGACGTACGGCCCGTCGGCGGGGTTGCCGATGGCGAGCGACTTGGCGATGGTGTCCGGCTTCTGGGGGCGCACGACGTCGTGACCGGCCTTGAAGGCGGTCGACACCGGTGAACAGCCCTCGGCCTGCGCACCGAAGATCTTGTACGGCTTGTCCTCGACGAGCCCCAGCTCGATGAGCTCCTTGAGGCCCTTGTCGATCTTCGTGAGCTGCGAGCCGGAGGCGATCGGGATGACCAGCTGGTCGGGCAGCTGCCAGCCGAGCTGCTCGCAGATCTCGTACGCGAGGGTCTTGGAGCCCTCGCCGTAGTACGGCCGGAGGTTCACGTTCACGAAGCCCCAGCCCTCGCCCAGCGGGTCGCCGATGAGCTCGGAGCAGAAGCGGTTCACGTCGTCGTAGTTGCCCTCGATGCCGACGAGCTCGCCGCCGTAGACCGCGGCCATGACGACCTTGCCCTGCTCCAGGTCGTGCGGGATGAACACACAGGAGCGGAAGCCGGCGCGGGCGGCGGCGGCGCCGACGGCGCCCGCGAGGTTGCCGGTGGAGGAGCAGGAGAGGGTGGTGAAGCCGAAGGCGCGCGCGGCCTCGATGGCCTGCGCGACGACGCGGTCCTTGAAGGAGTGCGTCGGGTTGCCGGAGTCGTCCTTGACGAACAACTTGCCCTGCTCGACGCCGAGTTCACGCGCGAGGTTGTCGGCCTTGACCAGCTTGGTCCAGCCGGGGTTGATGTTCGGCTTCTCGGCGACGTTCGCCGGGACGGGCAGCAGGGGCGCGTAGCGCCAGATGTTGTCGGGGCCGGACTCGATCTGCTTCCGGAGTGCCTCGGGGTCGCCGGTCGGCAGGTCGTACGCGACTTCGAGCGGGCCGAAACAGGCCTCGCAGGCGAAGATCGGGCCCAGCGCGTAGAGCTCGCCGCACTCGCGGCAAGAGAGGCCGGACGCGGGGCCGAGGTCCACGGAACCCGTGGTGGAGGGGGTGGTGTCGTTCGTTGCGACAGTCTGCGCAGCCATGGAGGCGAGGCCCTTTCTCCTCATCTTCCTCGCGACGCATTTCGCCGCGAGACGGAATTGGCACCTTCCCCACCGAGACCTCGCGTGCGCGGTCGGCGGGATGGTTGCCGGGGCTTCAACGGGCCGTATCCCTCTGCCCCTCTGGATGAGCGGTATGGCGCCGGGCTTCAGGGGCCCGGGGCATTTGTTACGCGATGACCCCCGACATGCGATGGTCATCCGCGTTGTTCAAGACTGTAACCGACGGCCTGGACCCTTGAGATAGTCGTCCGAACCGCGAGATGGATCACATGTAGGCCACACACAGGAGGAGCCACCCGTGCTGGAAGAGGCCGAGCGCTGGCTGACCAGGCGTTCCTGGTCCGTTGCCGACCGTCCGCTCAGCGCGCTGCTCGACGCCAAACGGGCGTCGGGAGCCTCGGTGAGCGTCGTCCTGCCCGCGCTCGACGAGGAGGGGACGGTCGGCGAGATCGTCGCCGCGATCCGCCGCGAGCTGGTCGAGGGGACTCCCCTCGTCGACGAGCTCGTGGTGATCGACTCCGGCTCGCGGGACCGTACGGCCGAGGTCGCGCGGGAGGCGGGCGCGCGGGTCGTGCACCGGGACGAGATCCTGCCGCGCATCCCGGCCGTGCCCGGCAAGGGCGAGGTCCTGTGGCGCTCGCTCCTGGTGACCGGCGGTGACATCGTCGCGTTCGTCGACGCGGACCTGAGGGAGTTCTCGGCGGACTTCGTCACCGGCATCGTGGGCCCGCTCCTGACCGAGCCCGACGTGCACTTCGTGAAGGCGATGTACGACCGCCCCCTGGGCGAGGCGGCAGGTCAGGGCGGCCGGGTCACGGAGCTGATGGCGCGCCCGCTGCTCAACATGCACTGGCCGCAGCTCGCGGGGTTCGTCCAGCCGCTGGGCGGCGAGTACGCGGCGCGCAGGTCCCTCCTGGAGCGGCTGCCGTTCCCCGTCGGTTACGGAGTGGAGCTGGGCCTGCTCGTCGACGCGCTGCACACGGTGGGCCTGGACGCGCTCGCGCAGGTCGACGTCGGCGTGCGCAAGCACCGGCACCAGGACGGGCAGGCGCTGGGGCGGATGGCGGCGGCGATCTACCGGACGGCGCAGCTGCGGCTCGCGCGCGGGCATCTCGTGCGCCCCGAACTCACCCAGTTCGAACGGGGCGAGCACGGGTTCGAGCCGCGGACCCATTCGGTGGACACGGAGGAGCGCCCGCCGATGTGCGGCATAGCGGAGTACACGGCCCGCCGCGTGGCGTAACCACCCAGAACCGAGCATTTTGTCTACATTCCCCACTTATGTGGCTCAGACAGGTAATGGGAAGCGCGCGACGCGTCGGTGCCGTGGCCATGACGACGGCCATTCTCGTGGCAGGAGCACTCGGAGCGGCCACCGCGCCCGCCGCCGCGGAATCGCCGTACGGCGACATCAGGGCCACCGGCACCATGGTCATGGACGCACCGGTACGGCCCGTTCCGGGGCATCAGCAGGCCGGGACCGTGAGCCGCGGGAGCACGCCGGGGGAACTGGCCGACACGGGCGGCGAGTCGGACACCATGCTGTACGCGGGTCTGGCGATCTCCCTGTTCACGCTGGGCGTTCTGGCGGTGGCGGCGGCGAGGAGCAGACGCGACCAGCGATGAGCGCCCGTACGTTTGAGCCCATCCCGGAAGGGCTAGGTTCGCCACATGGTCTCCGAGCACGCCTCCGCCCAGATCCTCGTCGCGTCCAACCGCGGCCCCGTCACGTACACCCTGGAGGAGAACGGGGAGCTGACGGCCAAGCGCGGCGGCGGCGGTCTCGTCTCCGGGCTCAGCGCGATCGGCGAATCCGACGGGGAAGCGGCCCTGTGGGTCTGCGCGGCGCTGGGCGACGGCGACCGTGAGGCCGTGCGGCGCGGGGTCGGCGAGCCCGGGGTGCGGATGCTCGACATCGACGCGGGTTCGCACGAGGGCGTGCACGCCGACGCATACAACGGGATCGCGAACTCGGTGCTGTGGTTCGTCCACCACATGCTCTACCAGACCCCGCTGGAACCGGCCTTCGGCGCGGAGTTCCGGGCGCAGTGGGCGGCGTACGAGACCTACAACCGGGCCTTCGCCGAGGCGCTCGCGGAGAGCGCCGGTGCGGACGCGGCGGTCCTCGTCCAGGACTACCACCTGGCCCTGGTGCCGGGCATGCTGCGGGAGCTCCGCCCCGACCTGCGCATCGGCCACTTCTCGCACACGCCGTGGGCGCCGGTGGACTACTTCCGGATGCTGCCGGACGACATCGCGGAGCAGCTGCTGCGGGGCATCCTCGGCGCCGACCGTGCCGCGTTCCTGACCGGGCGGTGGGCGGACGCGTTCACGGAGTGCTGCGTCGCCGTCCTCGGCGGTACGTCAGGCACGCGCATCGGGGTGCACGGGCTCGGGGCGGACGCGGACTTCCTGCGGGAGCGGTCGCGGCGGGACGACGTGGAGGAACGGCTGGTCGCGCTGCGGGAGCAGATCGGGGGTTCCGGCGACCGGAAGGTGATCGTCCGGGTGGACCGGACGGAACTGTCGAAGAACATCGTCCGGGGACTGCTGGCGTACCGGGAGCTGCTCGAGTCCCACCCGGAGTGGCGCGAGCGGGTGGTGCACGTCGCCTTCGCGTACCCCTCCCGGCAGGATCTCGCGGTGTACCGCGACTACACGGCGGAGGTGCAGCGGGTCGCCGACGAAATCAACTCCCGCTTCGGTGTGGCCGGCTGGACGCCGGTGGTGTTGCACGTGAAGGACGACTTCGCGCGCTCGCTCGCGGCGTACCGGCTGGCCGACGTGGCCCTGGTGAACCCCATCCGGGACGGCATGAACCTGGTCGCCAAGGAGGTGCCGGTCGTCTCCGACGAGGGGTGCGCACTGGTTCTCTCGCGAGAGGCGGGGGCGTACGAGGAGCTGGGCGACGACGCGCTCGTGGTGAACCCGTACGACGTGACGGGCACGGCTTCGGCTCTGCACGCGGCGCTGTCGATGCCGGCGGAGGAACGAGCGGAACGAACGAAGCGGCTCGCGGCGGCGGCCACGGCTCTGCCCCCGGCCCAGTGGTTCCTGGACCAGCTGCGGGCGCTGAGGGCCTAATCGTTCGAGTGGCGGACCTCCCAGCCCCGCGACCACTTCGGCAACCCCATCCCCGACCCGCCCGACCTCGGTGCCGATCAGGGCAGTTGAGCGGCGAGGGAGCCAAGGAGCTCCACCACGCCCTGCGGGCCGTCCACCACCAGGTCGGCCCGCTCGGCAAGCTCCGCCACCTCCGCGCTGCCGCTGCACACGAGCAGGCCCCGCACCTGGTCCGAGCGGAGCTTCTCGACGGCCGCGAAGGCGGGCAGGTCGCCCAGGTCGTCGCCCGCGTACAGGACGGTCTCGGCGCCCACTTCGCGTACGTAGTCGGCGAGGGCCACGCCCTTGTCCATGCCGGGGGGCCTCAACTCCAGGACCAGACGGCCCGGTTCGACGATCAGGCCGTGCCGGGACGCCAGCTCGGCGAGCGGCTCGCGCAGCGCCTCGAAGGCGGCCTGCGGGTCGGCCGCACGCCGGGTGTGCACCGCGACCGCGCGGCCCTTCTCCTCTATCCACGTGCCGCGCCAGGCGCCCATCCCGTCCAGGAAGCCGGGCAGTTCGGCGCGCACGGACGCCACCCCGGGGTGCGGCTCGGCCGCGTGCACGGTGGAGGAGACGGCGTCCCAGCGCTCGGCGCCGTAGTGCCCGAGCACGACGAGGTGTTCGAGGCCGGGGACGCCCGCGAGGCCGCCGTAGCGCACCGCCACGCCCGCCGGGCGGCCCGTGACAACGGCGACGGACCGCACCTTCGGCGCGAGCGCGGCGAGGGCCGGGACGGCGCCGGGGTGGGCGCGGGCCTGCTCGGGGTCGGCCACGATCGGGGCGAGCGTGCCGTCGAAGTCGAGCGCGATCACGGCTTTCCCGGGCCGCGCCAGGAGCGCGGCCAGACCCTCGCGTCCGGCGGGGGTCACGGGCTCGGGCAGCTCGGGAAAGTACACAGGGTCACCCATGGGCCCGACCCTACGCTCAACGCTCCCCGCGCCGGGACTCCCTGACCCGCCGAAGCCGGTTCACGGTGACCGGATCGTGCGCGAGGGCGCGGGGATCGTCGAGCAGGGCGTTCAGGAGCTGGTAGTAGCGGACCGGGACCAGGCCGAGCTGCTCGCGCACGGCCCGCTCCTTGGCGCCGGGACCGGTCACCCAGTCCCGGCGCTCCAGGGCGAGGATCGCGCGGTCGCGCTCGGAGAGTCCGGTGTCGGGGAACGCGTCGTCCGGGGCATCGGCCCGAGCGTTGTCAGCGGCATCGTCCTGGGCATCGGTCATGCCGGCCACGCTATTCCGAGTTCTCCTCGGTGACCGCCTTGGCCTGGATCTGGCTGAGGATCGACGCCGGATTGCCGTTCGTGTCCACGGCCTTGCCGATGTACTTCTTGACCTGGACGGAGACCTGCGCCCAGGACGTCTTGCCGACCGGGTACAGCTGCGAGGTGGGCAGCTCGTCGAGGAACTCGGCGAGCGCCTTGTCGTTCTTGTTGCCCGTCATCTGCTCGGCGGCGGAGTTCGTCACCGGCAGCAGGTCGTACTCGCGCGAGAAGTCCAGGACGTTCTTCGTGCTGTAGGCGAAGTCGAGGAACTTGCCGATCTCCTCGCGGTTGCCGCGCTGCTTGAACGCCATCATCCAGTCGGCGACGCCCATCGTGGCCTGGGTGTGGCCGTTCACCCCGGGCATCGGCACCATGCCGTACTTCACGCCCTTCTTCGCGGCCATCTGCATCAGCGTGGGGTGGCCGTTAAGCATGCCCACGTCGCCGCGCGTGAAGGCGGCGAAGGCCTCGGCGCGGTCGAGCTTGGCGGGGGGTGTGGCGCCCGTCAGGCCCTTGCCGACGAGCTCGTCCTTCAGCCAGGTGAAGGTCTTCACGTTCTGCGCGGAGTCGATGTCGTACGTGCCGACGTTGTCGGTGTAGCCGCCGCCACCGCTGAGCAGCCACTGCATCGTCTCGGCCTGCGCCTCTTCCGTGCCGAGCGGCAGGGCGTAGGGGATCTTCACGCCGCGCGCCTTGAGGGCCTTGGCGTCGGCCGCGAGGTCGCTCCAGCTCTGCGGCGGGGTGAGGCCGGCGTCCTTGAAGATCTTCTGGTTGTAGAAGAGCAGGCGCGTGGAGGAGGCGAACGGCATGCCGTACTGGACGCGCTTGACCTCGCCCGCCTCGGAGAGCGGGGCCATGAAGTCGGCCTGGGTGGAGATGGAGACGAGGTCCTCGGTGCGGTACAGCTTGTCGGCCGCGGCGTAGTCGGCGTACGCGCCGATCTGGGCCATGTCGGGGGCGTCGCCCGCCTTGACCATTTCCTTGACCTTGCGGTCCACGTCGGTCCACGAGTAGACGCTGACGTCGACCTTGATGCCGGGGTTCGCGGCCTCGAACTTCTTGGCGAGCCTGTCCCAGTACTTCTGGGAGCTGTTGGCCTTGGAGTCCCCGTAGTCGGCGGCCACCAGCTTGAGGGTGACGTCGCCGGAGTCGCCCGGACCGCCGCAGCCGGCGAGTACCGCCGCCATGCCCAGTGCGGCTATCGCCGCGGTCAGTCCTGTCGCGCGCCGCTGCACAGCTGTTCCCACCCTCGATGATCTACGTGAACTGCGATTTTCCCTCGCGTATGGACACGAGGTCTACACCACCTCAGTATCGCTTGTGCAACGGCGTACCAATGACGTCCCACCGGCAAGGAGCCTTGACGCATGTCGCTCACCGCAGCAGAGATCGCAACCCAGCCCGCCTGCTGGCACCGGGCGGCCGAGGCCGCCGCCACCTTCGACGGACTGCCGAAGCCGGGCGAGCGGGTGGCCGTCACCGGATGCGGGACGTCGTGGTTCATGGCCATCGCGTACGCGGCGCTGCGGGAGGCGGCGGGGCAGGGCGAGACGGACGCGTTCGCGTCGTCGGAGTTCCCCGCGGGCCGGAAGTACGACCGGGTGGTCGCCATCACCCGCTCCGGCACGACGACGGAGGTCCTCGAACTCCTCGGCGAGCTGAAGGGCGTCGTCCCGACCACGGCCCTGACCGCCGACCCGAAGACTCCGGTGATGGACGCGGCGGACTCGGTGGCGGTCCTGGACTGGGCGGACGAGAAGTCGGTCGTCCAGACCCGCTTCGCCACGACCGCGCTCGCCTTCCTGCGGGCCGGGCTCGGCGACATCCCCGGCGTGAAGCCGGTCGCCGAGGCGGCGGCCGACGCGGAGGTCGCGGTGACGGAGCCGCTGCCGGCCACGGTGGTGGCCGCGGAGCAGTGGACGTTCCTGGGCCGGGGCTGGACGTACGGCCTGGCCCTCGAAGCCGCGCTGAAGATGCGGGAGGCTGCGGGCGCCTGGACGGAGTCGTACCCGGCGATGGAGTACCGCCACGGGCCCATCTCCATCACCGGCCCGGGCCGGGTGGCGTGGATGTTCGGCGTACTTCCGGAGGGTCTTGCCGGTGATGTCGCCCGGGTGGGCGGCGAGCTGGTCGCCCACGAGGACACGGACCCCCTCGCGGACCTGATCCGCGCCCAGCGCCTCGCGGTGGCCCTGGCAGAATCCCGCGGCTACGACCCGGACCGCCCCCGCAACCTGACGCGAAGCGTCATCCTGAACTAACCGGCTGCGCGGGGCGGGGCCTCTGGATGCCGCGTACTGGTCCGACGCTCAACGCCACGCCCTGACCCACCGCTTCGCGGCGGATCCTCCCACCCACCCACCCGATTGCCCCGGGGTGCTCCGGAGGCGGGTGGGAAACATCCGCCGCGAGCGGCGGGCCTGCGAGGCCGTCACCGGCAGTCGCTCAGCGAAGGCGTCCCGTTCGTCCACCCGATTCACCCCGGGGTAATCGGGTGGGCGGGTGGGAAACATCCGCCGCGAAGCGGTGGGCCTGTGAGGTTGGAGCCGGCGCGACACAAGGGGCACCCCACCCCGAAAGGGGACCTTTGGCCTGGGGCAAACACCCGGAGTGGACTAGACCTCTCGCGGGGGACGCGCGAGACTGTCCCCCGTGAGACATGTCATCGCCCTCGATGTGGGCGGCACCGGAATGAAGGCCGCCCTGGTCGGAGCGGACGGCACGCTCCTCCACGAGGCACGGCGGGCCACCGGCAGGGAGCGCGGACCCGACGCCGTGGTCGAGTCGATCCTCGGCTTCGCCGCCGACCTCCGCGCCCACGGGATCAAGGAGCTCGGAGAACCCGCCGCCGCGGCCGGCGTCGCGATCCCGGGAATCGTCGACACCGAGCACGGCACAGCGGTCTACGCCTCGAACCTCGGCTGGCGCGACGTCCCCATGCGCGACCTCCTCAGCCGCAGGCTGGAAGGCGTACCCGTGGCCCTGGGCCACGACGTCCGCACCGGCGGCCTCGCGGAGGGACGGATCGGCGCGGGCAAGGGCGCCGACCGGTTCCTCTTCGTGCCCCTGGGCACGGGCATCGCGGGAGCCATCGGCATCGGCGGCGGCATCGAGCCCGGCGCCCACGGCTCGGCGGGCGAGATCGGGCACATCATCGTGCGCCCCGGCGGCCCACTCTGCGGCTGCGGCCAGCGCGGCTGCCTGGAACGGCTCGCCTCCGCGTCCGCGGTGAGCGAGGCCTGGGCGGCGGCCAGCGGCGACCCGGAGGCGGACGCCGCGGACTGCGCCAAGGCCGTGGAGTCGGGCGACCCGCGGGCACAGCAGGTCTGGCAGAACGCCGTCGACGCGCTCGCGGACGGCCTCATCACGGCCCTCACCCTCCTGGACCCGCACACTCTGATCATCGGTGGCGGTCTCGCCGAGGCCGGGGAAACCTTGTTCACACCCCTGCGGGCGGCCATGACGGAACGCATCGTCACGTTCCAGACCCAGCCCCTCATCGTCCCGGCGGCCCTCGGGGACACCGCGGGCTGCCTGGGCGCGGGCCTGCTCGCCTGGGATCTCCTCGACGGACCCGAGTCCCCGAACGACCCCGACCCCGACCCCACCCATCCCCCGGAGGTAACCGCCTGATGGCCACTAGCAAAATCCTCGCCGGTGCCCAGGTGGTCCTGCCCACCGGGACCGTTTCCGACGGCCGAGTGATCGTCGACGGCACGCGCATCGCCGGGAGCCCTCCCGGCGACGCCGAGACCGTCGACCTCGACCCCGGCCACTGGGTGGTCCCCGGCTTCGTGGACATCCACAATCACGGCGGCGGCGGCGCGTCCTTCACCTCCGGCACCGTCGAGGACGTACTCAAGGGCGTCCACACGCACCGCCTGCACGGCACGACCACCGTCGTCGCCTCCACCGTCACCGGCGAGATGGACTTCCTCGCCCAGCGCGCCGGGGTGCTCTCCGAGCTGGCCGAGCAGGGCGACATCGCGGGCATCCACTTCGAGGGGCCCTTCATCTCGCCGTGCCGCAAGGGCGCGCACAGCGAGGCGCTGCTGCGCGACCCCGACCCCGCCGACGTCCGCAAGCTGATGGACGCGGCCCGCGGCCAGGCGAAGATGTTCACGCTCGCCACCGAGATGCCGGGCGGCCTCGACTCCGTACGGCTCCTCGCCGAGCACGGCGTGATCGCGGCCATCGGCCACACGGACGCGACGTACGAGCAGACGCAGGAGGCCATCGACGCGGGCGCCACCGTCGCGACGCACCTCTACAACGCGATGCCCGGCCTCGGGCACCGCGAGCCCGGGCCGATCGCCGCCCTCCTGGAGGACGAGCGGATCACGGTCGAGCTGATCAACGACGGGACGCATCTGCACCCCGCCGCGTTCGAGCTGGCCTTCCACCACGCGGGCGCCGCCCGCACCGCGCTCATCACGGACGCGATGGACGCGGCGGGCTTCGGCGACGGCCGGTACATGCTCGGCCCGCTGGAGGTCGAGGTGAAGGACAGCGTCGCGCGCCTCGTCGAGGGCGGTTCGATCGCGGGCTCGACCCTCACCCTGGACCGCGCGTTCAAGCGCTCGGTGACGGTCGACGGGCTGCCGGTAGGCGACGTGGTGCGCGCCATCTCCGCCAACCCGGCCAGGCTGCTCGGGATGTACGACCGGGTCGGTTCGCTGGAGCCCGGCAAGGATGCCGACCTGGTGGTCCTGGACGCGGAGTTCGCCCTGGTGGGCGTCATGCGCAAGGGCGAATGGGTGATTGCGCCCAATTAGGCGCAACTCGGGTGATTTCACCACCCGTTGAAAAGGCAACAAAGAGAAGGCGGTTGGCCCGGACCTCTGGGCCAACCGCCTTCTCTTTGGCATGATCAGCCCCGAAAGAGACCGACGACAAACGCGTTCTCCAGAGAGCTCGGGGGTGGGTGCCACGTGATCCTCACGGTGACGCTGAACGCCGCCCTGGACATCACCTACCGGGTCCCCGCCCTCGTCCCGCACGCCTCGCACCGCGTCACCGAGGTCATCGAACGGCCCGGCGGCAAGGGCCTGAACGTCGCCCGCGTCCTCGCGGCCCTCGGCCACGACGTGACGGTGACCGGCTTCGCGGGCGGCGACACGGGCCGCGTCCTGCGTGAGCGCCTCGCGCCCGAGCCCCGCGTCACGGACGCGCTCGTGCCCGTCGAGGGCGCCACCCGCCGCACGCTCGCCGTCGTCGACGCGGCGACCGGCGACACCACCCAGCTGAACGAACCGGGCCCGACGGTCTCGCCCGCCGAATGGGCCGCCTTCCAGGAGTCGTACGAGGAGTTGCTGCGCGAGGGCGCCGCGGCGGTCGCCCTGTGCGGAAGCCTGCCGCCGGGCGTCCCGGTCGGCGCGTACGCGACGCTCGTACGCGCCGCGCGCGCCGCCAAGGTCCCCGTCCTCCTGGACACCAGCGGGGAGGCGCTGCGGCGCGGCGTCGCCGCCCGCCCCGACATCGTCAAGCCGAACGCCGACGAACTGGCCGAGCTGACCGGCTCCCACGAGCCCGCCCAGGCGGCCCGGGACGCCCGCCGCAGGGGCGCGCACGCGGTGGTGGCGTCCCTGGGCGCCGAGGGACTGCGTGCCGTCACCCCTGAGGGCATCTGGCGGGCGGCCCCGCCCACCCGCGTGCACGGCAACCCGACGGGAGCCGGTGACTCGGCGGTGGCGGGCCTGCTCTCCGCCCTGGTGGAGGAACTCCCGTGGCCCCAGCGGCTCGCACGGGCCGTGGCGCTGTCCGCGGCGACCGTGGCGGCCCCGGTGGCGGGCGAGTTCGTGCCCTCGACGTACGAAGACCTGCTCGCGCGGGTCGCGGTGACCGGGGAGGCCACCGCGGCGTGAGACCACGCGTCACCGCGCGGGCGACGCACAACGGGCCGTGCCGGCCCAGGAATTGGGGACATTCATCGTGCCACTCGTATCGACCGGCGACCTGGTATCCGACGCGCGCGCGGCGGGGCGCGGCGTCGCCGCGTTCAACGTGATCACGCTGGAGCACGCGGAGGCGATCGCCGCGGGCGCGGAGCAGGCGGGCTCCCCCGCGATCCTCCAGATCTCCGAGAACGCCGTGAAGTTCCACGGCGGCGACCTCTCCGCGATCGCGGCGGCGGCGGCAGCGGTGGCCCGCACCTCGTCGGCCCCGCTCTCGCTGCACCTGGACCACGTCATGGACCCCGAACTCCTGCGGGCCGCGCACCCCGAGGGCTTCAGCTCGGTGATGTTCGACGCGTCGAAGATGACGTACGACGAGAACGTCAAGGCGACCGCGGACGCGGTGCGCTGGGGCCACGAGCGGGGCATCTGGATCGAGGCCGAGCTGGGCAAGGTGGGCGGCAAGGAGGGCGAGGCCCCACTGGACGCGCACGCGCCGGGCGTCCGGACGGACCCCGCGGAGGCGGCGGCCTACGTGGCCGACACGGGCGTCGACGCCCTCGCCGTGGCGGTCGGCTCCTCCCACGCGATGACGTCCCGCACGGCATCCCTGGACCACGCGTTGATAGCGGCCCTGAAGACAGCGGTCCCCGTGCCGCTCGTCCTGCACGGCTCAAGTGGCGTACCGGACGCGGAGATCCGGGCAGCGGTGGCATCCGGCATGGTCAAGATCAACGTAGGCACGGCCCTGAACACGGCGTTCACGGGAGCGGTCCGTGAATACCTCGCCGCCCACGAGACGGGCGTCGACCCCCGGAAATACCTCGCCCCGGCTCGCGAGGCGATGGCCGGGACGGTGGCGGGGTTTCTGGGGCTGTTGAAGCAGCCCCAGGAGTAGCAGCCCCGGGCGAGCGTGGAGGGGTCAGCCGTTGCTGCCCTCCACGAGCCACATCTTGTCGATGTTCGCCCCGGTCGTCCCGCACAGGTCACTCTGGGCGCAGGTGAGGGTGATCGAGTTGGTGCCCTTGGTGAGCTGGACCACCGACCAGGTGTCGGTCCAGCCCTTCTCCCAGTCCCCTTCGTCCGCGTGGGCGAAGTTCTTCATGTTCAGGGGACGGGTCTGCTTCTTGCCGTTCACCAGGATGGTGGCGTTCGAGTCCTTGCCGGGGACGCCGTAGTTCACGTGGAGGCTGTACGAGCCGCCCTTGGGAATGCCGTTGACAGTCCACGTCACCTGGGCCCCGACCTTGTCGAACCCGGAGACGTAGACACCGCCCTCGGCCTTCGCGCCGTCTATGTCCGAAGCCGTGGTCGTGCCGCCCTCCAGCTTGAGCGCCTTGGCGTCCGTCTTCGGGAGCTCGGCCGGCTTCTGGGGCTTCTTCGTCGGCTTCTCGCTCGGCTTGACCGTCTCGCCCTGGGTGGCGCCGGAGCCTGCTTCCTTCTTCTCGCCGTCGTCACCGTCGCCGGACAGCATCGCGGCCGTGATCCCGATGGCGACCACCGCGACGACCGCGATCGCGGCGATCAGCAGGCCCTTTGTGTTGGGGCCGCCGCCGCGGCCGCCGGAGCCTCTGGATGCCGGGGTGTACTGCGGGGCGGGGGCTCCGCCGGGCTGGGTCTCCGGGGCGGCGTAGTGCGCGTTCGGCTGGCCGTAGGCCTGCTGCTGCGGGGGCACCTGCTGGCCGTACGTGGGCGCGGCCTGTGTGCCGTAGGTGTTGGGCCGGCGGTCGCCGACCGCACGCACGTGGTTGTACGAGGAGCGTGGACCCGGGTACCCGTAGCCGCCCCCGCCGCTGGGCGGGGTGGCGCCGGCCGCCTGTCCGTCTTCGTAGAGATAGCCGAACGGATCGTCGTCGCCCTCCGGCGGGTTCGGCGTGTGTTCGCCGTTATTGCCGGGCGTCATTCCCTGGTCACTCCCTCATGTCGCTGACCGGGGGAGCCTACCCGCTCCGGGTGGGCCCAAGGGGTGGCGTTCGCCTCATCCGGCCCGCCTGTGCTGCTTGGCACGGGACCGCTTCTCCACGTACATCCGCTGGTCAGCGGAGTGCAAGACCTCGTCTGCCGACATCCCGCAGTGCGCCCAGCCAATACCGAAACTGGCACCTACCCGGACCGCCCGGCCGTCCACCCGGATCGGCGGGATGATCGCGTTGCGCAGGCGGACCGCGAGGTCCTGCGCGTCGGCGCGGCACAGCCCGTCGGCGAGGACGACGAATTCGTCGCCGCCGAGCCGCGCGACGGTGTCCCCGTCGCGGACGCCGCTGGTCAGCCGCCTCGCCACCTCGATGAGAACCGCGTCACCCGTGTGGTGCCCGAAGCGGTCGTTGATCGACTTGAAGCCGTCGAGGTCGCAGAAGAGGACTGCCAGGCCCTTGGTGCCGTCGTCCGTGTCCCCGTGGCCCTCCGGCGGCGCGACCGTGTGCACGTGGTGGTCGAAGCCGTCGGCGCCCTGCTGGAGGGCGTGCGCGTTGTTCGAGCCGTAGTCGAAGCTGTGCTGGCCGTCCGCGTCGTACACGCCGTCGTACGCCGCGTCCAGCGAGTCCACCGCGCTCGGCTGGCCCGCGTGCGGCCTGCGACAGAGCCGGGCGCTGAGGCGGGAGCGCAGCTCGGCGGAGTTCGGCAGGCCGGTGAGGGAGTCGTGCGAGGCGCGGTGGGCGAGCTGGAGCTCGCGGCGCTTGCGCTCCTCTATGTCCTCGACGTGGGTGAGGAGGAAGCGCGGCCCGTCGGCGGCGTCGGCGACGACGGAGTTGCGCAGGGAGACCCAGACGTACGTGCTGTCGCGCCGCGCGAGGCGCAGCTCGGCCCGGCCGCCCTCGGCGGAGGTCCGCAGGAGCGTGCCGATGTCCTCGGGGTGGACCAGATCGGAGAACGAATAACGGCGCATCGCCGAGGCGGGGCGCCCAAGGAGGCGGCACAGCGCGTCGTTCGTGCGCAGGATGCGGCCGTGCTGGTCGCCGCCCATCTCGGCGATGGCCATGCCGGATGGCGCGTACTCGAAGGCCTGGCGGAAGGATTCCTCGCTGGCCCGCAGCGCCTGCTGCTCGCGCTCCAGGCGGACCAGGGCGCGCTGCATATTGGCGCGCAGGCGTGCGTTGCTGATCGCGATGGCGGCCTGGAAGGCGTACATCTGCAGGGCCTCGCGGCCCCAGGCGCCGGGCCTGCGGCCGTTGCGGGGGCGGTCCACGGAGATCACGCCGAGCAGCTCGCCGCCGGCCGCGCCCGTCGCGTACATCGGGGCGAAGAGGCGGTCCGCCGGGTGCCACTCGTCCTCGAAGCGGGGCTCGGGGCCGTCGGTGTACCACTGCGGGACGTCGTCCTCGTCCAGGACCCAGCCCTCGGTGTACGAGATGAACCTCAGGGCGCCCCAGGGCTCGCCCATGGAGAGACGCTTCTCCCAGGCCTCGCGGGAGCCGACCCGGCCGGTGATGAGGGCCTCGGCGGCGGTGTTGCCCGCGAAGGCGGCGACCACGAGATCGCCGTCCGGGCGCACGAGATTGACGCACGCCAGTTCATAGCCAAGGCCGTTGACCACGCCGTCGGCGACGGTCTGCAGCGTGTCCGCCAGGCTCCGGGCCGTGTTGAGATCCGCCACCACCTGATGCAGCTGCCGCAGGGTCGCAAGACGGACGTACGGCTCCGACTCGGTCTCCATTGCTCGCTCTCCCCGAGACCTCGACAGCAACTCCAGGATTCGCAGCGCCCTTGTGTTCTCTCAGTACCTGAGTTCTCTCAGTGTCTGATTGCCACCGTCACTGAATCACAGCGAGCAGCTCACCCGGTACACAGGGTCAACAAAATATGGGTCCTGTGACTCAAGTCACAGATGGGAAGCCTTCGTTGGTCCAGTCCACTTGCCCGAAACGGGCCCCGCGAGGGCGCCGCGGGCCACATCGGCCATCGGTCCTAGGCCCGGTCTCGGCCCAGGGCCCGATGTGGCGGCCCGAGCGGCGAGGCTAGCGTCACCCCTGTGGTTCCCGTACAGAAGACATCTCCCGGCAGCGCTTTCGCGACTCCCGCCGCCCCGCGCTCCCCCTCCCCCGGCGCCCCGCCCCCGGACGGGCATCCTGTGGGGGTGAGCAACGAAGAGTTCCGCACCGCCATGTCCCGGCTCGCCGCGGGCGTGGTCCTGGTGACCGCCTGCGAGCCGTCGCTGGACGCGAACGATCCGCAGGCACCGGTCGGCGAGGACGTCGGCATGACCGCGACGGCCTTCCTTTCCGTGTCCCTCGACCCGCCTCTTGTGCTGGTCAGCCTGCGCGAGGGCTCCCGGATGGACGATTTGCTCGCCGAACAGCCGCTGTGGGGCGTCTCGGTGCTCTCCGAGAGCCAGCGCCACATCGCGGGCCGGTTCGCGATGAAGGGCAGGATCAGCGACCGGCTGCTCTTCGAGGACATTCCCTATGTCCGGGGAGAGACGTCCGGGGCTCCGCTGATCGGCGGCGCGCTCTCGACACTGGAGTGCCGGACCGAACAGACGGTGACAGCGGGTGATCACACCCTCGTCATCGGGCGAGTACTTTCGGCTGCCCTGCCGAGCGCCGACGGGGGCCCGCTGATGTATTTCAAGGGGACGTACCGGCAGCTCGGCTGATGGTTTTGCGTTGAACGACATTTGCTGCCGCACGTTTGCCCGCCGGCCGATACGGCGGCCGGGGCTCGGCCCCTGGACGTGACAGCGGGGCTCGGCCCCTGGACGTGACAGCGGGGCTCAGCCCCAGCCCTCGCCCGCGCGGCCACGCTTGGTCTGGCTGCGCTGCTTCTTCTCGCGCAGCCGCCGCTCGTTGATCCCCCGGGGGATCTTCGTGGCGCGGCGGGGGCGCGGCGGCGGTGCGGTGGCCTCGGCGAGCAGCGCGGCGAGGCGGGTGGCCGCCATCTCGCGGTTGCGCCACTGGGAACGGTGCTCGGAGGCCCGGACGCTGACGACGCCGCCGACGAGGCGGTTCGCGAGCCGCTCCAGGGCGCGCTCCTTCCACACCGGGGGCAGCGCCTCGGTGCCGGCCAGGTCGAACCTCAGCTCCACCTGCGAATCGCTGGTGTTGACGTGCTGACCGCCCGGCCCGGAGGACCTCGAGAAGCGCCACATGAGCTCGGCCTCGGGCAGGGAGACGGAGCCGCGGATGACATAGGGACCGGACATGGGTCCCATGGTCCCGCGTCTGTCCGGTCCACGTCACCCGCATTTACGGCACGAGGGGCGGGAGGGGCGGGAGAGGTGAGTAAAGAAAGTAAAAGGAGCTGGAACCTCTGGGACCCCGGTCGACGTTCATAGAGGTGACGGTAGCTTCGTCCACAGTACGAAGCCCGTTCGTACGCAACGAGGGAAGGGACTCCCAACAATGGCAGTAAGCCTGTCCAAGGGTGGCAACGTCTCGCTCACCAAGGAGGCTCCGGGCCTGACCGCCGTCACCGTGGGCCTCGGCTGGGACGTCCGCACCACCACCGGCACCGACTTCGACCTGGACGCCTCGGCCATCGCGGTGAACCCGCAGGGCAAGGTCTTCTCGGACGGCCACTTCGTCTTCTTCAACAACAAGGCGACGCCGGACCAGACCATCGTGCACACCGGTGACAACGTCACGGGCCAGGGCGAGGGCGACGACGAGCAGATCAACGTCAACCTGGCCGGCCTCCCGGCCGACATCGACAAGATCGTCTTCCCGGTCTCGATCTACGACGCCGAGAACCGCTCGCAGAACTTCGGCCAGGTGCGGAACGCCTTCATCCGCATCATCAACCAGGCCGGTGGCACCGAGATCGCCCGCTATGACCTGAGCGAGGACGCCGCCACCGAGACCGCCATGGTCTTCGGCGAGCTGTACCGCAGCGGCGCGGAGTGGAAGTTCCGCGCGGTCGGCCAGGGCTACGCCTCGGGCCTCGTCGGCATCGCGCAGGACTTCGGCGTCAACGTCTGAGGTTCCTAGGCCAGTTGGCAGGCCAGTTCACGAGGGCCCCCGGCGGAATCTCCGCCGGGGGCCTCGTCGTGTCCGGCCCCACGGGTCGTTGCTTCCGCGCGGCGGCGGCAGCAGGATCGGCGGCACCACCCACCACTTGAGGGAGTGTGAGGGCCATGGCGACCGTGGTGCTGGTCGGGACGCTCGACACCAAGGGCACGGAGTACGCCTGGCTGCGCGAGCGGCTCAGGGAGTACGGCAGCGACACCCTGCTCATCGACACCGGCATACTGCCCCCGCCCGATACGGCGCCCACCCCCGACGTGCCGGCCGACGCCGTGGCCCGCGCGGCCGGGCACGACCTGGCGAAGCTGCGCGGTACGGGCGAGCGGGGCGCGGCCGTGGCGGCGATGGCGGACGGCGTGACCGAGGTGGTGCTGGACCTGCACCGGCAGGGGAAAGTGCACGCGGTGCTCGCCGCCGGGGGCAGCGGCGGCTCGTCGATCGCCGCGCAGGCGATGCGCGCGCTGCCGATCGGGGTGCCGAAGCTGCTCGTGAGCACGATGGCGGGCGGCGACGTGTCGCCGTACGTGGGCAGCAGCGACATCACCCTGATGTACAGCGTCGTGGACATCTCCGGCATCAACGCGGTCTCCCGGCAGGTCCTCGGGAACGCGGCGGCGGCAGCCGCGGGCATGGCACGCCGCTTCGAGCGCAACCACGACGAACTGGCGGGCCGTGGCCGCAAGGTGGTCGCCGCGACCATGTTCGGCGTGACGACACCCGCGATCGACGCGGCCCGCGCCCGCCTCGACGCCCTCGGCTACGAGGTGCTGGTCTTCCACGCCACGGGCGCGGGCGGCCGTGCGGTGGAGAAACTGGCGTCCGACGGCCTCCTGGACGGCGTACTGGACCTGACGACCACCGAACTGGCCGACGAGCTGGTCGGCGGTGTCCTCTCGGCGGGCCCCGAGCGCCTCACCGCGGCGGGCCGCGCGGGCATCCCGCAGGTGGTCGCCCCCGGCGCCCTGGACATGGTCAACTTCGGCCCGGCGGCGACGGTCCCGCCCCGCTTCGCGGACCGCACGCTCCTCGTCCACAACCCCACGGTCACCCTGATGCGCACGACGGCCGAGGAGATGGCCGCACTCGGCACCACCCTCGGCCACCGCCTCGCCGCCGCGCGCGGCCCCGCCGAGTTCTTCTGGCCGCTGCGCGGGGTGTCCGCGGTGGACGTGGAGGGCGGCCCGTTCGAGGACGGGGCGGCGGACGCTGCCTGCCTGGACGCGCTGCGGACGACAGTGCGGGGCAGCGGCGTACGACTGCATGAACTGGACGCGCACATCAACGACGCGGAGTTCGCGGTGGCGATGGCGGACCGCCTGGACGAACTGATCAGCGCACGCACGCTCCGGCAGACCCCCTGACACACACCCCCGACTCGCTCGCGCAAGGAGCACCCCATGAAGACGCAGATCACCCGCAAGGAAGCACTGGCCCGCCTCAACGCCCAGGTGGCGAGCGGCAATCCGGTCATCGGGGCGGGCGCGGGCACGGGCCTCTCCGCCAAGTGCGCGGAGCAGGGCGGCGTCGACCTCCTGATCATCTACAACTCCGGCCGCTACCGGATGGCGGGCCGCGGCTCCCTCGCCGGGCTGCTTCCGTACGGCGACGCGAACGCGATCGTGGTGGACATGGCCAGGGAGGTGCTGCCGGTCGTCAGGGACACCCCGGTCCTCGCCGGGGTGTGCGGCACGGACCCGTTCCGGGACATGGGCCGCTTCCTCGACGAGCTGAAGGGGATGGGTTTCACCGGCGTACAGAACTTCCCGACGGTCGGCCTGTACGACGGCACGTTCCGCACCAACCTCGAAGAGACCGGCATGGGGTACGGCCTGGAGGTCGACATGATCCGCGAGGCCCACGCCCGCGACCTCCTGACGACCCCGTACGTCTTCGACCCCGACCAGGCGGCCGACATGGCGCGGGCCGGGGCGGACGTCCTGGTCCCCCACGTGGGCCTGACGACGAAGGGCGCGATCGGCGCGGGCACGGCCCTGACCCTGGACCAGGCGGCGACGGCGGTCCAGGAGATGCACGACGCGGCCAAGCGCGTGAACCCCGACATCCTCGTCCTGTGCCACGGCGGCCCCATCGCCGAACCGGAGGACGCGGCGCACGTCCTGTCCCGCACCACGGGCATCGTCGGCTTCTTCGGGGCGTCGTCGATCGAACGCCTCCCCACGGAGCGGGCGATCGTGGACCGGACCCGCGCCTTCAAATCGTTGAAGAACCCGGGCTGAGCTGCACTAGCCTGCGCCGCATGATCCTCGAACCGCTCACCCCCGCGGAGGACAGCGCGCTCCCCGGCGAGCTGCTCACCGAGCTCACCGCCCTGTACGCGTCGAACCGCACGTTCCACGCGCTCTCCGGGGACTTCCCCGACCCCGACGACATCCGCCCCGAGCAGGTCGCCGCCGCGCTCGCGGACGAGCTCGCCGAGCCGGGGGCGGAGGTGCTCGTCGCCCGGTCCGAGGGACGCGTCGTCGGGATCGGCATCACACTGGACCGCCACCCGGACCCGGCCGACCCCGACCCGTGGATCGGCCTGCTCATGGTGGACGCCCGGCAGCAACGCGGCGGCCACGGGCGGGAGTTCGCCGCCCGCATCGAGGAGCGCTTCCGGGCGGCCGGGCGCGACGGGGTGCGGCTCGCGGTCCTCGAAGGGAACGACGCGGGGCTCGCCTTCTGGAGCGCGCTCGGCTACGAGGTCATCGACCAGCGCCGCGACCTCCGGGCGGACCGCCCGTGCGCGGTGCTCCGTAAGCCGCTGCCGCGTGCGTGACGCCCAGCAGTGAGGGACTACGGGCGCTTCGGCTTTCCGTCCCCGTACAGCCACGGCCCCCAGATCGCCCGGACCTTCTTCCTCGCCGCGTCACTGCCCGCGTGCTTCTCCACATACCGCGTGAAGTCCTCGGTGTCCGCGTTGCCGTGCCGGTGGGCCTTCGTCCAGCCCTGCACGATGTCGTAGAAGGTGTCGTCGCCCACCGCCTGGCGGATCTTGTGGATGACCATGCCGCCCCGCTCGTACACCGGGCTGTCCGAGATGGTCGCGGCGGACGGCGGCTTCGCGGGCGGGAAGGCCCAGACCGCGTCGTTGTCCTCCTTGTCCTCGAAGTAGTCGCCCGCGTAGATCTGGTCGAAGACCTCCTGCACGCTGTCGCCGTCGTGGTCCTCCTCCCAGAGCCACTCGGCGTACGTCGCGAAGCCCTCGTTGAGCCACATGTCCCGCCAGGACCTGGGCGTCACGGAGTTGCCGAACCACTGGTGGGCCAGCTCGTGGACGACGAGTTCGGTGCTGGGCGCGCCCGGGTAGGTGGGGCGGGTCTGGGTCTCCAGGGCGTACCCCGCGTCCTCCTCGCCGCCGACGATCGCGCCGGCCGACGAGAAGGGGTAGGGGCCGAAGTTCAGCTCCTGCCACTCCAGGATCTCGGGGATCCGCTTGAGCGCCTTGGCACTGCCCTTGACCTCCGACGGCTGCACCGCCGTGAGCACCGGGATGCCGGACTTCGTCGTCGACTTCGTCACCTTGAACGGCCCGATCGCGACCGTGGCGAGATAGCTCGCCATCGGCTCCGCGCTGTGCCAGGCGAAGGTGGTGCGGCCGTTCTTGGTCGACTCGCGGGTCAACTCCCCGTTGGAGATGGCCTTCAGGCCCTGGGGAACGGTGATCCGTATGTCGTACGAGGCCTTGTCCGAGGGGTGGTTGTTGCCGGGGAACCACGCCATCGAGCCGGTCGGCTCGCCCAGCGCGAGGGCGCCCTCCTCCGTGCGCAGCCACCCTTCCTCGGAGTCGTCCGCGTCGGTGATGGTCTCGGGGTTGCCCGAGTAGCGGACGATCGTGCGGAACGTCTCGCCCTTGTCGAGGTCGTCCGCGGGCCGGACCGTCAGCTCCTGCCCGTCGCGGTGGAAGGAGGCGTCCTTCCCCTCGACGGTCACGCCCTTCACCTCCAGACCCTTGAGGTCGAGGTTGAAGGCGCTGAGGTCCTGGGTAGCGCGCGCGGTGACCTCGGCCGTGGCGGTGAGGTGCCGCGCGTCGGGGTCGTACCCGAGGGTCAGGTCGTAGTGCGCGACGTCGTAACCGCCGTTTCCCAGCTGGGAGAAGTACGGGTCACGCACGCCGTCGGCCCCGGGCGTGCCGTGCACTCCGGAGCCGCTGCAGGCGGTGAGGACGAGGGCGGTGAGGGCGGCGGCCGATGTGCCGCGCAGCGCCATGGATCGTGGGTGCACGCCTGGATCTTATGCGGCATATGTTCGGTGAGGCCATCGCGGCTTCCGGGGCACATCGGCCGGAGCACCCTGCCGGATCCCGGTGTCTACAGGACGGCGATGCCCAACGGGCGCTCCCCGGCCGCGAGTCGGCGGGTGTCGCCGCTCTTCAGGTCGATGACGGTGATGCCGTTCCAGAATCCGTCGCGGGTGAAGCCGCCGGTGACGTAGGCGGTGCCGCCGTCCCCGGAGACCGCGACGTCCTCGTGCGGGCCCTCCAGCGGGAAGACCTTCTCCTTGCCGTCCTTGGTACGCATGGTCAGCGAGGGCCCCTCGTCCTCCGAGGGGTCGATGGGCCCCGTACCGACGGCGAACAGCGTGCCGTCGTCCGTGACCTGCGCCCCGTGCTGATGGGTGTTGGCCGTCATCGGCTCGATGTCGGACTCACCGGTGCGCGGGTCGAGCACGACGAGCTTCTCGCCCTCGAAGGGCAGCAGGAGCTTGCCGTCCGAGGGACGTACGGCGGCGTAGTGCGGCTTCAGCCAGGAGCCGAGGCCGCCTTCGGTGCCGTAAGGGGCGACCTCGATGCGCCGGGGCTTGAGCGAGTCGGCGCGTACGACCGTCACGTCGAAGGAGTCGTGGTCGGTCGCGTAGATCTCGCCGCCGTCCTTCGACACGTCCACGTCGAAGGGTCGCCGGCCCACCGGAACGGTGTCCGTGACCTGGCGCTTCTCGGTGTCGATGACCTCCAGGGTCCCCTTGCCGTCCGGGACGTTGACGCCCACGTAGGCGCGCTCGCCGTCCGGGGAGAGGGCGATGCCCATGCCGCCGCCGCGGTACTCGCCGGTCGTCGCGGGGCCGCTGTCGGTCTCGTACGGGATGCGGTCGACGCGCTCGCGGGTGCGGGTGTCGACGACCGCCACGGCGTCGGCGGTGGCGACCCAGGCACGGCCGTCCTCCCCCACGACCAGGCCGTAGGGGGCCTTGCCGACCTTCACGGACTCGATGGGCCCGCGCTCGGGGTCGACGAACGTGACGGTGTCCGCCCCGAAGTCGGCCACCAGGAGGGTGCCTTCGGGGGTGCGGTGATCGGCGGGGAGGGTGGCGGAGGCGGGGGCGGCGCGGGAGGGCTCGGCGCCGTCTTCGGTGGCGTTCCCGGTTCCGTCCCCGGTGCCGCAGCCCGCGAGGAGCGCGGCGGCCAGGAGAGCGGTGCCCGCGGAGAGCGCGACCCGGGAGGTGCGTATCGCCCGGGGTGCGCGTGCCGTCCGTGCCGCGCGTGCCGTCCGTGCCGCGTTCATGCGGCGCCTCGCAGCAGCCCGGCGATCGCGTCGAAGCCGCGGCGCTCGGCGTGCGCGAGGGGGGTGACGCCGTCCCGGTCGGCGAGGCCGGGCGTCGCGCCCGCGGCGAGCAGCAGCTCCACGATCTCCTGGTGCGCGAGACCGCCGTCGCCGAGGATCACGGCCTCCAATAGGGCGGTCCAGCCCAGGTCGTTGACGTGGTCGACGTCGATGCCGGTGACGCGCAGGACTTCCCGTACGTACGCGACGTGCCCGCGCTCCGAAGCGGGGATCACGGAGATCCCGCCGAAGCGGTTGCGAAGCTTCAGGTCGGGCCCGGCGGGAAGCAGGACGTGCAGCATGGCGACGCTGCCGGTCACGCCGGTGACCAGCCAGGGGCTGTCGGCGCGGTGGTCCTGGGCGTCGACGTCGGCGCCCGCGGCCACCAGGATCCGTGCGGCCTCGACGTGGTCGCCGAGTACGGCGAGCAGCAGAGGGGTGCGCAGTTCGTTGTCCCTGGCCTCGACGCGGGCTCCCGCGTCGAGAGCGGCTCTCACGTCGCCGGCGTTCCCGGACCGTGCGGCGTCGAGCAGCCGCAGGTCCTCGGGGGTCCTCGTCATGTTCGTCCTCCACGTGGTCGTACGGACCGGGAACAGCCTCGGCATCATGAGATCAGGTGACTTCGGCGGATCGGTGATTCAGCGGCCCGGCGGCTCAGCGATTCGCCGGCCCACTGATCCATTGACTGACTCAGCGGCTTCAGCGGCTTCAGCGGCCGAGCGCCGCGACGCCCGCCTTCGCGAACTTCTCGTCCAGGTCGCCGCTGGGGGCGCCCGCGACACCGATGCCCGCGATGGGCGCGTCCTTGGCGGTGACCGGCGCGCCGCCCGCGAGGAACAGGGTGCCGGGGATGTCCTTCAGGTTCGGGGCCTGCTCCAGGCGCTTGGTCAGCTCGGAGGTCGGCGCGTTCCAGGAGACGGCGGTGTACGCCTTCTTGACGGCGGACTCGGGGGACTGCGGGCCGGCACCGTCGCCACGCAGCTCGACGATGGTGTTGCCGTTGCGGTCGACGACGGCGACGGAGACGCGCTGGTTCTCCTTCTTCGCGGCGTCGAGGGTGGCCTGGGCGGCCTTGGTCGCGGCGGCGACGTTCAGGTGCGTCGACTGCGTGAGGTTCTTGTTGGCCGCGTCGGCGGCGACGGCGGCCTTGGGGGCGGCGGCCGGGGACTCGGCGCTCGCGGAGACGGCACCGAAGGTACCGGCGCCGAGGACGGCAGCGGTCGCGGCGATGGTCAGGACGCGGGTACGGCGGGAGAGCTTCTGCACGGGGTGCTCCTCAAGGTGAAGGTGGGGCTCGGAAGAAGAGGGGATCGGGGCGATCGGGGAGGTTGTCCTCCCTGTCACCAATCCTCCGGCCGCTGACGGCCCGCACCCCTCGGCGTACCGGCTGGGAGCGGCGCGCGACTCGGACGACACGAGGGTCAACCGATCGGTTGACCCCACCGTGGCCCCACCGGGCCACAATGAGGTTGTTTGCCCAGTTCAGCGCCCGCACAACAGCACTGCGAGACGGCAGCACGACATGACACCAGGAGAGGGAGGCGCCCCGGTGGGACAGAGCACCCCGGTGGGACAGCGCGCCTCGGCGGGACAGCGCACGCCGGGCCCCGACCTCCGGATGCCGGACCCCGACGCCCGCTGGCTCGCCACGGTGATGCACGCGGCGTTCTACCTGCTCCTGGGCGCGTCACTGGCCCGCTTCCTGCTGCGCCACCCCGGCGGCGAACGCGTCCCGTGGATCATCGCGCTCTCGGTGGTCCTGGCCGTGCTCTACGCCCTGCCGCCCCTCACCGCGTTCCTGCAGGCAAAACGTTCCGCGCCCCACTCACCCGGCTACCCCTCCGGCTACTCGCCCGGCCTCGTACCGCCAGGGGCCCGCCCCAACCCCCGCCGCCTCACCTGGCTGGCCCTGGTCGTCGGGGTCTGGCTGGTCCTCGTCATCCTCGCGCCGAGCTTCGCGTGGTGCGCGGTGCCGCTCTTCTTCACCGGCCTGCGGACCCTGCCACCGCGCCCGGCCCTGGTCCTGGTGGCCGTCCTGACGGGCTGCGTCATAGCGTCACAACTGCGGCTCGCGGGCCGCTACGACCCGGACTCGCTCCTCGCGCCACCCGCCGTCTCGGCGATCGCGACGGCGGTCTTCGCCCACATGCGGCGGCAGGCGGTCCGCCAGCGCGAACTGATCGACGACTTGATCCGCACCCGCCGCGAACTGGCCGCCACCGAGCGCCGCGAGGGCACCCTCGCCGAGCGCCAGCGCATCTCCATGGAGATCCACGACACCCTCGCGCAGGGCCTGTCCAGCCAGCAGATGCTGCTCCAGGCCGCCGACCGCGTCTGGGACACGGACCCGGCCAAGGCCCGCGCCCACGTCCGTACCGCCGAGTCGATCACTGAACTCGGCCTCACCGAGGCCCGCCGGTTCGTGCACGACCTGGCCCCCGCCGACCTCGCCGACGGCGGCGGCCTGGACGAGGCGCTGCGCACCCTGGCCGCGCGCACCGCGCAGGACACGGGCCTCACAGTCCGCTTCCACTCCGAGGGCACGCCCGCGCCGCTCCCCGACCGGACGCAGTCCGCGCTCCTGCGCATCGCCCAGGGCGCGCTCGCCAACGTGACGGAGCACGCCGACGCGACGACGGCGGCACTGACGCTCACGCACCTGGACGACCAGGTGGTACTCGACATCGCGGACGACGGCCGCGGCTTCACACCCACCGACCAACCGCCCGCGTCCGACCGGCGGGGGCACGGGCTGCCCGCGATCCGCGCCCGCGTGCGGCAGCTCGGCGGCACACTGACGATCGAGTCGGCACCGGGAGAGGGCACGGTCCTCTCGGTCGCGACCCCCCTCTCCCCCCAACAAACTCCCCCGTCCCCCCAGGAGACCTCATGACGGCCTCATCCCCCTCGGTCCGCCTCCTGGTCTGCGACGACCACATCGTCGTACGGGCCGGACTGCTGGCCCTGCTGGGCAGCGCGCCGGACATCGAGGTGGCCGGGGAGGCGGGCACCGGCGAGGAGGCGATCGCGCTCGCCGCGAAGCTGGCGCCGGACGTGGTCCTGATGGACCTGCAGCTGGGCGAGGGGATGGACGGGGTGGAGGCGACCCGCCGCATCACGGCGTCCGCCGATCCGGCGCCCCACATCCTGGTCCTGACGACGTACGACACGGACGCCGACATCACCCGCGCCATCGAGGCGGGGGCGACGGGCTACCTCCTGAAGGCCGAGCGCCCCGAGGAGCTCTTCGCCGCGATCCACGCCGCCGCGCAGGGCCGCACCACGCTCTCCCCGCCGGTCGCGTCCCGCGTGATGGCCCGCATGCGCAAGCCGCTGCCCACGCTCACCGACCGCGAGCTCGACATCCTCGCGCAGCTCTCCCAGGGCCTCGGGAACCGCGACATCGCCCGCGCGCTGTTCATCAGCGAGGCCACGGTGAAGACGCACCTGGGCAGGATCTACGACAAGCTCGGGGTCGACACGCGGGCGGGAGCGGTGGCGGTGGCCAAGGAGCAGCGTCTGCTGCCGTGACGCACCCCTTCCGCTCGCCGTGACACCATCTCCTACGTGCTCGACATCGGCTACGCCCTCTCCCACCGCTTTCCCGACCCCGTGCAGTTCGACTACCGCCGCGCTGACGTCCACGCGCTGCGGCACGACCTGTTCTGCGGGGACGTGTATCTCGCGGACACGAAGGCGGACCGGGAACTGTCCACAGCCTGGGGATGGGTTCCCGTACTGGACTTCGCCTGGGCGCTGTGCGACATCGTGGAGCAGCTGGACCAGGACCCGCGGGGCAGCCGTGCCTCTCGCCCCCAGTACGCCGAGCTCGACTTCACGGAGTCGACGGACCGCATGCTGTTCACCCGCCGCTTCGGGTGGGTGGACATCGAGGCGGACTGGATGCGGGAGGACGAGCCTCCGCTGACGTTCTCCCACGCGGAGCTGCGCCGCGAGGCACGGGACTTTCTCCAGGACGTCCTGGCAGACCTCACGGACCTCCACGAGCCCCTATCCGAAAACCCCACAATCTGGACCCTCCAGTCCAAGTTCCCCCGCACCTGACCCTCCGGGGGGGGCCGCCCCCGCACCCCCACCAAAGCCGGACGCTAGTCCACCCGTACCCCCACCTGCGCAGCGAACGCCGGCGCCAGATCCATCAGCTGCCCCGCACTGATCACCGCCCCCGCCAAGCACTCGATCCCCCGAAGAATGTCCACCTCCGCAGCCCCCCGCAGGTCGACGTCCTTCATGCGGACCCCACTGAAATCCGCCCCCTTCAGCACGCAGCCCACGAACTCCACCCGCTCGAGCGCCGCCTGCCCGAAGTCCGGCTCCACCAGCACGCACCCCTCGAAGACGACGTCCTTCAACCGCGCCTTCCGCAGGTTCAGATAGTCGATCTTCCCGCCCCGCACGACCACCCGCTCCAGCACGCTCCCGTGCAGCTGAACACCCCCCAGCCGCGCGTCCACCACCTCCACGTCCCGCAGCGAAGCCTCCACCAGCTCGGTGCCGACGCCCCGCAGCTCCGTCAGCACGGAGTCCACGAACCGTGCCCGGCTCAGCCGGGTCTCCGTCACCCCGCAGTCCGTCACCGCGCAGTCCAGGAACAGCGCTCCCCCACCGTCCTGCCCAGCGAGATCAAGCCCCTTGAACTCCACCCCGTCGTAATCCCCGTCGGGCTCCAGCTCACCCCCGCCGAGCCCCGACTCCCCGAACTCCCGCAGCGCGGGCAACCGCACCTCGGGCCGCCGAGCCCTCTTCACCCCTGCAGCGTCCCTCTGCCGATCCCTCTGTGCCATCCACCCATCGTGCACCCACCCACTGACAACGCCCCCGCACCCCAGCGCCCCAGCACCCCCACGCCCCGATGTCACATCCCGGCCACCCCCATCCGTCGTACCGAGTGAGAGCAGCCAACGGCACCACACCGGCCCACGACAGGAGCCCACCCCATGCCTCCCACCCGCAACAACTCCACCCGCACCCCCACCCGCCTCACCGTCATCGGCGGCGGCCTGGCCGGCCTCACCGCGGCCATCACCGCCGCGGAATCCGGCGCCCGCGTCACCCTCCACGAGTCCCACCACACCCTCGGCGGCCGGGCCCGCACCGCCGAAGGCGTGTACCGCACGAACGAAGGCCCGCACGCCCTCTACAACGGCGGCCCCCACTGGACCTGGCTCAAGCAGCGCGACCTCATCGGCCCCCTCGCCCCCCTCCCGCCCGTCGAAGGCACCCGCCTCCGCCTCCACCACCAGGGCAGGCTCCGCCGCACCCCACCTCTCGCGATGCTGAAGCTCCTGCGCCGCAAGCCCGAACAGGCGCCCATGGACGCGGACTTCATGAGCTGGGCGACCGGCGAGGTCGGCGAGGAAGGCGCGCGCGCCGCCGCCCACTACATCGCCGTGGCGACGTTCCACCACGACCCCGGCTCCCTCTCCGCCAGGTTCGTGCAGGAGCGCCTGCGCCGCGCCACGAAGCTCCCACCGGAGGCGCACTACCCGCGCGGCGGCTGGGCCTCGGTCATCGACCGCATGGCGACATTCGCCTGGAACCTGGGCGTACGCGTGGAGACCCTGTCCCGCGTCGACAACGTCAGCACCGCCAACACCGCCGACACCCTCGCCGCACTCTCCGCCAAGGGCCCTGTCGTCGTCGCCACCTCCCTCCCCGCGGCCCGCCAACTCCTCCAGGACGACAGCCTCCAGTGGGAAAGCGCCCGCACCACCCTCGTGGACGTGGCCCTCACCTCCCGCAAGGGCGACCTCTTCGCCCTCTCCGACCTGGACGGCACCGGCTGGATCGAGCGGTTCACCACCCAGGACCGCAGCCTCGCCCCCGCGGGGCAGGAACTGATCCAGGGTCAGATCCCGCTCTCCGCCACGGAATCCAAGTCGGACGGCGCGGCCCGCGCCGACCACCTGCTCGACCTCGGATTCCCCGGCTGGCGCGAACGCCTGATCTGGCGCCGCGACTCCGTGTCCAACGGCCGCACCGGCGCGGTGGATCTGCCCGGCACCACCTGGCGCGACCGCCCCGCGATCGACCGCGGCGACGGCATCTACCTGGCCGGCGACCAGGTCGCGGCGCCCGGCCTGCTCTCCGAGGTCTCCTTCAACAGCGCGCTGGAGGCGGTGACGCTCGCACTGACCTCCACAAGGCTTGACCTCAAGTCCGCTTGAGGTAAGAGGCTGACACTCACGGAACAGCCACAGCCTCGCCCCCCCAAAGAGGCCCCCAAGCCAAGGAGCAAGCCCCATGCGCGCCATCCGCCTGCACACCTTCGGCCCCGCCGAACACCTCACGTACGAGGAGGTCCCGGACCCGGCACCGGCCCCCGGCCAGGTCCGCATCGCGGTGACCGCGGCAGGCGTGCACCTCCTGGACACCGCGATCCGCGCCGGAATCAAGGGCCCCCTCCCCGAACTTCCCGAACTCCCCACGATCCCGGGCCGCGAGGTGGCAGGAACGGTCGACGCCGTCGGCGAGGGAGTCGACGCGAGCCGGCTCGGCCGGCGCGTGGTCGCCCACATCGGCTTCGCCCCCGGCAGCGCCCCCGGCGGCTACGCCGAACTAGTCGTCACGGAGGCCTCCCGCCTGCACGAGATTCCCGACGGCATGGACGACACGGAGGCCGTGGCCCTGATCGGAACGGGCCGTACGACGATGGGAATCCTGCAGTTCGCCGAGCTGACCCAAGACTCCGTGGCCGTCATCCCCGCGGCGGCGGGCGGCATCGGCACGCTCCTGGTCCAGTACGCCAAGCACGCGGGCGCCACGGTGATCGGCCTGGCGGGCGGCCCGGAGAAGACGGCCCAGGTCACCGCGAACGGCGCCGACCTCGCCGTCGACTACACCGACCCGGACTGGCCGGACGAGGTCCGCACGTATCTCTCGAAGCTCGGCGGCACCGGCGTACCCGGCGCCACCGTCGTCTTCGACGGAGTGGGCGGCGAGCCGGGCCGCGCCGCCGTGGACCTCCTCGCCACGGGCGGCACGCACCTCGTCTTCGGCTGGTCGGGCAAGGGCCCGCACGACGGCGAACCCCTGACGTTCACCGACGAGCAACTGGCGGCCCGCGGCATCACCCAGACCAACGTGCTCGGCCCGGCGATGATGCGAAAGGCGGGCGGCGGCAGGGGTGACGCCAACCCCATCCGCACCCTGGAACTCGCGGCGCTCACCGAAGCGGCGAAGGGCCACTTCACCCCGGCGGTCCAGCGCTACCCCCTAGCACAGGCGGCAGCCGCCCACGCCGACCTGGAGAACCGCCGCACCACGGGCAAGGTGGTACTCATCCCCTAGCGCTGCCAGTGCCGCCTCTCAGACAGCCCCGAGCCCGGCCAACGCCCCATCGGTCAGCCGGTACACGGTCCACTCGTCCTGCGGCAGCGCACCCAGCGACCGGTAGAAGTTGATCGACGGCTCGTTCCAGTCGAGCACGGACCACTCAAGGCGCTCGTAACCCCGCTCCACACAGATCCGCGCGAGCTCGGTCAGCAGCGCCTTGCCGTGCCCGCCGCCGCGCGCCTCGGGCCGTACGTACAGGTCCTCCAGGTAGATCCCGTGCACTCCGCGCCACGTGGAGAAGTTCAGGAACCACAGCGAGAACCCGACGACAGCTCCCGATGCGTCGTCCTCCGCGATGTGTGCGAACGCGGCAGGACGCTCGCCGAAGAGCGCCTCACGCAGCTGCTCCTCGGTGGCCCTGGCCTCGTCGAGGGCCTTCTCGTACTCGGCGAGGTCGCGGACCATGGCGTGGATGACGGGGACGTCGGCAGGCGTGGCGGTACGAATCATGGCCGCAGGGTACGACGGCCCCGCACCGCACCCCGACACCTCCTCCCCCCATCCCCCCATCCCCCGTTCCCCCCACCGAATTTCACCCCACCCCCAACAACCGCCGCGCGACCTCCAGATCCTCCGCGTCCAGCGCCCGCCCGTCCTCGATCTCCCACAGGGCGTTCTGCAGCACCCGCCCCAGCGTCCACGCACGGGCCCGCTCCCGGTCGAGCCCGAGCACCTCGCTCATCGCGTCGAACCGCCACAGCACGTCGTCCGTGTCGAAACGGTTGTTGAGCGCGGGCCAGAGGTCGAACCCGGGGTCCCCGGCCAACGGCTTCGGGTCGATGGCGAGCCACGGCTCGCGCTCGGCCGCCAGGACGTTCTCGAAGTGCAGGTCCCAGTGCAGCAGCCGGTCACCGGGCTCCCCGATCACCTCGCGCACCGCGCCCCCGCACCGCTCCACGAGCGCCCGCTCGACCGGATCCGGGATCGCCTTCAGGGCCTCCGGCAGATCATCGAGCATCTCCCCCGCGATGTCCCCGAGCCGCCGCATGCCCGCGGGCGCGGGAACGGAGGTGAGCCGGGCGAGCAGCTCGGCGATGATCAGGACCGCCTGGTGGGTGTCCTCCACCGTCGACAACATCCGCCCGGAGTCGAGACGTTCGAGCAGCATCGTGCCCGTGCCCGCGTCGTGATCCAGCAACCGCACCGCCCCGTCGCCGCCCCACACCCGAAGCCCGACCGGCTCCCCCTCGCTCTCCTCGTCGAGGAGCTGGAACTTGACCGCGGCAGGGGTGCCGTCCGACCGCACCACCGGCAGCACGAGCGCGGCCATGCCGTGCATCGAGGGCCCGTCGACGGTCAGCTCCCACCGCTCGACGAACTCCGCCACGCGCGCGGGCAGCGCCGCGATGAAGGCACGGCCCGGCTCCCCCGCGTACTCGTACTGCGACTCGATCAGCCCGTCCGGAATACGAATGTCGATCACGCGCGCGACGCTACCGGCGTGGGTGAATCGCCGCATGGGGATTATTCGCGACACAAGGGGCGTAAAGACCACTAGGGGAGCAAAAACCACAAGAGCCGCAAAGCGCACCAGGTCCGCCACGCAAGCCGTCCGCGCCTACCTCCGCAGCGCCCCGGGAACGTACATCTGGCTCGCGGCCCTCTTCGTCACGACCGTCGCGATGCACCACATGTCGCCGGAGTTCGAGAAGGAGTTCCTTCTCCAGCGCTCCACGAACATCCACGAGCTGACGAAGAACCCCGTCCGGGTCCTGGTCGCCAGCGCGTTCTGGATCGACGGCGGCACCTGGCTGTCGTACGCCGTGCTCTACACCGTCTTCCACTCCACCGCCGAACGCTGGCTCGGCACGGCCCGCTGGCTCGCGGTGGCCGCGGGCGCGCACGTCATGGCCACGCTCATCAGCGAGGGCGTCCTCGCGCTCGCGATCCGCCACGGCGCGGCCCCGACATCTTCCGTCAACACCCTCGACGTCGGCGTGAGTTACGCCCTCGCGGGAGTGATCGCGGTCCTCACCTACTGGGTGCCGAGCCCCTGGAGATACGCGTACCTCCTCATCGTCCTCGCCGTGTACGGCACTCCGCTGATCACCGGCAGGACCTTCACCGACCTCGGCCACTTCACATCGGTCCTGATCGGCCTGGCCTGCTACCCGCTGACCCGAAGCGCCGTACGCCCGGCACCAGAGAGCTGGAAGCTCAGGAGATCCCAGAAGCCCTGAACCCCTCAGATCCCCGAGGCCTTGAGCTCCTTGGCGAACGCGTCCTGATCGAAGAGCGCATCACTCCCCGCCTTCTTCCCGTCGATCACGACGGTCGGCGTGCCCTGCATGCCGTCATCGGTGAAGGCCTGCATGGCCTCACCGACCCACTTCTTGTACGTGCCCTTCTGCACCGCCTTGTCGAACTCGGCGCCCCGCAGCCCGTCCACCTTGTCGGCGATCTTCAGCAGGAAGGCGGGCGTGAAGGCGTCCTCCGTCTCGGTCTCGGGCTGGTTGGCGAAGACCGCGGCGTGGAACTGCGGGAACTTGCCCGCCTCCACCGAGGCCCGCAGCGCGTTCGCCGCGTTCACCGAGCCGCTGCCGCCGAGGTTGTTGTCGAGGAACGAGGCGAGCGTGTACTCGACCTTCACCTTGCCCTCGGCCACCGGCTTCACCAGGGCCTGCGCACCCGTCGCCTCGAACTTCTTGCAGATCGGGCAGCGCGCGTCCTCGTACAGCTTGACCGTGTGCCCGGCCTTCGGGTCGCCGACCGTGATCACACCGCCCTTGACCGTGGCGGGCGTCCGCGCGAGCGCGTCGGTACCGGCAGGCGGCTGCTTCGCCTCGGGACCGCCGGTGGACGCGGACTCCGAGGCCGAGGCCGAGGCCGAGCCCTTGTCGTCGCTCCCGCCCGTGAGGTCCTCGGGCCCGCAGGCGGCTGCGCCCCCGGCGACGAGTGCGGTGGCTGCCACCGCGGCGACGATGCGCCCGGCCTTGCGTACGGCCATTTGAACAGTCCTCCAGGATCTCGGCACCTGACGCTTCGACATCGCCACGTGCCGGATCAACGTATCGGAACGCCCTCCCCGCACCCCTCCCCAAAGCCCCCACCAGCGCAGTAACGTCCCGCACATGAGCAGCACGATCAACGGCGGCATCTCGTACTGGTACGCGGACCACGGCACCCCGGCCCCCCGCGAACCCCTGCCGGGCGACGAGAGTGCCGACGTCTGCATAGTCGGCGGCGGCTACACGGGCCTGTGGACCGCCTACTACCTGAAGAAGGCCGCCCCCTTCCTCCGCATCACCGTCCTGGAGCAGAAGTTCTGCGGCTACGGAGCCTCGGGCCGCAACGGCGGCTGGCTCTACAACGGCATCGCGGGCCGCGACCGCTACGCCCGCCTGCACGGCAGGGACGCGGCGGTCCGCCTCCAGGAGGCGATGAACGACACGGTCACCGAGGTGATCGAGACGGCGAAGGCCGAAGGGATCGACGCGGACATCCACCACGGCGGCGTACTCGAAGTGGCGTACACCCCGGCCCAGTTGGCGCGCCTGAAGGAGTTCCACGCCACGGAGCTCGCGTACGGCGAGAAGGACCGCACCCTGCACGGCGCCCGGGAGACGGCCGACCGGGTGCGCGTCTCCGGCGCCGTCGGCTCCACCTGGACCCCGCACGGCGCACGCCTGCACCCGGTGAAACTGGTGAAGGGCCTGGCGACGGCGGTAGAGGCACTCGGCGTGACGATCCACGAATCAACGCCCGTCACGGAGATCAAGCCGAAGCACGCCATCACCCCGTACGGCACGGTCCGCGCCCCCTACATCCTGCGCTGCACAGAGGGCTTCACGGCATCGCTCAAGGGCCAGCGCCGCACGTGGCTCCCCATGAACTCCTCAATGATCGCGACGGCGCCCCTGACTCCCACCCAATGGGAGTCGATCGGCTGGGAGGGCCGCGAGACGCTCGGCGACATGGCGCATGCGTACATGTACGCCCAGCGCACCGCGGACGGCCGCATCGCACTGGGCGGCAGAGGAGTCCCGTACCGCTACGGCTCGCGCACGGACAACAACGGCCGCACCCAACCGGCCACGATCGAGGCCCTGCGCGACATCCTGACCCGCTTCTTCCCCCAACTGGCCGGAGTCGAGGTGGCCCACGCCTGGTCCGGCGTACTCGGCGTCCCCCGCGACTGGTGCGCCACGGTCACCCTGGACCGCGCGACGGGCCTCGGCTGGGCGGGCGGCTACGTCGGCTCGGGCGTGGCCACCGCCAACCTCGCGGCCCGCACCCTGCGCGACCTGGTCCAACAGGACTCGGGCCAGGCAGGCCCCACGGACCTCACCACCCTCCCCTGGGTCAACCACAAGGTCCGCAAGTGGGAACCAGAACCGTTCCGCTGGATCGGCGTCCAGGGCATGTACGCGACGTACCGAAGCGCCGACCGCCACGAACTGACCACACCGACCGCCACGGCCCCCCGCCTGGCCCGCCTCGCGGACCGCTTGTCGGGGCGCCACTGACGCACCCTCACCAAGCGCGAAGGCCCCGCCCACCAGAAGAGTGAGCGGGGCCTTCGGCCTCTCGCCCACTAGTCGACGTCGATCCCGAACTCCCTGACCAGCGCCTCCAACCCACCCGCGTACCCCTTACCACCCACCACGAAATTCCAGTCACCACTCGATCGCCGCCTGAACGAACCCAGCACCAGCGCAGTCTCACCAGGCCTGCCATCCGACACAGGAAGCTGATCCAGCTCCACACCCTCCGCGTCCCGCAGACGAATACCAGCACCGGTAAATCCATCAAGATCAGCCTGCGGATCGGCCTCAGGATCCACCGCAGCCACCAACACCAGACGATCGGCTTCCTCCGGCAACTCGTCGAACGCCACCCGGATCGCCGCCCGATCCCCAGCGAAATCACCCAGCATCCGCACCGAACCATCGGGCGTTTCAACATTGTTGAAGAAGACGAAATGGCTGTCGCTGAGCACACGGCCCCCCACGCACACCAACGCACACACATCCAGCGGCACGCTCCCCGCCCACGACATGCCCACCACGTTGTACTCGCCACTCTCGGCGTCCGGCTCCTCCGCAACCCCCACCCGCTGCGGAAACGCCACCCCGGCCTCCCCTCCCAATCGGCCACGCAACCCACACCGATGCAACAGATCAACCAACTCCGGACCCGCCACCAGCGACAACGGCTTCCCACTAGCGAACGTATACGAACCAGGGCCAAAACCCGACGTCGTTACCAGCACCCCCTTATTCGCACCCGCCGCCTGAACAGTGCCGAATAGCTCCCGCACGGCGCTCGGCGGAACCGTATTGCGATATCGCTTCACCTGCACGACGATTTTCCCGCCCCTGATCGGATCGGGATCCACCGCGTCCACGTCCACACCCCCGTCATGGGAACGCTGCGTCGTGACGGCCTGCATCCCACGCACCCGAAACAATTCCGCGACCAGCCCCTCAAACTCCACCGGATCCATGGCCAACAAATCCGGCTCCCCCTCACCCCCACGCGACACCACACCAGAACCCACCTGATCGGGAAACCTCACCGGACGCACCGCCGTCCGCTGATCAGGCCGCACCGCCAACTGCCCACGCAACCCGTCAACAAGACAGTCCACCGGCCCCACCGACTCCAACCGCAACCGAGCGAACACCTCAGCCTCAACCATCACCGTGGCCAAGAAGACCTCCGCACGTAATCCCGTGGCCGGATCAAAATCATCCACAAAACCATTCAACGCAACCGAAGCAAGAACCCCGAACTCATCGGCAGCGAAGAGATCACGCAGCGCAAGCAACACGCACTGCGCAAGCACACTCCTATACAAGGATCTCCGCTGCCCCATCGGCCTCGGAATCTCCCGCTCTTGATCCGAACCGACGAAATACCGAACCAATCGAGCCTCCGGCACCACACCGTACGGCGGCAACTGCCAATTCAGAACCAACTGCCGCACCGTCGGATCAAAAGAAGCCACCACCTGACGCGGAAACCCATCAGGCCACACACCCGACGCATACAAAGCCGCCGAAAAATACTCCACAACCGTCGCCGGATCCCCCTCCCGTAACGCAGCGATCATCTCGACCACCCGCCCGTTGTGCGCACGCACCTCCCCACCCCGCGCACCTCCAGCCGGCTCCACACGCAGCAACGAAGAAGCCCGAAACGCAGGAGCCGCACACCCAGCCGCCAAAAACCCCGACAACACCTCAACCCGGGACTCCAGCTCATCCGTCAGCCGCAAAGCCTCCGCCTCACGCCACCGGCGATACTCCGCCTGACGCCCACGCTGCATCCGCGCCATATCCCGCTCACGCGCACGCTGCTCACGCGCCGCATCACGCTCCCGCTCCCACTCCAACCGAAGCCGCGCCTCCCGCTGACGCTGCCGCTGGCGCTGCGCCTCGGCCCACTCCCCGATCAGCCCACCCGAACGACCATCCATATCGCCCGCCCCCTTGCAAACCGCCCCAGAAGGCAAGTGTGCCGGAGGGGGGAGGCGGGGACTACTGGTCGGGCGGGAGCACTTCGGACACGAAGAAGCCCAGGTCAAGATCCTCTTGACCTGGGCTTCTTCGTCGAGCCGCCTGTCGGAATCGAACCGACGACCTACGCATTACAAGGGCGGCGCTCTACCAACTGAGCTAAGGCGGCACCGCGCACGACAACGCCGTACACGAGGCTGCTCCACCTTACACAGAGCCTGTTCGCCCCAGCCACGGAGTTGCTCAGCCACCCACTATCCAGATCCACGCGTAACCACCCGGGCACCCGTTCGTTGAACGGACTGAAGTGCTGTTCCGACTATCGGACTGTGGGACCCGGGGAGGGGTGCATGGAGGACGCGACGGAGAAGCCCAAGGCGGTGACCGGCTCGGAGGCCAAGCGCGTCAAGCACGAGGCGCTGGGCATCGCCGACCCCCGCAAGCACCGTGCCCGCCCTGCGTCTCCCATGAAGAGCCGCGCCAAAGAGCCCGGAACCCAGCAGCGCGTCTACCGGTTCCGCTGCTATCCAACGGAAGCTCAGGCCGCACAGTTGGAGAAGACGTTCGGCGCCTGCCGTTGGGTCTACAACGAGGGTCTTGCCCTGCGTTCCGGGGCCTGGGACCGGCACCGGGTGACTGTCGGTTTCGCGGAGACGTGCCGGGCGCTGACGGGTTGGCGGCATGCAGAGGGGACGTCGTGGTTGCAGGAGGTGTCGTCGACGGTGCTACAGCAGTCGTTGCGGCATCTGGATCATGCGTTCACGCGGTTCTTCAAGGGTGGGGCGAGATATCCGCGGCGGAAGAGGAAGCACCGCGCGCAGGATGCGGCGACGTACGTCCGGACGGGGTTTCGCTGGGTGGAGGATGTCGAGCGGCCCGGTACCGGCTCGGTCACGCTGGCCAAGCAGACGACTCCGTTGGATGTGCGGTGGTCGCGTGCGCTGCCTGCGCAGACGCTTCCGGTGCGGTTGTCGGTGACGCGGGACCGGGCCGGGCGGTACTTCCTCTCCCTGCTTGTAGAAGAAGTGATCGCGTCTCTTCCCTCCGCGTTTCTTCCCGGTTCACAGGAGCCGAAGGCCGTGGGTCTGGACCTCGGGATTGCCTCGCTCGTCACGCTCGACGACGGGACGAAGCTGGAGCATCCGCGGTTGTTGCGGCGGTACGCGGAGAGGTTGGCGAAGGCGCAGCGTGAGTTGCACCGGAAGGTGAGGGGTTCGAAGAACCGGGAGAAGGCCAGACGGCAGATCGCCCGCCTGTACGCGCTCATCGGCGATGTACGCAGAGACATGCTGGATCAGCTCACCACCCGCCTCGTGCGCGAGAACCAAGTGCTCGTGGTGGAGGACCTGTCCATCGCGACCCTGCTGCGTCCGGCGCGTGGCAAGGGCAGGCGGCGCAAGGCGAAGCTGAATCAGGCGATCATCGATGCGGGGTGGGGAGAGCTGTTGCGGCAGCTGCGTTACAAGTGCGAGTGGTACGGCCGGACGCTGGTGGTCGTGGACCGCTTCTTCCCTTCTACGCGCCGCTGTTCGGCGTGTCATGTGAAGGGGCCGAAGCTGGATCTCTCGGTCCGGGAGTGGACGTGTGCCGAGTGCGGTGTGGTTCATGACCGGGATGTGAACGCAGCGGTGAACCTGCGGGATGAGGGGATGCGGTTGTACTGGGTGGTGGCTGCGACGCTGCCGCCGGGCCGGAAGGCACCGACGGTGATCAAGGCGTCGGAGCTGGAGGAGTGTCTGCTGGCCGCGTAGGTGCGGCTGGTGCGGTACGGACCGACGGGCCGTCGGCCGGAATGCCTGTGGAGTTCGTGTAAGACCGTGCGTGATGACGGGGTAGCCCGTTGTCCGTCGGCGGTGGGCCGTGAAGCAGGAAGCCTTGAGGTGAGGTCAAAAGTGGGTAGCTCTTCCTCCTCACGCTCAGGGCGGTGTTCAAAAGTGCGTTGCTCTGCCTCGCTCAAGGCACGGATCAAAAGGCAACCGCTCTGCCAAGTTCAAAAATGTCCTCGAAGGTCACCGTCCCCCGACTACTGACAGACCGATGACCCCCGGGGTACGGTCACGAGCAGTTCACTCAGGTGGACTACACCACTCCTCTCTTTACAACGGATCGTCCGGCACGTTCCTGCCGGTGAAGGGGGCCCTCACCATGGCCACTGTTTCGTTCGACAAGGCGACCCGCATCTACCCGGGTGGCGACAAGCCCGCCGTCGACCAGCTGCAGCTCGACGTCGCGGACGGCGAGTTCCTCGTCCTCGTCGGTCCCTCCGGCTGCGGAAAGTCCACCTCCCTGCGCATGCTCGCGGGCCTGGAGGACGTGAACGCCGGCGCCATCCGCATCGGTGACCGCGACGTCACGCACCTGCCGCCCAAGGACCGGGACATCGCCATGGTGTTCCAGAACTACGCGCTCTACCCGCACATGACGGTCGCCGACAACATGGGCTTCGCCCTGAAGATCGCGGGCATCAACAAGGCCGAGATCCGCCAGAAGGTCGAGGACGCGGCGAAGATCCTCGACCTCACGGACTACCTGGCCCGCAAGCCCAAGGCGCTCTCCGGCGGTCAGCGCCAGCGTGTGGCCATGGGACGCGCCATCGTGCGTGAGCCGCAGGTCTTCCTCATGGACGAGCCGCTGTCGAACCTCGACGCCAAGCTGCGTGTCTCGACGCGTACGCAGATCGCCAGCCTCCAGCGGCGCCTCGGCATCACCACCGTGTACGTCACCCACGACCAGGTCGAGGCCATGACCATGGGCGACCGGGTGGCCGTACTGAAGGACGGTCTGCTCCAGCAGGTCGACTCGCCGCGCAACATGTACGACCGCCCGGCCAACCTCTTCGTCGCCGGCTTCATCGGCTCCCCCGCGATGAACCTCGTCGAGGTCCCGATCACCGACGGCGGCGTGAAGTTCGGCAACTCCGTGGTGCCGGTCAACCGCGATGCGCTGTCCGCCGCGGCCGACAAGGGCGACCGCACGGTCACGGTCGGCGTCCGCCCGGAGCACTTCGACATCGTCGAGCAGGACGGCAGCACCGCGAAGTCCCTCTCGAAGGAGACCGAGGACGCCCCGGCGGGCCTCGCCGTCTCCGTGAACGTCGTCGAGGAGCTCGGCGCCGACGGGTACGTCTACGGCTCCGCGGAGGTCGGCGGCGAGCACAAGGACCTCGTGGTCCGCGTGAACGGCCGCCGGGTCCCGGAGAAGGGCACGCAGCTGCACGTCGTGCCGCGTCCGGGCGAGATCCACGTGTTCTCGACGTCGACGGGCGAGCGCCTCTCCGACTGACGACCCGCCCCACCAGCGAACGGGCAGGGCCCCGCACCTCGGTGCGGGGCCCTACGCGTTCGCCCACGTTGTCGACAAATACCCCGGCAGACCGGTCATTTCGCTCGGCGCCCGTCAACTTTGCTCCAGAAAAACCTGAATCTCCGTCGCTCGACCGAGTGACTAAATGTCGCCAAATCATCACCGACCGCTACGCTCACTCGCGTGACGCACTCCGCCAACTACACCCAGAAGCCGCGCCGAGCCCACCGAGGCCCCGCCCGACGCATCGGCCGCACGCTCGCCCTCGTCCTGCCCGTGATGCTGGTGCTCTCCGGGACCCTCGCGGTCACCAGCGTCAACTGGTCCGGGAACTCCTCGGATTCGATGCTCACCGCATCCGCCGATGATCTTTCCGTACCGGCCAAGTCCCGCGCACCGCAGGACCTCCTGCGCGACCGGCTTCTCCTGGAGCTCCAGGAGAAGAACCCGGGCGTCGCGCTCACCCACCTCCAGCAGGAAGTGAACCGCCACCCGTCGCTCGCCAAGCACTGCGTCTCCGTCGCCCGTGCCCTGGGCCGCGCGGCCGTCCGGGCGTACGGCCCGACACGCGCCCAGTCGTATGCCCGCCCGGTCTGTGACACGTCCTTCGCGACGGGCGTCGCCGCCGCCCACCAGAACGGCTGATCCGGCCGGCACGTAGGGTTCCGGCATGACCGGCGACCCTCACGCTCACAGGCCCACGCAGGCCGTCGTCCTGGCCGGTGGCCAGGGCTCGCGCCTCCGTCCGTACACCGATGACCGGCCCAAGCCGATGGTCGAGATCCCTGGAACGGGGACCCCGATCATCGGCCATCAGCTTTCCTGGCTGGCGGCCGAGGGCGTGACGGACGCGGTCGTCTCCTGCGGCCATCTCGCCGAAGTGCTCCAGGAATGGCTGGAGTCGGCCGACCTCCCCCTGAACGTCACCACGGTGGTCGAGAACGAACCCCTGGGCCGCGGCGGCGGTCTGAAGTACGCCGCCCGCCACCTCCCGCACGCGGACCGCCCCTGGTACGCGACGAACGGCGACATCTGGACCCGCTTCTCGCTGCGCGACATGGCGGCCTTCCACGCCGAGCGCGACGCCACCGCGACCCTCGCCCTGGCCCGCCCCCGCATCCCGTGGGGCGCCGTCGAGACGGACGCGTTCGGCCACATCACGGACTTCATCGAGTCCCCGCCGTCCCCGTACCTGATCAACGCGGGCGTGTACGTCTTCTCCTCGTCCTTCGCCGCGCTCCTGCCGGACCGCGGCGACCACGAGCGCACCACGTTCCCGCGCCTGGCCCGCGAGAAGAGCCTGGCGGGCTTCCCGCTGCCGCAGGGCGCGTACTGGCGCGCCATCGACACCGCGAAGGACCTCACCGAGGCCGCCAAGGAGCTTGCCGCGCAGACCGGTTGAGGTCCCCTCCCCGCGCCTCCAGAAGCATCCCGCATGTCCCGCATACGTCGACGGGGCCCCGCACAGTCACTGTGCGGGGCCCCGTTCGCGTACGGGTGGAGAGCCGGGTCAGCCGCCGCCGAGCAGGCCGCCCACAAGGCGGTCGTTGCGGCCGCCGCCGCCACCCGGGTTGCCGCCGCTCGTGCCGCTCTCGGGCGCTCCGCCGCCGCTGCTGCCGCCGCTGGACGTGGGTCCCGCGGTGGCCGACGACGGAGGCTGCTGGGGCGAGGACTGCTGGGGCGGCGCCTGGCCGGCGGTGCCCTGCGTCTGGCTGGGCTGCCCCTGGCCGGTACCGGTGCCCGCGGTGGCGGACTCGGGGGCCGCGCCCGGAGTGGTCGCCGTGGCGCCCTGCGTGGGGCTCGCGGAACTCCCTTGCGTCGGCGCCCCGGAGGCCGTGGGCCCCTGCGACTGGCCCTGGCGGTGCCGCTGCTTTCCGGGCTCCTGCGGGAGCGGTGAGCCGGGCAGTTCGTTGCGCGGGGCCTCGCCGGGCCCCGGCACGGTCACGCGGTCGGCATCCCGGACGGCGCCGCCGAGCATCGAACCGATCAGCAGCGTGAGCCCGACCACGAGCGCCCCGACGAGCCCGCCGCGCCGCAGCACACGGCGCCGCAGCTCCCAGATGTCCACCCGGGGTCCGAGCGTCCGCCAGGCTTCTCCGGCGAGGCGTCCGTCGACGGAGTAGACGGGCGCTCCGGCGATGATCAGCGGTGACCATGCGGCCAGGTAGATGATGTCCGGCGCGTCGTAGGCGGGGACGGTCTTCCAGCTGACGGTGACGATGAGCGCGGCGGACAGGAGCACGCCGATGCTGGCCGCGACCCGCTGCCAGAGCCCGAGCACCGTGAGCACGCCGACGATGATCTGCAGGAAGGCGATGGAGAGTCCCGCACCCACCGGGTGCGAGAGGGCGAAGTCCCGCAGCGGCTCGGCGAGCGCCCAGGGGTGCAGCGAGTTGAGCCACTTGACCATGGAGCCGCGGTCGCCGCCGTCGAAGTACACGGGGTCGCAGAGCTTGCCCATGCCGGCGTAGATGGAGATGAATCCGAGGAAGACGCGCAGCGGGAGCAGCACGACGCCGAGGTTCATGCGGCGGCCGGGGTAATAGGCGTGCCGGACGGGGTCGGCCCCGTGCCGCTTCACGACCTGGCGGCCGTCCTCGTCGTCGAGGCCGTCGTCGAAGTCGTCCTCCCCATAGGGGAGTCGTTCGTCGAGGTCGCTCTCCGGCATCGGCATGCGCGGGATGAGGCGGGTCTCGGGACCGGGGTTTCTGGGGCCGATGACGGCAGGCGTGGCCTGGGTGCTCTCGAGGTCGTCCTCGATGCGGGGGATGACCTGCGTGGCGCCTCCGTCGTCGTACGAGGTGCCTGCACCCTCGGCCGAATGGCGCACGCCGGTTCCACGCACCGCCTGCAGCAGTCCGGTGGCTCCGGGGTCGCCCGGCTCGGACTTCCCGCTCCAGACGACGGGCGTGCGGCGCCGGGCGGCGGAGCCGGCTGCGGGGATGCGCACGGAGTTGTCGGCAGTGCTCAAGTGCCGTGCGATTCGCGGGGATTGGGTCCGCTGCGCGGTGGGGAGCTGCACGCGGAAGCTCGCGTGGTTCACGATGACCTGGGCCGGGTCGCTCGGCACCTTCACCATGCTCAGCGCGGGAGCTTCGTCGAACCCTGACGAGCTTCCCCCCGTGGGATTGCGGGGCGTTCTGGTGTCCACACTCATCTAACCGAGTGATGTGTGTTTAGGACACTGCCTTGACCGCGGGGAAATGTCCGGACCGCGTCAAGATCTCCCAGCGACGTCGGCCGGCCCGCGGAATCCGGGCCGGCCGACGTCCGGGGTGCTGCCTAGCGACGGCGGCGGGAGGCCTCGTAGAGCACGACGCCCGCGGCGACACCGGCGTTCAGGGACTCCGTGCCGCCCGGCATGGGGATGCGGACGCGGTAGTCGCAGGTCTCGCCGACGAGGCGCGAGAGGCCCTTGCCCTCGCTGCCGATGACGATGACCACGGGACCGGACAGCGCCTTGAGGTCGCCGACCTCGTGGTCGCCGTCCGCCGCGAGGCCGACGATCGCGAGCCCGGCCTTCTTGTACGCCTCCAGGACGCGGGTCAGGTTCGTGGCGCGCGCCACGGGTGTGCGCGCCGCGGCACCGGCGGCCGTCTTCCAGGCGCCCGCGGTCATGCCGGCGGCACGCCGCTCGGGGACGACGACGCCGTGCCCGCCGAAGGCGGATGCGGAACGCACCACGGCGCCGAGGTTCCGCGGGTCCGTCACGCCGTCGAGGGCGACGATCAGCGGGTCCTCGCCCTGGTCGTACGCGGCGGCCGCGAGCTCCTCGGGGTGCGCGTACTCGTAGGGCGGCACCTGGAGCACGAGCCCCTGGTGGTTGAGCCCGTTGGTCATGCGGTCCAGCTCGGGGCGCGGGGCCTCCATGAGGTGGATGCCGCCGCGCTCACCGGCGAGCTGCAGCGCCTCGCGGACGCGCTCGTCGTTGTCGATGAACTGCTGGACGTAGAGCATCGAGGCGGGCACGCCCTCGCGCAGCGCCTCGACGACCGAGTTACGGCCGACGACCATCTCGGAGGTGCCCTTGCCGCGGCCCTTCACGGGGCTGGGGCGACGGCCGCCGGGGCCGCCGGGCCCGCCGGCCTTCTTGGCGGCGGCGTTGGCGATGCGGTTCTTCTTGTGTCCCTTGCGCGCCTCGGCGGGCGGCGTCGGGCCCTTGCCCTCAAGGCCGCGGCGCCGATTTCCACCGCTGCCGACCTGCGCGCCCTTCTTGCCGGACATGCGGCGGTTGTTAGCGGCCATGACCTACCTGTCTCTGTGTTGCGTGCGGCCGTCCGCCTGCTGCGTGCCGGCCCACTGCGTGACTGCGTACGTATATGAAGTGTGCCGCCCGGGTCGCCGGGCGGCACATCGCGAGGTCAGACGCTCAGCGCGGGCCGAGAGTCCACCGCGGTCCGGTCGGGCCGTCCTCGATGACGAGGCCCGACTGGTTGAGCTGGTCGCGGATGGCGTCGGCGGTGGCCCAGTCCTTGCGGCCACGCGCCGCCTCCCGCTGCTGGAGCACGAGGCGTACGAGGGTGTCGACGACCCCGTGGAGGTCGTCCCCGCGGTCGCTCTCGCCGGCCCAGTGCGGGTCGAGCGGGTCGAGGCCGAGGACGCCGAGCATGGCCCGCACCTCGGCGAGGCGCTCCACCGCGGCTTCCTTGTCGTCGGCGGCCAGGGCGGAGTTCCCCTGCCGGACCGTCGTGTGCACGATGGCGAGGGCCTGCGGGACGCCCAGGTCGTCGTCCATCGCGTCGGCGAAGGCGGGCGGCACGTCGGCGGCGGGCTCCACGGCGCCGCCCGCCTTCTCCATCACGCGCTGCACGAAGCCCTCGATCCGCGCGAAGGCGGACTCCGCCTCGCGCAGGGCCTCCTCGCTGTACTCGATCATCGAGCGGTAGTGCGGGGTGCCCAGGTAGTAGCGCAGGACGATCGGGCGCCACTTCTTGACCATCTCGGACACGAGGACCGAGTTGCCGAGCGACTTCGACATCTTCTCGCCGCTCATGGTGACCCAGCCGTTGTGCACCCAGTACCGCGCGAACGCGTCGCCGAAGGCCTTGGCCTGCGCGATCTCGTTCTCGTGGTGCGGGAAGATCAGGTCGATGCCGCCGCCGTGGATGTCGAACTCACGGCCGAGGTACTTGTGGGCCATCGCCGAGCACTCCAGGTGCCAGCCCGGACGGCCGCGGCCCCAGGGGGTCTCCCAGGAGGGCTCACCCTCCTTGGCGGTCTTCCACATGGCGAAGTCGCGGGAGTCGCGCTTGCCGGTCTCGCCCTCGCTCTCCGGCTGCAACAGGTTGTCCAGCTCCTGGTTGGACAGCTCCAGATAGCCGGGGAAGGACTTCACGTCGAAGTAGACGTTGCCGTCCGACTCGTACGCGTGACCGCGCTCGATCAGGCCGCGCATCATCTCGACCATCTCGGTGATGTGTCCTGTGGCGCGCGGTTCGTAGGTGGGCGGCAGGCAGCCGAGGACGTCGTAGCCGTCGTTGAAGGCGCGCTCGTTCTCGTACCCGATCGACCACCACGGGCGGCCCTGCTCGGCCGACTTCCGGATGATCTTGTCGTCGATGTCCGTGACGTTGCGGATGAAGGTGACGTCGTAGCCGCGGTGGGCGAACCAGCGGCGCATGATGTCGAAGTTCAGGCCCGACCGGATGTGCCCGATGTGCGGGGCCGCCTGCACCGTCGCGCCGCACAGGTAGATCGAGACACAACCGTCGATGAGCGGGCTGAAGTCTCGGATCTGCCGGGCGCTGGTGTCGTACAGGCGAATCGTCACCACTCCAGGGTAGTGGGCGCAGGACAGTGCCCTGCGACCTCCTGGGTCAACAGGGCACGGAACTGTGACATGCGCGGGTCCGGGAAGGACCCGGAAAGGACCCGGAAAGGACGCGGGAGGGCCTCAGAGGCGGCCGACGACCTTGCGCGGGGTGACGCGGACGACGACGCGGGTCCCGTCCTCGGCGGAGGACTTGTTGAACTCCGCGTACTTGAGGCCGGTGTACTTCAGCGCCAGCTCGTCGATGAGCTCCTGCCCGCCCTCGGTGGTCAGCGTCGCCTCGCCGCGGATCTCGGCGTACGTGTACGGCGCGTCGAAGGGCTGGAGCAGCACCGTCACGCGCGGGTCGCGGCGGATGTTCTTCTCCTTGCGGCGGCCGAGCGTGGTGGAGAAGAGCAGGTCGTCGCCGTCCCGCTTCACCCAGACCGGTGAGATCTGGGGGCTGCCGTCCGGCTGGATCGTGGCGACGGAGATGAAGACGGGGGTGTCGAGCAGGGCCTTGAGCTTGTCGGACAGTTCGGCGGCCATTGCGGATGCCTCTCTCTCGTACGTCGATGGCTGACGTGGGGCTGTGCTGTCGAGCCGTGCTGTAGGGGTGCGTTCCCTGTAATGCTCAACACACCCCGCCCCACCGGCATTTCATCGGCCGGCAGCGGGCCGGTCAGCCGGTTCGTCAGCCGGTCCGCACGACCAGAGCCGTGGCGATCGCGGCGAGGCCCTCGGCGCGGCCGGTGAGGCCGAGCCCGTCCGTCGTCGTGCCGGACACGGCGACGGGGGCGCCCGCGGCGGCGCTGAGCGTCTTCTGCGCCTCGTCGCGCCGCTTGCCGACCTTGGGGCGTACGCCGATGACCTGGACGGCGATGTTGCCGATCTCGAAGCCTTCGGCGCGCACGATCCTGGCCGCCTCGGCGAGCAGCGTCACACCGGAGGCGCCGGACCACTCGGGCCTGCTGGTGCCGAAGTGCGCGCCGAGGTCGCCGATGCCGGCGGCGGAGAACAGGGCGTCGCAGGCGGCGTGCGCGGCGACGTCACCGTCCGAGTGCCCGGCGAGGCCCGCGCTCTCGCCCTCCCAGAGGAGCCCGGCACACCACAGCTCGCGCCCTTCCTCGAAGGCGTGCACGTCGGTGCCGATGCCGACCTGCGGGAGCGTGACCCGGGGCTGGTGCTCAGAAGCCATCGTTGGCCCTCCTGCGGGCGAGCACGGCCTCGGCCAGGACGAGGTCGAGGGGCCGCGTGACCTTGAAGGCTTCCTCGTGGCCGGGCACGACGACGACCTGGAGGCCGAGCTGCTCGACCATGCTGGCGTCGTCCGTGACGTTGTCGGTGACCGTGGCGTGCGCGCGGACGAGGGTGTCGCGCTCGAAGCCCTGCGGGGTCTGCACGGCACGCAGGCGGGACCGCTCGGGCGTGGCGACCACGGGCTCGGGCGTGCCGGGCGCCGCCGGCTCGACCTGCTTGACGGTGTCGGTCAGGGGCAGCGCGGGGACGACGGCGGGGGCGCCGTCGCGTACGGCCTCGATGACGCCGTCGACGGTGTCGACGGGCACCAGCGGGCGGGCCGCGTCGTGCACCAGGACGACGCCGATGCCGTCCGGCAGGGCGTCGAGGCCGAGCTTCACGGATTCCTGGCGGGTCTCGCCGCCGGGGACCACGAGGAAGTCGGTGCGCTCGGGCAGCGCGTGGTCGGCCAGGAGGGACTTGACCTCGGCGGCGCCCTCCGGCGGGGCCACGACGACGACGAGCGAGACGGCGCGGGAGGCGGCCATGGCCCGTACGGCGTGGATGAGCATGGGCGTGCCGTTCAGCGCGCGGAGCGCCTTGGGGGCGCCCGGGCCGAGCCGTACGCCGCGTCCGGCGGCGGGGATCACGACCGCGGTGCGGGATTCCTCAGACATCGCTTCCGTTCAGGTTTGTGTGCTCGGGAGGGCTGGGTATGGCCTTGGGGGAGTGCCGGGCGCGAGCCTTTGACCGGACCCTTCCGTGACATCTGGTCGAGCCAGCTGCTCGCCCGGCACGCACACCTGACAGCACCGATGACAGCACCGAGTACGACGTGAGTAGGACGTAAGAATGTAAGGATCGCGTCTGGGCAGGAACATGCCTGGGTACGAACATGCCGCAGCGCCCGGCGACACCATTGAGGGTCAGCGGGCACCGCGGCATTCATGGCGCCAAGACATATGCGTGGAACACATGCGCTATGTCAGGACGCGATCAGGACGCGAGGACCTCGTCAAGCAGGGCCTCGGCCTTGTCCTCGTTCGTGTTCTCCGCGAGGGCGAGCTCGCTCACCAGGATCTGGCGAGCCTTGGCGAGCATGCGCTTCTCACCCGCGGACAGTCCGCGCTCACGCTCACGACGCCACAGGTCACGCACGACTTCCGCGACCTTGATGACATCGCCCGAAGCGAGCTTCTCGAGATTTGCCTTGTAGCGACGGGACCAGTTCGTCGGCTCTTCGGCGTACGGCGCGCGCAGTACTTCGAAGACCCGGTCGAGCCCGTCCTGACCGACCACATCACGTACGCCGACGAACTCCGCATTGTCCGCAGGCACACGTACCGTCAAGTCGCCCTGAGCGACCTTCAGCACCAAGTAGGTCTTGTCCACGCCTTTGATCTGGCGAGTCTCAATGGCCTCGATCAGCGCGGCCCCGTGATGGGGATAGACCACGGTGTCGCCAACCTTGAACGTCATGTGACAGGTACCCCTTCCGTGGCTATCCATCCTAACACGAGAATCGCCTCTTCTGAATGGCGTTTTCGCAGGTCAGGGCATATCTCGGGGCTTGACAACAGCAACAGGAACGTGCTGCGAAGGGCTTCCGGAGCGGGGTATTCGCAGGTGGGAGCGGCTCTCCGGGGAAGCGGAAACGCGCCCGTTACACCCCCTCCGAGAGCGCTCCACGAGGCTGAACGTCCCGGTTTGCCGGGTTCCGAACGGTGAACTTCCGCTACTCCGTTCGGCGACCGGAGAGACACGCGAGCCCGCGTTCGACGTAAATCCGGAATTGATCAAGCGCCCCCGGTGATCAATTTCCCGGACTTCCCCGGACCGCCATGCATTCCTTACCGGAAATCCGCAGGACGGGCCGTGATGACTCTTGACGCCACTTAAGTGAATGGTGAACGAGAGGCCAATGGCGCGGACGTGACCGCCGGGGCGTGTGCGTGGGAAGACGAGCCGCGGGAGAGAGGCTCACCACCCGTAGGGGCGGGTCGGGTGCGGTGGCGCGGGAACGGCTCGGTAACCTGAGCCCGCTGACACACGCTTAGGGCGGCTTTACGGCCGTCCGCCCCTCCCCTACCGCTCTCGTTCAAGGAGTTGCCGCCGCCGTGAGCCGCAGCCTTCGACGTGGCGCCATCGCCGCCACCGCCATCGCGTTCTCGCTCGCGTCGCTCGCCGCGTGCGGCGCCGGTAACAACGCCCAGACGCACGAGATCAAGCCGGACAACGCCGCGACCGCCGTCGGCGACATCAAGATCCAGAACGCCATGGTGATCACCCAGCCCGACCTGAAGTCGACGGGCCCCGCGGTGATCGCCGCCACGATCTTCAACAACGGCAGTTCCGACCAGACCCTGGACGGGATCAAGGTCAACGGAACCGGCAAGACGGCGAAGATCACGCCGGCCAAGGACGACAAGACCTCCAAGCGGGGCGGTCCTCTGACCATCCCCGCCGGCGGCTCGGTCATCATCGGCGGCAAGGACAACGCGACCGCCGTCCTGCCCAGCAGCCGCGAGGCCGTCAAGGACGGCAACGCGCAGCCGGTCACCTTCGCCTTCAGCAAGACCGGCGACGTGAAGATGAAGACCTTCGTCGTGCCGGCCGAGAGCTACTTCAAGAAGTGGGGCCCGACCGAGGTTCCCGAGGCTCCGGACTCGAAGCCCTCGGGCAAGCCCACCGGAGTGGCGAGCGGTGAGCCCCACGACGGCGCCTCCGACCCCGCGACCGAGGGCGGCTCCGCCAACCCCTCGGACAAGCCGTCGGGCAACGCTTCCGACGCGGCCACGGACCCGTCCGGCGCCGCTTCGGAGAACACGGGCACCCAGCACTGACGCTGTCGCGTCGCAGACAGGAAAGAGGGCGGGAACCCGGCACCGGGTTCCCGCCCTTTCACGTGCCTGCTGGAAGCTCACGCGCCCACTGAGGGGTCGTCTACGGCTCGAACTTGTAGCCGAGGCCGCGCACCGTCACCAGGTAGCGCGGAGCCCCCGGGTCGGGCTCGATCTTGGCGCGCAGGCGCTTGACGTGGACGTCGAGGGTCTTGGTGTCCCCCACGTAGTCCGCGCCCCAGACGCGGTCGATGAGCTGCATGCGGGTCAGGACGCGGCCCGCGTTGCGCAGGAGCATCTCCAGGAGGTCGAACTCCTTGAGGGGCAGGTCGACCTTGGAGCCGGAGACCGTGACGACGTGGCGGTCCACGTCCATCCGGACCGGGCCCGCCTCCAGGGCCTGCGGTGCGACCTCCTCGGGCTCGCCGCGGCGGCGCAGGACCGCGCGGATGCGGGCCACGAGTTCGCGCGAGGAGAAGGGCTTGGTGACGTAGTCGTCGGCTCCTATCTCGAGGCCGACCACCTTGTCGATCTCGCTGTCCTTGGCGGTGACCATGATCACCGGGACGTTGGAACGGCTGCGCAGCTGGCGGCAGACCTCCGTGCCGGGCAGGCCCGGCAGCATCAGGTCGAGCAGGACGAGGTCGGCGCCGTTGCGCTCGAACTCGTCGAGTCCGTCGGGCCCGGTGGCCGCGATGGCGACCTCGAAGCCCTCTTTGCGGAGCATGTAGGACAGGGCGTCGCTGAAGGATTCCTCGTCCTCGACGACGAGCACTCGGGTCACGGAAGGACCTCCGGGGCAGGAATGGGTTCGTACGCAGTGATCTCGTCGGGCCGTGCGGTGCCGGCTTCACTGCCGTCTCCGCCGTGACCGGGTCCGCGGTCGCGGGTCGCGGCTGCTTCGGGCAGCCGCAGGGTGAAGGTGGAGCCCTGTCCCTCGGAGCTCCACACGGTGACCTCCCCGCCGTGCGAGGCGGCCACGTGTTTGACGATGGCGAGGCCGAGGCCGGTGCCGCCGGTGGCCCGGGAGCGGGCCGGGTCCACGCGGTAGAAGCGCTCGAAGATGCGCTCCTTGTCCTTGTCCGAGATGCCGATCCCCTGGTCGGTGACCGCCACCTCGATGAAGTCTCCGCCCGGCGCGTTGACCCTTCGGGCGGCGATGCCGACCCGGGTGCGTGCGGGCGAGTAGTTCACGGCGTTCTCGACGAGATTGCCGAGGGCCGCCGCGAGCTGGCCGCGGTTGCCCCATATCTGCAGGTCGGCGGTGCCGCCCGCGGCCATGGTGATCTGCTTGTGCGAGGCCTGGTGACGGCTGCGGTCGATCGCCTCCGCCACCAGTTCGTCGACACGGACGGGTTCGGCGTCCTCCAGGGGGTCGTCGTTCTGGACCCGGGAGAGGTCGATGAGCTCCTGGACGAGGCTGGTCAGGCGGGTCGCCTCGATCTGCATGCGGCCCGCGAAGCGCTCGACGGCCTCGGGGTCGTCCGAGGCGTCCATGACGGCCTCGGAGAGGAGGGAGAGCGCCCCTACCGGGGTCTTGAGCTCATGGCTCACGTTCGCGACGAAGTCGCGTCGTACGGCCTCGATGCGGCGGGCCTCGGTGAGGTCCTCCACGAGGAGCAGGACCAGGCGGGAGCCGAGGGGCGCCACGCGGGCGGAGACGGCCAGGGCCTCGCCCCGGCCGGTGCCGCGGCGTGGCAGGTCGAGCTCGACCTGGCGTATCTCGCCGTCGCGGCGGGTGTCGCGCGCCATCTGGAGCATGGGCTCCACGGCGAGCTTGCCGCCGCGGACCAGGCCGAGGGCGTACGCGGCCGAGCTGGCCTTGACGACGCTGTCCGCCTCGTCGAGTACGACGGCCGACGAGCGGAGCACGGAGAGAACCGTGTCGACGCCCGGCGGCAGTACGGGGTCTGTGTGCAGGGAGGTCCGGGTGGGGCGTTTCAGGTCGCGCTCGCTCCAGCGGAACGCCAGCATGGCGATGACACCGGTGCACACCCCGGCGATCGCTGCCGCTGCGGCGACCGCCGCGTTCACGTCCATGCCCCCAGGTTATGCGCCGGACGAGCACCTGCCCCAGCCATCCGGGTGCCCGCTCGAACACTCGTCGCCCAGAGTTCACCGAGGGGACGGTGTTGGTTCACTTCGGCCGAACGGGTTACCCGGGCCCGTGCGGGTGCGGCTCCGGGTGGCGCACCACGCGTCGCCCACAGTTCACCTCGGTGACAGGGGCGGTTCATTCGGGATGTCGGAAACGGACGCGTGGAACCCGCACCGTGGGAGCGTGGGGGTCACCCCCCGGGACGTACTAGAGAGGGACATCCACATGCGGGACGCGTACCACGAGGAACTTGACTCGATCGGCGAAGGCCTGGTCGAGATGGCCCGCCTCGTCGGGTCCGCGATCGGGCGCGCCACCACGGCCATGCTCGACGCCGACCTGAAGATGGCGGAGAGCGTGATCGCCGCCGACCAGAAGGTCGACGATCTGCAGCACGAGCTGGAGGCGCGCGCGATAGCCCTCCTCGCACGGCAGCAGCCGGTCGCCACCGACCTGCGCATCGTCGTCACCTCGCTGCGGATGAGCGCCGACCTGGAGCGCTCGGGCGACCTCGCCCAGCACGTCGGCAAGCTGACCCGCCTGCGCTTCCCGGCGTCGGCCGTTCCGCAGGATCTGCACGCGACGATCCTGGAGATGGGGCAGCTCGCGCAGCGGCTGATGGCCAAGGCCGCGGAGGTCATCATCACGAAGGACGTCGACCTGGCGCTCCAGCTGGAGCAGGACGACGACGAGATGGACCTGCTGCACCGCACGCTCTTCCAGCACCTGATGGACGACCGCTGGAAGCACGGCATCGAGACGGCCGTGGACGTGACCCTGCTCGGCCGCTACTACGAGCGGTTCGCGGACCACGCCGTATCGGTCGCGAAGCGGGTCGTCTACCTGGTGACCGGCGAGCACGCGGACGAGATGCAGCAGACGGGGACGCCGGTGGAGGGCGCCTGAGCCTGTTCCGTACGCAAGGGGTGTGCCCCGCACCGGTGGTGCGGGGCACACCCCTGTTCCGAGCGGGCCCTGGGTACGTCAGCCGCAGCCGCCACCGCACTGGCACGGTCCGCCCGACTGGCAGCCGCAGCTGCAGCCCGGGCCGCAGCTGCAGGAGCCGAGGAGCACGAGCGCGGGCAGGCTCGGCGTGGCGGCCGCCTGCACGGGGACGGGTTCGGTCATGGGGGACTCGGCCATGGGTCTCCTCCTCGAAGGCGTACTGCCTGATGCCCCTTCCATGCCCACAGGAAGGGGCGCACCAACGGCGCACACGCGCGTGCGGCGGACCCGTCGCGTCGGGAGACCACCCACGCAACTCCCTCCACAACCTTCACTCAAATGCCTTACTGTGATGGCGCTGTAACGGATGGTTCGAAGCTCAGGTTCCTGACCTGGGTTCTTCTTATGTGGGGGGTCACATACCGTGCGTACGCGCACCATCTCGACCGCGACAGCACTCGCGGTCCTCTTCAGTTCGGCGGCCCTGGTCGCGGTGGCGTCCGGGCCCGCCGCAGCGGACTCGGCGAAACTCCTGGACGTGAAGTCGGCGGCCGACGTACTCGTGGACGGGGCGCACCAGCGCGTCTACGTCTCCGACCCGGTCGAGGGCAGGATCGTCATCACGGACTACACGGGCGCCGTCAAGGCGACCCTGGACGGGCTGCCGGACGTCGACGGCCTGGCGCTCTCGCCCGACTCCGGCCAGGTGTACGCGGCGGTCGCCGGGCTCGACCGGATCGTCTCCGTGGACACGTCCTCGTACACCCAGAGCGCGAGCTACAAGCTCGACGGCGCGGAGAGGCCGCGCACGCTGGCGATGGCGAGCGGCAAGTTGTGGTTCGGCTACGGACCCGATGCCGAGGGTGGCATCGGCTCGCTCGACCTCTCCGGCGGTGGGCCGGTCGTCGCGCTCGGCCAGGACGGCGACGCGAGTTTCTACGCCGCGCCCGAACTGGGGTCCGACCCGGACTCGGGGATCCTCGTGGCCGGTGAGAAGGAGACGAGCAACGACTCCCTGACGGTGTACGACGTGTCGGGGCCGAAGCCGGAGCTGCGCGTCACCAAGTCGGTGGAGGGCGGCTTCTTCGACGACATCGCGGTCTCCCCCGACGGGACCCAGATCGTCACGGCGAGCGGCTCCCCGTACTACCACCCGGTGTACTCCACGGAGGATCTCTCCCCGCTGGGCCGCTACAACTCGGGGGACTACGGCTCCGCCGTGGACATCGCCCCGGACGGCACCGTGGCGGCGGGCACCTTCTCCTGGTACGGGCCCGACGTGCACATCTACCAGCAGGGCAAGTGGTCCAAGGTGCGGGAGTACGAGTTCCCGAACACCAGTGGCAGCAGCGGCGGCGACACCCTGGTAGACGGCGGCCTCGCCTGGGCCCCGGACGGCAGCCGCCTCTTCGCGGTCTCCGACAACGGCAACGGCGCGTTCTCGCTGCGGGTGCTGACCGAGCCGGGAAAGTCGCTGCCCGCGCTCACGGTCGCCGCGCCCGATGAGGCGAAGCGGGCCAGGTCCCTCACCGTCACCGGCACGCTTACGGACACGGCGCCGCTGCCCGCCGGGACCGAACTGTCCGTGACGCGCACGGACATCGAGTCCCCCGGCGGCAAGAAGCTGCCCGCGGTGAAGACCGAGGCGGACGGCTCCTTCTCCCTCACCGACACCCCGCCCGCGGGCGGCAAGGTGACGTACAAGGTCGCCTACGCGGGCGACTCCACGCACGCCGCGGCCTCCGCGTCGGACACGGTGGAGGTCTCGCGGAGCACGCCGAAGCTGACCCTGAACAAGAACGGCAACGTCTACTCCTACGGCGCGGACGTCTCCTTCACGGCGCACCTCGGCACCACGTACAAGAACCGCACCGTCGAGATCTGGGCCGATCCCTACGGCTCCGACAAGCCCGACAAGCTCGTCAAGAAGGGCGTCGTGAACGCCCGCGGGGACCTGTCGGCCACCGTCGACATGAAGCGCGACACGAAGCTCACCGCGGTCTTCGCGGGCGACGCCCGTTACGCGTCCAAGAAGGCCACGTCGACGGCGTACGCCAAGGTGAAGGTCTCCACCTCCGTCTCCAAGCACTACAAGACGGGCACGATCGGCTCCACGAAGTACTACTACTTCCACAAGAACACCGACCCGGTCCTGACCACGACGATGTCGTACTACAAGGGCCGCGAGCACCGTTTCGAGCTGCAGGTGCGCGTGGACGGCACGTGGCGGTCCGGGGGCGCGAACGAGTACTACCGGCTCAACGCCGACGGCACGTCCACCGTGCGCCTGGAGGCTCCCGGCCGGTCTGGCGTCAGGGCCCGTATCCGCGCGTCGTACGTCAACGGGACCTCGGGCGACAACGTGAACTCGACGACGCACGGGGCCTGGAGGTACCTGAACTTCACGCGGTAGAGCGGGCGGCAGGGACGGTCGCCGTCTCTGCCGTCAGCGCCGTCTCCTGGGCGGGCAGGCCTCTCATCAGCGACCAGTAGCCGACGGCGGCGACCGTGCCGATGACCGCGCAGGTGCCCCAGAGCCACTGGGCTCCGAAGCGGTCGATGACGAAGCCGGACATCAGCGGGGCGACGAGCGCGGCGACGGCCCAGGACAGGGTGTACATGCCCTGGTAGCGGCCCCTGCCGTGCAGCGGGGAGAGCCGTACGACGAGGCCGGTCTGCGTCGGGGCGTTCACGATCTCGGCGAGGGTCCAGACGCACACGGTGAGGGCGAAGACGCCGATGGACCCGGCGAAGGCGGTGAGCCCGAAGCCGTAGCCCGCGAGCAGCGCGGAGATGATCAACAGGCGCTGCGGGTCGCGGTGTTCGATGAAGCGCGTGACGGGGATCTGCAGAGCGACGATCAGCACTCCATTGACGGCGATGGCCACCCCGTAGTCGGCGGCGGTGAATCCGGCCTCGCCCATGGCGACGGGCAGTCCCACGGAGCCCTGCTGGAAGATCAGCGCGATGAGGAAGGACAGCCCCACGACGCCCATGAAGCGCCCGTCGCGCAGGACGGTCCCGAGGCCGACGTCCGGTTCCGACGCCTTCTCCAGGGCGGTCCGCACGGGCCTGGACTCCGGCAGCTTCGCGAAGACGACGATGGCGCAGACCATGGTCATGACGGCTTCGATGAGGAACCCGGCGAGGTAGCTGAACTCGGCGATGAAGCCGGCGCCCGCGGAGGAGATCGCGAAGCCGAGGTTGATGGCCCAGTAGTTGAGGGAGAAGGCCCGCACCCGGTCCTCGGGGCGGACGATGTCGGCCATCATCGCCTGGACGGCGGGCCGGGAGGCGTTGCTGGCCATGCCGACGAGGAAGGCGACGGCGGCGATGGCCAGGGGGTCCTTCATGAAGCCGAGGAGGGCGACGGAGAGGGCGGTGGAGGCCTGGGCGATGAGGAGGGTGGGGCGCCGCCCGAGCCGGTCGGTCATGACGCCCGCGCCGAGCGAGGAGACGACGCCGCCGAGTCCGTGCAGGGCGGCGACGAGACCGGCGTAGGTCGCGGAGTAGCCGCGGTCCAGGGTCAGATAGAGCGCCATGAAGGTGGCGACGAAGGCGCCGAGGCGGTTGACGAGGGTGCTGGTCCACAGCCACCAGAACTCGCGGGGAAGGCCGGAGACGGACTCCTTGGCGGCACGTCTCAGGGCGGCGAGTGGCATTCGGGTCCCCCACGGGTCAGGCAAGTATGTAAGTGTCGCTAGCGACAAGCGAACATTACGACTGACGATCCGGGAAGAGCCAGTGGATTAGCAGAACCCGTCAACTGTGGCCCGGCCCGTCGACGTGCTGTCCGGGGCGCGGGCGGACGCGCGGGGCACCCGGCGGTTCGATTACGCTCAGGGGCATGGCCGACGCACCGTACAAGCTGATCCTCCTCCGTCACGGCGAGAGCGAGTGGAACGCGAAGAACCTGTTCACCGGCTGGGTGGACGTCAATCTCAACGAGAAGGGCGAGAAGGAGGCGGTCCGCGGCGGTGAGCTGCTCAAGGACGCCGGCCTGCTCCCCGACGTGGTCCACACGTCGCTCCAGAAGCGCGCGATCCGCACGGCCCAGCTGGCGCTGGAGTCCGCCGACCGCCACTGGATCCCGGTCCACCGCAGCTGGCGCCTGAACGAGCGCCACTACGGAGCCCTTCAGGGCAAGGACAAGGCGCAGACGCTCGCCGAGTTCGGCGAGGAGCAGTTCATGCTCTGGCGCCGCTCGTACGACACCCCGCCGCCGGCGCTTGACCGCGAGGCGGAGTACTCGCAGTTCTCCGACCCCCGCTACGCGACGCTCCCGCCGGAGCTGCGCCCGCAGACGGAGTGCCTCAAGGACGTCGTCGTCCGCATGCTCCCGTACTGGTTCGACGGCATCGTCCCCGACCTCCTCACGGGCAGGACGGTCCTGGTGGCGGCCCACGGCAACTCGCTGCGCGCCCTGGTCAAGCACCTGGACGGCATCTCGGACGAGGACATCGCGGGCCTGAACATCCCGACGGGCATCCCGCTGGCCTACGAACTGGACGCGGACTTCAAGCCCGTGAAGCGGGGCGGCACGTACCTGGACCCGGACGCGGCAGCGGCGGCGATCGAGGCGGTCAAGAACCAGGGCAAGAAGAAGTAGGCAGCCCCAATAGCCCCACCGCTCAACGCGTCAAGCCCCCCATCTGCTGGTCATCCGCGGGTGGGGGGCTTTGCGTTGTGCTCAAGTGCTTCCGCACACGCTCCGGCGTCGCGGAGGGCGGCTACGGCGGCCTCGGCGGCTTCCTGCGACAAGTCGCCGAGAATCACCGCAGGGGCCTGGGTCGCGCGGGCCTTGCTGCTCCAGAGACTCAGTCCGGTGAGGCGGCGGACGACCTGGGCGACATCCAGTACGCGGGGGCCCGGGTCGGTGAGCACCACGTCGTGGGGCACGTCGTCGCACACGAGCAAGAAGTACTCATCCGCCATGACTCTCCCCTCTCCGGTGCCACCTGCCTACGGTCGGAAGTAGTCCGACATCAGGTCGGTGCCCCATTGCGGCTGCTTGATGTTCGTGGGATGGAACTCCGTCATCGTCGGCTTCAGGTCGATGACCGGGGTGCCTGAGATCGCGTCGAGGCCCACCACCGTCAGTTCGCGGCCGTGGACGGATTCGACGGCGCAGGTCGTCACGCCGATGCGGTTCGGTCGGCGGGGGCCGCGACCGGCGAACACGCCGACCGGCGGGAGGTCGGGGCGGCCGCGGTAGGGGCGGGGCTCGCGGTGGTCGTCGTGTTCCGGGAACTGGTCGAAGACGAAGAGGACCTCCACGTGGGAGAAGCCCTCGAGGCCTTGCAGGCACGCCTCGCCGAAGCGCTCGTCGACGGTGATCGTGCTGCGGACGGCGCCCCAGTTGTCCGTGTGCTGGACATCCGTCCGGTCGTTCCGGACCGTACCTATCGGTGAGATCTCGAAGCTCGCCATGGCTGGAGATTAACGGCCACCTGTGTGCTTGCGCTGAGCGGCAACCGCACCGACAGCGGGTGGGGCCTCAGGGCGTCCTGTCATGGGGTGCCCGCGTCGGTGATGCCCTCGGCCAGTTCTCCCACCGCGTTCAGGATCCATTGGCCGAAGGCTGTGGGGGCTATCAGGACGCCGAAGACCAGGACGATGACCACCGTCAGCTGTTCGTCGGTTCGTTTGCGGGCCTGTGTGCGTCTCCGTAGGCGCACGATGATGATGACCGCCAGCAGAACCGCAAGGTTGATCGTCAGTACCACTGGCCAGTCCCCCCATCAGGCAAGAACGTCCCAGCTCTCTTGTGTAGACCGAACCGCGTGATGGGGGCACCCAGTTGGGTGGAGTTGGCGGCAAAACGTCCGTCCGGGGCCGGATCGGTGGACTTGTCAGGGGCGCAGGTCCCGTTGTGCCTCGTGCAGGTTCCGGGGGTGCACCTTGTTCGTCGTTCCGTAGAGCTCCAGGCGGGAGTGCAGGTCTCCGGGGAAGTCCGGTACGTCGATCTGGTCGAACTCGCGGACCTCGTTGATGCCCACCGTGGCGCTGTAGGGGGCCAGGCCGTCGATCTTCGTCAGGCCCGCCCGCTCGTTGGTGACGCGGATGTTCCAGTGCGTGAAGCGGGCGCCGAAGAGCGGGCCCGCGCTCGCGTCTCCCCCATGGCGGCCGTTGTTCTCGATCGTGATGTCGGTGCGGACGTTCGCGAAGGGCATGCCCCTGTGGCTGTCGAACGTGCCCATCCGCATGGTGCCCCGCGACCAGACGTTGTAGGAGGACAGGCCCTCCACGTTGATGCCGTGGAGCTGGGTGCCCGACGGCGCCGGGACCGTGCGCTCGTCGATCGTGAAGTCCTCGACGAGGTTGTCGTGCGAGCCCTCCCGGCAGAAGTACGGGTGGTGCGCGCCCCGGCCGGCGACGCGCGTGCGGCGCAGGGTGCACGCCGATGCGCTGACCAGGCCGAAGCCGTTGTCCACGTGGCGCACCACGATGTCGTCCGCCCAACAGTCGTACGCACACTGGAACGTGACCCCGTTGTAGCCCTTGTCCAGGAGGTGCGGGGATTGCGGCGTCTCCACCGCCTCCAGGGTGAGCCCTTCGACTCCCGCGCCCGTCAGCGCCTTTACGTGTGTCGTCAGGCGCGGGTCCCATTCCTCGCGTACGTCCAGTGGGAGCGGGCGTTCCAGGGTGACCGTGCTCTTCTTTACCGAAGTGAGGCGTACCGGCCACTCGTACGGCACGTACGACGTCAGTTTCGTCTTGTCGTCCCACGTGTACGCCTCGGCGCCCGCGCCGCCGCCCGCCATGTGCTCCAGGAGCGTGTGGTCCGCGTCATCCGCCAGGCGTAGGAGCACCAGGTCGCCCTTGTGGAGGTGCGTGGTGTCCCGCACCTCCAGGGTGCGGTCGCCCCGGGTCGCGGGGTGCACGGGCGTGAGGGTCCGCCACTCGTCCCGCTTGTTGCCCGTCCAGCCCTCGAAGGGCCAGGCCTTCGCCCTGATGGCCGTCGTCAGCGACTCCCAACGGGTCTGCGGGCAGAGCCAGATGAGGCCGCCGGCCCAGGACCAGCTCGACTTGTCGCCGCCGTAGCGGGAGCCGTACGGGCCGATCAGTTCCGTGAGGTTCTTCGTCGCCCTGAGTGTGGTGCGGGAACTGCCCGCGCCCCTCAGGACCACGTTGTCGTGAGCGATGCGGATGATGCCGTCGACGCGGTACTCGCCGGGCGGGACGACGACCGTGCCGCCGCCCCTCCTTCCGGCATCGGCCAGGGCCCGGTTGATCGCCGGGGCCGCGTCCCGCGTGCCGTCCGGCACCGCTCCGTAGTCCCTGACGTTCACGACCACCTTGCGGCGCGGCAGACGTCGGGTGCCGGAGAAGGCGCCCGCGCGGGCTATGTAGGGGACTTGGGGGTGCGTGTAGGGGGTGGCCTTGAACTCCCGCCAGAGGGCGGGGGTTTCGGTTTCGGCGGGGCCGGGCTTCGCCCAGGCCGTCCCGCCGGTCGCGGCCACCGCCGCCACGGCTATCGCCCCGCCGAGTACGCCCCGTCTGCTGGGGTGTTCCATGCCCGCCGCCACCTTCCATGGATGTGAACGCCATTCATGTCTGCGATGGACGTGAGCATGCCACGACCGACCACGACGGGGAAGGTGTCCCGCATGGCCTGCTGGGTGCTGTGGTCTTGTAGGCCGGGCTTGGCGCCGCCGTGTCAGTCCTGCGGCTGAGTCAAGTGTGTGAACGCGTCCAGGTTTCGCGTGGACTCGCCCCGCGACACCCGCCACGCGTACTCCTTGCGGATCGCCGAGGCGAATCCCAGCTCCAGGAGCGTATTGAAGGAGCCGTCCGCGTTCTCCAGGACCGAGCCGAGCAGGCGGTCCAGCTCGTCCGGGGTGACCGCCGAGAGCGGGAGCTTGCCGGTGAGGTAGATGTCGCCGAGGGAATCAATCGCGTAACTCACGCCGTACAGGCGAAGGTTCCGCTCCAGGAGCCAGCGGTGCACCGCGTCGTGGTTCTCGTCGGGGTGCCGGATCACGAACGCCGTCAGCGACAGCGCGTGCTTGCCGATCCTCAGCGAGAGCGTCGTCGACAACTTGCGGGTGCCCGGGAGCGTCACCACGTAGGCGCCGCTCTGCGGGCTCTCCCACTCCAGTTCCGCCTCGTCCAGCGTCCGCTCGATGATCGCGATCGCCGCTGCGTCAGCCTGATCAGCCATGATGCGAGCGTACGCGACGCCTGTGCTCGTGCACGGCCGCCGTGTACACGTCCGCCGTGGCCGACGCGGCCGTGTCCCAGCCGAAGGACTGCGCATGCTGCGCGGCAGCGGCGCCCATGCGGTCCACCAGGTGCGGGTTCTCGGCGAATTCGCGCAGCACGCGCGCGTAGTGGGCCGGTTCGTGTCCGTCGACGAGGAAGCCCGTCACCCCGTCGCGTACGGCGACCGGCAGACCGCCCACCGACGCCGCGAGGACCGGGGTGCCCGCCGCCTGCGCCTCGATGGCCACCAGGCCGAACGACTCGCTGTACGACGGCATCACCAGGACCGAGGCCGCCCGGAACCAGTCCGCGAGCTGCTCCTGGCCCACCGGCGGCTGGAAGCGGACCACGTCCGCGATGCCCAGCCTGGCGGCCAGCTTCTGCAGTCCCTCCGGCTTCGCGAGACCGCTGCCGCTCGGGCCGCCCACCACGGGGACGACGATGTTCGAGCGGAGCTCGGGGCGCTGGTCCAGGAGGACCGCGACCGCGCGCAGCAGCACGTCCGGCGCCTTCAGGGGCTGGATACGGCCCGCGAAGAGCGGGACCAGGGCGTCCTGCGGGAGGCCGAGGCGCTGGCGGGCCGCCGCGCGGCCATCGGCGGGGCGGAAGCGGTCGAGGTTCACGCCGGGGTGGACGACGGCGACCTTGCCCGCGTCCGCTTCGTAGTGGCGTACGAGCTCGTCGGCCTCTTCGGAGGTGTTGGCGATCAGCCGGTCGGCCGCCCGCACGATCTGCGTCTCGCCGATCACGCGCGCCGCGGGCTCCGGGGTGTCGCCCTCCGCGAGCGCCGCGTTCTTGACCTTCGCCATCGTGTGCATGGCGTGCACCAGCGGCACGCCCCAGCGCTCGGCGGCGAGCCAGCCGACGTGCCCGCTGAGCCAGTAGTGGGAGTGGACCAGGTCGTAGTGGCCGGGGCGGTGGCCCGCCCACGCCTGCATCACACCGTGCGTGAAGGCACAGAGCTGGGCGGGCAGCTCCTCCTTCGCCAGACCTTCGTACGGCCCCGCGTCCACATGGCGCACGAGGACACCCGGTGCGAGCTCGACGGCGGGCGGCAGCGCGCCCGTCGTCGAGCGCGTGAAGATCTCCACCTCGATGTTGATCGCCGCGAGCCGCTTGGCCAGCTCCACGATGTAGACGTTCATGCCGCCCGCGTCGCCCGTGCCGGGCTGGTGCAGCGGGGACGTGTGCACGCTGAGCATGGCCACCCGGCGGGGGCGGCGGTGTGTGCCGGGGAGCCGGAGCCTGCTGGGCGCTGCCGGCGAGCGACGGCCGAGCCTGGTCACGTATTGGCTCACGTGGCGGTCCTCCTTGTGCGCGCGGGCATGTCTCAAGGGAGGGCGTGCACGGTCCTCCAGAGGGAGAACATCGGAAGAGTCAACTCCATTTCCGCTTTGCCAAATCATTACCGGACGAGGCTCAACCCGATCACCCGGCGAGGCTCAACCCGATCACCGGGCGAGGCTCAACCCGATCACCGGGCGGGGCCGGCCTGATCACTGGGCGAGCTCGGCCTGATCACTGGGCGAGCTCGGTCCGATCACCGGGCGAGATGCCGTCGCCGCGGCGCATACGCTTCCCCTTATGGCCTCCCGCACCCCTTCCCGCCCCGTGGGAACGGTGACGCGCGGGACCACGAACCCCAATCGCCTGCGCCGCATGGACCGCTGGATCGCCGCCACGCACGGCGCCGAGCTGCGGCGATCAGCCGACCCCGTCGCCGTCGACCTCGGCTACGGGGCCGCCCCCTGGACGGCCGTCGAGCTGCTCGCGCGGCTCAGGACCGCCGCCCCGCACGCGCGCGTGGTCGGCGTCGAGATCGATCCGGCGCGGGTCGCCGCCGCGAAGCCGTACGAGCGGGAGGGGCTCTCCTTCCGGCACGGCGGCTTCGAGGTCCCGCTGCCGGGCAGGCCCACGCTGATCCGGGCCGCCAACGTGCTCCGGCAGTACGACGAGGAACAGGTCGCCGCCGTGTGGGAACGGCTGTGCGATCGGCTGGCACCCGGCGGACTGCTCGTGGAGGGGACGTGCGACGAGATCGGGCGGCGGCACGTCTGGGTCGCGCTCGGGCCCGAGGGGCCGCGCACGGTGACCTTCGCGACCCGCCTCGGATCGCTCGACCGCCCTTCGGACCTCGCCGAGCGCCTGCCCAAGGCGCTGATCCACCGGAACGTGCCGGGCGAGCCGGTGCACGCCTTCCTGCGCGACTTCGACCGGGCCTGGGCCGCCGCCGCGCCCTACGCCGCGTACGGCGCCCGGCAGCGGTGGATCAGGTCGGTGCGGGCCCTGGCCGCCGACTGGCCGGTGACGGACCGCCCCGCGCGCTGGCGCCAGGGCGAAGTGACGCTGCCGTGGGAAGCGTTGGCGCCGCGCCAGGGCTGAGAAACGGCGGGCCGGAGTGAGCACACGGGATGCCCCCGGGTGAACGCGCGGAATGCCTCCGGGTGAACGCGCGAGGCACTGACGGGTGAACTCCACGTGCGGCGGGCCGCGGAGGGAACGATCTACCAGTGCCGTTCGTCACATGGGGCGGGTGGGGATCGGAGTTGCCGTTGCGCTCTGTCGTATTGCGCGTCGGCATGGCACCATCCCCGGGGCAACCGTAAGTTACTGACGGTAAATCAGCTTTGGGGGAGGCGGACGTGACCGGCAAGCGGAGTTCGACTGTGGCTGGCCTGGCGCTGATCTGCGCGACAGCGGTGCTGAGCACACCGGGCGCGGCCTACGCGAGTCCTGCGAAGCCAACGCCCGGCACGAACACGTCCCTTGAGGACGTGCGCAAGGAGATCGAGAAGCTCTACCACGACGCGGGCGTCGCCACGGACGCGTACAACGCGGCGGAGGAGAAGAGCGAGAAGCAGTCCAAGCACATCGTGAAGCTCGCCCGGTCCATCACCGAGGGCCAGCGGAAGCTGGACAAGCTCAAGTCCCGGGCGGGCGCCGCCGCCCGCGCCCAGTACCGCAGCGGCGGGGTGTCCTCCGAGGCCCGGCTGATGCTGAGCGACGACCCCCAGGAGTTCCTCGACCGCGCCGGACGGATGCGGGAGGGCCACAAGGCCACCAAGGGCATGCTGACGGAGATGGAGCGGACGCAGGAAGACCTGCGGATCTACGCCAAGGACGCCACCGCCCAGTGGAAAAAGCTGGAGTCCAACCGCAAGGCGAAGGCCGAGTCGAAGAAGAAGATCAAGAAGAAGATCGCGGCCGCCGAGGAAATGGAGTCGAAGCTCGAGAAGAAGGAGCGCGAGCGGCTCCGGAAGCTCGAGGAGGAGGCCCAGCTCAAGAAGCAGTCGGCGTGGGTGAGTTCGGGCGTCCTGAAGGACATCAACGGCAAGGCGACCGGACCGGGCAAGAAGGCCGTCGAGTTCGCCACCGCGCAGCTCGGCAAGCCGTACGTGTGGGGCGCCGAGGGCCCGTCCTCGTACGACTGCTCCGGACTCACGTCCAAGGCCTGGGCCGCCGCCGGCAAGGGGATTCCGCGTACGTCACAGGAGCAGTGGAAGCAGCTCCCGCACATCGACATCAAGAACATGCGCCCCGGCGACCTGATCATTTATCACGCGGACGCCAGCCATGTCGGCATGTACGTGGGTGACGGCGCGATCGTGCACGCGCCGCGGCCGGGACGCGATGTGACCGTCGCGGGCGCGGGATCGATGCAGATCCTCGGGGTCGTGCGGCCCGACAAATAGGTGTGCGGCCCGACGAGTAGGTGTGCGGCCCGACAAGTAGGCGTTCCGGGCCGATCCAGGGGGCCGGTGGGCAAGAGCCGGGCCCCCTGCGGCCGCGCTGTGCCCCACGTCATGTGACCCACCGCACCCTCGGCCCGCCTCTCAACCCTCACGGCGTGATGTTCGTCATCCCCGTCGGGGGCTGTCGTGCCCAATTGCGGTCCTTGATGCGGCATATGACGGTGGCTGTTTGCCGTGCGCCATTCCAATCGGGCCTCGGCTAACGCTATGGTCCCCGTCGGTGGAGCGTTCGACCGTCGATCCACCATGCCCTCGGGGGGAGGGAAGGAACCCAAGCCATGCCCGTACCCATACCGCGGCAGAGGGCGATCCCGGCCGCGGAAGGCGGTCAGGCTCACGCTCTGCCGACGCCGTCGCCCGCACCCGTGCGGGCCCCCGAACCCGTACCCACTCCCGTGGGGCACCTGCCGACGTCCAGCGACACGGACCAGCAGGCGAGCGGCCCCGGCCTCAGCCTCCTGGTGATCGAGGACGACCCGGTGGGCTCCCTGAGCGTCCCCCGGATGCTCGACGCCGCGGGCAAGCCCATCCGTATCCGCACCGCCCGCAACCTCACCGAGGCCGAGCGGCTGCTCACCGACGACGTGCACTGCATCCTGCTCGACCTGGCCCTGACCGGCCCGGCCTCCACCGCGGAGGACGACGAGGACGAGCTCGCCACGCTCAAGCACGTCCTGCGCCTCGCACCCCGGCACGCCGTCCTCGCGCTCACCGCGAGCGGCGACACCGAGGGCGGCGCGGAGGCCGTGCGGGTCGGCGCCCAGGACTATCTCTTCCGTGACGAGCTGGACGGGCGGCTCCTCAGCCGCGCCATCCGGTACGCCGTGGAGCGCAAGCGCGCGGATGCCGCCCAGCGCCAGCTGACGGAGTCGCGCCTGCGGGCCCAGGAGAACGCCCGTCTGGAGCGCGGGCTGCTGCCGACGCCGCTCCTGGACGGCTCACCGCTGCGGTTCGCCGCGCGCTACCGCCCGGGGCGTTCGCGGGCGCTGCTCGGCGGCGACTTCTACGACACGGTGCGCACCCCCGACGGCTCGGTGCACGTCATGATCGGCGATGTCTGCGGCCACGGCCCGGACGAGGCGGCGCTCGGCGTCGAGCTGCGCATCGCCTGGCGGACGCTGACCTTCGCGGGCCTGTGCGGCGACGAGCTGCTCAGCACGCTGCAGAAGGTCCTGGAGCACGAGCGGGCCGACGACGAGATCTTCGCGACGCTCTGCACGGTCGACATCGCGCCCGACGGCCGCCGGGCCGGGCTCTGCCTGGCGGGGCACCCGTCACCGCTGATCGCCCGCGACGGCCACCTCGCCGAGCTGCTGCCCTACGAGAACAACGGCCCGGCGCTCGGACTCCTGCCGAACGCCCGCTGGCCGCGCCGCCAGGTGGAACTCGGCGGCAAGTGGAGCCTGATGCTCTACACGGACGGCCTGATCGAGGGACGCATCGGCGAGGGCAACCAGCGCCTCGGCCAGGACGGCATGGTGGCGATGCTCCGCCGCCAGATAGCCGCGGGCCTGCGGGGCGACGAGCTGCTCGAAGCGGCGGTGAACGAGGTGCGTGAACTCAACGGCGGGGATCTGACCGACGATGTCGCTGTCCTGCTCCTGGACCGCGACCGGGAACGCTAGCCGCGTGGCCGTGAGCGGCGCAGGGCCCTCAGGGGCTACCGGCCGCCGTTGTACGGCCCGTACGGACCGTCGCTGCTGGAGCCGCGGCGCCCGCCGCCCCCGCCGGTGATCTGCCGGATCGCGGGGCGCACGTCGACCATGTAGACGATGGTCGCGACGAGCCCGATGATCGGCAGGAACGACAGGATGTTGAAGATCAGGTTCACGATGAAGGCGAGCCCGAGGATGATCAGCCAGAACGGCTTGGTCTTCTTGTCCGCCGCACGGTAGGCGTCCTCACGCCGGATGGCCGCGTCGACGAGCGCGAAGCCGCTGAAGACGATCAGCGCCAACGACAGCAGCCACATGAAGTTCGCGAACCCCTGCATCAGCACTACGTCCACCACCAGTCTCGGCTCTTCTTGAAGCCATACAGATCGTCGAAGCTCTTGAGTACGCGGACACCGTACCCGCTACCCGGAGAACGGGCCGGGCACTTCGAGAGTGCCCGGCCCGTTCCCGTGACAAGCGCCGTACCTGCCCCGCCTGCTTACTTGGCGGGCGGCGTGGTCTTCTTCGCCGCCGCCGGCTTGCGGGCCGGGGCCTTCTTGGCGGCGGGCTTCTTCGCCGTGGCGGCGGCAGCCTTAGGCTCGGCGGACTCCGACGTCCCCGAGTCGGCGGAGGCCGGCTTCTCCTCGGCGTCCGGCTCGACGGCCACGGCGAGCTCGGTGATCTCCTCGGCGGCCTCGCCGCGCCAGGTCCGCACGGCCTGCTCCCCGTGCTCGGCGACCTCTTCGTACTTCTCGCGCGCCTTCACGGCGTACTCGGCGGCGACGCCGACCGAGCTGAGGGCAAAGCCCTGAGCGGTCTCGCTCAGCTTCTTCAGGTCGGTGTCGAGCGTGCCGAACAGCTCGGTGAACCTGGTCTGGATGGTCTCCTGCGCCTCCTTGGCGCGGGCGACGGCCTTGTCCTGAACGGCCTTGGTGTCGGTGTTGCGCACGGCGTCGATACGGGCCGGCGCCTCGGCGATGAGCTGCTCGATGGCGCCCGGCACCTTCTTCGCCTGCTGGAACGCCAGGTCGGCGGTGCCGACGACGAAGTAGGCGGGGGTGGTGTCGGTGAGGGTGTTGCGCAGGTCGTCCTTGATGGCCATGGCTATGGTCCTCCCGGATTCGCGTCAGCTCGGTCAGCTCGGTCAGCTTGAGGGGTGGTCCTTGGTACCGGCATCACTGCCGTCGGCCGTGCGGGGGCCGTCAGCGGTGGTGTCCACGTCATCTGCGTACGAGGCCTCGTCCGTGAACGCCGAGTCGTCGGCGTACTCGGAGACCTCGAAGCCGTTCTCTTTTCTGAACGACTCGTAGATCTGCAACAGGACCTGCTTCTGCCGCTCGTTGATGGAGGGGTCGGCGAGGATGACGGCGCGCGTCTCCAGCTCGTCCCGCTCCTTCTCGTCGAGGATCCCGGCCCGGACATACAGCGTCTCGGCGGAGATCCGCAGCGCCTTGGCCACCTGTTGCAGCACTTCGGCACTCGGCTTGCGCAGGCCGCGCTCGATCTGGCTCAGATACGGATTGGACACCCCGGCGGCGTCGGCGAGCTGCCTGAGCGAGAGCTGCGCATTGCGCCGCTGCTCACGCAGATACTCACCGAGATTGCCGACGTTGAGTGATGCCATGCGTCGATACTGCCCGCCCCTTGCTAACTATTGCAAGCGCCTGCTTGCAAAAGTGCGCTACGCCACTGATCGCGCGCGGCGGGGCGCCGGCGCGTCGAGTGGCGCCCAGTGGCACCAGTCGGTGCCACGGCGCACCATTCGGCACCAGCCGAGGCCCCCCCCCCCCCGGGGCCGCAGATGAAGTACCGCGGGATTTTGGGCGAGTTGGCGCCAAGTAGAGCCGCCCACTGACCTGCTCATTTACGGAGCGCGGCCGATGCACGGCACCCGCAACGCCACCCATGACGCCAATAATGACTCGACATGGCACCACGCGTGTGCCACGATGGCACCACTTCAACAGAGCAAGGCAACCGTTCGGGACACCGAGCAGAAGGAGCAACCACCATGTCTCTCGCCCTCACCACCCAGGACAAAGCCACCCTCCGCACCGCCGCGTACGGCGCCGTCTCGCTCCTTGCCGCCGCCGACGCCGCCGGCTCGCCCCACAAGGCCGCTACCCACGGCAGCATCGCACTGGCCTCGGCGACCGGCCCGGTCGGTCACGTGCTCGCCGCGAAGAGCAAGGACATCAAGCTGCCCGGCAAGTCCGTCGCGGAGCTCGCCGATCACGTCCTGCCGGCCCTGACCGAGGCGATGGACCTGCTCACCAAGCAGGACCCGAACGAGGCCGACAACTTCCGCGGCACCGTCGTCGTCGCCCTCGCGGCGGCCGCCCGGCCGCACCGGGGCGCGCCCAGCCCCGCCATGGCCGAGATGACCCGCAAGATCACCAAGGCCCTCGACGCCGCCTGAGCGACGAGTTCACGGGCCCGCACGAGTCAGTCAAGAAGAAGAGGAAGAAGAGGAAGAGGAAGGGGTCGGATCATGCAGACAGCACATGCAGCGCAGTCGGCGCAGTCGGCGCAGTCAGCCCGGACTCCGCAGTCGGTGGCACCCGGCGCCTTCACCGCCTTCGCCCGCTTCGTGCTCTGCGGCGGCGGGGTCGGGGTCGCCTCCAGCTTCGCCGTGGCGGCCCTCGCCTCCTGGCTCCCCTGGGCCCTGGCCAACGCCCTGATCACCGTGGTCTCCACGCTCCTGGCCACCGAGTTGCACGCCCGCTTCACCTTCGGTGCGGGCGGCCGGGCGACCGGGCGCCAGCATGCGCAGTCCGCCGGGTCCGCGGCGGCCGCGTACGCGGTGACCTGCTTGTCCATGCTGGTCCTCCAGCAACTGGTGGCGGCGCCCGGCGCGATGCTCGAACAGGTCGTCTACCTCTCCGCCTCCGCGCTCGCCGGAGTCGCACGGTTCGCCGTGCTGCGGCTGGTCGTCTTCGCCCGGAACCGCGCGCAGGGCACGGCAGCCACTGCCTGCACCAGCCCCACCGCCACCGCACTCACCGCCCACCCCGTGCACGCGACCGTGGCCCCCGCCGCGCTCTGCCCCGCGGCCTGACCCCTCTCCCCTCTCTCCCCCTCTTCTCCCCTCTCCCCCGCGTTACCGGCCCCGATCCCCGGCGGTCGGTAACGTTGCTCGTGTGTCTGTGTCTCTCTCCGACCTGGTCCGCCTGCGCCAGGCCCGCGACCGGATGGACCGCGACTACGCGGAGCCCCTGGACGTCCCGGCGCTGGCCCGGGCCGCCCTCATGTCGCCGGGGCACTTCTCGCGCAGCTTCCGCGCCGCCTACGGCGAGACGCCGTACAGCTATCTCATGACCCGCCGGATCGAGCGCGCCAAGGCGCTGCTGCGGCGCGGGGACCTGTCGGTGACGGATGTCTGCATGGCGGTCGGCTGTACGTCGCTCGGCTCGTTCAGCTCGCGGTTCACCGAACTGGTCGGCGAGAGCCCGAGCACCTACCGCGCCCGCGACCACGGCGACAGCGCCGCCATCCCCGCCTGCGTCGCCAAGATCCAGACCCGGCCGGTCAGGAACGGAGAAGCGAAACCGGACGCGGGTCCGTAGCGTCGTACGCATGGAAATCAACCTCGCTCAGTGCTTCATCGCCGTCGACGACCACGACAAGGCGCTCGCCTTCTACCGCGACGTGCTCGGTTTCGAGGTGCGCAACGACGTCGGTTTCGAGGGGATGCGCTGGGTGACCGTCGCGTCGCCCTCGCAGCCGGACGTGGAGATCGTCCTTGAACCCCCGCTCGCCGACCCGAACGCCTCGGCCGCCGACCGGCAGGCCGTGGCCGAGCTGATGGCCAAGGGCATGCTGCGCGGCGTCATCTTCCGCACCAGCGACGTCGACGCGGTGTTCGAGCGGATCCGCGCCGCGGGCGGCGACGTGCTGCAGGAGCCGATGGACCAGCCGTACGGCGTCCGCGACTGCGCCTTCCGCGACCCGTCCGGGAACATGCTGCGGTTCAACCAGCCGCGCGAGAAGTAGAACGGCCCCGGGTGCGGGGCGTGGGGGCGCGGGTTACGCCAGCCACGCCCCGTCCCGCATGAGGACCCTGCCGTTCAGTTCGTGCTCGCCGCGCCAGGCCCGGACCGTCCGCGGCGTCACGCGCAGATACACGTAGGAGCCGTCCGCCTCGCGCGGGTCCCAGCCGAACTTGGCGGCGAACCCGTCCCCCGCGTCCTGCGGAACCTCCCGCGCCGGGAAGCACTCCGCCTCGCCCTGCACGAGCACCACATCGGAGGTGTCCGGCAGCGAGAGGCGCACCCGGGGTTCCTTCCGCGCGTTGCGGACCGTCACCGATGACTCGCCGGTGCACATCCACAGTGCCCGGCCGTCCCACCGGAACCACAGGGGCAGTTGGTGTGGCCCGTGCTCCGGGTGGGCCGTCGACAGCCAGATGTCCCGCTCCCGGTCGAGGCGCTCCAGCGTCTCGCGCCTGCGCTCCGGGCCCTCACGTCGAACCATCTCCGTGTTCCGCATGATCACGGACCCTAGTCAGCGCCCACGTGACGCGCATGGGGCGCTGGACCTACTACCGGGGACCGACGCCTACACCCGCGCCCGCACCCCGTCGGCACCGAACGCCCGCCGGTAGTCCCCCGGTGACACCCCCACCTGCTTGAGGAAATGGTGCCGGAGGTTGTTCGCCGTACCGAGGCCGCTCAGTTCGGCGATCTTGTCGATCGGAGCAGAGGTCGATTCGAGGAGGCTCTGGGCACGGGCCAGGCGCTGGTTGAGCAGCCACTGGAGCGGGGTCGTGCCGGTGGCCGCCTGGAGCCGCCGGTAGAGGGTGCGCGGGCTCATCGACGCGCGGCGGGCCAGGTCGTCGACCGTCAGGGGCCGGTCGAGGCGGGCACGCGCCCAGTCGAGTACGGGGCCCAGGCCCTCGTCGTCCGTCGCGGGGACGGAGAGATCGATGAACTGGGCCTGGCCCCCCGGGCGGTGAGCGGGGACGACCATGCGGCGGGCCAGTTGGTTGGCCACGTGCGCGCCCAGGTCGCGGCGGACCAAGTGCAGGCACAGGTCGAGGCCCGCGCTCACGCCCGCGCTGGTCAGGACGTCGCCGTCATCCACGTACAGGACGGAGTCGTCGACCTCCACCTTCGGGTAGCGGGCCGCCAGTTGGGCCGTGTGCATCCAGTGCGCGGTGGCCCTGCGGCCGTCGAGCAGCCCCGCCTCGGCGAGCGCGAAGGCGCCGGTGCACAGGGAGACCATGCGGGCACCCGCGTCGTACGCGCGACGCAGCGCCGCCGCCAGGCCTTCGGGCAGCGGGCGGCCCTCCTCCACGCAGGCGTCCGGCACGGACGTGACGATGACCGTGTCCGCCCCGACGATGTCGTCGAGGCCGTACGGGGTACGCACCGTGAGGCCGGAGCGGGAGTCAAAGCCGCCCTCGCCCCGGGGCGCGCTGCACAGCCGGAAGTCGTACCACTCGTCCGACAGATCGGGCTGCGGCTTCCCGAACACCGTGCAGGGGATGCTCAGTTCGTACAGATCCCAGGACGGGATCGCCATCTCCTCGGTCACGACCAGGGCCACGGAACCAGCGCTCATGCGCCGAGCGTAAGCCGCGCCGGGACCTGGCAGGAATTTGGTGGCCACCGTCACCCCTGTCACTGTCCGGCGCCGCCGCCCGCTGCGAGCGTGGTCCCCATGAACGCGGAGAACACAGCAGAGAACACACACGCAGAGAACACGAACACCACCCCCACTGCCGACAAAACCCCGGTCACCGTCATCGGCCTCGGCACCATGGGCGCCGCCCTCGCCGCCACCCTCCTGGCGAGCGGCCACCCCACCACCGTCTGGAACCGCTCCCCCGCCAAGGCCGCGCCCCTCGTCGCCCGGGGCGCCCGCCTCGCCGCCACCCCCGAAGAGGCCGTTGCCGCAAGCCCGTTGATCATCGCCTGTGTCCTCGACGACACCGCCCTGCACGCCGTCCTGGACCCCGTCGCCGCGTCGGCCCGCTGCGGCTCCCCCACCGGGCCACTCGCCGGAAAGGCCCTGGTCAACGTCACCTCCGGCTCCCCGGAGCAGGCCGAAGCGGCGGCCAAGTGGGCCGGCTCGCTGGGGCTCGGCTACCTCGACGGGGCGATCATGACCACGCCGCCGGGTGTCGGCAGCCCCGAGATGATGTTCCTCTACAGCGGCTCGGCCGAGGTGTTCGAGACGTACCGCCCCGCCCTCGCCGCACTGGGCGACCCGCTGTACCTGGGCGCGGAGACGGGCCGCGCCTCGCTCTACGACGCCGCCCTGCTCGGCCTGATGTGGTCCACGTTCACCGGCTGGCTGCACGGCACGGCCCTGGTCGGCGCGGAGGCGACCCGGGCCACGGACTTCACCCCGGTCGCCGTCCGCTGGATGCGGCACGCGGTCGCCGGGTTCCTGGAGACGTACGCGCCCCAGGTGGACGCGGGGCACTATCCGGGCGACGACGCCACCGTCGACGTACAGATCGCGGCGATCGGGCACCTCATCCACGCGGCGGCCGACCGCGGTGTCGACAACGCGCTGCCGGAACTCCTGAAGGCCACCATGGAGCGGACGAGCGCCGCCGGGCACGGCTCCGACAGCTACGCGAGCGTGATCGAGGTCCTTCGAAGGGAGCGCCGGGCCTCGGTTCGAGTGTGACCATTCGGCAACAACATCGGATAGATCCGTAAATCCGTGCGCATGATGAGGCGTTATTGCCTACTGGTTTCGCGGGTCTTGGGGGCCGGATGAACAAGCCGCTGCGTCATATAGCCGTCTTCTGCGGGATACTCACGCTCGCCCTGCTCCTGCGCGCGAACTGGGTGCAGTTCGTCGACGGCGAGTCGCTCGCGAAGGACGACAAGAACCGGCGCGTCCAGATCGAGGCCTTCTCCCACCCCCGGGGCGACATCATCGTCGGCGGCAAGCCGATCACCGGCTCGAAGGAAGTCAGCGGCACCGACTTCAAGTACCAGCGGGTCTTCAAGGACGGCCCCATGTACGCGCCGGTCACCGGTTATTTCTCGCAGGCCCAGGGCGCGACCTTCCTGGAGGGCGTCGAGAACGACGTGCTCAGCGGCGACGACGACCGGCTCTTCATCCGCCGCACCCTGGACATGCTGACCGGGGAGAAGCGCCAGGGCGGCGACGTCATCACGACCATCGACCCCAAGGCCCAGAAGGCCGCCTACCAAGGCCTGGTGGACCTCAACGCCCGGGGCGCGGTCGTCGCGCTCGACCCGCGCTCCGGGAAGGTGCTCGCGATGGCGAGCACCCCCTCGTACGACCCCTCGGTCTTCGCCGGGATCTCGGCGAAGGAGGGCAAGGAGTTCACGCAGCTCAGGAAGGACAAGGACAAGCCGCTCTCCAACCGGGCGCTCCGTGAGATCTACCCGCCCGGATCCACCTTCAAGATCCTCACCGCGGCGGCCGCCCTGGAGCACGGCGCGATCGACGACATCGACGAGCCCACCGGCGCCAAGACCCCCTACAAACTGCCGCTCAGCTCGACGACGATCGGCAACGACGTGCCGGGCGCCCCCTGCAACAAGGCCTCCCTGAAGGTCGGCATGCAGTGGTCGTGCAACAACGTCTTCCTCGACGCCGCGCTCAAGGTCGGCGACGACGACATGCGCGAGACGGCGGAGAAGTTCGGCTTCAACAAGCAGCAGTTCGTCCCCGTGCGCTCGTCCGCGAGCAGCTACCCGGACGGCCTCGACAAGCCGCAGACCGCCCTGACCGGCATGGGCCAGGGCAGCGTGACCAGTACGCCGCTGCAGATGGCGATGGTCGCGGCGGGCATCGCCAACGACGGCAAGGTGATGAAGCCGTACATGGTGGAGGAGCTGCGCGGCCCGGACCTCTCGACGATCGAGAAGGGGAAGCCGGAGGAGCTCAGCCAGGCCGTCTCCGAGGACACCGCGGGCAAGGTGCAGGAGATGATGGAGAACACCGTCGAGAAGGGCACGGCGAACAAGGCGCAGATCGACGGTGTCACGGTCGGCGGCAAGACCGGCACCGCCCAGCACGGCTCGAACGTCAACGACGAGCGGCCGTACGCCTGGTTCGTCTCGTACGCCAAGCAGGACGACGGTTCGTCGCCGGTGGCGGTCGCGGTGTTCGTGGACCCGAAGGACATGAACATCCCGCGCTCGGAGATCGCCGGCGGCAAGCTGGGGGCACCGATCGCGAAGGCGGTCATGGAAGCGGTGCTCGCGGACTGACCCCGTCAGCACGACAGAGCCCGCCCTCAGCCCTCCAGGAGTTGTCCCGCAAGCCGTTCGATGCGGGCGTGCCAGGCGGCGAGCGCCTCGTCCGTGGCCGCGTCGCTGTCGAAGGGACCGCTCTGCGTGAGGACGAGCCGGGTGCCGTAGCCCGTGCCCTCGCCGAACTCCCAGCGCACCTCACCCTTGGGATGCACGGCGTACGTGAGGGACACCGGCGCCCGCAGCGCGGTGACCGGTCCCGCGGACACGCCGTCCGCGAGGAAGCCATCGGGTGCCGTGTCGCCCTCCAACGGCACCTCGCCCGAGCAGAGTTCGGCCCACACCGCGTCGGCGGACCGCACCAGCTGCCGCTCGAAGCGGATGCCGTCGTCGGTGACCTGCCCGTGGCCCAGGTCGAACTGCTCCAGGTACGCCTCGTGCAGCTCGCCCGCGTCCCGGCTCACCTCGGCCTGCCCGCCGTCGAGGAACTGACCGAGCGCCGAGACGCACAGCTGCCAGCCCGCGGCGAAGCTCGGGGCGCCGAAGCGGTCGCCGAAGGTGTGGACGAGGGTCAGGAGCGAGCCGCGGCCGTCGGGGCCGTCCGGGACGATCTCCCAGCGCAGGTGGTCGTCGCCCCAGGTGAAGGCGAAGAGGCGGGGCTCGTCCGCGTCGGTGACCTCGCCGGTCATGCCAGGGCCCTCGTCACCGGGGAAGTGGAAGCCCATCGCGCCGCCGGGCCGCAGCTCCAGGGCCACCTCGGAGGGGAACCACTGGGCAAGGTGCTCGGGCCGGGTGATCGCGGCCCAGACCGTGGCGGGCGGGTGCGCGAGGCGGCGCTCCATCCGCAGGACGTTCCGGCCGCCGTCGGTGGGGGTGAGCGTGTCGGAGTGCGGGTTCATGAGGAGTCACCGTCCATGTTCATCAGGACTCAGCGTCCATGGTCATCGTCATCAGGACTCACCGTCCATGACGTCGAGGTGCCGTTCGAGGGCGTCGAGCCGGCCCGCCCAGAGGTGCCGGTAGTGCGCGAGCCATGCGTCGAGCTCGGCGAGGGGCTCGGGCCGCAGCTCGTACCAGCGGCGCTGCGCGTCCTGCCGCACCCGCACGAGCCCCGCGTCGCGCAGGACCCGCAGGTGCTTGGACGTGCCGGGCTGACTCAGACCGACCCGCTCGGTGATCTCGCCGACCAGATGGGGGCGCTCCAGCAGCAGGTCGAGGATCTTCCGGCGGCTCGGCTCGGCGAGGACGTCGAACGGTATGGGCATATCCCGAACATACCTCCGTGGCTATATAACCGCAACGGCATCCAAGTGAGGGCGGGAGGCCTTCATCCCTCCCAGGGCAACGGCCTGCTGTGCAGCACGTCAAGCCGGGAGACCGCCCTGGTCAGGACCACGTAGAGACGGCTGGGCCCGCGGTGTTCCGCCTCCGCGATGGCGGCGGGCTCGACGGCCACCACATGGTCGTACTCCAGCCCCTTCGCCATGGACGCCGGCAACACCGTCACGCGTGCGCCCAGGTCGTCCGGGCCCGCGCTCTCGATCCCCGCCGCGGTGAGTGCCGCGCGCAGGCCGGCGGCGTCGGCATCGGCGGCGATGACGCCGACGGAGCCCTCGCGGACCAGCGCGGCCCGCACCGCGTCGACGGTGGCCGCCCCCACGTCCCGCACCTCCCGGATCCTCAACTCCCCGTCCGTACGCAGCGACCGAGCGGGCGGTACGTCGACGTCGAGCGAGGCGAGGACGCGGTTGGCGAGGCCCACGACCGCCTTCGGGACGCGGAAGCCGATGGTCAGAGGGGTGACGGAGGCGTCGGGTTTGCCGAGGTGGGCGAGGAGTTCGGGCCAGCCGCGGGCGGCCCACGGGGTGGTCCCCTGCGCGAGGTCCCCGAGAACCGTGAGCGAGCCGAAGTCGGCGCGGCGGGCGATCGCACGGGCCTCCATCGGGGAGAGGTCCTGCGCCTCGTCGACGACGATGTGGCCGTAGCCGTCGGGCCGTTCGAGCAGTCCGGCGATCTCGTCGAGCAGGACGAGATCCGCGGCGGACCACTTGGCCGACTTGTACGAGCGCGGGGGCTTGGCCCAGCCGATCGCCCGCTGTTCGTCGGCGTCGAGGATGCCGTCGGCCGCGGCGGCCAGCGCTTCCGGGTCGGCGAGCAGGGCGGCGAGCACTTCTTCGGGCCGCGCCTTGGGCCAGGCCTCGTCAACGAAGGCCGAGACGGAACGGGCGCGGGAGATCTTCTGCAGCCAGGCGTTGTTCACGGCCCCGGCGCGGCGCTCGGCCTGCTCCTGGATGTGCCGGACGGCACGGGTGCGCACGCGCTCGCGCCCGACGGCGTACGGGGGTTCCTCGGTGCGCACGTCCGCGATGATCCGATCCAGCTCGTCGAGGGCGACCCGCCAGGTGTACGAACCGTCCGGCACCGCGATGGAGCGGGCGGGTGGTGCGACGCGCGAGTAGAGCGCGCGGCGCAGGACCTCCGCCATGCGGGCGTCGTGCTTGACGCTCGCCGCGGCCTCACCGTCCTGGGCGCGTACGGGTGCCGTGTCCCTGGCGATCTCGTCCGCGACGGTGGACTGCCGGACGCCGGTCTCGCCGAGGGAGGGGAGCACCTCGGCGATGTAGCGGAGGAAGGTGCGGTTGGGGCCGAGGATGAGGAGTCCGGCGCGCTGCACGCGCTGGGGGTGGGTGTAGAGGAGGTACGCGGCGCGGTGCAGGCCGACGGCCGTCTTGCCGGTGCCGGGGGCGCCCTGGACGCAGACGGATGCGGTGAGTTCACCGCGGACGAGGTCGTCCTGCTCGGGCTGGATGGTGGCGGCGATGTCGCGCATGGGGCCGACGCGGGGGCGCTCGATCTCTCCGGCGAGGATGCGGCTGCCGTGCGGGGGTGGTGGGGTCGGGGTGGTGGGGTCGTCCGGCGTGGTCGGGGTCTCCGGTCCGGTGAGGGTGTCCGGTCCGGTGAGGGTGTCCGGTCCGGTGAGGGTGTCCGGTCCGGCGGGAGTGTGCGGCGTGGCGGCGGTGAGGGTGTCCGACGTGGCGGCGGCCAGCGGCTCGTCCTCCAGGCCCGTGAGGTCGGCGGAGTCGCCCTTGCTGCCGGGGGCCCAGCCGAAGCGGCGGCGGACGGCGACGCCTTGGGGGTCGCGGGATCCCGCCTGGTAGAAGGCGCGGGAAACGGGGGCGCGCCAGTCGACGACGAGGGGCGGGGCGGAGGGGTGTTCGCTGATGCGGAGGCGGCCGATGTGGTAGCTCTGCCCGCGGTGCTCACCGGCTTCGGCGGCCTCGGGACCGTCGGCGGCGAACGCGAGACGACCGAAGAAGAGGGGAGCCTCGGGAAGTTCGCGCATCGCTTTGGCGTGGCTGCGGAACTGGTAGCCGAGGACTTCGGCGTCGGCGCCGGACGCGGAGACATCGGCTCCGCTGACGACCTGCTCCTCGGCGCCGTCGACCATGCCGGTGAGGGCGGCGCGGCAGGTGTCGTGGAAGCGGCGTTCTTGGGCCAGGGCTTCGTCGAGTCGCGTCATACGATCGAGAATAATGTAACCGAGTTAAATTCGTTCCCAGGTTACATTCGTTACCGCGACTCAGCGATGCGGTACCCTCCCGCCATGACGGACGAAAATGCGGGCCCCACCCCCGGCCTGCGCGAGCGAAAGCGGCAGCGGATGTACCAGGCGGTCTCCGACGCGGCGATCGCCCTCTTCCTGGAGAAGGGCTTCGAGAAGGTGCCGGTCGCGGAGGTCGCGGCAGCCGCCGACATCTCGAAGCCGACCCTGTTCCGGTACTTCCCGGCCAAGGAGGACCTCGTACTCCACCGGTTCGCGGACCACGTGGACGAGGCGGCTCGGGTGGTGGCCGGGCGCCCCCCGAAGCGCTCCCCCCTGGACACCTTGCAGCGCCACTTCCTCGACGGCCTGGAGCGCCAGGACCCGGTGACCGGCCTGTGCGACAACGTCCACGTACTCGCCTTCCACCGCCTGCTGTACGGGACGCCGTCCCTGGTGGCACGGCTGTACGGGTACCAGGAGCGGTCGGAGAAAGCGCTGGGCGAGGCGTTGAGCGAGGCGTCCAGGAAGGCACCGAACGGGTCGGCATCGAAGGAGGCATCGGAGGAGGCATCGGACGCGGAAGCGCTCGCCGCGCGCCTGGCCGCCGGCCAGATCATCGCCGTGCAGCGCATCCTCGCCCTGGAGAACTGGCGCCGGATCGACGCGGGCGAGAGCGCGGAAGCGGTGTGGCCGGACGCGGTGGTGGCGGCGAACCGGGCCTTCGGCCAGCTGCGGTCGGGGCTGACGCAGTACGCGTAAGAGCCACCCGAAAACCGTCAGCTGAAAGCCGCCAGCGGAGGCCGGCACCCGCCAGCCCACTCCCGTCAGCTCACTCCCGCCAGCTCACTCCCGCCAGCCGACGCCACCGCGTCCGGCCACCCCTGACCGAACAAGCCCCCGCGTCACCGATCCCCGATCAACACCGCCACCCCGTCCAGCACCCGACCGATCCCGAACTCGAACTCCGTGTCCTCGGCGTCCGCGACGTCGAGGACCCCCGTCGCGAGCGTCCGCCGCAGCGCCGGGAAGCGTTCGGGGGCGGTCGAGGTCAGGGCGTCGATGGTGCGTGCGTACTGCCGCATCACCTCGTCGGGCTCCTTGCCCCCCGCCCTCATGACCGTGTCCAGGTCGGCCATGACGGCGACCTCGTTGCGCACGAACCCGCCCACCAGCATGAGCACGGAGAGCTTCCAGGCCTCCTCGAGCCCGCTGCCGTCGAGCGCCGCGAGGCCCTGCTCCATCCACTCCAGGGAGTGGGGGGACACGGGCGGCGAGGTGATGGGGATGCGTACGAGCCACAGGTTGCGCCGGAAGACCTCGCGCTGGGCCCGCGCCCACCACTCCAGCTGCGCCCGCCACCCCGTGACCTCCGTCGGCATCTCGGGCGGGGCCCCGGTCGCCACGTCCTGCATGAGGACGTACAGCTCGTCCCTGGCGGAGACGTACCGGTAGAGGGACATCGGCGAGGCGCCCAGCGCCTTGGCGACACGCCCCATGGTGACCGCGCCGATGCCCTCCGCGGCCGCGATGGTGATGCCCGCGTCGACGATGCGATCCAGGCTCAGGCCGGGCTTGGGTCCCTTCGACGGCCGCTCGCGCAGCCCCCAGGCGGTTTCGAGGCTCGCGGAAAGCCCCGAGCCCCCCACGCCGTCACCCTCGCCCCGCGCGCCCTCACCAGCCGCCTCGTCCGCCGCCATGACCCGCCGTCGCCTCCTCCTGAGCTGCCGTGCTTGACGCACATCGTAGTTCTGCGTAACCATTACTCGGTAACGCGTAGACCTTACGCAATAAAGGAGCCCCAGATGCCCCCACCGCCCCCAGCCACTCCAGCCACTCCAGCCACTCCAGCCATCGAGGCAACAGCCCTCACCAAGACCTACGGCCGATCCGGCGGCCAAGGCACCATCCCCGTGCTCCGCGGCATCGACCTGCACGTCCCGCCCGGCACCGTCTACGCGCTCCTGGGACCGAACGGCGCCGGCAAGACCACAGCCGTCCGCATCCTCACCACGCTCACGACGCCCGACACGGGCACGGCACGGGTCGCGGGCCACGACATCCGTACGGGGCGTCGCGAGGTCCGTCGCGCGATCAGCCTCACGGGCCAGTTCGCGGCGGTGGACGAGACGCAGACCGGCGCGGAGAACCTCCGCATGATGGCGAGGCTCGCGGGCCTGCCCCGCGCCGCGGCCCGCGCACGGGCCGCTGAACTGTTGGCCCGTTTCGACCTCACGGAAGCGGCCGACCGCCTGGTCCGCACGTACTCGGGAGGCATGCGCCGCCGCGTCGACCTGGCGGCGGGCCTGGTGGGCGACCCGGAGGTCATCTTCCTGGACGAGCCGACGACGGGCCTTGACCCGCGCAGCCGCCAGGAGATGTGGGAGGTGGTGCGCGACCTCACGGCACACGGCACGACGGTCTTCCTGACGACCCAGTACCTGGAGGAGGCGGATCAACTGGCCGACCACATCGCGGTGTTGCACGAGGGGGTGATCGCGGCGCAGGGCTCACCGTCGGCCCTCAAGTCCCTGGTGTCCGGCCACCGTCTACAGGCGTCGCTCACCACCCACGAGGCCTACCTGCGCCTGTCCGGCCGGGCCACGCACCACTCCCCCGAGACCCTGACGCTCGGCTTCCCGACGGACGGCACGGCAGCGGACGTACGCACCCTGCTGGACGACCTGGACCCGGACCGCACGGATTTCGCGACCTTCACGCTCCGCACGGCCACGCTGGACGACGTCTTCCTGAGCCTCACGGACCCACGGAGCAAGCCCCCGACCACGGCCCCCTCACCCACCCCGGGAATGACCCATGTCTGAAGCGCTGATCATGACCGGCCGGGCGATCCGCATCAGCCTCCGCAACGTGGACGCCCTGATCACGGCGATGGCGCTCCCGGTGATGCTGCTCCTGATCTTCGTCTACTTCTTCGGCGGCGCGATCAGGACGGACACCTCGTCGTACGTCACGTACGTGGTCCCCGGAGTCCTGCTCCTCTGCGCCGGCTTCGGCTCGGCGAACACGGCGGTGGCGGTGACGGAGGATCTGAAGGGCGGCATCATCGACCGCTTCCGTTCCCTGGACATCGGCGGCCCGCAGATCCTGACGGGCCACGTCCTCGCCTCGGTGGCCCGCAACGTGATCGCGACGACCCTGGTCCTGGCCCTGGCCTTCGCGATCGGCTTCCGTCCGGCGGCAACCCTGCCCGGCTGGCTGGCGGCGGCAGCCGTCCTCCTCGCCTTCATCCTGGCGCTGTCCTGGCTCTCGGCAACGGTGGGCCTCCTGGCCAAGTCCCCGGAGGCGGCGGGCGGCTTCACCTTCTTCGTGAGCTTCCTCCCCTACCCGAGCAGCGCCTTCGTCCCCACCTCCACCATGCCCGGCTGGCTCCGCCCCTTCGCCGACCACCAACCGGTGACGCAGGTCATCGAATCCCTCCGCGGCCTGCTCCTCGCCCAGCCGGTGGGCAACACGCCATGGGTGGCCCTGACGTGGTGCGCGGGAATCCTGGCGGCTTCGGCGGCAGCGTCGGGGGCACTGTTCAGGAGGCGGACGGCCTAGCGGACGGCCCGACGGCCGAACGAGCCCGGTGCAGTCCGAGTGAGGCCTTCGCCGCGTCCAGTGTCATCCCGTACGAATCGACCGCACGCCGCACGTTCGGGCTGTCCAGGGCGGCGCCGGTCGCGAGCCGGTCGAGGTCCACATAGGCGGACCGGACCAGCTCGATCCACCGGTACACCGGCCAGTCCTTCTCCCACCCCTTGGTGTACTCGGGCGGGAGTACCCGGGCCCACCGCTCGAACAAGCGCTGTCGGATCTCGACCCGCGTGGGCGTGAGATGCAGATGACGCACCAGGTCGTAGAGGGGATCTCCGATCATCGCCAGCTCCCAGTCGATCATGGTGAGCCGGCCGCCCGACTCGGCCCGCACGAGGTTCCAGGGATTGAGGTCGCCGTGGAGCAGCACCGAGGTGCGCACCGTGGTCTCGTGTCTGCCGAGGATCTCCTGCAGCCGCCATCCGTTCGGGAGCCCCCGGGACCGGGCCTGCCGCTGGGTCTCCTTGGGCAGCGAGTGCACGAAGCGGACCAGTTCCCCGCTGAGGCGGCCGTAGAAGCTGGTCTTCGACGCGGCGGGATCGAGCCCCTGGCAGTCGACCCGGGTCAGCGCGTGGAGCTGGTCCACGAGGCTGTCCGCCTCGCTGGGCAGCAGGCCGTGGACAGGGTGGTTCGGCGGTTGCTCGCCGCCGAGCGGGCCTTCGTAGGAATGGACGGCGAACGGATCGCCACGGTCGCTGAAGCCGAGGGCCAGAATCTTCGGCGCGCTGACCCCGGCCCGTGACTTCTCGATGGCGGCGAGTACGGCGTGTTCGCTGAGGAAGCCGCTTTCGCGCCGCGGCACGCCGCCCGCCTTCCGGCGCACCACGACGGGGCGTTCGACGCCGTCCACCCGCACCACCGTGTTGAGGTGGGCCGTGCCCTTGAACACCCGGTGCTGCTGGGCCGCGCCCTCGGCGGCCAGCGCCTGGAGAACCGCGGTGCGGGGAAAGTCGGGGCGTTCCGGCACCCGCTCGTCGGGCTGCCAGGAGAGGGTGGTGCCGGTCGGTGGGCCGCCGGCCGCCGACGCGTGCCGGCTCTCGATGCGGGCCGCCTGCCAGCGGAAGAGCGCCCGCTCGACCACGCTCACATCGGGCAGACACGTCAGGCCCAGCACCTTCTCGGCCGCGTGCAGGCACTGCCGCACGGATTCGGCCGCCACGCCGAGCCGGGTGCTGTCGAGGGTCTCCCCGAGGGAGTGCGCCGCCCTCATCACTTCGAGATGGACGGCACGGACCTGCTCCAGGGCGATGTAGCTCCAGACGTCCTTCCCGACCCTGGTGACGGCCGACGGTCTGCGCTTGCGCATGGCGAACACCCAGGCCTCGATGACGTCAGGCCACTGGAATTCGGGATACCGCATGCGCACGACATGCGACGCCAGGTCGTAGGCGGGGTCGCCGTAGGTCGCCTGGGCCCAGTCCAGGCTGACCGGCTGTTCCCGGTCGTACGAGAGGAGGACGGTGGCCCGGCGCAGGTCCGTGTTGAGGAGGCTGTACGGGCGCCTGGCCATCGAGGGCGCCCGCGCCGCGCACTGGATCAGGGCGTCCGACGCGATCCCGAAGGCACTGAACAGACCCCCGAATTCGGTCCAATTGGACTGCACGTCGCGCGCGTGCAGGTGCCGGGCGAGGGACCGCAGGAACCCTCCACTGTCCCTCTCGTCGTGCGGCCAGCCGCCGATGGGGCTCTCCAGCGACTCCTTGCGCACCAGGACCAACTGCGCCAGCAGTTCGGCCAGGGACGCGATCAGCGCGGAGTCGACCGGTTTCCCGTCCTCGCAGGACCGCTCCAGCGGTACGCCGACCGTGTAGCGCAGCGCCGTCAGGTCCGCCGGCGTGACCAGGTGATCCGGCAGCTCGGGCAGTACAGGGCGGACGGCACGGAAGACCAGAGAACCGTTCGTCCAGGCGCTGATCGCCACGTGCTGCTCCTGATGCTCGCGCGTGTACCCGAAATTGCCGCACAGCCTAATGACACGCCCTGTTCCGCGCGACGCGAGGGCGGCACTCGGGCGAGAGTTGCCATGGAGGTAACGCGCCTGTACGTCCGGCGTTACTCGGCGAGCAGTTCCCAGCAGGAGTTGAACCAGGACTCCATGGAACGGACGAACCGCGAACCCTGGGACTCGGCCCCGGGAGCGCCGTCCTTCACGTAGTGGATCAGGTCGGAACCCAGGCCGACGACGTCCACGACTTCGACCTCCTCGCCGTCGTCCAGGAGAATGCGGCGCTCCACCACCTCGTAGGGGCCGTAGAGGGCCGTCACGCCGTTCAGGAGGTAGAGCTTGAACGTGGGCACCAGGGGCACCCGCCGTATCTCCACCGTCACGGAAGGCACCAGGCCTTCGCTCTGCAGTTCTCGCAGCACGCGGTGCAGCGACTGGGTGTGGGCCCGGGTGATGGAGCGCAGGCGCTCCTGCGGCCGGGGATCCTGCGGATTGCCCTTCGCCCGCGGGTAGGGCAGCGACAGCGACTCCGACGGGAGCAGCACCCGGACGGCGATCCGCTGCGGATGGATCTCCCGGGACTGGATGCGGTCAGCCTGCAGCCGGACATGGGCATCGAGCGATTCGGAGGTCAGCAGGGCCACGTCGAGCGTGACCTCAGGGCGTTCGAAGGTCTGGTCGATGAGCTTTCCCAGGTGGACCCGCTCGGCCGCCGGGCCCGCCGAATGGACCCTCGACACCTTGACGACGCGTGCGCCGCTGCCCTGCCGGGCCTCGATCCAGCCTTCACCGGTGAGGACACGGAGCACCCGCTGGATGGTGTCCCGCGAAACACCGAACTCCCCCGCGAGATTCCGCTGGGTGGCCAGCCGGGAGCCGACCACGTACGTGCCGTCGGACAGCCGCTCGCGCAGTCGGTCGAGGACGCGCTGGAACTCCTTGCCTCCCGCTCCGAGCACCTCGCCACTCACACAGCGACCGTACCCCTCCCGGCCGACAACCGGACCGTTTTCAGTCAACTGTGCGGCGTCATATGCCCGTTGGTTAATCGATGTTCCCGACCGGGGACAACTCCTCCAAGGATCCAGCCCAATTGGAATGATCGCGAGGATTTGATCGCGGGGGAGAAGGAATCATGGTCATCGACCCCCTGCCGTCGGCCGTCATGGTCCTCGGCTTGGAGCAGTTCGTACAGTGGCGGTTCGGAGTGGTGGGGCTCTTGTGTCTGGTGCTGCTGCGCGCGGGCATCCGGGCGCGGAACGCGAACTGGATCGCACTGGGCGCGGTCGGCCTGCTGCTCTCCATGACGCAGGCTTCCTGACCTGCCGCTGCTCACCCCCGCGTACGGAGGATCTCGAGCACGGGTTTGAGCGAGCTCACGATGTGCTCGCCCTTGACCCCCGCCTCCCGCAGCAGCCCCTTCTTGCGCTCGTTGCGTGCGTAGCCCAGGAAGGTCACTCCGGCCCGGACCGCGGCCTCGTAGTCCGTCGGGGCGTCGCCGATCATCAGCGCGGCCGAGGGGGCGGCGCCCATGGCGCTCAGGGCACGCTTGATGCAGTACGGGTCCGGTTTGAGCAGATCGAGGTTCTGGGTGCGGCCGTAGATGTGCGGGGCGAAGCAGTGGGTGAGGTTCCGCGACTCCAGGTACTTCGCCACCGCACGTGCGGAGTTGTTGGTGGTGATGGCGAGCCGCGCGTCGACGTTGACCCAGGTCTGCACCACCAGATCGGCGTACGGCGTGGGGAACGCGGTGGCCGTCGCCTTCAGCTCCTCCTGAGTGAGCTGCTCCTCGATCTCGGTGATCAGATCGCTGCCGGGGTGCCGGGCGGCGACGGCACGCATGACGATCTGAGGGTCCGCTGTCTTCAGCACCTCTTCCGTCAGCAGTCCTCGCAGGCCCCGCTCCGCGACCCCGCGCACCATGCCCGCCGCGATCAGCTCGGGCGAGTGCGTGGCGAACAGCCGGCACATGGGCCCGTCGAAGTCGAAGAGCACGAAACGTGGGGAAACGATCAGATCGCGAAGGTTTTCGATCTCCGCTGCCATCTGTTCGGTCTGCTTCGCATCAGGAGTCACTAAGAGAGTGTCAGCTCCGTCGCGATCGTTGCCCAGAGCGCGTCGAACCATTTCTGGGACTCCTCCACGAATGCGGCATCCCGCGGGGCCGCGCTCTTGTCGAAGGAGAACAGGGGCGACCTCAGTCCGGACACGTCGAACGCCTCCATCTCAGCGCTGCCGAGGTCCAGCATGCTGCGCTCGATCGTGTAGTAGGCCAGGAGCGCCTCCTGCTGGTTCAGCAGATACAGCTTCACCGGCGGCGTGAACGGCAGCGCGCGGAACGAGACGTCCACGTCGATACCGTGCGAGGCCCGCAGCGCGCGCAAGTTGTGGCGCAGGACCTGGCCCTGCGTGTTGCGCAGGGCGAGCCAGCGCTGGTGGACCCTCCCGTCCACGTCACCCTTGCCGTTGACCGGCCTCGGGAAAGCAAGGTCGATGTCGCTGCTGGGCAGCAGGATGCGGACGTCGATCGACTCGGGACGGATGAGCCCCTCGTGGATGCGGCGCAGCGGATCGCCGAGCGCCAGGATCAGCGTCTCCGCCGTATACGACACCACATCGATCCGCACCTGCGGCTCCGAGAACGCGCCCGACAGGCGGGGGGCCAGGCTCACCATCGACGCCTGGGGTTCCACGCCCGCCGATGCCGACACCGGTGGCTCCGCCGCGATGCGTGGGGGGCTGCCCTTGCTCACGTTGGCCAGGAGTCCGTCGCCCTGCAGTGTCTTCAGCGCCTGCCGGACCGTCCCCCGCTCCACGCCGAACTCCTCCGCGAGCACCGCCTGGGTGGGGAGGCGGTCGCCCGGCTTGAGGTCGCCGGAGCGGATGCGGTCGCGGAGGGCGTCTGCGATGTCCTGGGGAGTGAGCTTTCTGCTGCCGTTCACTGCAACGTTCTCCTGGGTCACGACCAGACGATACAACTGCCCACCATCTCAGGGCAGTTGTCTTGAAGTTGTTTATGTAGTGGGACCAAGTGGGGACAACTCAAGTGAAGTTGGTTGCCAACTCATCCGAGATGGCAGAAGGGGGAACCATCATGGCCGTCCTCGCCCTCCTCGCAGCAACATGTGCCATCACCTTCGAGCAGTTCGTGCAGTGGCAGTACGGAACCACCGGCATCGTCGGACTGCTGCTCCTGACCGTCGGGATCAAGGCGAAGAGCCCCACCTGCAGCTCCATCGGCGCCGTCGTCCTCGCGCTGATGATGACCGGCCCCGCCATCTAGCACCCTCGTCAGGGGCTGGAGCTAGCCCCGCGCCAGCTCCAGGTCCTGACTGATCGTTCCCCAGAGCGCGTTGAACCAAAGATGGGACTGCTCCACGAACGTCGTGTCCCGCAGCCCGTCGCCCTGCTGGAAGGGAAAGAGCATCGACTGCGCGCCCTGGGCGTCGTACATCTCCAGGTACTCGTGGTCGATCTGTTCGCTCTGCTTGGTCAGCGTGTAGTACGCGAAGAGCGCCTCGGAGCCGTTGAGGAGATACAACTTCACCGGCGGCGTGAACGGCAGCGCGCGGAACGAGACGTTCACGTCGATGCCGTGCGAGGCCCGCAGCGCGAGCAGGTTGTGGCGGAGCACCTGCCCCTGCGCGTTCCGCTGGTCGAGCCAGCGCCTGTGCACCTGGCCGTCCTCGTCGTCCCCGCTGTCCACCGGTGCCGGAAAGGCGAGATCGATGCTGCGGCTCGGCAGCAGCACCCGGACGTCGACCTTGGCCGGTTTGCGCTGTCCGGCGTGAATCTGGCGGAGCGGTTCCCCGATCGCCATCGTGAGCGAGATGGAGGTCAGACAGAGCGCGTCGATCTCCACGTGGGGGGCCTCGAACGCCGCGGCGATGCGCGGGGCGAGGCCGACCATGGTGGGCTGCGGCTGTACGCCGCCGGGTCCGGACAGCGTCCGCTTCGAGCCGACGGCGACCGTGGCGGGGCTCCCCTTGGACACGTTCGCCAGCAGGTTCTCGCCACGAAGTGTGCGCAGCGCCTCGCGTATCGCGCCGCGCTCGACACCGAACTCGTCGGCCAGCTCGGCCTGCGTCGGCATGCGCTGCCCCGGCCGCAGCGTCCCGGACCTGATCCGGTCGCGCAGCTCGTCGGCCACCTCGTGGTGCGACCTTGGCGGCCTCTTCATCCCGTTGACGGGGGCAGGTTCCGGGCTCACAACCAAACAGTACAACTTCGCGCCATCTTTGGGGAGTTGCTCGGAACCTGGTTATAAATCGAGCCACCACGGAGATAACTCAGGTGGAGTTGGTAGCCAACTTAGGCAACCTGGTAGGAGCCCTTAGGGGGTTGGCCCCAGTGGTTGCTCATCGGATGGCTGCCGACCGGAGGGGACGGGGCTCGGCGCCCCGTCCCGAAAGGGGGAACGTCATGCCGCTCATCGCCATCGCCATCGCTGCCCTCGCCATCGGATTCGAGCAGCTCATCCAGTGGAAGTACGGGCCGCTGGGCATCGTCGCCTTCGTGCTGCTGACCGTGGGCATCAAGGCCAAGAACACCAAAATCAGCGGCGTCGGGGCTGCGCTCCTCGTCCTGCTGCTCGCCCAGTCGGGCTGACAGAGCTGGTTGACCGGGCTCCCCTCCGGAGGGGAGCCGGGAGTCCGGTCAGCCATCGGTCCGCGGTCGGCGCGCTCCCGCGGACTGGAAAGGCGCTAGAACGCCGCCCGGATCTCGCCCACCTCGACCGCACCGCCCAGCAGGGGCGCGCTGCCGACCCGGGCGAGTACGTCGCCCTCCACGCCCGCCAGGCTCAGCGCCCGGGCCAGGACGGGGCCAAGGGCCCGTATCCCGCCGTCGTCGACCTTGAAGGCGAGGGCGCGGCCGTCCGGCAGGGCGAAGGCCTGCACCGCCTCGGCGCCCATCTTGGAGAGGGCGCCCGGGATCTCCCGCATGAGCCAGGTGTCGGGGCGGCGCGTGCCGGCCACGTACTCGGGGTGGGCCCGCATCGCGTCGGCGACCCGGCGCTCCGCCGTCTCCTCGGCGGCGAGGACGAAGTGCCGGAAGGCGCGCGCAAGGCCGGTCAGGGAGATCGCCATCAGGGGGGCGCCGCAGCCGTCCGTGCCGACGGCCGCCACCCGCTCCCCCGCCGCTTCCTCGACGACCTTCAGGACGAGCTGCTGGAGAGGGTGCCGCGGGTCCAGGTAGGAGTCCGCGGGCCAGCCGTTCAGGTCGCAGACCGCCAGCATCGCCGCGTGCTTGCCGGAGCAGTTCATCGTTACCCGGTCACGAACGGCACCCGCTGCCAGATATGTCTCGGCCTCGACCGCGTCGAGCGGGAGGTCCGGCGGACACTGCAGGTCCGCCGCCGTCAGGCCGTGCTCGGCCAGCATCTTCTGGACGAGGTCCCGGTGGAACCCCTCCCCGGAGTGGCTCGCCGCGGCGAGCGCGAGCCGCTCGCCCGACAGCTCCAGGCCCGCCCGCAGCACGGCCGCAGCCTGCATCGGCTTGTTGGCGGACCGCGGGAAGACGGGGGCCGTCACGTCCCCCATCGCCAGCTCCACACTGCCGTCGGCCGCGAGCAGCACCAGGCTTCCCCTGTGGCGGCCCTCGACGAAGCCGGAACGTACGACCTCGGCGAGGACCGGGGGTATGACGGGGGTGGCGACGGACTCGGCGGACGTGGAGGTCATCTTCGGCCTTCCGGGGCGGAGGTGGCGTGACGGCCGCCCGCGGAAGCCGGGATCACCGGGTCACGCGAGCAGGTCGTCTACTTGTGCTTCACCTTCACGGTACCTGCGGGCGATCTCCGCGCTGCAATCGTCCGCCGTGCGCTGCAGCTGCTGGCGCCGCCGGGAAACCTGCTGTTCGTAGCGGGTGAGGCGCCCCATGGCCGTGTGCAGCTCGTCGTCCGTGCGGGCTTCCAGGTCGGAGAGCTCCACCTCGGCGAGCATCTCCGTCGCCAGGAGGCCGTACTCCGCGCTGTGCGGCGTGCCCAGCGTCACATGGCGGGCCGACGAGCGGTGCCGGGCGGGCCCGTCCGTGAGGATCTCCGAGAGCCGGTCCACGACCGGCGCCTCCGGACCCGTGCCCTCGGGACCCGGCGCCGCCGGGTCCCTGCGGCGCGCGACCTCGGCCCGCAGGATGTCGATCCGCCCCTGGAGCAGGCGCCGGACGTAGCTCAGGTCCGCCTCGTTCTGCTGCGCGTCCCTGCGCAGCTCGCGCAGCTCCCGCAGGAGCAGCGCGGCGAGGTCGTGCCCGGGCTGCTCGGACAGCACCGCACTGGCCGTGCGCTGCGTGGGCGGGCGTGGCACGTTCGTACGTCGCGCAGCGCTCATGCGGGTCAGCGACACAGATCCGAGCGGCTGTCCCGTACTTGGTGTGCTCATGTGGCTCTACCGTCCCCTCGACCGGCGCGGTACACCGCGTGTGTGCATGGTGCCACCCTCGGTGGCCGCTATGTGAGCGAGTGCCCCCAATCGGCCCCAGATGGGGGGTTCAGGCCAACCTCCCGGGCGGCGCATCCGGCGCAAGTCGGCCGGACGGACGCAGGGCGTTCCGGCCATACGGAGCACGGCATGATGGGCCGTATGCGTGCTGTGGTGCAGAGGGTGGACGGGGCGAGCGTCGTCGTCGAGGGCGAGAACGGCCCCGAGACGGTCGGCGAGATCAACGGCGAGGGCCTGTGCGTCCTGGTGGGGGTGACCCACGAGGACACCAAGGAGAAGGCGGCTCAACTGGCCAGAAAACTCTGGTCCGTTCGGATGCTGGCCGACGAGAAGTCCTGCTCGGACATCGACGCGCCGCTGCTGGTCGTCAGCCAGTTCACGCTGTACGGCGACGCCCGGAAGGGCCGCAGGCCCACCTGGAACGCCGCCGCACCCGGTGATGTCGCCGAGCCCCTGGTCGACGAGGTCGTCGCCCAACTGCGTTCGCTGGGCGCGACGGTGGCCTGCGGCCGCTTCGGCGCGAAGATGCGGGTGTCACTGACGAACGACGGGCCGTTCACGGTGCTGCTGGAGATGTGAGGCCCGGCCGCCCGCGCTACGGCTCGACCACGACTTCCTGGGCCGCCGCCGTGCCGCCCGCGCTCAGCGCCGCGTCCAGCGGCACGTTCCGCTTCACCAGCGCGAGCGCGATCGGCCCCAGCTCGTGGTGGCGTACCGCCGTGGTGATGAAGCCCAGCTTCCGGCCCTCATCGCCCTCGGAGGCCAGGCGCAGCTCCGTACCGGCCACCGGCAGGTGCACCTCGCTCCCGTCCAGGTGCAGGAAGACCAGGCGGCGGGGCGGCTTGCCCAGGTTCTGGACGCGGGCGACCGTTTCCTGGCCCCGGTAGCAGCCCTTCTGCAGATGCACCGCCGTGCCGATCCAGCCCAGCTCGTGCGGGATCGTGCGGTGGTCCGTCTCGAAGCCGAGCCGCGGCCGGTGCGCTTCCACGCGCAGTGCCTCGTGGGCGAGGATGCCGATCGCGGGGCCGCTCTCCTCGGCGTACGACTCCAGGGCCGCACGCGGCAGGAAGAGATCCCGGCCCTGCGCCGTCTCGCGTACGACGATGCCTTCCGGGACCGCGGCGATCGAACCGGCCGGGAGGTAGACGACCGCGAACTCGTCCGTGCGGTCGGCGACTTCGACCCGGTTGAAGAACTTCATGCTCTCCAGATATGCGACCAGGGCGTCCTGCGTGCCGGGCTCGACGTGCGCCCACACCGTCTCGCCGTCGTCGACGAGATAGAGGGCGTGCTCGATGTGGCCGTTCGCGGAGAGGATCAGCGCCTCGGTGGCCCGGCCGACGGGCAGCTCGGTCACGTGTTGTGTGAGCAGCAGGTGCAGCCAGCTCAGCCGGTCGGGTCCGGAGACGGTGACGACGCCGCGGTGCGAGAGGTCGACGAAACCGGTGCCGTCGGCGAGGGCGCGCTGCTCACGGAACAGATCGCCGTAGTGGGCGGCGACGCCTTCGTCCACGCCCTCGGCGGGGACGGCGCCGGGCAGGGACAGGAGGGGGCTCTTCATGTTCACCCACACTACGACCCTGCGACAGGCGTTCTTATTCCTTCTTGCCCGAGCAGTCCTCGCAGCGCCCGAAGATCGCGAAGTGCTTCAGATCCGTGTCGAACCCGAACGTGTCCCGCAGCTTCGCGGTGAACTCCGCGGCCACCGAGACATCCGCCTCGATCACGTTCGTGCAGTCCCTGCACACCAGGTGAAGATGGTGGTGGCGGTCCGCGAGGTGGTACGTCGGCGCCCCGTGCCCCAGGTGCGCGTGGCTGACGAGGCCCAGCTCCTCCAGGAGCTCCAGCGTGCGGTACACCGTGGAAATGTTGACCCCCGACGCCGTCTTCCGCACTTCGCAGAGGATGTCGTCGGGGGTCGCGTGCTCAAGGGTGTCGACGGCTTCGAGGACAAGCTGGCGCTGCGGCGTCAGCCGGTAGCCGCGCTGTCGCAGGTCGCTCTTCCAGTCGGAGTCGGTGCTTGCCACACCCGCAGTGTAGGCCCACCGGCCATATGACCTACTTGAAGAACGCGATGCCGTCGTCCGGCAGGTCGCCCAGGCCGCGCGCCATCTCGGCGACGTCCTCGGGCGAGACGACCTTCTTCAGCTGCGCCGACATGTACGGCCGCAGCGGCACCTCGGGGGTCTGCTTCTCGCCGACCCACATCAGGTCGCCCTTCACATACCCGTAGAGACGCTTGCCGCCGGTGTACGGGCCGGAGGCCGCCGTACGGGCGACCGCGTCCGTGACCAGGTCGATCTGCGGCTTCTGGTCGGCGAGCTCGCCGTACCAGACCTCGACGACGCCGTCGTCGCGCACCATCACGGTCTCGACCTTGCGGTCCTTGTCGATGCGCCAGAAGCCCGACTCGGACTCCAGCGGCTTGACCTTGTTGCCCTCGGCGTCGAGCACCCACGTGTGCGAGTGGTACTCGATGAAGTCCCGCCCGTCATGGGAGAAGGACACTTCCTGGCCGAAGTTCGCCTTCTCGGCGCCGGGGAAGTCGGTGACGCCCGCGCCGGCCCAGTTGCCGAGGAGCCACACGAGGGGCACGAGGTCGGGGTGCAGGTCGGACGGAATCTCGATCATGGGATGCTCAGGCGATCTCTAGGTGGCGTACGGGACGTACGGGGCTCAGCGCTGACCCTGGTACAGCTTCTTCACGGACAGTCCGGCGAACGCGAGAACGCCGACGCAGACCAGAACCAGCAGGGCGGAGAAGAAGGCCTCAAGCACGGGGTGCTCCTCGGTGAGCTATGGGGTGAGCTAGTGGGGCAGGTATCAGAGCCGCTCCCACTCTAGTCGTGCGCGGCCCGCACCTCTCTGCGAGGTGGCCTTACGGGTGGCTCCCCCGCGTGGCCTTACGATGCGGCCATGGCGAAGAAGCTCGTGATCAAGGTGACCGCCGGGGCCGACGCCCCCGAGCGCTGCTCGCAGGCGTTCACGGTGGCGGCCGTGGCCGTGGCCAGCGGCGTGGAGGTCTCCCTCTGGCTGACCGGTGAGTCGGCGTGGTTCGCGCTGCCGGGCCGCGCGGCGGAGTTCGAGCTGCCGCACGCGGCGCCGCTCCCCGACCTGATCGACTCGATCGTGGCCGCGGGCCGGATCACGCTCTGCACGCAGTGCGCGGCGCGCCGCGATATCACCGAGAAGGACGTCATCGACGGGGTGCGGATCGCCGGCGCCCAGGTGTTCGTGCAGGAGGCCATGACGGACGGCACCCAGGCGCTCGTGTACTGAGCGACCCGGTCGTACGCTGGATTTATGTTCGCGCGACGGCGCCATGCGTACTTCGCCATGATGGGCACGTGCATCGCCCTCTTCGTCCTGGCGTGGGGCGTCGTGCGGCTCTGGTCCATCCCCGTCGCCGTCGGCATGTGCGTCGTGGCGATGGTGATCCCGCCGCTGGCCGCCATCGTGGCGAACCGCCGGGGCCCGGAGGACCGCTGGTGGGACGACCCCTCGGGAGACCCGAAGTCCGACGAGTGGTGGGACGAGCTGGACGGCAAACACCATCGGCCCTAGCCCCCGCCCGCTGATCACGAGCCGAAGGACCGCACCCCGTACCAGTGGCGTCCAACCCCCTGGGGTGCGGCCCTCCAGCCGTCAGTGACCGCTGTCGTCAGATCAAACGGCGATCGCGACCTCGGCGAGGCCGCCCGTCTGGGCCACGACCGTGCGGTCGGCCGTGCCGCCCGGGATCAGGGCGCGCAGCGTCCACGTGCCCTCGGCCGCGTAGAAGCGGAACTGGCCGGTCGCCGAGGTCGGGACCTCGGCGGTGAACTCGCCGGTCGAGTCGAGCAGGCGCACGTAGCCGCTGACGGGCTCGCCGTCGCGGGTCACCTGGCCCTGGATGGTGGTCTCGCCGGGCTTGATCGTCGAGGCGTCGGGTCCGCCGGCCTTCGCTCCACACATATGCGTTCGTCCTTAACTGATCAGGTCACTGCGGGCTTCGGGGAGGGTTACTTGTTGGCGCCGAGCTCGATCGGCACGCCGACGAGGGAGCCGTACTCGGTCCAGGAGCCGTCGTAGTTCTTGACGTTGGTCTGGCCGAGCAGCTCGTGCAGGACGAACCAGGTCAGGGCCGAACGCTCACCGATGCGGCAGTACGCGATGGTGTCCTTGGCGAGGTCGACCTGCTCGTCCTCGTAGAGGGCCTTGAGCTCGTCGTCCGACTTGAAGGTGCCGTCGTCGTTGGCGTTCTTCGACCACGGGATGTTGCGCGCGGACGGGACGTGGCCCGGACGCTGCGACTGCTCCTGCGGCAGGTGCGCGGGGGCGAGCAGCTTGCCGCTGAACTCGTCGGGCGAGCGCACGTCGACCAGGTTCTGCGCGCCGATCGCCTTGACGACGTCGTCGCGGAAGGCGCGGATCGAGGTGTCCTGGGGCTTGGCCTTGTAGTCGGTGGCGGGGCGGCTGGGGACCTCGGAGCCGTCGACCAGGTCGCGGGAGTCGAGCTCCCACTTCTTGCGGCCGCCGTCGAGGAGCTTCACGTCCTGGTGGCCGTAGAGCTTGAAGTACCAGAAGGCGTAGGACGCGAACCAGTTGTTGTTGCCGCCGTAGAGGACGACGGTGGTGTCGTTCGCGATGCCCTTGGCCGAGAGGAGCTTCTCGAAGCCCTCCTGGTCGACGAAGTCGCGGCGGACCGGGTCCTGGAGGTCGTCGGTCCAGTCGATGCGGATCGCGTTCTTGATGTGGTTCTTGTCGTACGCGGAGGTGTCTTCGTCGACCTCGACGATGGCAACCTTCGGGTCGTCGATGTGGGCCTCGACCCAGTCGGCGTCTACCAGGACGTCGCTGCGGCTCATACTTCTTCTCCTCCGGGGCAGTTACGGCGGGGCTGCGGTGCTGTGCGAGGGGATGCCGCGTACGGGCTGTGATCGCGCGGTGGCGCGGTGTACGCGGCACGGGGTGGCCCTGACGGTGTCAACGGGCCTGGGGGATGCGGGAGTCGGAGCTCCCGCTCAGAAGGTGCGACAGAGCATGGCGGCGACGCGGCACAGGTCTACTGCCCGCCGCTTCGTGAGGTCCGCCTGTCGCTGCATGCGTCCGATCGTAAGGACGCAAGGGTGGCCGTGTCACCGGGGTGTCGGATGGTGAGACGCGATCATCCACGATGTGGGATTGGTTGAAGAAAGAAGCCGCCCGCGCGGGGGCGAGGGGCCGTGTTCACCCTCGCCGCATCCATCGCGCGGACGGCTCTGTCTCGTACTGCGGAACCTCGTACCGCCAAGCGGCTGTACGCGGCGTTCGCGGCGTACCCCGGCGGTCTCAGCCCGCGAGCTTCACGTTCGTGCCCTTGACCGAGATGTCCACGCCGTCCTGCGCCGGCTCCACCGAGTCGATCTTGATGCCGCCCGGCAGCCCTGTGACCTTCTCCTCGAAGTCGGTCACATCTCGGACGAGCCCCTCGGGGAGCGGGATCGAGACGCCCATGACCTCGAACTCCTTCGGGATCTCGTCGGCGTTCACCTTGATCGTGTCGCCCTCGACCCGGACCGAGCTCAGCACGTGCACCGGCTTGGGCAGCTTGGCGCCGCCCTTGCTCACCTCGACCTCGACCTTGATCTTGTTTCCGCCGCCGTCCGAGAGCCCGACCACCTTGCCGGTGGCGCCCAGCGGCAGCTGGACCGGCTCGCCCTGTGCCTCCTTGAGCAGCTCGTCGTACGAGATCCGGGCGGTGCCGGTGGCCGTGTCCGCGGTGGCGGAGCTGTAGTCGCCGGAGAACTCGACGCCCTTCATCCGGGCGTTCAGATCGGCGATGCGGATCTTGTCGGAGCCGGAGGTGGCGTCGTAGTCCTTGATGCCGATCTCGACATCGTCGAGCGTGCCGCCCGCGACCTGGGTCAGGAAGGGGAAGCCCTTGATGGAGACGTCGGGCTTGTCGGCGAGCCCCTCGCTGGTACGCAGCTTCTCCGCCGCCTCGTCCTCGGCGAAGTTCACCGCGAGGCGGTCGGCGCCCACGAAAAGACCCCCCAGGATCACGAGGACGATCAGAAGTATTCGTACGGAGCGCTTCATGTCCGGTGTTCCCCCACCTTGATCCCCCGTCTGACTGTCGTTGCCGCGAGCCTAAAGGACAGGCCCCCGGCGGGAGAGCCCGGCCGGGGACCTGTCGATCAGCTGTGACGATCAGCGAGTGCCGGTCAGCCCATGGCACGACCGAGCACGTAGACCGCCGGGGCCGCCGCGGCGAGCGGCAGGGCGACGCCCGCCGTCATGTGCACGAAGCGGGACGGGTAGTCGTAACTGGCGACCCGGTGGCCGATCAGCGCGCAGACACCGGCCCCCAGGCCGAGCAGCGCACCCTTGCTGCCGAAGTCCGTCGCACCACCGACGGCGATACCGGCTCCGGCGGCGGCGAGCAGCGCGACGACGACCGAAGCGGGCGTCGGCAGGGGCAGCGCGCGGGCGATCACGGCGACCGCGACGGCGATGCCGCCCACCGTCACGGCGTCCTCGGACGCCGCGAGGAACCCGGTGGCGATGATCGCGAGCGCTGCGGAGGCGACGGTCGCCATCAGTCCGGCCATCCGCTCGTCGGCGGAGGCGCGGCTGCGCAGCTGGAGGACGAGGACGAGCAGCACCCAGACGCCGAGGGTGCCCAGGATCGCGGCGGGCGCGTTCTCCTTGCCGGTGACAAGGAGTGCGATGTCGGCGACGACACCGCCGAGGAAGGCGAGCGCGATGCCCTGCCGGGCGGGCCACATCCCGTTGAGCCGGAACCACCCGGCGGCGGTGACGGCCTGCAGCAGGATCAGCGGCACGAGCAGGGCGTACTGCCCGATCGCCGCGGTCCCGGCGAGCAGCAGCCCCAGGACCGCGGTCAGCGCGGCGGGCTGGATCCCCGGCTCTATGACCGGCGACCGCCCCTCGGCCCGGGCACGCTGGGCGTCGGTGACCCGGGGGTTGCCGGTGGTGGTGGCGGGGCCGTAGGTGGCGGAGTCCGGTGCGGGCTCGGGCGCGGTCCCGTCTTCCGCCATGGGCAGGTGACCCGCGGGCTGGGACGGTCCGGGCTTGGCGGGCTGAGCAGGCGTCGAGTCGTACCCCTGCGGCGGCAGATAGGCCGTCTCCGTCACGTCCACCACGGGGGAAGGCTGGATCTGCGTATCCCAGGTCTGCCCCTCCCACTGCTGGGTGTACGAGTCCTGGGGGGCATACGGCTGCTGCTGCACGTACGACTGCTGCTGCTGTTGCTGCTGTTGCTGAGAAGCGAGGTACTGCTGCTGGGCGTACTGCTCGCCGGAGTAGGCCTGCTGCTCCGGCGGATAGCCCTGCTGCTGCTCGGGCGGGTAGGCCTGCGGCTCGGCAGGCGGATACTCCCCCCGGTAGGGGTCGTAGTCCCCGTACCCCTCATATCGCGGATCGCTCATAGCGCTGCTCACCCTCCTGCGAACGGCGGGAGCACCTCGACCGTGCCGCCCTCGGCCAGCCGTACCGTCTCATGCCCGCGGGTACCCACGGGGTCACCGTCGATGAGGAACGAGCATCGCCGCAGTACCTGGACCAGCTCACCGGGGTGTCGCTCGCGCGCCGCGTCCAACGCCTCGGCCAGCGTCGAAGCGGCGTACGGCTCCTCCGCGACGCCTGCGGCTGCTTTGGCCGCGGCCCAGTAACGAATGGTGCCGTTCACCATGGCAGCTCCTCTCTCTCGGCGGTTGCCGACGTCCATGATGCCGTGGCCCACTCGGCGATCCGACCGAGCAGGGCGTCGTCCGCCGCGTTCTCCGCGTGCCCCATGCCCGCCTCCAGCCACAGCTCCGCCCCGCCCCGCGCCGCGGCGGCCAGCATCCGGGGGTGGTCCACGGGGAAGTACGGGTCCCGGTCCCCGTGCACGATCAGCAGCGGCGTGGGCGCGATCAGCGGGACCGACTCCACCGGCGAGAGCGGCACCGGGTCCCACTCGTGCGGGTGGATGCGCGTGTGCAGGCCGAGGCGGCCCACCACGCGCCCCAGGGGCCGCGTCACCACCCAGTGCAGCCGCCGCATCGGCGCCGTCCCCCGGTAGAACCAACGGGCCGGAGCGCTCACCGCGACCACCGCGTCAACGCGCGCTTCCGTGCGCCCCCCATGCGCGGTACCCGCGAGCGCCGCGTGCCGGAGCACCACGGAACCGCCCATCGAGAAGCCAACGGTCACCACGCGTGCATGCCCGAGGGACCGCGCCCACTCCACCGCGGCCGCCAGATCGAGCACCTCGCGGTCACCGACCGTGGAGAGCCCGCCGGACCCGCCGTGCCCCCGGAAGGAGAACGTGATCACGGCCGCACGCTGCGCGAAGACGCCCGCGGCACGGCGCACGTGCGGCCGGTCGATGCCGCCCGTGAAGCCGTGCGCGAGCACGATCACGAGCTCGCCCGCCGGGTCGGGACCGGGCTCGTACTCCGCCTCGATCGCGACTCCGTCGTGCGTACGGAGCGTTACGCGGCGTTGAACGCGGGGCGGAGTGCGAGTGATCGGCGGCACAGAAGTTCCCGCCTCGTGGCCTGCCGGACCGGAAGTCATGTGGGCTATTCTCCTTGGCAGAGGATCCGGGCAGCGAAGCCCCCGGGTCCTTTCGTGCTTTCTGGGGCTCGGCGCGCGACCAGCCGTATCGGTCGTCACGAAGCCGCGGAAACCGCACGTGGAGAGCCCAGGGCGCGGGCTCCCCGACTCAGTGATCAGCAGTACCAGTACGAAGCAGTGCCGTAAACGTCCTCGCAGGGACCGAGGAGGAACCGACGTTATGGGCGAGCGAAACGTGCACGACCGTAGGACGACCCAGGCAGGTGGGCGGCGATGAGTTCTCTGCTGCTCCTCACCAATGCTCTTCAGCCGTCGACGGAGGTGCTCCCCGCTCTCGGCCTGCTGCTGCACAACGTGCGGGTGGCCCCCGCCGAAGGCCCGGCCCTCGTCGACACCCCTGGTGCCGACGTCATTCTGATCGACGGCCGCCGTGACCTCCCACAGGTCCGCAGCCTCTGCCAGCTCCTTCGCTCCACGGGGCCCGGCTGTCCGCTCGTGCTCGTCGTCACGGAGGGCGGCCTCGCGGCCGTCACCGCCGACTGGGGCATCGACGACGTACTTCTCGACACCGCGGGCCCGGCCGAGGTCGAGGCGCGGCTCCGGCTCGCGATGGGCCGCCAGCAGATCACCTCCGACGACTCCCCCATGGAGATCCGCAACGGCGATCTCTCCGTGGACGAGGCGACGTACAGCGCGAAGCTGAAGGGCCGGGTCCTGGACCTGACCTTCAAGGAGTTCGAACTGATCAAGTACCTGGCACAGCACCCCGGGCGTGTCTTCACGCGGGCCCAGCTGCTCCAGGAGGTCTGGGGCTACGACTACTTCGGCGGCACACGCACGGTCGACGTCCACGTACGGCGGCTGCGCGCGAAGCTCGGCGTCGAGCACGAGTCGCTGATCGGCACCGTCCGCAATGTCGGCTATCGCTTCGTGACCCCTGAAAAGGTCGAACGCGCGGCCGACGAAGCGAAGGCCAAGGCGGCGACTCCGCCCGCCGAAGGCGAGCACCGGGCGATCCCGACGCGGCAGCCGGCACCCGCCGCGCCCGCGCCGGAGTCCGCCCCGGACTCCGCACCGAAGGAAGCTGCCGTACGCCCTGCCCAGCGGTAGTTCCATCCGCGTAGACTCCGCGCGTGGCCAAGGTGACTCGGGATGACGTGGCGCGACTTGCGGGTACTTCCACCGCCGTCGTCAGCTATGTCATCAACAACGGACCCCGGCCGGTTGCCCCGGCCACGCGCGAGCGTGTACTCGCCGCGATCAAAGAGCTGGGGTACCGGCCCGACCGGGTCGCCCAGGCCATGGCGTCGCGGCGGACCGACCTCATAGGCATGATCGTGCCCGACGCGCGCCAGCCGTTCTTCGCGGAGATGACGCACGCCGTGGAACAGGCGGCCTCCGAGCGCGGAAAGATGGTGCTCGTCGGCAACACGGACTACGTGGACGAGCGCGAGGCCCACTATCTGCGGGCCTTCCTCGGCATGCGGGTCTCCGGGCTCATCCTCGTCAGCCACGGTCTGACGGATTCGGCCGCCGCCGAGATCGACGCGTGGGACGCGCGGGTCGTGCTGCTTCACGAGCGGCCCGAGGCGATCGACGACGTCGCCGTCGTCACGGACGACCTCGGCGGCGCGCAGCTCGCCACCCGGCACCTCCTCGAACACGGCCATGAGTACGTGGCGTGCGTCGGCGGCACCGCCGAGACCCCGACCGTCGGCGACCCCGTCTCCGATCACGTCGAGGGCTGGCGGCGGGCCATGCAGGAGGCCGGGCGCTCGGTGGAGGGGCGGCTCTTCGAAGCCCCGTACAACCGCTATGACGCGTATCAGATGGCGCTTGAGCTGCTGGCGAGGCCGAATCGACCGACGGCGATCTTCTGCTCCACCGATGACCAGGCGATCGGCATCCTCCGGGCCGCGCGAGAGCTGCGGATCGATGTGCCGGACCAGCTCGCCGTCGCCGGCTTCGACGACGTGAAGGAGGCGGGTCTGACGGATCCGCCGCTGACGACGGTGGCATCGGACCGGCCCGCCATGGCGCGGGCGGCGGTCGATCTCGTCCTGGACGACGGCCTCCGGGTCGCCGGTTCGCGCCGGGAGCGGCTGAAGCTGTTCCCGTCCCGCCTCGTGGTCCGGCAGTCCTGCGGCTGCAGCTGAAGTACCGCCCCCTCGGGCAGGCTTTATATGGGGCATACGAGGTTCTACCGGTGTTCTCAGGGCGTACTCAGCCGCCTCTCATGAACGCCGAGCAGCCTAGAACCCATGACCGAGACCTTCCGCCACAGCGGCGAGTACCCCCAGCAGCAGTCGTCAGCGCCTGTGCACCATGGCGGTACGCAGGGCGCGTACCCGCCCCCGCCCGCTTTCGCACCGGAAGAGCCGCCGAGGCCTCCGCGCCGGCGGGCCAAGGGCCCCCTCGCTCTCCTCGCCGCCGTGGCCATCGCGGCGGCGGCCGTCGGCGGCGGCACCGCGTACGCCTTCCAGGAGCTGACCGGCAAGGACGGCACGTCGAGCAGCGCCCCCCAGACGAACGTCGTGCCCACCAGCAAGAAGGGCACCGTCTCCGGCGTCGCCGAGGCGGTCAGCCCCAGCATCGTGGAGATCAGCGCGAAGTCCAGCGCCGGTGAGGCCACCGGCTCCGGCGTGATCGTCACGGAGGACGGCGAGATCGTCACCAACAACCACGTGATCTCCGGCGCCTCCTCCGTCAAGGTGAAGACGAACGACGGCAAGACGTACACCGCCAAGGTCGTCGGCACCGACAGCAAGAAGGACCTGGCGCTGATCAAGCTCCAGGGCGCCTCCGGGCTGAAGCCCGCGAGCCTCGGCAACTCCGACAACGTGAAGATCGGCGACGACGTCGTGGCGATCGGCTCCCCCGAGGGCCTGACCGGCACCGTCACCAGCGGCATCGTCTCCGCCCTCGACCGCGACGTCACCGTCTCGACGGACGAGGACCAGGGCCAGCAGCAACAGCAGCAGGGCGGCGGCAACTGGCCCTTCGAGTACGGCGGCGAGCAGTTCAACGGCGACACCGGGTCGTCGAAGACCACGTACAAGGCCCTGCAGACCGACGCCTCGCTCAACCCCGGGAACTCCGGCGGCGCGCTCATCGACATGAACGGCAACATCATCGGCATCAACTCCGCGATGTACTCGCCCAGTTCATCGTCGCAGAGCGGCGCCCAGGCGAGCTCGTCCGGCAGCGTCGGCCTCGGTTTCGCCATACCGATCAACACGGTCAAGGCCGACCTCGACACGCTGCGGGCCGGCTCGACCAACTGACCCCGCCCCCTCCCCCGGAGCACCTGGAGGCCGCCATGCCCGGACCCCTGATCACCGTCAACCGCGCCCGGCACGCGCTCGCCGTCACCATCGGCTGGGGCAGCCCGCCCGACACCGATCCGGCGGGGCTCGGCCTCCCCCTCGCCGTGGCCGGGGAACTGCACGGTGCCACCGCGGCCCGCGCCCCCGAAGTGGCCACGGCCCAGGCAGCGTCCCGGCCCGCCGCACGCCGCAAGCCCCGCGCCCGCGTGCGAGGCTGATACCGGCCCCGTCCGGCCCGCACTCCGACGCGCGACCGGACCCGTACTCGAGGAAGTCACAAGCCGATGAGCCCCGCCGAAGGCGAGCAGCAGCAGCGCATCCTGATCGTCGACGACGAGCCCGCCGTGCGGGAGGCGCTGCAGCGCAGTCTCGCCTTCGAGGGGTACGGCACGGAGGTCGCCGTCGACGGCGCCGACGCCCTGGAGAAGGCCGCCGCCTACCGCCCCGACCTGGTCGTGCTCGACATCCAGATGCCCCGCATGGACGGCCTCACCGCCGCCCGCCGGCTCCGCGCGACGGGCTCCCTGACGCCCATCCTGATGCTCACCGCGCGGGACACGGTCGGCGACCGCGTCACGGGCCTGGACGCGGGCGCCGACGACTACCTGGTCAAGCCGTTCGAGCTGGACGAACTCTTCGCCCGCATCAGGGCTTTGCTGCGCCGCAGTTCGTACGCCGCCGGGGCGGGCCGGGCCGAGGAGGGCGACACGCTCGCCTTCGCCGACCTGCGGATGGACCTCGCGACGCGCGAGGTCACCCGGGGAGCGCGCACGGTGGAGCTCACCCGCACGGAGTTCACCCTCCTGGAGATGTTCCTCGCGCACCCGCGCCAGGTCCTCACGCGGGAGCAGATCCTGAAGGCGGTCTGGGGCTTCGACTTCGAGCCGTCCTCCAACTCCCTGGACGTGTACGTGATGTACCTGCGCCGCAAGACGGAGGCAGGGGGCGAGCCTCGCCTCGTACATACGGTGCGGGGGGTCGGCTATGTGCTGCGGCCCGGTTCGGGCGGGGGCGGCGAGTGAAGAGGCTGATCCTCCGGTACCGGGACATGCCGCTCCGCTCGCGCCTGGCGTTGCTCGTGACCTGCGCGGTGGCCCTGGCCGTGGCCGCCGTCGCGGTCTCGTGCTGGCTCCTGACCCGCGCACAGCTGCGGGACCAGATGGACGACTCGCTGCGCAGCCTCAACGTAGGCCGCGGCTACCTCCTGGAGACGACGGCCAACTGCCGTGACACGGGCACCTCCCCGAACGGCGAGACGGCCCCCGGCACCACCACCGTCTTCGTGCAGGTGATCGACCCGGACGGCACGCGCTGCGTGGGGCGTGGCTCCACACCCGTGGTGGTCACCGAGTCGGACCTGCAAGTGGCGCGGCACGCCCGCACCCCCACCCTGCGCGACGGCAGGACCGAGAGCGGCGCGTCGGTGCGCGTGCTGACGCAGTTGGACCCGGACACCGGTCTGGCCGTGTCCCTGTCCCGGCCCCTCTCCGAGATCGACACCCCCCTGAACAAGCTCGCCCTGCTGCTCGCCGCGGTGGCGGGGGTCGGCGTCATCGGAGCCGGCGCCGCCGGCCTCTGGGTGGCCCGCACCGGGCTTCGCCCGGTCGACGAGCTGACCGCTGCCGTCGAGCACGTGGCCCGCACCGAGGACCTCGACCTCCGCATCCCCGCCGAGGGCGACGACGAGATCGCCAGGCTCTCCCGCTCCTTCAACTCCATGACCGCCTCGCTCGCCTCGTCCCGCGACCTCCAGCAGCAGCTCATCGCCGACGCGGGCCACGAGCTGCGCACCCCCCTCACCTCACTGCGCACGAACATCGAGCTGCTCGCCCGCAGCGAGGAGACCGGACGCGCCATCCCGCCGGACGACCGCAAGGCCCTGCTCGCCTCCGTCACCGCGCAGATGACCGAACTGGCCGCGCTGATCGGCGACTTGCAGGAGCTGTCCCGCACGGACACCGAGCAGGGCGGAAAGGTGCAGGTCGTCCCCCTGCACGACATCGTGGACGCCGCCCTGGAGCGCGCACGCCTGCGCGGGCCCGAGCTGACCTTCGAGGCGGACCTCGCCCCCTGGTTCGTACGCGCCGAGCCCCCGGCCCTGGAGCGGGCCATCGTGAACATCCTGGACAACGCGGTGAAGTTCGGGCCACCCGGCTCCACCGTCGAGGTGGCCCTGAAGGACGGCGCGCTGACCGTCCGCGATCACGGCCCCGGCATCCCCACCGAGGAACTCCCGCACGTCTTCGACCGCTTCTGGCGTTCCCCGTCGGCCCGCAGTCTCCCCGGATCGGGCCTCGGCCTGTCCATCGTGGCCCGCACCGTGCACCAGGCGGGCGGCGAGGTGGCGCTCCGGCCCGCCGAGGGCGGCGGAACCGTGGCGACGGTCCGCCTGCCGGGAGCGCCGACCCCGCCCCCCGCCGCCGCGTAGCCCCTACGGGTGGACCGCTACTTGCCGATCCCCAGCCCCGTACCGCTGAGCCGCACCCGGATCCCGTCCTTCTGCACGCTCACGTCCTGCAGCCAGACGTTCCCCTTGCCCGGCAGCTTCGGCAGCTGGAAGGCGAGCGTGAGGCGGTCGGCGAGGACGGGGCGGGTGAGCTGCGAGAGGCCCTTGAGCAGCGCCGGGTCGAGGCCCAGCTTCTTCAGGAGCTCGGGGTGGCCCATCGCGACGTCGATGAGGTTCAGGCCCATCACGTCGTTGATGAAGCGCGGCGAACCGACGAGGTCGTGCAGCTTGCTGTCGCTCTTCAGGGCGCCGCTGATCACGGAGTCCGGGACGTTGAGCCGCTCGACGATCGACGGCACGGAGAGCAGCGCCTTCGCCTTGGCGGTCTCCTCGGCGAGACGGTCCGCGGAGTCCTTGCTGAGGTGCAGGCCCTCGGACTCGCGGGTGCCGGGCCGGTAGGTCGCCAGGTCGCCGATCTGCAGGCTCATCTTGCCGATGTCGGTGGAGATGCCGCGGTCGCCGTTGCGCTCGATGCGGGCGTCGGCGCGCAGCTTCAGGTCGTGGCCCGCGACGGGCAGCGTGCCGCGCGCGAGGACCTGGTCGTGGCCGTGGCCGCTGAACGTGACCTGGGACGCGCCCAGTTCACGGTTCAGGTCGTCGAAGGAGAGCAGCACCTCGCCCTCCATCTCACGGATGAGGGCGCCCTTGATGTCGGTGGGACCGTCGCCGGTGATCGTCACGTCCGTGGCGGTGGCGGAGACCTGGGCGAGCGAGATCCGGTCGGCGGCGACGTCCGGGACGGTGACCTTGACCTTGTCCACGCGCTGGTCGAGGACCTGGGTCAGGAAGGGGAAGCCCTCGATGTCGACCTCGGGAGCGGCGCTCAGGTGCATGGAGTCCTTGAGCTTCTCCGCGGCCTCGTGCTCGGCGTAGAGCAGGGCCCAGCGGTCACCGAGCGCGAGGAAGGCGGCGAGGACGACGAGGGCGACGACGGCCTTCGCGGCGAGCGGGAGCCCGGCGAACCGGTTGCGGCGGCGGCTGCGGCTGCCGCCGCGGCCCCGGCTGCCGCGTCGGTGGTTCGGGGGCTGCCACGGGGCGTCCGACTTGTCGGCTTCGCCGGCTTCGTCACCGTCACTCGTGTCGTGGAGGAACTCTTCCAGCGGGTTCGGGGCGAGGGCGCCGAGCTCGTCGTACGGATTGAGCGGCGCGGTGGTCTCTACCGCCTCGCGAGCTGCTTCTGGGGGAACCGATTCGGCGTGCCAACCATCAGACGGATAGGCCTGGTTGTGATCGGGCGGAAGCGTGGCTATGCGGTGGGGGGAACGCATCAGCTGATTTCACCATACGTTCACACCCCACCCCAAGCCTTGCGCCCGGTAACCACCGATTTCAGCCGCCTTCTGAGCGCGACTGTTAACGCGTCATTCACTTCACGATGGTGATCCTGTCCGCCTTCGGCGGCGCGATCGGCTTGTCCGCCGAGGAGTTGGCGGTCAGGTACTCGTTGAACGCCTTCAGGTCATCGCTGCCGACCAGCGGCTTCGTGCCCTTGCCGAGCTCGGCGAAGCCGTCGCCGCCGCCCGCGAGGAAGGAGTTCATGGCCACACGGTACGTGGCGTTCGGGTCGAGTGCCTTGCCGTCCAGCTTGATCGAGTCGGTGACGACGCGGTCAGCTCCGGACTTCGTCATGTCGAGCGTGTACGTCAGGCCGTCCGAGATCTGCAGGATCTTCGGAGATGCCGCGTTCGACCCGCTCACCTGCTGCTTCAGCCCGGTGATCACCTGCGCGCCGGTCAGATCGACGAGATTGACCGTGTTGCTGAACGGCTGGACGGTGAAGCCCTCGCCGTACGTCACCGTCCCGTCACCCTCGCTGCCGCTCGCCTTGTGGACGAGGTCGGAGCGGATGCCGCCGGGGTTCATCAGCGCCAGATCCGTCTCCGGGTCGAGCGCCTTGCCGTGCGCGAGCTGCGCGTCCGCGATCAGGTCGCCGAGCGGCGCCTCGGGGGTGGTGGCGCCACGGCCCGGGATGTCGCCGGAGATGAACCCGACGGGCTGGTTGGCGACCGGCGCGGCCAGCTTGTCCCAGCGCGCGATGAGCGAGGTCATGTCGGGGGCCTTCGCCTGCTCCCGGCTGACGACGTGGTTGGCCGACTTCGCCGACTTCACTGACGTACGGACGATGTCCTTCGTCCTGCGGTCGTACGTGAGCGTCGTGTCCGTGTAGAGCTTCCCGAAGGACGAGGCCGACGTGACCATGCGGGCCTTGCCCGACGGGTCGGGGATGCTGCACACGTACGCGGCGTGCGTGTGCCCGGTGACCAGGGCGTCGACCTTGGGCGTGATGCCCTTGGCGATGGTGGTGATCGGGCCGGAGATGCCGTCGCCCGCGCCCGGGGAGTCACAGTTGTAGTTGTACGCCTGCGACGCGGGGGCGCCGCCCTCGTGGATGAGCGTGACGATCGACTTCACGCCCTGCTTGTCGAGGATCTTGGCGTACTTGTTGACCGTCTCGATCTCGTCGTGGAACTTGAGCCCCTTGACACCGTCCGCCGAGACGATGTCCGGCGTCCCCTCCAGCGTCACGCCGATGAAGCCGACCTTGACGCCCTTGTGCTTCCACACCCAGTACGGCTCGAGGATGGGCTTGTCCGTCTTCTCGTCGGTCACGTTCGCCGCGAGGTAGGGGTAGTCGGCCCCCTTGAACTTCTTGCCCTTCTCGAAGCAGCCGTCCTTGGGGTGACAGCCGCCCTTCTGCATGCGGGCCAGCTCCTTGGCCCCCTCGTCGAACTCGTGGTTCCCGACGCTGGTGACGTCGAGGCCCAGCTTGTTCATGGCCTCGACGGTCGGCTCGTCGTGGAAGAGGCCCGACAGGAGCGGGCTCGCGCCGATGAGGTCACCGGCCGCGGCCGTGACGCTGTACGGCTTCCCCTTGCGGGCCGTACGGAGCGACGTGGCGAGGTACTCGGCACCGCCCGCGTCGATCTTCTTCTCGGACCCGTCGGGCTGCTTCTCCGTCACCTGGCCCGACGATCCCGCCGGCGGCTGGAGATTGCCGTGGAAGTCGTTGAAGGACAGCAGCTGCACGTCGACGGTCCGCTTCTTGCCCGCCGCGCTCGCCCCTCCCGCCGTGTCCTGCCCGGCACTCGCGGGCAGCGCGGCGGCCAGCGCACCGATCGTGGCGAGACCGGCCGCGGCGGCGAGCACGCGGGTGGCGCGGCGTCTGGTCCGACGCGGCTGAGGTGTGGCTGGCACGGATCCCCCTGGGAGAGGTATGGGACGACTGAGGGCGTGAAACTCCGCGCAGCCTAAGGTCAACGCGCGTAGCGCGACAGGGGGTTACGGGTTACGAGGTGGTTGCCGCCAGGGGCGTTGCGGATACTTCGGACAAGCGTGACAGTGCGGAGAGACGCGTAGAGAGACGTAGAGGGACGCGGGATGCAGGTGTGCGCGCACGCCGTCGTGCCCTGGCCCGCGGTCCGCGAGTACGCCCGTGATCTGCTGCTCGACCGGTCGTCGCCGTACCCTCGACTCCATGACTGACGAGCAGCAGCCTCCCGCCACCCTGCGGCAGATCGACACGGTCGCCACCCTCACCTCCGACCAGGCCGACGCCGTGCTCGGGCTCATCGCGGAAGCGGCCCGCGCGGACGGCCAGCAGGCCGTGTCCGAGCAGGGGCGGCTCCAGCTGCGGGGCGGGGCACGGGCAGGGGTGCGGCATCTGCTGCTCGGCCTCGGCGACGAGCTCGTCGGGTACGCGCAGCTGGAGGACACCGACCCCATCGAGGCGCCCGCCGCCGAGCTGGTCGTGCATCCGGCGCACCGTGGCCGCGGGCACGGCAGGGCGCTCGGCACCGCGCTGCTCGCCGAGTCCGGCCGGCGGCTGCGGATCTGGGCGCACGGCGGTCACTCGGCGGCTCGCCACCTCGCGCAGGTGCTGGGGCTCACCCTCTTCCGTGAACTGCGGCAGATGCGGCGCTCGTTGGCGGACCTGGACCTGCCCGAGCCGGTGCTCCCGCCGGGCGTCTCCGTACGTGCCTTCGTCCCCGGCCAGGACGACGCGGCCTGGCTCGCGGTGAACGCCGACGCCTTCGCCCACCACCCCGAGCAGGGCTCCCTCACCCAGCGCGACCTGGACGACCGCAAGGCCGAGCCGTGGTTCGACCCGGCGGGCTTCTTCCTGGCCGAGAAGGACGGCGAGCTGGTCGGCTTCCACTGGACCAAGGTGCACGCGGACGAGGGCCTCGGCGAGGTGTACGTCCTGGGGGTGCGGTCCGGCGCGCAGGGCGGCGGCCTCGGCAAGGCGCTCACGACCATCGGCCTGAACCACCTGGCGGGTGCGGGCCTGCCGACCGCGATGCTGTACGTGGACGCGGACAACAAGGCGGCGGTGAGCGTCTACGAACGGCTCGGGTTCGTCACGCACGAGACGGATCTGATGTACCGGACGGAGTCCTGACCGACGTACGGAAGAGAGGAAGGGCGCGGTGTTCCCCGGGGGAACACCGCGCCCTTCCTGTCTGACCTGCTGTCCGGGCCCTCTCGCCTACTTCGGCTCGATCGGCTCCAGGCACATGCTGTACTGCACCCGCCCGCGCCGGGTCTGCTCGTAGCGGGACTGGCCGGGCCGGCACTCGGTTTCGTGCTTGCTCGCCACCTTGTACTCGGCCGTCGCGCCGGAGCAGTCGACGACCTCCATGTCCGGGCTCCCGCTCGACCCCTTGTTCTGTACGCAGTCGCCGACCTCGGCGGCCGTCGGCGCCTTGGCGGCCTCGCTGCCGGGGCCCGTGGTGTTGCCGCGGCTGGAGTACCACCAGACGCCCGCGATGACACCGGCGATGAGCAGGACCACCACCTTCATCAGCGGTGACTGCCGGTTGAAGGAGCCACCGCCACCGCCGCGCGGGCGCTGAGGCTGAGGCTGAGGCGAGTGGGGCTGCTGGGGCTGAGGCGGTGCGAACTGCTGCTGCCCGTAGGGCTGTTGCCCATACGGCTGTCCGTACGGCTGCTGCTGCCCGTACGGCTGCTGCTGTCCGTACGGCTGCTGAGGCTGTTGGTAGCCGCCCTGGGGCGGCGGAGGCATGGACAAGGTAAGTCCCCCGACTTTCCATACATGTTCACGTCAATGCTGAGCGGCAGACGTTACAAGATCGGCCACCCCCTTGACGGCACCGACCCCCTTGCACCACCCTTTCACTACTCAATTAGTGAAAGGGTGGTGCAAAGGCATGGTCGAGTTCCGTATCGACCGGCGCAGCGGCGTCGCCACCTACCTCCAGATCGTCCAGCAGACGCAACAGGCGCTGCGCCTGGGCCTGTTGGAGCCGGGCGACAAGCTGCCCACGGCCCGTGAGGTCGTCGAGGCGACGGCCATCAACCCGAACACGGTCCTGAAGGCCTATCGCGAGCTGGAACGCGAGGGCCTGGTCGAGGCCCGCCGCGGGCTCGGCACCTTCGTGCGGAAGTCATTGGGCTCGACGCCCGCCGACTCCCCGCTGCGGGGGGAGTTGAGCCGGTGGGCGGCCCGTGCCCGCGCATCCGGTCTGGAGAGGGACGACGTGGCGGCGCTGTTCAGCGCCGTACTCGAGGAACAGTTCACCAAGGGGGACCACGCATGACCGACACCGCCATCGAGGCGGCCTCGCTCGCCAAGAGTTACGGGCGGCGGGGCCACGCCCTGCGCGACTGTTCCTTCCGGCTGCCCGCCGGGCGGATCTGCGCGGTCGTGGGGCCCAACGGCGCGGGCAAGTCGACGCTGCTGGCCCTCGCGGCCGGACTGATGCGGCCCGGCGGGGGCTCGCTCACCGTGCTCGGCACCCACCCGGCCGCCGCGCGCGAACGCCTCGCGTACGTCGCCCAGGACAAGCCGCTCTATCCGCAGCTCAGCATCGCCGACACGCTGCGGCTCGGCGCCGAGCTGAACCCCGGGCGCTGGGACGCCGCGCTCGCCGAACGCGTCGTACGGGAAGGAGGGTTGGACCCGAAGGCACGGGTGCGCACGCTCTCCGGAGGTCAGCGCACCCGGGTGGCACTCGCCCTCGCGCTCGGCACGCGGGCCGAACTCCTGCTCCTGGACGAGCCGATGGCCGACCTCGACCCGCTCGCCCGGCATCAGCTGATGGGGACGCTGATGGCCGAGGCGGCCGAGCACGGGACCACCGTGGTGATGTCCTCACACATCGTGAGCGAACTGGCCGACGCCTGCGACTACTTGCTGCTCGTTTCCGACGGCCGCGTACGCCTCGGCGGCGGCATCGACGACCTCGTCTCCGCGCACGCACTGGTCACCGGGCGCCGACCCGTCGAGGAGCTCGCCCCGCACACGGTCGTCGAATCCCGCGCCACGGGGCGGGGCCTGACCGCGCTGATACGGCCCGAAGGCCCGGTCGGCGACGGCTGGGAAGTCGAAGAACCTTCCCTGGAGGAACTGTTGCTGGCCCATCTGCGCTCTCCCGACGCACTGGCTTTGCTGACACCGAGCACGGCACCCGCCGAGCGCGAGGTGACGATATGAGCTCCCCTCTGCTGCGCGGGCCGCGCTGGGCCGACGTCCGGGTGCACCGCAGCGCACTGCGCACAGGCCTCGGTCTCGTCGTGCTCGCCGCCGCGCTGACGGGCCTTCTCCGCTGGGCGAACCACGCCTACCCCGAGCCGACCGGCCCCTGCACCTCCGACGGCTCCTGCGAGACGTTCCTCGGCTTCTCCAGCGCCCGGGCACTGCTGTACGAGTTCCTGAAGGACTACTCCCTGGGGATGCTACTGATCCCCGTCCTGATCGGCGCCTTCGTCGCGGGCCCGGTCGTCGCCCGCGAGATGGAGTCGGGCACTCACAAGCTCGCCTGGACGCAGTCGGTGTCGCCCGTTCGCTGGCTGACGTCGAAGCTGACGGTGTTCGCCGTGACGAGCGTGGCGGGCGGGCTCGCGCTGATGGCGGTCTTCTGGGCCGGCCGGTCCGGTATCGGGGCCGTGTGGGACCTGAACTGGGCGGACCGCGGCGTCTACGAGTCCATCGGCCCGGTCCTCGTCGCGTACTGCCTCTTCGCCGTCATGGTCGGCGCACTCGCCGGTCTCCTTGTACGTCGCACGCTGGTGGCGCTGGCCGCCGGGGGCCTCGTCACCGGACTCGTACTGCTGGTCATGGGCAATGTGCGGTGGCATCTGTTCCCGGTGAAGACGCTCTCCGGCCCCGCCTCGGGCACGTCCACGGGCTACACGATGCATGACGTCCCCGTGGACTCCCTCATCATCGACATGGGGGTCCACAACGCCGCCGGCGAACGCTTCGTCGACAGGCAATGCTCGCCGGACCAGATGGCCCACTTCCCCTGCCCCTCCGACACCAAGGTCACCGGCTGGTACGCCGACATCCACCCCCATCCCCACTTCTGGTACGTCCAGTTCATCGAGACCGGCATCATCCTCGTGCTCGCCACGGCGGCGGCGTACGCGGCATTCCTGGTGCTGCGGCGCCGCGCCGCCTGAGTCGCGCAAGGCCCCCGGCCATGTAGACGCCCGGGGGCCTCCCGCACATGTCCCGCACGTCATGTCGCCGTAACCAGTGATTCAGACTGGCTTGCGACCCTCGCTCAATGCAGCCTGCCGTGCCCGACCCTCCCCCCACGAACGGGAAGCTCGTCCTCACCCCGGCACTCTCCGACGCGCCCATCGGGGTCCCCGCGCGGAAGAATGGGGCCATGAGCCAGCCCAGCACGCAAGGTCAGTCCCACCCGTCTCCCACCACCGCCCTCGACGGAGACCCTTCGGGCCACGGCACCATCACACACGCCCAGCCCTCCGTCGGCTCCATCGCCGCGCACCGGCCGCACACACTGTCGGCCGCGGTGTCGGACCTCGACCCCGACATCGACGCGGATCTCGACGCGTACGACGAGGACGGCCAGGTAGGACACGACGGCCAGGAGCTTCCGCAGGGCCGTTTCCTGGACCGGGAGCGCAGCTGGCTCGCCTTCAACGAGCGCGTTCTGGAGCTTGCCGAGGATCCGAACACGCCCCTCCTCGAACGGGCCAATTTCCTGGCGATCTTCGCCTCGAACCTGGACGAGTTCTTCATGGTCCGGGTGGCAGGCCTGAAGCGGCGCATCGCGACGGGCGTCGCCACCCGTTCGGCCTCAGGTCTGCAGCCCCGTGAAGTCCTGGAGCTGATCTGGAACCGTTCGCGCGAGCTCATGGCCCGGCACGCCGCCTGTTACCAGGAGGACGTCGCCCCCGGCCTCGCCGACGAGGGCATCCACCTGGTCCGCTGGAACGAGCTGACGGAGAAGGAGCAGTCCCGCCTCTTCACGCTCTTCCGGCAGCAGATCTTCCCCGTCCTGACCCCCCTCGCGGTCGACCCGGCGCACCCCTTCCCGTACATCTCGGGGCTCTCACTCAACCTCGCCGTGGTCGTCCGCAACCCGGTCTCCGGACACACTCACTTTGCTCGTGTGAAGGTTCCGCCGCTTCTTTCCCGCTTCCTTGAGGCCTCCCCGCAGCGCTACGTCCCCATCGAGGACGTCATCGCCGCTCCCGCGCACCTCGCAGAGCTGTTCCCCGGCATGGAGATCCTGGAGCACCACATGTTCCGGCTCACCCGGAACGAGGATCTTGAGGTCGAGGAGGACGACGCCGAGAACCTCCTCCAGGCCCTGGAGAAGGAGCTCATGCGACGCCGCTTTGGGCCGCCGGTGCGCCTTGAGGTCGAGGAGTCCATCGACCGCAACGTCCTGGACCTCCTCGTACGCGAGCTGAAGATCAGCGAGGCCGAGATCTACCCGCTGCCGGGCCCGCTCGACCTGACCGGGCTCTTCGGCATCGCGTCCCTGGACCGGCCCGAGCTGAAGTACCCGAAGTTCATCGCGGGCACGCACCGCGACCTCGCCGAGGTGGAGTCCGCGTCGGCGCCCGACATCTTCGCCGCCCTTCGCGAACGCGATGTGCTTCTGCACCACCCGTACGACTCGTTCTCCACGTCCGTGCAGGCCTTCCTGGAGCAGGCCGCGGCCGACCCGGACGTCCTCGCGATCAAGCAGACGCTGTACCGGACCTCCGGCGACTCCCCCATAGTCGACGCCCTGATCGACGCCGCCGAGTCGGGCAAGCAGGTGCTCGTCCTGGTCGAGATCAAGGCGCGCTTCGACGAGCAGGCGAACATCAAGTGGGCGCGGAAGCTGGAGGAGGCGGGCTGCCACGTCGTCTACGGCCTGGTCGGCCTGAAAACGCACTGCAAGCTGTCGCTCGTCGTCCGCCAGGAGGGCGACACCCTGGTCCGCTACTCGCACGTCGGCACGGGCAACTACCACCCCAAGACGGCCCGGCTCTACGAGGACCTGGGGCTGCTCACCTCCAAGCAGGAGGTCGGCGCGGACCTGTCCGACCTCTTCAACCGGCTCTCGGGGTACTCGCGGCGGGAGACCTACCGCCGTCTTCTCGTCGCCCCCAAGTCCCTGCGCGACGGGCTCGTCTCGCGCATCGACAAGGAAATCCAGCACCACCGGGCGGGCCGCCCCGCCTACGTGCGCATCAAGGTCAACTCGATGGTCGACGAGGCGGTCGTGGACTCGCTCTACCGCGCCTCGCAGGCGGGCGTGCCGGTCGACGTGTGGGTGCGCGGGATCTGTGCGGTGCGGCCCGGTGTCGCGGGGCTCTCGGAGACGATCCGGGTCCGTTCCGTGCTCGGCCGCTTCCTGGAGCACTCCCGCGTCTTCGCCTTCGGCAACGCGGGCGAGCCGGAGGTGTGGATCGGCAGCGCCGACATGATGCACCGCAACCTCGACCGCCGTATCGAGGCACTGGTCAGGGTCACCGACCCGGCCCACCGGGCGACGCTGAGCCGGCTCCTGGAGACCGGCATGTCGGACACCACCGCCTCCTGGCACCTGGGCGCGGACGGCAACTGGACCCGGCACGCCCTGGATCCGGAGGGCCAGCCCCTGCGGAACGTACAGGAGATGCTCATTGACGCCCGGAGGCGCCGGCGTGGCACAGCTAAACCATGAGACGACGACAGGCGATGTCCTGTCGGCCTATCTGCAGGGCCAGGCCACGGAGTTCCTGCGCTCGCTGCGGCTGCACCGCGAGTCGTCGACGGACGCGCAGGGCGCCGAGGCGTCCCTGGAGGCGGCCCAGGCCCTGCGCCGGGCGGCCCGCCGCATCGGCGGCACCCTGCACACCTTCCGCCCGCTCCTTGACCAGGAGTGGGCGTCAGGACTGCGCCCCGAACTGGCCTGGCTGTCCGGCACGTTGGCCCGGGAGCACGCGTTCGGGGCGCGCCTGGAGCGGCTCCTCGACGCCTTGCACCGCTTGTCGGGCACGCCCACGGTCCCGGCGCCGGCAGCCGTTCCCGCTGCGGGCAGGCGGTCCGCGGGGCGATGGGGGTCCCCCCGCTCGAACGGAGTGGAGAGTGGAGGAGGCTGGGCACAGCCCCCGGCGCCGGGCGCCGATGAACCCGGCGGGACCCCAAGGGGCCTGACGGTGGGCGCGGCCAAGGCGGCAGCGCTCCTGGAGCGCCAGTTGACCCTCGCCCGCACGCGGGCCCACTCCGCCGCCCTCCAGGCCTTCGGCTCCTCCCGCTTCCACGCCGTCGCGGACAACGTCGCCGTACTGGCCAGCGAGGTCCCCCTCAGGAGCAACACCCCGGAGGACCTGAAGCCGCTGGCGGCGCGGGCCGAGGACGACCTCGCCGAAGCCGTCGCCGCGCTCCCCCTGGGCCAGGCGGGCCACCCGTACAACGCGGAAGCGCTGACGCACGGCCTCGCCGCCGACGCCGCGCCCGAGGCGCAGGACGCCCCCTGGCTGAAGACCCGCGCCCTCCTGCGCCTGCACCGGTACGCCCAGGAAGTCCTCACCGCGGGCCCCGGCGCCGACCTCCGCCTCGCGGACGCGGGCCACGCCCTGGACCGCCACCGCGAGGCCGCGGACGCCGCGTCGGCCGCGGCGTCGGCCGCCCGCACCCCCCGCATCGCCCCGGCGACCGCGTACGCCCTCGGCGTCCTGCACGCCGACCAGCGCCACGAGGTGGAAGCGGCCCGCTTCGCGTTCCACCAGGCCTGGCTCCGGGAGGCGGAGGCGGTGAGTACCCGGTGACGCGCCCGGCGGGCGGAGCCGTCCTGGCCGCGGGCTGCGTCCTGTGGCGCCGCTCCCCGTTCGACGGCGAGCTGGAGATCTGCCTGGTCCACCGCCCCAAGTACGACGACTGGTCGCACCCCAAGGGCAAGCTGAAGCGAGCCGAGAGCCCCCTCGACGGCGCCCTGCGCGAGGTCGAGGAGGAGACAGGCCACCGCTGCGCCCCCGGCGCCCGGCTCCCCACGGCCCGCTACCTGGCGCAGGGCCGCCCCAAAGAGGTGAGCTACTGGGCCGCGGAAGCGACCGAAGGCCACTTCACGCCCAACGCCGAAGTGGACCGCATCATCTGGCTGCCGCCCGCCGCGGCCCGCAACCGGCTCACGCAACCCCGTGACCAGCAGCTTGTCGACGCCCTGCTCAGCGTCCTCAACCCGGCGTAACCGATCCACTACGTTCCGTAGCACATTGCCTAACCAGGCCGACCGCCGAGGTTCACCCGCCGTTCACTCATGCCCATGGGCCGCTTCACCTGTCCTGCCTAATTTCAGCCTTACAACACAACGTAGGACCGCAGAACAGAACGACCGCAGTACTGCACGACGAAGACCTCGCACGCCGCCGGCAAAGGGCAGGCGGCTCCCGGAAGGAAGACCCGACAGTGAAGCTTCAGCGCAAGAACCGGCTCCGCGCCCTCTCCCTCGGCGCCATCGCCGTCTCCGGCGCCCTGGCCCTCACGGCGTGCGGCTCCGATGACACGAGCGGCGGCAGCGGTGGCACCGGCAAGGAGACCAACGCCAACGCCAACATCAAGTGCGATGACGCCAAGGGTCAGCTCGCGGCCTCCGGTTCGTCCGCGCAGAAGAACGCGATCGACGCCTGGCGCAAGGTCTACTCGACCACCTGCAAGGACGTTCAGCTGAACTACAACCCGACGGGTTCGGGCGCCGGCATCACCGCGTTCATGCAGGGCCAGACCGCCTTCGCGGGCTCCGACTCGGCGCTCAAGCCCGAGGAGATCGCGGCGTCGAAGAAGGTCTGCAAGAACAGCCAGGCCATCGACCTGCCGATGGTCGGCGGCCCGATCGCCGTCGGTTACAACGTGCCCGGCGTGGACAACCTCGTCCTGGACGCCGAGACCCTCGCCAAGATCTTCGACGGCAAGATCAAGACCTGGGACGACAAGGCGATCAAGAAGCTGAACCCCGACGCCAAGCTCCCCAGCACCAAGATCCAGGCGTTCCACCGCTCGGACGAGTCCGGCACCACGGACAACTTCACCAAGTACCTCAAGGGCGCGGCCCCGTCCGCCTGGGCCCACGAGCCCGGCAAGTCCTGGGTCGCCAAGGGCGGCCAGTCCGCCAACGGCTCCTCCGGTGTCGCGGGCCAGGTCAAGCAGACCGCCGGCGCCATCTCGTACTTCGAGCTCTCGTACGCCTCCGACGGCATCAGCACGGTCGATCTGCAGACCGAGGCCAAGGAGCCGGTGAAGGCCACCGTCGACAACGCCTCCAAGGCCATCTCCGAGGCCAAGGTCGTCGGCAAGGGCAAGGACCTCGCCCTCGAGCTGAACTACAAGCCCACCGCCGAGGGCGCGTACCCGATCACCCTGGTGACGTACGAGGTCCTCTGCGAGAAGGGCAACAAGGCCGAGACCCTGGCCGCCACCAAGTCCTTCCTGACCTACATCGCCAGCGAGGACGGCCAGAACGTCCTCAAGGAGAACGACTACGCGCCGATCCCGGCCGAGATCATCTCCAAGGTCCGCACGACCGTCGCGGGCCTGAGCTAGCTGAACCGAGTGCGGCCGGCCCAGCGAACCAGGGCCGGCCGCACCGTCCGGTGCACCGCCGCCAGGAGCAACTCCCGCCGATAGAGCGGCTGCCTGCTCCGCAGACCGGAGAACCTCATGGATATACCAAGCAGTACGACAGCACCCCCACCCCTCAACGACGTGAAGCCCTCGGGCATCACCCCCAAGAGCCCCCGCCGCAGCGCCACCCGCCCCGGCGACCGGATCTTCCTCGGTCTCTCGCGCGGCTCCGGCATCGCGCTGCTGGCGATCATGGCCGCCATCGCGGCCTTCCTGACCTACCGTGCGGCCCTCGCGCTCTCGGACAACACGGGCAACTTCCTCACCACCTTCGAGTGGGACCCGGCCGGTGCGACCACCGGCGGCAAGCCGTACTTCGGCATCGCGGTCCTGGTCTTCGGCACCGTGGTGAGCTCGATCATCGCCCTGGTGATCGCCGTCCCCGTGGCCATCGGCATCGCGCTGTTCATCTCGCACTACGCACCGCGCAAGCTGGCCACCCCCATCGCCTTCGTGATCGACCTGCTGGCCGCCGTGCCGTCGATCGTCTACGGCCTCTGGGGCGCCCTCGTGGTCGCGCCCAACCTGACGGGCCTCTACAGCTGGCTCGACGACTACTTCGGCTGGACCGGCGTCTTCGAGTACCAGGGCGGCGCCCCGCGCTCCCTGATGACGGTGGGCATCCTGCTCGCGATCATGATCCTGCCGATCATCACGAACGTCAGCCGTGAGGTCTTCCTCCAGGTCCCGAAGATGCACGAGGAGGCCGCGCTCGCGCTCGGCGCCACGCGCTGGGAGACCATCCGCATGTCGGTGCTCCCCTTCGCCCGCTCGGGCGTCATCTCCGCCTCGATGCTGGGCCTGGGCCGCGCGCTCGGCGAGACGATCGCCGTCGCCACCGTGCTCTCCCCGAGCTTCGTGATCAACGCCTCCGTGCTCGACTTCGGCGGCGGCACCTTCGCGCAGAACATCGCCAGCAAGTTCAACGAGGCGACCGAGTACGGCCGTGACGCGCTCATCGCCTCCGGTCTGGTCCTCTTCATCATCACGCTGCTGGTCAACGGCGCGGCCCGCTTGATCATCGCGCGCCGCAAGGAGTACTCGGGGGCCAACGCATGAGCGCCACCATCGTCAAGCCCACGAGCCTGCGGGGCGCCCGACTCCCGCGCTGGACACCGGCCGTCGTCGCACTCGGCTCCGCCGCCGTCGCCATCGGCATCGGCGCGGGGGCCGGCCTGGACAGCCGCATCCAGTGGGGCCTGATCGCGGCCATCCTCTACGTCGGCGCCTCGTACGCCCTCGCGGTCGCCGTCGAGGGCGGACGCCAGGCCAAGGACCGCCTCGCCACCTCGATGGTGTGGGTGATGTTCCTGCTGGCCGTCGTCCCGCTGGCCTCGCTGATCTACGAGACCGTCCAGCGCGGCTCGAACGTCTTCAACGGCTACTTCCTGACCCACTCCATGGGTGTGGTCGCGGACGACGAGCCCGGCGGCGGCATCTATCACGCGATCATCGGCACCCTGGAGCAGGTGCTCCTGGCCTCCGCGATCGCCGTGCCGATCGGCCTGCTCACCGCGATCTACCTCGTCGAGTACGGGCGCGGGAAGCTCTCCAAGGTCGTCACGTTCTTCGTGGACGTCATGACCGGCATCCCGTCGATCGTCGCGGGCCTGTTCGTCCTCAGCTTCTGGATCCTGATCCTGGGCTTCGACTTCTCCGGCTGGGCCGGCGCCATGGCGCTCGCCATCCTGATGATGCCGGTGGTCGTGCGCTCCACGGAGGAGATGCTCAAGCTCGTCCCGAACGAGCTGCGGGAGGCGTCACTCGCCCTCGGCATTCCGAAGTGGCGGACCATCCTCAAGGTGGTCCTGCCCACCGCGATCGGCGGCATCACCACCGGCGTCATGCTCGCGGTCGCCCGTATCGCGGGCGAGACCGCACCGGTGCTGCTCCTGGTCTGGGTCAACCCCATGATCAACACGAACCCGTTCGAAGGCTCGCAGGCCTCGCTGCCGCTGTACATCTACCAGCAGTACGCGGCAGGCAACCAGGCCGGTTACGACCGCGCCTGGGCGGCGGCGCTCGCCCTCATCGGCTTCATCATGATCCTCAACATGGCGGCACGCGGCGTAGCCCGCTGGAAGGCCCCCAAGACGGGCCGCTGACGCGGCCACCTCAGCGACCTCTCTGTAACCCCCTGAAGGCAGTGATCCCCATGGCCAAGCGAATCGACGTATCGGGCCTGACCGCTTACTACAGCTCCCACAAGGCCATCGAGGACATCTCGATGACCGTGGAGCCCCGCTCCGTGACGGCCTTCATCGGCCCCTCCGGCTGCGGCAAGTCCACCTTCCTGCGCACCCTCAACCGCATGCACGAGGTCACCACCGGTGGCCGCGTCGAGGGCAAGGTGCTCCTGGACGACGAGGACCTCTACGGTCCCGGAGTCGACCCGGTCGCCGTGCGCCGCACCATCGGCATGGTGTTCCAGCGCCCCAACCCGTTCCCGACGATGTCGATCTTCGACAACGTGGCGGCGGGCCTGAAGCTGAACGGCTCGTACAAGAAGAGCGAGCTGAACAACATCGTCGAGAAGTCCCTCAAGGGCGCCAACCTCTGGAACGAGGTCAAGGACCGCCTGAACAAGCCCGGCTCCGGCCTCTCCGGCGGCCAGCAGCAGCGTCTGTGCATCGCGCGGGCCATCGCGGTCGAGCCCCAGGTGCTCCTGATGGACGAGCCCTGCTCGGCCCTCGACCCGATCTCGACGCTCGCGATCGAGGACCTGATCGGCGAGCTGAAGGAGCGCTTCACGATCGTCATCGTGACGCACAACATGCAGCAGGCGGCGCGCGTCTCGGACCGCACGGCCTTCTTCAACCTGGCGGCGGTCGGCCAGCCCGGCAAGCTCGTCGAGATCGACGAGACGGAGCGGATCTTCTCCAACCCGTCCGTGCAGGCGACCGAGGACTACATCTCGGGCCGCTTCGGATAAACCCCGGCCCGATCCCCGACTCCCCGCGGTGCTGCATGGCGGTGCCACCGCAGGGGCAACAAGAAAGGCCCGCCCCCTGGCTCCCGGGGGGCGGGCCTTTCCTTTGTCTCGCTTTACCGCGTTGCTACAAGAACGCCAGGTTCACGATCCAGAAACTCAGCGCAGCGACAATCGCGGCTGCCGGCATCGTGATGAACCAGCCGAGGATGATGTTCTTGGCGACACCCCAGCGCACCGCGTTCACACGCTTGGTCGCGCCCACACCCATGATCGCGGAAGTGATCACGTGCGTGGTGGAGATCGGCGCGTGGAACATGAACGCGGTGGTGAACATGATGCCCGCGCCCGTGGTCTCCGCGGCGAATCCCTGCGGCGGGTCCAGCTCGATGATCTTGCGGCCGAGCGTACGCATGATGCGCCAGCCGCCAGCGTACGTACCCGCGGAGAGCATCAGCGCACAGGCGATCTTGACCCAGATCGGAATGGGCGCGTCGGCGCTCTGCACATCGGAGATGACCAGGGCCATCACCACGATGCCCATGGTCTTCTGCGCGTCCTGCAGACCGTGACCGAGCGCCATGCCGGCCGCGGACACCGTCTGCGCGATACGGAATCCACGCTTGGCCTTGTGCGGGTTGGACTTCCGGAACATCCACATGATCGCGCACATCACCAGATAACCGGCGACGAGTCCGACGATGGGCGAGATGAACATCGGAATGACGACCTTGTCGAGCACTCCGGACCAGATCACCCCGATTCCACCGGCGAGCGCGGCTCCGACCATTCCACCGAAGAGCGCGTGGGAGGAGGACGAAGGAAGCCCGAAGTACCAGGTGACGAGGTTCCATACGATGGCGCCCACCAGGGCGGCAAAGAGGATCCACATTCCCTTGTTGCCTTCGGGCGTCTCGATCAGGCCCTTACTGACCGTCTTGGCGACCCCGCTGCCCATGAAGGCACCGGCGAGGTTCATGACGGCGGCCATCGCGAGTGCCGCGCGAGGCGTCAGCGCACGGGTGGAGACGGAAGTGGCAATGGCATTCGCAGAGTCGTGAAAGCCATTCGTGTACGTAAATCCGAGCGCGACGCCAATGGTCACGATCAAAGCAAAGGTGTCCATGGAGAGGCCTCAGGACTCCTTGACCGCGATGGTCTCCACCGTGTTCGCGACGTGCTCGAACGCGTCGGCCGCCTCTTCGAGCACGTCGACGATCTGCTTCAGCTTCAGCACCTCTATGGCGTCGTACTTGCCGTTGAAGAGCTGAGCGAGAAGCTTGCGGTGGATCTGGTCGGCCTGGTTCTCCAGACGGTTGACCTCGATCCAGTACTCGGTGAGGTTGTCCATCGTCCGCAGATTCGGCATGGCCTCGGCCGTGAGCTCGGCGGCTCGCGACAGGACCTCGATCTGCTGCTCGACTCCCTTGGGGAGTTCCTCGACCTGGTAAAGGACGACCAGGTCGACGGCCTCCTCCATGAAGTCCATGATGTCGTCGAGGCAGGAGGCGAGGTTGTAGATGTCCTCGCGGTCGAAAGGCGTGATGAAGGAGGAGTTCAGCTGGTGGAAGATCGCATGGGTAGCGTCATCTCCAGCGTGCTCCGCGGCCCGCATACGCTCTGCGATCTCGGCTCGGGCGGAGGCGTCAGCCCCGAGCAGTTCCATCAGGAGCTTCGAGCCCGTGACAATGTTGTCCGCGGATGCGGCGAACATGTCGTAGAAGCTCGTCTCCCTGGGGGTCAGACGAAAGCGCACGTGGGGTCCTCGGGGTGCTTTGGATTCGGTCAGGCTGATGCTAGGCGCATCATCCGGCCACGGCTAACCGGCCAGACCCCAGTGTCGCCCATCAGGCACAGTGATCAGCACACCCCCCGAGCAATCGAGTATTCTATACCCACTAGGGGTATGGGAAGCCAGTTGAGTCCGTGACTTTTCCTATGACTGCCCAGCAGAGTGACTGTCCAAGCAGGAGGACGCGATGACGACCACCGAGCCGGCCGGTGTGGCCATGAACACCGAAGCGCCCTCCGAGCCCGGCGGCCACGACCAGGGTGTCCACGGCTACCACAAGCAGAAGGACGAGCACCTCAAGCGACTGCGCCGTATCGAGGGCCAGGTCCGCGGCCTCCAGCGCATGGTCGAGGAGGATGTCTACTGCATCGACATACTCACCCAGGTCTCGGCTGGCACGAAGGCCCTGCAGTCCTTCGCTCTCCAGCTCCTGGAGGAGCACCTGCGGCACTGTGTGGCGGACGCGGCGGTCAAGGGCGGCGACGAGATCGACGCGAAGGTCGAAGAGGCGACGAAGGCCATCGCCCGGATGATGCGGACCTGAGAACGGACGCGGCGGGGCCCGGGCCGCGCCCACCCCGGTAAACGGGGTCCGGGACTAGTCCCGGCCGTTGCCCAGCTGCCGCACGTCGGTGAAGACGTTAAGGACCTCGTCGATGCGGTCGGGACTCAATCGCTCCTCCCCAGCGGCGGACGCCGCGATGATGAGTTCGCCGCACAGCTCGATCTCGGCAAGGGCAACGTGGTCCTGAACGGTCGTACCGCGCACCAGAGCCACGTTCATCACCTCTTCCTGGCCTTGCTTCCTGCCGGTACCGACTTCCTAGAGTAGGGAGCGGCCTACACACCGCGCATGGCACGGACGGACCATTTCCACACCCCCGGGCCCGACTAGCCAGGTAACCCCGGCGGCTACTTCTCGGCGATCTTCCCCGCGAAGATGTCCTCGCTCGCCGGCAGCCGCACGTCCACCCGCACCCCGAAGTCGAACAGCAGCGTCGTCGACGCCACCTCGGCGTTCGCGACGCTGAAGTGCTGCCGGAGCTTGCGCAGCCGCCCCTCCTCGTCGAGGTACACGTCGAACGGCACCCCGCCCTTGCTGAACCCTTTCGCCGCCGCCCCCAGGGCCCGCCGCTGCCCCTCGGAAGCCGCCTTCGCGGCGCGCGGCAGGTCGGCGATCCCCCGGTAGTGCCGCACCTCCACGCCCGCGACCGCCGTCTCCCCCACGTACGACGCCTTGCGCACGCCCCGCAGCAGCTCCGCCGCGGCGAGCGGGTCGGTGGCCCCGCCCGTGACCAGATTGCCGTCCGAGAGCGACGCCGTGTCGATCCGCACCCACTTGTCGGCGGGCACCCCGGCCCCCCGGTTCTTCATGTAGAGCGCGCCGCTGGCCATCAGCTCGGTGATGGGACGGTGCTCCACGTCCCCGGCGGGATCCTTCGGCAGCACCACCACGAACCGCCCCACCTGCCGCCCGAAGTCGTACGAGCCGTGCCCACGGATGGTCACACGGGTCCCGCCGCTGGCCATCTCCATGGACGTACGTGCCTTGGAACTCCCCGCGCGGACAAGGGCGTCGGCGGAGTCCCGCACCACGTCGACGGCGTCCTGGGAGGCCGCGCGCCCGTCGTCGGCCGCGGCTCCGCCCCCCGAACAGCCCGTGGCGACGGCCATGAGACCCACCGCCGCGGCCGTGGCGACCGCTCCGCCCGTGCGCCTGTGCTGGTGACCCATCGCCCGACTACCCCCAAGCCTTCCCGTGAGGTGCTGTAGCCCCCTGTCGTTCCGTGTAACGACCGGTACGTTGACCCGTCACGCGTAAGAGCGTTCACCCGGCGTGGGTACGGTGGAGCCGTGGCCGAGGAGCAACAGGACGAACCCCACCGCACGACGACGGTCGAGCAGGGCCGCTTCTGCGCCGCCAGGTGCAGCTGCGGCTGGCGCGGCCCGGCCCGCAGAGCGCGCAGCAAGGCCAGGACGGACGCGGAGTCCCACACGTCGTCGCTCCGCTAGAACTCCCCTTGCCGCTCACCGGTTTCCGCTCATCGGAACCCATGAGTCCCGTACGCCGTCTCGTACTCCGGGAAGCACGGCGAGAAGCAACGGGAGGGGCGTCATGGAACGGCGTACGTTCATCGGCACCGCGGCGGCGGCAACGGCGGCCTTCGCGACGACGGGCTGCAGCGGCTCCGGCGGAAGCGGCGGCGGTGGCACCGGGGGCGGCGGGGGCACGGCCTCCGGGAGCGCGGGCGCCTCGAACTCCGGCACCCCGATCCGTACGTCGAGCGCCGCGGCGTCCGCGGCGGCGAACCTCACCGCCCTCGCCAAGGACCTGGACGGCACCCTGGTCAAGCCGGGAGAAGCGAAGTGGGCGGCGGCGCGGCAGCTCTACAACACGCGCTACGACAGCCTCAAGCCGACGGCGGTCGCGTACGTGGCGAACCCCGACGACATACGCACGACCCTGGCGTACGCCCGCGCCCACCACGTCCCGGTCTCCATACGCAACGGCGGCCACTCCTACGGGGGTTGGTCGTCCGGCACGGGCCGCCTGATCGTCGACGTGTCGAAGCTGAACAAGACGCGCGCCAGTGGTTCGACGGCCACGGTCGGCGCGGGCGCGAAGCTCATCGACGTCTACCGCGCGCTGGCCGCGAAGGGCGTGACGATCCCGGCGGGCTCCTGCCCGACCGTCGGCATCTCCGGCCTGACGCTGGGCGGCGGCCATGGAGTGGTGTCCCGGGCGTACGGCCTGACCTGCGACAGCCTGACGTCGGCGACGCTGATCACGGCGGACGGCAAGCAGCTGACGGCGAGCAAGAGCGAGAACAAGGACCTGTTCTGGGCGCTGCGGGGCGCGGGCAACGGGAACTTCGGTGTGGTGACGGAGCTCCGGTTCCGCACACACGCGGCTCCGCAGGGCGTCTCGGCCTACATGAGCTGGCCCTGGTCGAAGGCGGCGGCCGTCATCAAGGCGTGGCAGGAGTGGGGCCCCGACCAGCCGGACGAGATCTGGTCGTCGGCGCACCTGGCGAACACGCCGGGCGGTACGCCCACGGTGTCGGTCGCCTGCTTCTCCCTCGGGACGTACGGGGAGCTCCAGAACGCGGTGGACCGCCTGGCCGACAAGATCGGCGCCCCGGCGCGCAGCGTGTCATTGAAGCGGCGCTCGTACGAGGAGTCGATGGAGGTGTACGCGGGCTGCTCGTCGTTCGCGTCGGACGCCCAGTGCCACCTGCCCGGCACGACGCCGGGACGGAACACGCAGGGTGCCCTGAACCGCGAGACGTACGCGGCGAGTTCGGACTTCTTCGACCGCTCGCTCTCGGCCGCGGGCATCCGCGCACTGCTGTCGCAGGTGGAGAACGTGACGGGCGCGAGCGGGGGCAGCATCGCGCTGACCGCCCTCGGCGGCGCGATCAACCGCGTCGACCCGACGGCCACGGCCTTCGTCCACCGCCGCTCGCGGATGCTGGCGCAGTACATCGCGTCGTGGCGCCCCGGCACCTCCGGGAAGCCTGCCCAGGCATGGCTGAAAACGGCTCATGGAGCGATGACCCGGTACGCCTCCGGAGCGGCCTACCAGAACTACGCGGACCCCACCCTGACCAACTGGCGTGAGGCGTACTACGGTTCGGCGGCCGGCCGCCTGAAGAAGCTGAAGAAGCAGTACGACCCGAAGCGCTTCTTCGACTTCCCGCAGGCGCTGTAACGGGCTGACGGGGCTGCGCGGGTCGGGGCCGGGCGGGGCTGGGGCGAAGAAGGCCGTACCCCATATGGCGGCCCCCGCAACCCGATCAGCCCCACCCGACACGCCCTCGGGTGGCCCACTCCCCGGGACCCCGCTGCCCTGGGGGTATGAGACCCCGAATAGGCAAGACCGCAGCGACCACAGCCGCCCTCCTGGCCCTGGCCGCCCCCGCGGCCCACGCGGCCACCACCACGGAGGCCGATCACCCGGCCGCAGGCCCCCTCACCGCAGCCTCAGCGGGAGTGACCGCGGCGGCAGCAGGCGCGGGCTGGTGGCTGCTGAAGCGCCGCCGCGAGGACGGAACCCCGGCGCACGGAGACGCAGAGCACGGAGACGCGGACCGGGAGGGGGGAAGCCGAACCGCTACGCGGCGAGGTCCCGCTCGTCCGGCCCGGAGGCAGCAGGCTGAGCCAGCTCCGCCACAGCCTCCTCTTCCGTCCCCTCAGCCCCCAGAGCCCCGCGGCTCCGCTTCGCCCACACCAGCCAGCCACCCCGCCCGGTCCGGCCAACAGCCTTGGCCACAGGGGTGAGCAGGGCCATGGCCAGCGGCGAGAGCAGCAGCGCGACAGCGGTCCCGAGCGCGAATCCGCCCACGACGTCCGTCGGATAGTGCACGCCCATAAAGACCCGGCAGAAGCCTTCGAGCAAGGCGAGAGCGATGCCGACGAGACCGAACTTCCGGTTGGCCACGAATAGCCCGACACCAAGAGCCATCGCGAGCGTCGCGTGATCACTCACGAAGGAGAAGTCGGTCTTTCCGTGCACGAGGAGCTCAAGTCCGTCGTGATCCTTGAAAGGCCTGCGCCGCTCCACGAATCCCCGGATCGGCACATTCACCAGGACGGCGATCGAGGCCGCCAAGGGAGCCCAGACAACAGCGGCGACAGAAGAAGCGGCGTCATCAAGCGCCCCGCGCTTTCGCTGCCCCCACCAGCACCAGACGACCAGCAGAACAAGCGCGAGCAGCAGCCCGTACTCACCGACGAATGCGATCGACTTTGCCAGCCAGTCCGGCGAATCCTCAGCCAGACCATTGATGTCGTAGAGCAGGCTGACGTCGGGGTTCGACCCTGTGGTGTCGAGTCCAGCCATGGTGCTGCGGCCCCTTGTCTCCTCGCCTCGGACGCACCTTGCCGTGCGCCCTTCCATCAACCCCCGTGGTCAGTACTGCTTGCTGCGTGGTCAATGCCGCTCGCTACTGGGTGGTCGCACTCTCCGGTGACTTCAGTCAAAGGAACGCACGGCCCCCTTCACCACGTTCCACTCTCCACCGAATGATCACGCAGACGTTACCGAAGAGAGACTCATCACCGCAGCTCAGAGAAGTGTACTGACGGAGAGTTCAAGCCACGTCACGCGCCGATCGCACCTTCCCCATGACCCCGTTCCGGAACCCCTCAGGCCGCGGACAGCTTGTCGGGCACGGCGTTCGCCCCGTCCTCGGTGACGCGGGTCGCGCCAAAATAATCCGGAGTGTCGATCGGGTCGAAACGGATCACCGCACCGGCCCGCGGGGCGTTGATCATGTAGCCCCCGCCCACGTAGATCCCGACGTGCCGGATGGCGCGGGAATTGGTGAGGTCGTCCGAGAAGAACACCAGGTCGCCCGGGAGCAGTTCGTCCCGTTTCGGATGCGGTCCGGCGTTGTACTGGTCGTTCGCGACGCGCGGCAGATCGATATCCACGCTGCGATAGGCGGCGAGCGTAAGCCCGGAACAGTCGAATCGCCCGCCCTGCTCGGCGGTTCCATTGCCGCCCCACAGATACAGCGTGCCGAGCTTCTTCTGCGCGTAGTAGATGGCTCCCGCCGCCTGCTGCGACGGCTGCACCCTGCTGGTGGGCCGGGCGAAACTCTTCTCCAGGTCCGTGATGGTCTTCACGTAATTCTGGGTCTCGCTGTAAGGCGGTACGCCGCCGTACTTGATGACGGCATAGGCGCCCGCGTTGTACGCGGCGAGCATGTTCTTCGTCGGGCTGCCGGGGGCGTCCTTCACATAGCTCGCGAGTTTGCAGTCGTACGAAGCGGCGGAAGGGATGGCGTCCTTCGGGTCCCAGACGTCGCGATCGCCGTCACCGTCTCCGTCGACCCCGTGCGTGGCCCAGGTCCCCGGGATGAATTGCGCTATCCCCTGAGCGGCGGCCGGGCTCTTGGCGTTCGGGTTGAAGCCGCTCTCCTGGTACAGCTGGGCGGCGAGCAGGGCGGGGTTGATCGCCTTGCAGAGGTTGCCCCACTTCTGGACGAGCGGCTGGTAGGTGGCAGGGACGGCGCCCTTCGCGAGCCCGACGTTGCCCTGCCCGGCCCCGTTGGCGATGCCTCCGGCGGTCATGTACGTCCCCACGACGAGCAGCGCGATGAAGCTCATCGCCCCACCGATGCCGACGGCCGCGACCAGCCACGCCTTACGCACCGTCAACCACCCCTCACCACGCGGGAGTCCACCGCGCCTCAGTGTAGAGGGGTGACCTGTGCCTTCGGGGGATCACCGCCCAGCTCCGTCCGGAGCAGTTTGCGGCGCGCGGCGCGGAGGGGGGACGGCAGGCGATACTCCCTCCACCATCCACCCCCTGCACCCCGAGGAACCGGCCCCCATGCCCGAAGACGTGCCCCCAGACCTCGACTGGATCCGCGCCGCCCCCGAGGGGGAGGAGGGCGGCCCAGGCCCCTGGATCGAATTCGCGTACGGCCCGGACGACGCCGTCCACCTACGGGAGACCAGCGACCCGGAGAACATCGTGACCACGACCAGGCAGAAGTGGGACGCCTTCGTACTGGGCGTGCAGGCAGGCGAGTTCGACCACTTCGTGGAGGGAGTGGCGGGTGTGCGGGACGTGCGGGGCAGGGAGGACGTGCGGGGCAGGGAGGACGTGCGGGGCAGGGAGGACGTGGAGGACGCGGAAGCCGACTAGCTCTGGACGAACTCGTCGGTCAGCACGCACCCGTCCACCGACGCGGGCGCCGTCGCCACATCCCCCTCCGGCTTGAAGTTCGGGTTGCAGTTCAGGACCAGAAGCCCTGAGGCCGAGAGGTCCCGGATCGTGTCGTCGTCCGGCGCGATGACGGCGAAGTCCTTGCCGACCGCGAAACCGCCATGCAGACCGGCGAGTTCGTCCGTCTTCATCCGCTCGGCGACGTCGGCCTTGTAGGCGGTCTGGAACTGCGTCATGTCGCTGGTCTTGAAGACCCGGATCCAGCCGTCGCCGCTGTCGTCGCACGTACCGCGGAACTGCACACCCCAGGACATGTCGAACTGCTCGTCCATGGGGTAGTAGCGCTCGTCGGCCGGATCGATGCTGTACCGCTCACACGTGGTGAAGCGCTGGAGGTACTCGCCCGCGGCCATGACGGTGTCCGCCTGGGGCAGGTTCTCCAGCATCCACTTCTGCCGGACCCCGGGCCCACCGCTGGTACCGCCGTTACGAGCGGGAGCAGCCGCATCCGACCCCTCACCCGAGTCCGAGTCGGAGCCGGAGCCGGCACCCGCAGCAGCACCGGCGATGACCCCAGCCTCAGCCCCCGCACCGGCCCCCGACGCCCCCGCCACCCCCGACGATCTCTCGTGATCGCTGTCCTGGCACCCGCTCACCGTGAGGACGAGAGCCGCGGTCGCGGCAACCGCGGCAGCCTGCCTGGAGCGCATACGCGTACGCATGATGGTGTGATCCGTTCCCCCGCCGAATAGTGACGCCGGGACCCTGGAGCACCTGCGTGTCCATGATCAAACAATCCCCGCGCGTCCCACCCCGCCATCCCAGGCAAGGCACGTCCTAGCAGGTCAGCCCCCTTGAACCATCCCAGCGTCCCGGATGCCCCGGAGTTCCTTGCCCTGGCCGGGACCGCCCCTCTTAGCTGTGATCACCACAGCCAAGCACCACTCCCGGGGGATCCCATGAAGCACACCCGCAAGGCCGTCGCAGCAGTCATCGGTCTCGTCGCCGCCCTCTCGCTCACCGCCTGCAACGGCGACGACAACGCGTCGGCGGAGACGTCGTCCTCGCCCGCTGCGTCGGCAGACAAGGGCGGCGAAAACGCTCAGGACACCACCGCAGGCACGGACGCCAACGAGGACGACAAAAGCAACGAGAACGAGCCCGGCACGGGTACGGACTCGGGCGCGGGTACGGACTCGGGCACAGACACAGGCAGCAACACCAAGACCGGCATCTGCCGCACCGACGAGCTCGAAGTGGACGCCACGGACAACACGACCGACAAGACGGAAGGCGTCGTGACCGTCGTCTTCAAGAACGGCGGCGGTCGCGACTGCACCATCAAGGGCTTCGCCGGGGTCGACCTGACGGCGTCCACGGGCGACACCCTCTCCGTGAGCCGCAACGGCGAGCAGCCCGTGCCCGGAGTCCTGAAGGACGGCGAATCCGCCGCCTTCAACATCACGTTCCCGTACAACAACTCGGGCGGCTCCGGCGTGCGCATCACCAGCCTCGTCGTCACGCCGCCGAACGAGACCAAGCACGTCACCCTCGACTGGCCCGCGGGCACGCTCCCGGTCACCGACGGCGAGAGCAAGGTCAAGCTGGAGATCAGCCCGGTGGGCAAGGTCAGCGACTCCCCCGCCGGCTGAAACCCCCGCCGCCGCCCCCGCCACCTGCTCACACGGCCCGCGGCCGTACGACCTTGAAGCTGAACCCGTACGTGCCGATCGACTCGGCCACCCCCATGAACAGATACGCGGCGTGCTCCTGCCCGCGCGCGGTCACGATGCCTCCCAGGTCCAGCTGGGAGGCATCGGGCCATCCCAGATCACCGAGCAACCGCCGAGTGGTCCGTTTCGCGACGGCATCATCCCCGGAGAGAAAGATCGTCCCCGCCTCGGCCAGACTCCCCGGGTCCGTCATCACGACGGAGTCGACGGTGGCGAGCGTCTTGACGACATGCGTGTCCGGGAACGCGGCCTGGATCTCCTCGCTGAGGCTGTAGTTGGGATGGGAGAGCTCCATGCGCTCGGTGAAACCGACACCGATGTCGACCAGCACCTTCCCGGCCAGGGCTGGAGCACCGATCTCGGTCAGGACGCTCATCGACGCGGTACCGGGCGTGGCATTGACGAGCACGTCACCATGCGCGGCAGCGCCCCCGAGCCCCACTACAACAAAACCCTCCAACTCCCCCTCGGCTCCCCTCACGTCGGGGGATCGCGACCCCAACACGACATCGTGCCCAGCAGCCCGCCACCCACCAGCAAGCGCACGAGCAACATTCCCGGTCCCAAGCAGTCCGATTCGCATGAGTAAGAAGCTAAGGACCACCCCCCGAAAACAAATCCGCCAAAGGTCCCGCCCTCACTGCCCCGCTCGACGTACGCCACTAGCCCGAGGCCCGGCCACGCACCTCGACGGCCGCGCGTACCACTCCGCCCGATACCTGCCGCTTCGGGCGCCTATGAAGCAAACTTCGCACTAGCGAAACTGCGCACTCGTGGATAGCGTCGTTCGACCCATGACGACCGCCAGGGGGCAGGGATGGCCGAGAGGCTGAGGCTCGACGCAGTCGAACTCGAAGGATTCATGAAACTGCTCGACGGATCAGTCGAGTCGTTGAAGGGGCTGCGCAGCGCCCTGTCCGGCGCGACTGTCGGGGGCCTCGGCACGGGCGACCTCGACAAGGCCTGCGAGGACTTCCAGGAGGACTGGAAGTACGGCGCCGAGCAGATCGGTGAGCAGGCCGAGGATCTGAGCAAGATCATCGAGCAGAGCAAGGACGCCTTCCTCGAAGTCGAGGACGCGCTCGTCAAGGCGCTGCACAAACCCGGGAAGACCAACGACGACATCGTCGAGGTGCCGAAGTGACGGACGCCTCCACCTATCCGGATCTCGGCTTTGATCCGGCCCCCGGGGACTGCGACACCGTAAAAGAGCTGCGCAAGAAGCTGGGCACCTGCGTCACCGTCCTCCGCGACACCCGCAAGGTCGTCACCAAGCTGATGGACGGCAGTTACTGGGAAGGCGACGCGGCGGTGGCTTTCCGCGAGTCCGTCAAGGACGGGCCGCTACCCCTCAACCTGAAGAACGCCGCCCGCTCCATTGAGAAAGCCGCCACCCAACTGGAGCGCTGGGAAGGTGACCTGCACGACTACCAGCGTCGGGCCAGAGCTCTGGACGGCAAGGCCAAGGACGCCCGGGAGGCGTTGAAGGCCGCGAAGGGCCACGCCGACACCGCCGGTGATGATCCCGACCTGGATAAAAAGGGCGACAAGCAAGACGATGCAAAGAAGTCCCTGAAGCTCGCCCATGGCAAGGTCGAGGACGCTCAAGCCGAACTCGACCGGATCCTGGCGAGGGCGCGGAGTCTGGAAGAAGAACACAGGAAGCGGTCCGAATACCGCGCGACCAAGATTCGCGAAGCGACGGACAAACTGGCACCGCACGAGCCGGGCTGGCTCGAGAAGTCCTGGGAGTGGGTCAAGGAGAACCTCCCGGACATCCTCAGCGCCATTGCCGGAGTACTGGCCCTGGCCGCCCTGATCTTCACGGGGCCTGTTGCGCTGCCGCTCCTTCTGTTGGGGGCAGCAGCTCTCAGCGTGGGGGCGCTCGCTACCCGGCTTTCGAATCCAGCGGTGCGCGAGTCCCTGATGGACGGCTTGACCAAGGGTGAATTCGATGCCGATTTCTTCAGCAACCTGGTTTCGGTAGGAGCCGACGGTCTCGGCATGGTTCCTGGGCTCGGAGCTACCCTCAAGGGAGGCCTTGGAGCCGCGCGATCGGTGAGAGCAGGGGAGACGGCACTCAGCCTCGAGCAGAAGTTGTCGCTCTTCGGCAGCAAGACAGCGGAAAGCGCGCGCGGCATGGGCGGTGTGGCAAACCCCCTACTTGAACGCGTATTTCGAGGCACGAGCAACCCAGCCGTGGTGATCGACTCCATCGGCAAGGGGTCAGCCGGCATCGGTCTCGTGACGGCCGGCTACGGCCTGGTGTCCGATGACGAGATCAAGGGACAGGTGGGCACCGGCATCGACGGCACGCGACTCGGTGTCGATCTTCCTGCACTCCCGGCCCTCGTGCGCGCCGCCTTCTCCTGACCTTTTCCATGCAGAGAAAGTGTCCAAGTGAACCTTGCTGAATTCCCCACTGCGTGGGACCACCCGCCCACGCGTCGCGCCTGGACGCTGCACATGTCCCTGAACATTGCCGGACTGGTCGGATGGGTCGGCGGGTGGATCGCACTGCTCGGGATCTCCACCGAGACACCCAACTGGGTCGTGTGGGTCTTCATGCCGTACTTCATCTACGGCTTCTACCGCGCGTACGTTCAACTGCGATATTTCCCCGCGGCACTGAGGATGCGGCGCATCATGCGCACCTTCCCGTGGCAGGTGCGCAACGATGCCCCGCATGGGCTGGCGGACTATCCAGGGGTTGTGGGGCCCCAGCACGGATGGTTCGAGTTTCCCAATCCCGCCGACCCGGCGCAGCAACTGCCCCTGGTCTTCACCCAGCACTTCCGCCTGAATTGGTGGACCCGGCGGCTGGCCCCCCGCGCCAAGCCACAGCTAAAGGCACAGATCGAGACCATCTGGTTCGCCGGCGATCCGCGCATGATCGGCATCATCGCCGCACCCACCCCGAACGGGCGGGCTCCCCGGCGGTTTCAGGTTCTCGACCAGGGTCTGGGCAAGGGCGACGGCAGCCGCCTCACTGAATGGGGTGTCACGCCCGAGGACCTCGAACGTGGTCGGCGTGCCGGAGTCACCCCAAACCTCTGAAACAGATTACGCCTGATGGAGAACTCAGTTGAGCACGCCCGAGTTTATTCTCGATGAATCCGTCAATGAACCCGGCGGTGACATCTGGTTCGCCGTCCCGGCGGGCTTCACCTCCATCCCCATCAACGCGCTGCTGAACCCGCCCGATTCCGCCGGGGCTGAAGAGTTGCGCACCGCCATCGGGCCGCTCCTTGATGCCATTCCGGATGAAGTCGGTCGCCGACGTCTTCTGGGTCAAGTGGCCAGTGGTCAGCAACTGTTGGCTGCACTGGTCGATGTCGGCACTACCCATTGCTCGATCGGCCTGCACCGCGACGACGTTTCCGAAAGCAATAGCGGCGGTCACCTGTTCTCCCTCTTCACCCTGTCCTGGCGGGACATCGCCACCGCCGCACCCGCCGTCACCGCCGCCCGAGCCGTCACCGGCGCCGAGGGCCACGGGAACGTCGAATACCTCGAACTGCCCTGTGGCCCAGCGTCGTTCAGTGAGCTCGTCCGCACGCCGAACGCCGAGTCCGGCCTCCCGCAGGACCCGGTCCTCCAGATCTTCGCCCACCTCCCGCATCCGGACGGCAAGCGACTGGTCGTGCTCACGCTGGGCACCACCGCCGTGAGCAGGCGTGCGGAGTACCGAAGCCTGGTCCACCAGATCGCGGAGAACGTCAGCTTCGAGAACCCTCTGCCATAGGCCTCGGTCGTCAGAAGGCCGGGCTGAAGATCTTGGTCAGGTGGTAGTCGAGTATGCCGCGTACGTCGTCCAGGGTGCGGCGGCCGTGCAGTACGTCTCCGCCGAGGCCGACCGCGGCGGCCACCAGCAGGTCCGCCTCGCGCTGTGCGTCCAGGCCGGGGGCCGTCTGTCCGCTCTCCTGGGCCGTGGCGATGAAACAGGCGACCGGCTCATCGGCCACGACCACACCGGCCTTCTCGGCTGGCTCTCCGGCGGCTTCGCGGTCCTCCTGGTCGCCTACGTCGTCGCGCTCGCCGCAGGCGTGACCCTGACCGTCTGGTCCCCTTCCCGGGCGAAGGCCCTCGGCCGCCGCAGCCGACGTCGGGGCGCGAGAGCCGCCCGGGCGGTTGACTGGTGTCCAACATTCGTCGATCGTTGGGGAATTGAGCGCAAATCAAGGCGCTGCGTTGTGACGGCTGGGGGGAGCCGAACATGCAACCTGGGGATGACCACGCCACGGGAGCTGAGCCCGACGATGCGGTTCCTGGCAGAGGGCCCAGCGACGCCGTCCCGGTGAGCGGGGAACGCGAGGGACCCGAGGGCCGCGATGCCGGTCCTGGTGGGGAGCAACGCCCGGCGCCGTACGCGACGCCGGATGCGGCGCCGCCGTCCGGTCAGGGGGCTGACGAGAGCCACGGCCCCGGCGAGAGCCACGGCTCCGATGAGAGCCCTCGCCCCACCCCCGCCGCAGGCCCCGCCGCGAGCCCAGGCCCAGGCGGCCCACCGCCCCAGGCCCCCCACGGAGGCCAGTTCGGGCCACCGCCCCCGCCCTCGCCCCCGACAGCGGCACCGCCGACCCCACCGCAGCCCTACGCCGCGCCCCTGCCGCCCCCCACAGCCCCACCCGCACCACCCCTCTACGGCCCACCCGCGCCCGCACCCCTCCCCCCACCCGCCCCCGACGCCCTCCGCGCCCTCTCCGCCGGGCTCCTCAACCTCACCGGCCTCGGCCTCGGCTACGTCCTCCTGAAGCGCTGGTTCCTGGCCGCGGTCTGCTGGGCCGCGACCGCCGCGCTGCTCTTCGTGGCATTTCCCGCCGAGGTCGACGGCGTCCCCGGCGGCGCACTCATCGGGTTCGTGGCCTTCCTGCTCCTCGCGGCGGCCGACGGGGCCCGCCGCGCCCTGCGTACCCATCAGAACTGGCCGCTCCGCGCGCCGCTCGCCGTCGGGCTCGGCCTCGTCCTGCTCGCCGTCCCGGCCGGCGGCGTCATCGCGTACGACGCCGCGCGCGACGACGCCGTCGAGGAGATGCTGCTCGACCGGCTCGACAAGGCCGACAAGATCGTGGCGGCCGCCGACGGCCGCGCCTTCGACTCCGCCGAGGACGACTACCGGGACGCCCTCGACATCTACCGCGACCTCGGCGACGACCACGCGGGGTCGAAGGCCGCCCAGCGCGTCCCGGACAGCCTCGCCGCGTACTACAAGTCCGTCGCCGCCCCTTACGACGAGCGCAAGTACTGCGACGCCACGGAGCCCCTCAGGTACCTCCGCACCCTCCGCGGCTCCCTCGGCAAGGACCGTCTCGGCACCCTCGCCACCTGGCCCGACGACCGCCTCGCCACCTCCCTCTACGAATGCGGCTCCCAGGGACTCGGCACCGCGACGCCCACCGCGGGCGGCAGCGAAAGCGGCAGCAAGGGCGGCGAGCTCGGAGAGCTCCTGCGCACGTTCCCCGACTCCGACCAGGCCGGGAAGGTCGAGCCCGCCATCAAGAAGGCCATCGACGCACGCTCCGCCGACCTGAAGGGCGCCGAGCCCTGCCGCGCCACCGAAGAACTCCGCGGCATCGGCTCCACCGCCAAGGCCCTCCCCGGCGACGCGGGCAGCAGCCTCTCCGGTGACGCGTCGAGCGCGGTCGAGTCCGGGGTGTACGCGTGCGGCGTGGACGAGTTCAAGGACGGGAAGTTCAGCGAGGCGGCCAAGACCCTCAACGACTTCGCCGGAACCTACAAGAGCAACGGCAAGCGCGACCGCGCCAGGGACATCGCCATCGCCGCCGAGATCGCCGAAGCCCGCCCGGCGGCGGGCCGCAGCCTGCCGCCGGCCAAGTCACCGGGCGGCGCGAAGCTCACGTACGTCGTCGAGAACGGCGGCCCCGGCCCGCTCGAGGTCCTCTACACCGGCCCCACCACCGGGACCCTCAAGCTCACCTCGTGCCTCGGCTGCAAGACGTACACCAGCAAGACCCAGGGCAAGAAGGCCTGCCTGGCGGGCGACGGGTACCCGAAGAAGACCCTCCACCTGCCCCCGGGCGACTACCACTTCCTCTACAAGCGCGACGCGAGCACCGTGGGAGGCGTCCGCAACAACTCCGAGAGCAGCAAGGTCCAGCCCGGCTACCGCTACACCGACTGCTCGTATGTGGTGACGGGCGGCGGTCTCGGCGACCTCGACGGGCTGGACGGACTGGACGGACTGGATGACGTGGCCTACCTCAATGGCCCCGACGGGCGTCCATGACCCATGATGTGAGTCTCCGTCACCGGATCCGGTCAGAATGAGACCTGGTCAGAGGGCTCGCCGGGCCGTCATTGCCCGGCGTCACTCACCGTGATACACAGAGTGACCATACGTTTCAGCCAACGAATGACGCCAAGTCGACATGCACTGGCCCATTTGTCGGCGAGAATGAGCTGTCCTCTGTACTGCGGTAGGCAGAGGTGACAGAACAACCCACTAGGGGCGGTGAGTTACACATGCTTATGGCAGCCGAAAAGGGCGACATCACCACCATCATCGGCGGGATCGCCCCCGACTGGGGTCCCTTCGGGAGCCTGGGCAACGAGGCACGGGTGATGATCGAGGTCGTGATGGCGATCGCCATCCTCCTCTGTCTCGGCATTGCGATCTGGGGCGCGGCGAAGCAGCGCATCGGCGCGACGGCGCTGCGCGACACCTTCAGCGCGGAACAGGGCAAGGGCCTGATCATCGCGGGCCTGACCGGCGTCTTCATCATCGGGTCGCTCGGCACGGTCTTCACCATCGTGTACGGCATGGCGGTCTAGCCCCGCCAACCACTTACGTCCCCGTCCCCCTGCCCCCCCCCTGTCCCCCTTCGACCCACCCATCCGTCGTGCCCACCGGCTGAGGTTGCAACTCCCTGATGTCGAGTCACCACACCGCGCCCGCGCGGGAACCAGCACGGCTACCGTCGTACGTGGCGGTTCACCGAGAGGTTGAGGGGGCGTACGCGGCATGAGCCTCGACAATGAGCGGAACGACGGCCTCTACGGCGGCTCGGGCGAGACCCGGACGCGGCTCCCCGAGGGTGAGGGGGGCGGCCAGGACGGGTACGGGGGAGGGCGCAGATCCAGCCGTTCTTCGTCACGGAGCCTCGTGACGGTGGTCGGTGTGGTGGTGCTGCTCATCGCGGCCATCGCCTTCGCCAACCGCGGCGACAGCGGGGACGAGTCCTCTGCGGGGGACAGCGGCGGGAAGAAGGCGGGGGCGGGCCCCACCGCCGCCTCCGGCACGAAGCCGGTCGACGGCAAGACGTCGGGAATCCCCTCCGGCTTCGCGAAGAGCCAGCAGGGTGCGCAGTCCGCTGCCGCGAACTATGCGGTGGCGCTTGGCTCGGCGGACATGTTCAACAAGGCCAAGAGGGACAGCATCCTCCAGGTGGTCATGGCGCCGTCCAGCGTGAACACGTTCAAGACACGGCTGGACAAGGCGTACACATCTGCCTTCTTCAAGAGCGTGGGCCTGAACGCGGACAGCACGACCCCGAAGGGCTACCAGTTCGTCTCGCGCACGGTCCCGATCGGAACCAAGGTCACCAACTACGGCGGCAACAAGGCGACGGTGGAGGTCTGGTGCAGCGGCCTCCTGGGCCTGGCCGGTGAGCGGTCCACCAAGCCCGTGACCAACAGCTGGTTCACCATGACCATGAAGCTGGGATGGACGGGCGACGACTGGAAGGCCGTCACGCACTCCCAGAAGGAAGGCCCGTCCCCTGTCCCGGGCGACGACCGAGCCTCCGGATCCGACGAGATCAGCAAGGCAGTCGAAGGGTACGGAGGGTTCACCTATGCCCGGTAGCCGTCACGTACGCAAGCTCGCTGCTGCCGTCGCTGCCGTGCAGACCACAGCGGTTCTCTTCGCAACGCGCGCCTTCGCCGCACCGGAAGACGACCCCTGCGACCTGATCCACGGCCCCGCCAAAAAATACTGCGAAAAAGGCGAAAGCGGCGGAGGCGGCGGCAGCGAAGGCAAGTACCCCACCGACGCCCCCCTGGACCCCACCGCCGACCCCCTCTCCTCCCTGGCAAAGGGCTGCGCGGAAGCCGCGTCCTGGACCGTCGACAAGCTCTCCGAAGCCGTGAAGAAGACCGCCGAGGTCGACTTCACGAACCCCAGCTTCCTCAAGCAGTACGCGGTCGTCTTCGCCGCGTCGTCCATCCTGACCCTGCTCCTCTGGCTGCTCGCCGTCGCCAAACGCGCAGTGCGAGGCGTCCCCCTCACCACCGCGCTCTCCGAAGCCATCGGGTTCCTGTGGCTGACGGTCCTCGCCTCCGCCTTCACACCGCTGATCCTCTACACGGTCGTCTCCGCGGCCGACGGCGTCACGGACGTCATCGCGAAGGCGACCGGCGGCCAGACGGACAACTTCTTCGGGACGTTCTCCAGCGCCCTGAAGAAGGGCGACGGCATCGGCGGCGGCCCGATCATGCTGATCGTCGTCTCCCTCGTGTCGATCCTCGCGGCCGGCGTCCTCTGGCTCGAGCTCGTCCTCCGGGCCGCCCTGCTCTACGTGGGCGCCCTGCTCGGCACCGTCGTGTACGCGGGCCTCGTCGACAAGAACCTGTGGACGCACGTCCGCCGCTGGGCGGGGATCATGATCGCGGTGATCCTGGTGAAACCGATCATCGCCATCGTCCTCGGCCTCGCCGGGGCGCTGTCCGCAGACGACGGGCCCGACTCCTTCTCGGCGGTCGTCTCCGGCCTCTCGATCATCCTGCTCGCCATCTTCGCGAGCGCCATGATCTACCGCTTCGTCCCCGGCTTCGGCGACGAGATCGCGGGCTCCCGGAACAACCGCATCTCCCAGGGTGCCGAGAGCCGCGCCGCGGCCGTCATCACCTCCCCCGCGTCCCTCGTCTCCCAGGGCATCAAGACCCACAGCTCCCGTGGCGGCGGCGGAGACGGCGGCAGCAGTCAGCCGCGGCCCGCCAACCCGGTCAGCGGCGGCGTCGCCGCCCACAGCAGCCGCTCCAGCGGAGGCGGCGGTTCATCGAACGGCGGCGGATCCGTCCCCTCCGCCGCACCCCCGCCCCGGGGCAGCGCGACCAGCACACCGCACGCGCGCAACCGCGGCTCAGGAAATGGCTCCACAGGCACCAATCGCTCGGGAGGTGAAGGGCGTTCATGACCACCCAGTCCCACGTGTCCCATCCGGTCGCGCCCCGCCGCACATATCTGATCGGCCGTGCGCGGCCGAACGCGATCGTCGGCAAGAACCGGGAGACCGGTGAGATCGCGCTGATCATCGTCGGAGCCTTCATCGGGATGATGTGCGGGCTCCTCGTCCCCGTCCTCTCCTTGCGCATCGTGCTCCTCATGGGCTTCCCCATGCTGGCGATCGCCGCGGTCTACGTCCCCTACAAGGGCCGCACGTTCTACAAGTGGTTCGAGATCAACCGCAGCTACAAGCGCTCCCTCAAGCGCGGCACCGCCTACCGCTCCACCGTCCCCGAGGCGGGCATCCACCTGGACGGCAGGGAGATCGAGGTCGGCCCGCCGCCCGGGATCGGCCGCATCAACTGGCTGGCCGCGCCCTTCGGTCCCGATGAGATCGCCGTGCTGCTGCACGCCGACCGGCGGACCGTCACCGCCGCCATCGAGATCGAGGGCCCCGGCGTCGGCCTCCGCGACTCCGAGGACCAGGAGGCGCTCGTCGACCGGTTCGGGACGCTGCTCAAGCACGTCGCGAACGGCGACGGCTTCGTGACGCGGCTCCAGATGCTCGCGCGCACCCTCCCGGCCGACCCGGACGCCCACGCCAAGGACGTCAGCGTACGAGGCGACGACCGGGCTCTGCCCTGGCTGCAGCAGTCGTACGAGCAGCTCCAGTCGATGGTCTCCACCAGCAGCGAGCAGCACCGCGCGTATCTCGTGGCCTGCATGCACTACTCCCGCGAGCTGGCCGGCGAGGCCCAGGCCATGGCCCGCGCCAGCCGCCCGCACGGCGGCCGGAAGCTCGACAAGGACGCCGGTCTCGCGGTCGTCATGGCGCGCGAGCTGACCGACATCTGCTCGCGGCTCCAGGAAGCCGACATCCGCGTACGGCAGCCGCTCGGACAGGGCCGCCTCTCCTCGCTCGTGCACTCCATGTACGACCCGGACCACCCCATCGACCACATCCAGGCGATGACGAAGCGCAACGCCTGGCCCGCCGAGCTCGACGCCATGGAGCCCACGTACCTCCAGGCCAAGACCCGTGAGTCCTCCACCCGCGCCCCCTGGTGCCACGCCACGGCCTGGGTGAAGGAGTGGCCGATGACGCCCGTCGGCGTCAACTTCCTCGCCCCGCTGCTCGTCCACACCCCGGACGTGATCCGCACGGTCGCGGTGACCATGGACCTCGAACCCACCGAGGTCGCCATCGAGCGCATGCTGACGGAGAAGACGAACGACGAGGCGGAGGCGAGCCGCCAGGCCAAGCTGAACCGCACGGTCGACCCGCGTGACATCGCATCGAACTCCCGTCTGGACCAGCGCGGTGAGGACCTCGCGAGCGGCGCGGCCGGCGTCAACCTCGTCGGCTACATCACCGTCTCGTCCCGTTCCCCCGAAGCCCTCGCCCGCGACAAGCGCACCATCCGGGCCTCGGCCGGGAAGTCGTATCTGAAGCTGGAGTGGTGCGACCGCGAGCACCACAGGGCCTTCGTCAATACGCTGCCGTTCGCGACCGGCATCCGACGCTAGAGGCGAGGGCTGCCAACATGCGGGATCCGCTGACCATCCTCACCGATGCCTTCACGTCCTTCCTCTTCGGGAAGGTCGAGACGACCAGGCTCCCCGTGCGTACGTCGACGGGGCAGGCCCAGGCCGTCTATCTGCCGACAGCCGCCCCCGGTCTCGGCGACTCGGGCGTGATCATCGGGCGCGAGGTGTACTCCGGCAAGGGATACATCTACGACCCCTTCCAGCTCTACGGCCAGCAGCTCCCGGCGCCCCACTGGCTGGTGCTCGGCGAGTCGGGCAACGGCAAGTCGGCGCTCGAGAAGACATACGTCCTGCGGCAGTTGAGGTTCAAGGACCGCCAGGTCGTCGTCCTGGACGCACAGGGCGAGGACGGGGTGGGCGAATGGAACCTCATCGCCCAGGAGCTGGGGATAACCCCCATCCGGCTCGACCCGACCGCCGCCATGGACCTGGGCATCCGCCTCAACCCCCTCGACCCCGCGATCACCACGACGGGCCAGCTCGCGCTGCTCCGGACGATCATCGAGGTCGCGATGGGCCACGGCCTCGACGAGCGCTCGGGCTTCGCGCTCAAGGTCGCCCACGCATACGTGAACGAGACGATCGTGGAGCGCCAGCCGGTCCTCACGGACATCGTGGAGCAGCTGCGCCACCCGGAGCCGGAGTCGGCCGAAGCCATGAACGTCGCCATAGACGACGTACGGGCGTGGGGTCTGGACGTCGCGCTCGTCCTGGACCGCCTGGTCGACGGTGACCTGCGGGGCATGTTCGACGGCCCGACGACGGTCGGCATCGACCTCGACGCGCCCCTGATCGTCTTCGACCTCTCGCACATCGACCGCAACTCGATCGCCATGCCGATCCTGATGGCGATCGTGGGCGTCTGGCTCGAACACACCTGGATCCGCCCGGACCGCAAGAAGCGCATCTTCCTGGTGGAAGAGGCCTGGCACATCATCAACTCGCCCTTCGTGGCGCAGCTCTTCCAGCGCCTCCTGAAGTTCGGCCGACGGCTCGGTCTGTCCTTCGTGGCGGTGGTCCACCATCTGAGCGACGTGGTGGACGGGGCGGCGGCCAAGGAAGCCGCCGCGATCCTCAAGATGGCCTCGACCAGGACCATCTACGCCCAGAAGGCGGACGAGGCGAGGGCGACGGGCCGGGTGCTCGGCCTGCCCCGGTGGGCCGTGGAGATCATCCCGACCCTGACGCCCGGCATCGCGGTCTGGGACGTGAACGGCAACGTCCAGGTGGTCAAACACCTGATCACGGAGACCGAACGCCCCCTGGTCTTCACCGACCGCGCCATGACGGAATCGTCGGCGGACCAACTGCTCGGCGACGACGCGCTGCGGGCGGCCGAGCTGGAGGCGGAGGAGCGGGCGGCCTACATGGAGCAGCAGATGAACGGTCCTTCGTCGTCGCGTTCCGGGGTGGCATGAGCGATGGGATACCGGGGCCCTGAGCCCGAGTACCGCGAGCGGGGCGGACGCCGCGAGTCACGGGAGCGAGGCATCCCCGACGGTCTCCTCGTGGGCGGCCTCGCCTTCGTGCTCGGCCTGACCGTTCTCGTCTGGTCGGCGACGGGCCTCGCGGGCCTCTTCTCGCACGGCTCCTGGCCCGACCACGTCACCTTCGGCAATACGCCGGTGGCGATGCGGCACCTGGTCCAGCAGCCGCACGACATCGCGGGCGCGTGGCCGGCCACTCCGGCGTCCCAGCTCACGGGGTACGGGCTGTTCTGGGGGCTGCTGATCGGGCAGCTCATGGTGCTTGTCGTCCTGACCATCTTCGTCATGGGGACGGTCACGCGGTGGCGGGCGGTGCGCAGGGCGAGACGTCTGCCGCAGCAGGGTCGGGAACAGGAGCGGGAGCAGCAGGCTCGGGCGCACCAGGCGTGGGAGCAGCAGGCGTGGGAGCAGCAAGCGCCTCTGGCCGCTTCGGCTCCGGCTCCAGCTCCCTCTCCCGCCCAGGCTCCGGCTCCGGCTCCGGCCCCCGCGGTGAACAACGCCGCCCCGCCCCCCGAGCCCGCTCCCGTGGAGGCGAGCACCCTCGCGTCCGCCCCCGCTCCGGCCCCCGCTCCCGCCGGGGAACCCCTCGCGGAGCCGCCGCCGAGCTTCGCGAAAGCCGCCGTCCCCACACCCCGTACGCCCTTGGTACTGGGCCCACGGGAAACCCGTAGACCCCTGGCGGCAGAGGCCATCAGAGACGCGGAGGGCGCGGCCCTGGTCCTCACCTCGGACCCCACCCTGTGGGAGGAGACCAAGGACGCCCGCGCGAAGCTCGGCCCCGTCCTCGTCTACGACCCCTCACACCTCTGCGACACCCCGGCCAGAATGCACTGGTCCCCCACCAGCAACTGCGAGGACAGAGCGGTGGCCACGCAGCGGGCCGCCGCCCTGCTGACCGCCATAAGGCCCAGCGCCAGGCTGGACAGCAGCGTCGCCGACACCGCGGAGACCCTGCTCCGCAGCTTCCTCCACGCGGCAGCGGTGGACAGCCGCCCCATCAAGCACGTACACCGCTGGGCCCAGGGCACAGGGGTCCAGGACGCCGTACGGATCCTCCGCACCCACCAGAAGGCCACCTCGGGGGCCGCGGGCGAGCTGGAGGCGGCGCTCACCGCGTACCCGGAACGCCGCGACATGGCGCAGGAGTTGACCGCACGCGCGCTCTCCTCCCTCTTCACCCTGAACGTACGGGAATCCTGCACCCCCAACCGAACCGATGCCCTCACACTGGATTCCTTCATCGATGAAGGGGGCACGCTTTTTGTGGTGGGTGAAGCCATCGAGGACCCCAAATCACCCAAGGGGCCGGGCGCGATGCCCCTCCTCACAGCACTCGCCTCAAGCGTGGTCGAGCACGGCCGGCGCATGGCCGAACGGTCATCCTCCGGTCGGCTCGACCCACCAATGACGCTGGTCCTCGACGACGTGGCCGCCGTGGCCCCGCTCCCCCAGCTCCCGGAGCTCCTGTCCACCGGCGCGGACCGCGGCCTGCCCACCCTGGCCCTCCTCCGCTCCCGCGAACAGGCCCGCACCCGCTGGCCGCACGCGGAACTCCCCGGCTGAGCGGCTGCCGCCCCTCCACCCGTCCTCAGGGTCACCGTCCTACCCCGGTACTACCCGCACCCACCCACGTCCCGCCCCTGGTCCGACGCCCCGCGCCCCCCGCGGACGCCAGCATCAGAAGCATGATTCGGGCATACGAACTGACCAAGCGCTACGGCGAGAAGACCGTCGTGGAGGACCTGAGCTTCACCGTCCACCCCGGCACGGTCACCGGCTTCCTCGGCCCCAACGGCGCGGGCAAGTCGACCACCATGCGGATGCTGCTCGGCCTGGACGCCCCGACCCGCGGGCGCTCCACCATCGGCGAGCGGACGTACGCGACGCACACCGCGCCCCTGCACGAGGTGGGCGCGCTCCTCGAAGCGCGGTCCGTGCACCCGGGCCGCACCGCCTTCCACCACCTGATGGCCCTGGCCCACACGCACGGCATCCCGCGCCGCCGCGTCGAGAAGGTCCTGGACCTCGTGGGCATCCACGAGGTGGCCCGCAAGCGCGTGAAGGGCTTCTCGCTCGGCATGGGCCAGCGCCTCGGCATCGCCGCCGCACTCCTCGGCGACCCGGCCGTGGTCATCCTCGACGAACCGGTCAACGGCCTGGACCCCGAGGGCGTCCTGTGGATCCGCAACCTCCTCAAGTCCCTTGCCGCAGAGGGCCGTACGGTCCTGGTCTCCTCGCACCTCATGAGCGAGATGGCGCTGACCGCAGAGCACCTGATCATCATCGGCCGCGGCAGGCTCCTCGCGGACACGACGGTCGAGCAGTTCGTACGCGAGTCCGGCACCGGCTCCGTCAAGGTCGTCACCCCCGAGGCGGGCCTCCTCGGCGAGCTGCTCGCCGCGCCCGGCGTACAGATCACGAGTGACGCGCCGAGCGTCCTGGACGTACGCGGCACGGACGGCGAACACATCGGCCGCACGGCGGCGCAGCACGGCATCCCCCTCTTCGAACTGACCCCGCACACCGCCTCCTTGGAGCAGGCCTTCATGGACCTGACGCGGGACTCGGCCGAGTACGTCGCGTCGGTGTCCGCCGCTGCGGGAGTGCCGGAAGGAGCAGCGGCATGAGCACCGCGACCGCCGTTCCCGCCCCCTACCGCCTGACCTCCCGCGGGATCCTCCGCTCCGAGTGGCACAAGCTGTGGACGCTGCGCTCCACCTGGATCATGCTCGGCGTGGCGAGCGTCTTCACCGTCGTCCTCGGCATGATCCTCGCCGCCACGTACACGCCCAGCCCCGAGGACGAGATCGACCCGGTCATGAACGCCCTGCTCGGCACCCAGGTCGGCCAGGTCGCGATCGCGGTCCTCGGCATCCTGCTCACCGCGGGTGAGTACTCGACGGGCATGGTGCGGGCCACGATGACCGCGGTGCCGCGCCGGCTGCCGGTGCTGTGGGCGAAGACGACGGTGTTCACCACCGTCGCCCTCCTGACGCTCCTGGTCACGAACTTCGTCACGTTCCCGCTGGCCGAACTGTTCCTCGGGGGCACGGACCTGGAGGCGTCGTTCAAGGACCCCGGCGTCGTGCGCGCCCTGGCGGGCTCCGCCGCCGGGACCACCCTCATCGGCGTCATCGTGCTCGGCCTCGGCTCGGCCCTGCGCAGCATCCCGGGGACGATCGGCGCGTACGTCGGCGGCCTGATCCTCCTGCCGCAGCTCGCCACGATGATCCCGAACGACACGGTGCAGGACCTCCTGAACTACTTCCCGCTCCCGGCCGCCGAGTCCCTAGCTGCCCTGCACACCACGTCGGGCGACCTCGCGCCCGGCACGGGCCTGCTGGCACTGTGCGCGTGGGCGGTGGCATCCCTGGCAGCGGCGGCGATCCTGCTGAGGCGACGGGACGTATGAGCACTTCTCGTACGAGGATGAACCCGTGAACCCCCGGACCTCCCCGCAGGCCAGCGGCAGCGATCAGGGCGCCCCGGACCAGGACTGGTCCGCGGGCGCCCAGCCGCTGACCCGGTACGTGGAGCGCGGAGTCCAGTGGGTGCGTACCTTCGACCGGCGGCGCCCGCTGGTCTGGGACCTCCTGCTGACCGGGTTCTTCGTGACCGCCGGGCTGATCGACCTGGTGGGAGACGGCTGGCGGAACATAGCCCAGAACACGGACGTCCCCGCCTGGCTCCTGTACGCGATCACGCTGACCGTCACGGTGCCGCTCCTGTGGCGCCGCCGCCACCCGCTCGCGGTGTACTCGGTGATGCTCCTGGCGGGCCTCGCCAACAACTGGACGGGAGCCGTCCTCCAGGGTTCGCTCACCCTGCTCATCGTGGTCTTCAACATCGCGATACGGCTGCCGCCGCGCACGCTGGCCTGGACGTACTGCCTGACGCTCGCCCCTGTCGTGGTCGGACGCGTCCGCTACCCGCAGGGCAGTTGGGACCAGCAGGTCGTCCCGACCATGATGAGCTTCGCGATCGTCGCCCTGATGGGCATCGCGTTCCGCACCCGCCAGGAGTACATGGCCTCCCTCGTGCAGCGCGCCAAGCAGCTCGAAGTCGAACGCGATCAGCAGGCGCAGCTGGCCACCAACGCCGAACGCACGCGTATCGCCCGGGAGATGCACGACATCATCGGCCACAATCTCTCGGTCATCACGACCCTCGCGGACGGCGGTGCGTACGCCGCCGCCAAGTCCCCGGAGCGCGCCGCGCAGGCCCTCACGGCGATCGGAGCCACCAGCCGCCAGGCCCTGACGGAACTGCGCCGGCTCCTGGACGTCCTGCGCGATGAGGCCCCCGAGGCCCCCGAGGCCGCCGCCCTCGCTCCCCAGCCGGCCCTCACCGACCTGGACCGGCTCATCGACGGGGTACGGGCCGCGGGCCTTCCGGTACGCAGCACGGTGATCGGCCACCCGGACTCGATCCCGGCGGGCCGCCAGCTCACGGTCTACCGAGTGGTGCAGGAGGCCCTCACGAACACGCTCAAGCACGGGGGTCCGGGGGCGACGGCCACCGTGGAGGTCACGTACGGCGATGACGGGGTCCGGGTGAGGGTGACGGATACGGGGGCGGACGGCAGCCGCTTCGGGTCCTCCGGTCGCGGTCTCACATCCGCCGGTCGGGGTCTCACGTCCTCCGGTCGGGGTCTCACGGGAATGCGCGAGCGAACGGCCTTGTACGGCGGGACACTTGAGGCAGGCCCGCTCCCCCACCCGCAGGCTGGCTGGCACGTCGAACTCCGTCTCCCCAAGGAACCCGCCCAGTGACCACAGTCCTCATCGTCGACGACCAGCCGATGCAACGCTTCGGCTTCCGCATGCTTCTGGAGAGCCAGGACGACATGAAGGTGGTGGGCGAGGCGGGCAACGGCAGCGAAGCCGTCCGCATGACGGCCGAACTCCACCCGGACGTCGCCCTGATGGACATCCGCATGCCGGGCCTGGACGGCATCGAGGCCACGCGCCGCATCGTGGCGGCGGGCGACCGCACCCGCGTCCTGATCCTCACCACGTTCGACCTCGACGAGTACGCCCACGCGGGCCTGCGGGCAGGAGCCTCGGGCTTCCTCATCAAGGACGCCCTGCCGGAGGAGCTGCTCTCCGGCATCCGCGCGGTCGCCACGGGAGACGCAGTCGTCGCCCCGAGCCTGACCCGCCGCCTGCTCGACGCGTACGCCGACCGCCTGCCGGCACATTCCGGCGACGACACCGCCCCTCACCGGGACCCGCGCCTGGCCTCGCTGACGGACCGGGAACGGGAAATCCTGACGGTTATCGGCCAGGGCTGGACGAACGCGGAGATCGCGGGTCGCCTGCACCTCGCGGAATCGACGGTGAAGACGCACGTCGGCCGCATTCTCGCGAAGACAGGGGCGAGGGACCGGGTGCAGGCGGTCATTCTGGCGTACGACACGAAATTGGTGAGGCCGGAGTAATGGCCTTTGGGATAAACGCAGAAAACCCCCGCACCCAGAGGGTGCGGGGGTTTCCCGTTAATAATAGTTCGGCGGCGTCCTACTCTCCCACAGGGTCCCCCCTGCAGTACCATCGGCGCTGTGAGGCTTAGCTTCCGGGTTCGGAATGTAACCGGGCGTTTCCCTCACGCTATGACCACCGAAACACTATGAAACTGTCAACCGCACCGTAGTCGTGGCCCGACATACGGGGTTGTTCGTGGTTTCAGAACCAACACAGTGGACGCGAGCAACTGAGGACAAGCCCTCGGCCTATTAGTACCAGTCACCTCCACCCGTTACCGGGCTTCCAGATCTGGCCTATCAAC